>JABJGO010000020.1 GCA_018662225.1 Rhodospirillales bacterium | reverse complement strand
GACGGATGATTTTTTGATTACTCTGTAACATGAGGGTTACCTTTCGTTTGTGTTTCGATGGTTGGTTTTGCACCACCATCAAAACCGGTAACCCTCACCCGTTCAAGGGTGCGGTGTCAGATCAAGTCGGAACTAATACAGATAAAACCAACTGTATCACGACGTGATGCGCTCAAAACGCTGGCCGCTGTCGGTGTGACGTATTCGATGTTACCGATGATATCCAATCCGGCGACAGCAAGTGAGCGAGTTCACTATCACACATGGGCGGGATACGACGTTCCTGAACTGATGGGCGACTATGTTGCCAAGTATGGCAGCATGCCGACCACCAGTAATATTGGGAATGAGGAAGATTCCCTGGCCAAGATGATGACGGGTTGGGCACCTGACCTCATGCATCCCGGCAACTACAATGTAAAACGCTGGCATGAAGCCGGTTTGTTGCAGCCCTTCGATACATCTAAGGTCAAGAACTGGGGTGATTTGTTCCCCGGTATTCAGAACGAAAAGTCAGCCAAGGTGAATGGCGATCAATACATGATCCCCAGTGAGTTCGGGAACAGTTCCGTGGTGTACCGTACGGATTTGGTTGACCCCAAGTATATGGAAGATAACACTTGGGCCATTCTGTATGATGAACGCTACAAGGGCCGTATCGCATTTTATGATGCATCCGATTCGATCATCCAGATTGCCGCCCTAGTTCTGGGCATGGACAACATCAATTCACTTGATGACAAGCAATTGGTCGAAGTCAAAAAGTTGGCAACCAAGCAGCGTGACTTGCTGCGGTTCTATTGGTCATCACCAACTGAAATGGAGCAGGCCATGGCATCTGGCGAGATCGTTGCTGCCTATGGTTGGAACCAGTCACTGGTGAGCCTCAAAAAGCAAGGCCTTGCCGTGGACATGATGGTGCCAAAAGAAGGCATCATGACCTGGATTGCCGGGTTCACCATGCATAAAGACGCAACTGCTTATGAAGAAGTCTACGATCTTGTTGATGCGTGGACAGCGCCTGAAATCGATAAAAAATACTCCGACATCGCCATGGAGATTCAGGCGGGCGGCTAGTTCGGCTACATGTGAATTGAGTTTCATGACGGCGGTGGGGTATCTCACCGCCGTTTTGATTACTTTTTCACCAACAACCAGATCGCGTGAATCGATCCGGGGAACAGACCAAACAACGATAAAATAATGTTGATAAAGAAGTGACCTGACAGCCCGACTTTGAGAAAGGCTGCGATGGGCGGTAAAAAAATTGCCAGTATAATGTGAAGAATATTCATGTGTTGGGGTCCGTGTGTTGTATCCGATAGTGTGAACGGGGTTAGGCTAGCCCCTTGTCTTTTTGCCATTGGGCCAGCACGTCATGGGCGCGGGCTTTAGCGACCGTGGCGTATTCATTCGAATCACCCTGAGGGGCCGTTAATTCGATTACATACCCGTTGGGATCGCGGAAGTAAATCGAATGAATGAACCCGTGATCGGCAACCCCACGGGTATCAATACCACTGGCTTTGCCCCTATCGAACATAGCCAGTAATGTGTCGTTGTCGACCTCTAGCGCGATATGCAAATCATAGTCATGCTGGTCAATAAACTCGAATGGCGAATCGGGAACTTCAAAAAATGCCAGAAACGATCCATCGCCCAACTGGTAAAAGCTGTGTAGCGCTTCCGTTTTCCGACCTGTCTTGGTTTCACCGATCGGAAAGGCATCTGCAAGCGGCAGGCCTAGAAAATCCTCATAAAACTGCCGGGTTTCTTCCGAATCACGACACCGATATGCATTGTGGTGTAGGCCCTTAATCACCATATCTTGCGGTTTCCTATGCTAATCATGGTTAACCCAACATAGCTCGAATTTAACTCAAACGGAATGGAAATAGTGGTGAGCTACGCCCCTGTATTCGCTTTATATGAGCATCACGGGCGTGATCTTGTTCTCGTTGAGTCGGCGACAGCATTGCAATTTCGGCTGTTTTACACTATATAGTCACCACTGAGTTGCAGAATGTAGCGCAGTTAATTACTGAGACGTTTACATATTATCCAACAGAAGGAGGATAACCATATGACGACTACGATCACTCGACAAAGTTTCGAGCGCCGCAAGCCGGATCGCCGTAGCTTCGAATTTTCTTCATTCAGTACCAATAATCGACGGACATCGAGCCGCCGAGACGTTATGGATCGTCGCGATGATCCGTTCTGGCGTTTCAGCTGGTTACGTACCGCCGTTACTCAGCATCTTGGTTGCTGAGTAGAATACCGAATTCACGTCCAACCCCAAGTGGACGTAAACAGAAACGCGCTGCATGAAAATGTAGCGCGTTTTCTTTTGGCATCAGCTTACGTAAAAAAGAAGTCTGCGGATCATTCCGATATCCCCTCGGATATAGCACATCTGGGGGGTGGCGGTGGGCTGTTCCGTCTCATAGACTTCCATTCAAGAAACAACGAACGCTCATCAGAGCGCAAATGGGAGAATTCGGTAGTCGATGTATTATTTATCCGCTGACGTCGGTGGGACGTTCACAGACCTTGTTCTGATCGATACGAATGCTGGTCGGGCCCACGTTGATAAAGTGCCCTCAGCAGAGCGAGGTTCCGCCGCTTCAATCGTAAAAGGGTTAGACCGAATCGTTGAGAAAGCCGGATTGGAACGATCCCATGTGGATTTGTTTGTGCACGGCTTTACGGTCGGCACTAATGCTTTCCTGATGCGGACCGGGGCCAGGGTTGTCATGGTTCTAACCGACGGTTTTCGCGATGTATTGGAAATCGGGGACCAGCTTCGACCTGAATTGTATTCGCTGCAACAAAACAAGCCGGTGCCGGTTGTTCCCCGGTCGCGTATTCTTGAAATTGCCGAGCGCATTGATTCATTCGGTGAGGTGGTTCAGGAAATTTCCGATGATGATATTGCGCGGGTCATTGACGATATTGCGGCGCTGGAACCGGAAGCTATCTCGGTTTGTTTGAATTTCTCTTTCGTCAATGATGTGCACGAACGCAAATTAGGTGAAGCTCTTCGCCAGAAATTCACCGATATTCCGGTTTACCTGTCTTGTGATGTGAACCCGGAAATCGAAGAATATCCCCGAACCAACACCACAGCGATTGCGGGTTATTTGGGGCCAATCATTGATAAATACCTGCGCCATCTGGAAAAGGATTTGCAGGACAGTGGCGTAACCGCGCCATTGCGCCTTATGCGAAGCGACGGTGGCATGTCGACCCCTCGGGCGGCCCGAACCAATCCGGCAACCATGATGCTTTCAGGGCCAGCAGGCGGTGTTATTGCAAGCGCGTATCTCGGCCAAAGGCTTGAGATTGAAAACCTTGTAACCTTTGACATGGGTGGAACGTCAGCCGACTTTTCCACGATCGTGGGCGGCTCCCCGAAAAAAGTGAACAGCCGTAGCATTGATGGCCAGCCGCTGCGTTTACCCACGTTGGATATTGAAACGATTTCCGCCGGCGGCGGCTCCATCGGCTGGATTGATCGAGGCGGTGCTATTCGCGTTGGCCCTCATTCCGCAGGATCCATTCCGGGTCCGGCGTGTTACGGTAAGGGTGGTGTGGATGCGACGATCACCGACGCATCCGTTGTTCTTGGCTTGCTGGCACCAGAAGACTACCTGGGTGGTGAAGTTGCCATTGATCCGGTATTGGCCCGTAAAGCCGTACAGGAACAGGTGGCGACACCGCTTGGATTGTCAGTGGAAGAAGCGGCACTTGGTATTGTTTTTGTGGCTAATGCCTTGATGAACCAGGCGATCCGTACACTGTCCGTGGAACGCGGGTTGGATATCAGGCGGTTCTCTCTATTGGCATTTGGCGGTGCCGGGCCACTGTACTCATCATACCTGATACGGGATCTGGGCATGAGTGAGGTTATCGTGCCGCGCCACCCGGGCGTTTTTGCTGCGGAAGGATTGCTGCTCAGTGATATCCGCCATACCGCACAGCGACCCTATCGCCGATCACTGGCGAGTATTGATCAAGGCGAAATTGCCAGTGTCCTGGCTGATATTATCAGTGAACTTGCTCAAGAACTGGACGCCGATGGTGTGCCTGAGGATAAACGGGAGTTTCATTGTAGTGTTGATTTGCGCTATGTGGGTCAGTTCCACGAAATTGATATCCTGATCAACACACCAAATGACACCGATTGGTGGAATTCGAGCAAGACTTTCGATGATTTTGTCGAACTCCACGATACATTGTTTGGCCACGCCGATCAGGACGAGCCGCTTGAATCCATTTGCCTGCGGGTTGAAGCACAAGGCTACATTGATAAGCCGGAACTGGTGAGCGATCCTGATGCTGCTCCCCATGCAGCCGAACCCTATGGCACGCGTGATGTTTACATTGAAAAGAATGGTGACTGGCAAGCGTGTGACTTGTACCGCCGCGAAGATTTGAGCATCGGCGCGTTCTTTACGGGTCCCGCTATTGTCACACAGGTGGATTCCACAGTCCTGATCCTTTCGGGTCAGGCTGCCCATGTTGTTAAAGATGATGTGATACGCATCCGAGAAACCGAAGGAGACAAATAATGAGCGTAGATGTGATCAGCCGCGATATTTTTCAGCATGAGCTGATCGGTATTGCCGAAGAGATGTCGGTATCACTGCGCCATTCAGCTTTCTCATCGATTATTTGGGATATGTATGACTACGCTTGCGGACTGATGTTGCCAAACGGTGATATGATCTCGCAAGCACAAACAATTCCGGCGCAATTGGGCGTTATGCCCACGGCTGTGCATCACATGTTTGATGTTTTCCCTGTTGATACCTGGGTAGATGGCGACATCATTGTCTGCAATGATCCATATCGGGGATGCACACATACACCTGACATTTGCCTGTTCAGCCCCGTCTATGTGGATGGTGAGATCGTCGCAATTTCGTCGACAATTGCGCACCACATTGATGTGGGTGGAAAAGTGCCAGGCACCGAAGCAGCCGATAATAAGGAGATATTTGAAGAAGGCCTGGTTCTGCCGCCTGTCAAGATTATGGAGGCGGGTAAGCCTGTTAAAGCGATCTTCGATATCATCGCCAATAATGTTCGCGACCCGCGGGCGAGTGCAGGCGATCTGCGCGCCCAGATTGCTGGCTGCCGGACGGGCGAGCGCCGCATCCGTGATCTTTGCAAGCGCTATGGCATTGAAGGTTTTAAAGAACTGGCCGCAGGATGCCTCGATTACTCAGAAACCTACATTAGCCGGTCGATTGAAGACATCGGAGACCGTGTGTCGGAAGCCGTTGTTTTGATTGAGGATGAAATGGCCAGTGAAGAGCCTATTCGTCTTCAGTTGAAAACATGGATTGAAAATGGCCGATTGGTGTTGGATTTCGGCGGCTCCAGTGAACAGCGGGCCAATGGACTGAACTGCCCTATTTCTTCAACCATATCCATGGTGCATTTTGGCGTTAAAGCCATTTTTGCATCGGATTTACCACAGAATTCCGGTATCAATCGTCCTCTGGATATTCGAGTGCCAGACGGTTGCGTGTTATCGCCGATACACCCGGCGGCCGTTTCTGCCCGTCATATAACTGAAAATGCGGTATCAGACCTTGTCATCAAGACCCTGTCACCACTCTCACCCGAAACCGCATCGGGTGGGGCTCATTCTTCATTCCCCACGTTTGTAGCCGGTGGAGTTGATGATCGTGCAGGTAGCGTAAAGCCCGGTGAACCTGCACAATATTCAATGATTTCCGATATGCTTGGCGGCGGCATGGGCGGCTATGATGGCCACGACGGTATGAGCGCCATTGATACCCATGGCGGTAACTGCCAGTTGCTTTCGGCAGAAATCATGGAAGCCATGAGTCCGGTCAGGGTTATTCGATCTGAATTGGTGCCATCATCCGGGGGGGATGGAAAGTACCGTGGTGGTCTCGCGATCCGGCGCGATTATGAGATACTATCGTCAGCAGCCGTCGTTTCGGGGTACTTACAGCAATCCACAGATGAGACGGCCAGTTGGGGTTTCAATGGTGGTGAAGGTGGGGGTAAATCCCTTGCCTTGTTGAATCCTGATACGAATCACGAAACCAACCTACGGTCCAAATTTGTCGGGCTTGAACTGAAAAAAGGCGAGCGCTTTCGATTGCAAGCCGCGGGCGGTGGCGGTTGGGGGAAACCCGAAGAACGCTCCCAAGACCTTATCGATAGAGATATTGAAGAAGGCTATGTCAGTTCGGTTTGATGATGGTGTCAGGCAGCCTTCTTGGCGCTTTCGATAAAGGCGTCAACGTGGTCAGCGTTGGTATTAAAGGCTGTAACCAGGCGGATAACGCGGCCCGCTTTGGGTTCATCCCAGCGATAGAACTCAAACCCGTCTGCATACAGGCCACTGATCACGGCTTCAGGTAATTTCACGAAAATTTCGTTGGCGTCTACCGGGGTTTGGAATTCGGCACCTTCGATATCCCTGAGGCCCTCGGCCAGGATTTTAGCCATGGCATTGGCGTGGGTCGCATTTTTCAGCCACAGATCGTCGGTCAGGTAAGCATCGAACTGTGATGAAATGAACCGCATCTTTGAAAACAGGTGCCCGGCGCGCTTGCGCCTGAAGGCAAAGTTCTCGGCCATATCCGGGTTGAAGATGACAACGGCTTCTGCTGCCATGCACCCGTTCTTGGATCCCCCGAAGGACAAAATATCCACGCCGGATTTCCAGGTCGCTTCTGCCGGACTACACCCTAAGCTGACAATCGCATTGGCGAACCGGGCACCGTCCATGTGTACGGTAATGTCATGGGCATGTGCCCAATCGCTGATCTCGCGCACGGTATCATTGGGATATACAGTACCGGCTTCGGATGCCTGTGTCAGGCTGATGGCTGATGGCAGGACGTGATGAACGTCGCCCTTGATGATATGTTGTTCAGCCACCTTCAGGCTTTCAGTTGATATTTTCCCGCCCACATCGTCGAGGGATATGAGCTTGGCTCCACCGCTAAAAAACTCAGGTGCACCACATTCGTCCACCTGGATATGTGATTTAGGATGGCAGAAAACAGCCCCCCATGGCGGGGTCATGGCGGAAAGCGCCAGCGAATTTGCCGCCGTACCCGTGGCCACCAGAAAAACGGTGGCATTCGTTTCAAACAAATCACTGATTTTGCTTTCTACTTTTTTCGTCAACGGATCATTGCCATAGGGCATGGTGTGGCCTTCATTGGCGCGGATCAGGGCTTCCAGAACTTCAGGTGAAGCGCCGGTTGCGTTGTCGGAACAAAAATTCATGAGCTGTGGTCCAGTGAGGGTGAGCGAATTTCGACAGGCGAAAAAGTTATGGGGTCCGTTAATACACGAAACGCTTGGGTATCAACAACCCGAGACTGTTCAACAGACATGATGACCCATAGAAGATCAGGCTCATAAACCATTGAGCGGTCGGTCTCTGACGGCTCAGCGGCGTGATCAGGGTGGGAGTGGTAGTGCCCGATAATATCATCGTCGCCACCTTCCAGTTCCCGCATAAGATCGAACCGGACCTTGGGGTCAACTTCGAAACTATCACGAAGATTGGACGTGGAGACGTTTGGGCTGGGCACAATTCGAGTAACGATGCGATCTGTACCGCCCTCGTCAATTTGACCCACAATCAGGCCACAGCACTCATTGGGATAATCGGCCTCAGCAGCGCGTTGCATTCGTGCCAGATGATCGGGTTGGAACAGAAGCATTATGGTTCGAGCGCAATGGTGCCAATAACCGTGCCTTTACTCATATCGATGATCACGGCCTTTTGGCAACCCAAGTCGTCGCCGGTCAGATGAATAACCAACCTGCGACCATCGGGGGTGGCTTTTGCGATCTGGCATCCGCTGTTGCCTTGCAGGGCAATCTCACCAAATCCGGTCATTGTATCGCTCATCGGTGTGGCATCTGTGTTGGGATTTGAGCTGGTTTTGCTCAGCAATCCATAGACAAGCAGGAGCACACTCAAAACAATCAGAATTCCCATTCCGATGACCAGGGCTTTCAGATACTGCATGGTATGGTAGACCTTTGCTATTGTGACGACACACAACGACAATAGGACAGCGTCTTTGCCCTCATCGCCAGAACAATCTCAGGACACGTATTTAAGGGTATCTGTGCCATCGGGCAAGGGTGGCGTGCGTCTTGATCGGTTTCTGACGGATGCGTTCGATAGCTATTCACGCAACCGCTTGCAGGGCTTGATCGCGGGTGGGCTGGTGCAAGTGAATGATGTGGTGGTGGTCGAAGCCAAACGTAAGGTCGCCGATGGCGATATGTTGGTTGTCAACGTTCCACCCCCAACACCAATGACCCTGGAAGCGCAGGATATCCCGCTTGATGTGGTGTATGAGGATGATGACCTTCTCATTATTAACAAACCACCGGGATTGGTCGTGCACCCAGCGGTCGGGAATCCTGACAAAACGCTGGTGAACGCGTTACTGGCCCATTGCGGTGAAAGTTTGACGGGCGTGGGCGGTGTGGCACGGCCAGGGATTGTTCACCGATTGGATAAAGGTACCAGCGGTTTGATGGTGGTGGCCAAGAACGGCGAAACCCATGCTGCACTCAGCGCGCAATTCGCTGATCATTCTATTGAGCGTGCCTACCGTACCCTTGTGTGGGGTGTTCCCTCACCAGCGCAAGGAACCGTTGAGGGAAATATTGGCCGTAGCCCCAACAATCGCAAAAAGATGGCTATCGTTGCACGGGGCGGCAAGCATGCCGTCACCCACTACAAAGTTGAACAAGCGTTTGGCACGGCCGCGGCATTGGTCGAATGTCGGCTTGAGACCGGACGTACTCACCAAATTCGGGTTCACATGGCATCGCTGGGCCATCCCGTGTTGGGTGATTCCGTTTATGGCGGTGGTGAGAAACGAGCCCGGCATCTGTCATCTGACATCAAACAGGCCGTCAAAGAACAAAGCCATCAGGTTTTGCATGCTTATTTGATTGGAATTTACCACCCTAAACGTCAGGAAAGTATGCGTTGGGAATCAAAATTACCTGTATATTTCAATAACATGGTTAACAAATTAATAAATTGTTAATTTGCTGTTTACAGGCCTGTCAGCTTATCGTAAGGTTCTTTTTGTAGCAGGGCTATTAATTGAGTCAGCCGTGCCCGGGGAATAGATAGCCTTCGTTTCAAAAGTCGCTTTTGAAAGGGAGGTCAAGATGACAACATTAATAAATACGTCTATCGACGTATCACCGGAACAGAATCTCACTCGATATCTTCAGAAAATTCGTGAGTTTCCGATGCTTGAACTTGATGTGGAGCAAAGTCTCGCACGTCAGTGGCATGGGGATCGCGATTCCAATGCTATGCATCAGTTGGTGAATAGCCATCTGCGCCTCGTGGCTAAAATCGCTATGGGTTATCGTGGATATGGGCTGCCGGTCAGTGATTTAATTTCCGAAGGCAATATCGGCATGATGCAGGCCGTTAAACGGTTTGACCCGGATCGTGGTTTTCGGCTTTCCACCTACGCTATGTGGTGGATCAGGGCCGCAGTCCAAGAATACATCCTACATTCATGGTCATTAGTGAAAATTGGTACCACAGCATCGCAGAAAAAGCTGTTTTTCAATCTTCGCAAGGTGAAATCAAAGCTGAAAGCTTTGGAAGAAGGGGATCTGCGGCCTGAGCACGTTGAAGCCATCGCCGAAAATTTGAATGTTCCAGAAGCAGACGTTGTTTCGATGAACCGCCGTATGTCGGCCCATGATCACTCTCTTAACGCGCCTCTGCACGAAGACGGCGAGGGAGAATGGCAGGACCGGTTGATGGAAGAGTCTGACAGCCAGGAACAACTCGTGGCTGATCGTCAGGAAGACAACAGTCGTCAGCAACTTCTGAACGCTGCCCTGGATACGTTGGATGAACGTGAACGCAGTATTTTGGTCGATCGTCGCTTAAAGGATGAACCGATCACGCTTCAGGACTTGTCCCAGCACTATGGTATTTCGCGTGAACGAATTCGTCAGATTGAAGTTCGGGCATTTGAGAAAGTTCAAAAATCTGTCCGCAATGCTGTTGTGAACCAAAACATCGCTATGCACTAGTGTGATGGTTCAGAATTAAGGCTCATTATTTGAGCCGTAATTCTGAAGTTGAATCACCCTGGGATCAATATATTAGCAGCCTGCCCCGCCTATATCTGGTCACAAGATTAAATGATCTGTGTGGCAGGTTGTGGCTGTGCTAGTTCCATTCTACGCGGGTTTCGGCTTTTGGGGCCGCGTTCCCGTTTGTACCATTTGAGGCCTCAGCCGGAGCGATGGGTGGTGCTGAGGGTGGTGAAGGTGGTCCAGGTGGTGTTGGCGCGCCCGGCGCACTGGGTGGCCCGGGTTTTGGCGAGAGTTTGCCAGCGGCCTCTGCAGCTGCTGCGACACTGGCGACTCGTGCCCTCTCCGCCAATGCATTTAGTTTTTCGACGGCGCCCTCTACGTGTTCGGCGACGGAATCACCCCACTCATCAATGAGTTTACGTTGATCATTCCGCAGGGTCGCGACGCGACGTTGTGCGATGACCAGCAGGAACGAAGAAATCACAGATGGAACAACTGAGTAGATAACCCAGCCACAACCTGCCGCGCCGAAAATGACAATCAGCGCAAATACGTCTGTCAGATTATTTACAGCAGCCAGAATCGTGTGTTCATTTATCCAAAGGTCCAGCATGTATGGAAATAAACCACAAAAATTAAAGCTGGCGACACAGTAGGTCGCATAGTGTCCCTTTTCCCGATCGGTGATGAAGGCGGCGAACGTGGGCAACATGCCAAAGACGATTGTAATGACGGTTGGTGCAGCAAAAATAACGATCGAAACGGCTACGATAGAGAAGAGAGCGATGATCATACCGCGTCTTGACTGGACTTGCTGAGGGGTGCTGGCCATTGTTCTGCCCCTACAACACGTTAGCGAAGAAAAGCATGGTGGAAACTATCATCGATAGAAGAATGCAGATCATGGCTGTAACTCTTCGACCAGATTCCAAAATTGTGGCCTCGCGCTCTCCCTCTACGCCGATCACCTTAACGATTTCATCTTCGAAGGCGACAAACTCGTCCTGTGATTCGGTAAAGCCAGAAACATCGGTATTTCTGCGTTCTGCGTTTTCGAGCAAGTCAAACAGCTCAGGCAGGCTACCCTTACGGACCAGCTGTGGAATGTCTTTTTCCAGCTCCCGCCTTGTGGAGCGGCTGTGATATGTATTGATGACCGGACCCAACAAACCACCGACCCAACTTGTCAATCCTAGAACCGGATCGGTTTTATGGGTGTATTGCAGATACGCCAGCAGGCTTAACGTGCCAAGCGCACTGCGTTCAGGGGCTGGCGCGCTAACGGCTTTCAGATGGAGATGAACATCTTCGGTAAAACGGGCGGCAATAAACGCACCAATATGCTTGTCAATGGGACGCGCATCCGATTCAACCTTGTTCGAGATACTGTCCAGCGCGGCGAGCAGGTCTTCAGGTTCTGTAATTGTTTCATCGATGATCAACGGGCTTTGGCATGGGACCTCCGCGTTCATCTCATACAGACAGCGCTCAATGCCGTATCCGATATCCGGCATCATCAGATACCCGCGGCAGCGCACAAACAACCTCTGCTGGTCACTGATGGCACTGGTGCTGTGCGGTTGGGCTTTAAACCAGTATTCGTAAATTTCACGTTTAAGCAGATCAGAAATGGCCTCGACGTCTTTGTGCACCATTGATTTGACGGCGATCACTGTTTTGATGCTGTCGGGCATGAATGCCATATCGCGAAACCGCATCGGTCCAGTTGGATCCAGTAACAAACAAACGCGGGATATGATCACATCTGCTTCAGCTGCGGGCGAGCCGGCCATGCTGGTCGCATGATCCATAAGGTGTGCAAATTGGTCAGCCAAGTCAGTGTCTTCCAGACTTCGACGCAACCAGACTTCAAAATTTTCATCTGATTTGAGAGTCCGAAACGCTTCCTGATAATTGGTGGCAAAGGCATATGCCAAAGTGCGAGGGCTGATATGCGACTGTTTGTTGAAGGTGTAGGGTGAACTGGCCTTCGCTTCGGCCTGTCGCTGCATGGGGCTTTGCTTACGACCGTTGACCCACGCGTCGATTTGATCAGGTCCCCACCGGGTAGCCAGATCATCACTCAACAGCCCGCGCAGTGCCTCAATGATGGAAATGGGCAATCGGGCATTGCCGCAAACGGCAGCATAGCTACCTTTTTCAATTTTCGTCGCCAGAATATCCAGGGTCGAATACTTCTCCATGGGATTGTATCCGACCAGAATCATGATGATCGAAATGCCGAGAGCATAGTAATCGTCTTCGATATCGCCTCCACCACGACCTTCGGGTGAGGCCATGGACCGCTCGATGCATTCATACATGGGTGGCTGGTCGTAGCCAGGTGGTGTGGTGAAAAACTCTCCAAGCACCAATTCCGTCATGTCAGCATCCATGAAGTACATATTGTCTGGTCGGACTGCGCGGTGGGACATATCATCATCGTTGACGCTCAGTATTGAATTGGCGATGGGGACCAGAACACGTTGAACCACGTCGTACTCACCAATTCGGGCGGAGCCGGTTTCAAGGGCATCGCTGAGCTTTCCACCCAGAGGTTGTTCAAAAATGAGGGCTGCAACCGCCGTATCCGATGGTTCCCAGCTAACGTATCCCCAGTCAACGAGTGGGATGACGCCCTTATACCGCACCGAAAAGTGTTTTCGGATGCTTTTTACCCGAATGGGCATACCGGCACGGCAAATTAGCGCGAACAGCTTAGCATCTGAATTTACCTGGTCGATAACAGCATAGGCGAGGGCATTGGGTGAATTCAGGTGTTCCAACGGCTTCGCGCCGTCGATCAGATAACGATCATCCAGTGTTGCGGTGCATGTGAGCGGTTGAGGAGGTCCATCGTCGGCTAGGGGGGGCGCTACCGTCTCCGGCGCACCCTGTTCGGACGCTGCCTGTTCAGGCACGGGTGCTTCTTCAGCAGTGATTTCGGCCGTTTCTGCCATCTCGCCATAACCCGTTCATGCCGAATACCGACATGGTTCGGATCACCTCATTCTGTGGTGCCAGGTGCCGCACACAAGCGCAGCACAAGACCGGGCACCCGAGTGCATTCTACACCAGATACTACCCAGCCCCTCTAGGGAATCGTAGTCTAGCCCTAAAAGCAAGAAATAATGCGATTTTTCCGTATTTTAACCCGTTACTGTTAACCATAATGATTAACGAATTCAGTCTGATAACGGCCCGGTAACGGCCCGATAATAGGTTGAGCCTGCCCGATTTGACCGCTAAACATCAAACCAGCACATGTTTCAGGGAGCATTCTCATGCTGCAACAATTTCCAACCACGGGACACATGATCGCGGCGCTTCGACCAGAAGTGAGCACCTATTGTATTTGTCGCCCCGCATTGGAAAATCAGGCTCAGGCCTTTCTGGGCGGGTTTCCAGGCCACGTTCTGTTCGCCATCAAGGCTAATCCCATGAACGAAGTGGTCGACGCCTTGTACGAGGGCGGGATCAGGCATTTTGATACCGCTTCCATTGGTGAAATCGCATCAGTTTACGATCGTTATGATGGTGTGATCCCATATTTCATGCATCCGGTGAAAGGCTGGCAAGCCACCCATGATGCCTATCATCAATACGGCGTTCGTCATTTTGTCATCGACCATCTCGATGAGTTGGGCAAAATGCACGATATTCTGGGCGATGTGGATGAACCACCTGTGTTGGTGATCCGCCTGTCCACGCCCAGCAAAGATGCCAAGTTCAATTTGTCAGAAAAATTCGGCGTTGGCTTGGATGAGGCCGTAACCTTACTGCGTGAGGCCACGGTACGAGGGTTCCCCGTGGGCCTTTGTTTCCATGTGGGATCCCAATGTGAAACCACCGACGGATACGAGTTAGCCTTTGATCTGACCGCCCGGGTTCTGGCTGCCTCCAATGCGCCCATCAAGTGTCTGGATGTGGGTGGCGGCTTTCCAGCCCCTTATGAAGGTACCAATCCACCGCCATTGAGCGATTTTATGGCGGTTATCTCAAAGCGGGTTAAGGCGCTTGATCTGCCGTCAGATTGCCAGTTGATGTGTGAGCCGGGACGCGCGCTGGTGGCAACAGGAATGTCTATGGTGGCCCAGGTCCAGCTCAGGCGGGACAACGTTCTGTATTTGAATGACGGGGTGTACGGTACCATGGGCGGTGCGCGGCTGGGGCTGCATTTTCCAACCCGGACGTATAACAAGGATGGCGAAGTATCCACAAACGATCTAGGCCCGTTCAAGATTTTTGGCCCGACCTGCGATAGCCTTGATGTCCTGCCCTATGAGATAGATTTGCCATCCTCCATCGCCATGGGTGATTGGATCGAATTTGGGCTGATGGGGGCATATGGCCCGGCGGTTCGCACCGAGTTTAATGGCTTCAAGCCCGAACACTTCTGCTATGTGGACGAGCCTTTTACCTGAACGGCAGTTGACCTGATCAAGGGCAAGTGCTACGAAGCGCGCACTATGAATACGAACACATTGAAAACCATGATGTCAAAACGAATGCGGCACACCGCCACCATGCGGGCCGCAACCTGTACTCGTTTGTCTTCATCATCTACCCGGTTTCAAGAAAGTTCGTCTCATGTCTCCCAATCTCTCTGTCTCACCATCTGATTCCACTCTTCAGCTCAATGTAGCCAATACGGATGAGGAACCTCTCCGATCCATTTCGCGTGGGCGTATAGAACTTGCCATCAGTGCCGATGCAACGCCATCAATACACACCACAATCCTTGGTTTGGTAGAGCGTTACGTGCCCGGCGTACCACGATTGATCATGACGGAAGATCGAGGGTTGGTCCTGCGCCTTCGTCACAGCTACATCCGCGCCTTGCCGGTGGATCAACTGACGTGTCGAATAGCCCGCCTGAAGGGGGTATCCGCGGTTCATGCAGAACTTCGCCGCAGCGGTGAAGGCGTCGTTTACGCTGCCCGCATGCAAGGCCGGTAGAGGCCTGCTAAGCGTCTGACTAGCTGCTTGTTGCCACCGACCACAAGTTCACCAACGCGCCTGTCACAAGTGACATAAGCGTTAAGGTCATGCCCATGACCCGAAGGCGGATCGTCTCGGGGTCCTGACTGACCCCATAGGCATGGAACAGCCGCCCGCTGAGAAGCAACAACCCGGTGACATGGACGATCCAGAGCGGCTGGGATTGCAGTTCAATCAAGGCCATCAGAACCAGTGCCAATGGCACGTACTCAGCAAAATTGCCGTGCACCCTTTGGCGTCGTATGAGCGTGCTATTTCCCGCATCGCCAAGACCAACATCGGCGGATCGCCGCGTGGCGATAACCCGCATGCTCAGAAATACAAACAGTAAGGCCAATAGACCGGCATAGAGCGGTGTTACAGACACAGCCTTACTCCTTATCAGTCAGCAAACGGGTCGTGCACGATGATGGTGTCATCGCGTTCCGGGCTGGTGGACAGCAAAGCCACTGGGGCATCGATCAGTTCTTCAATGCGGCGAATATATTTGATGGCAGTGGCAGGGAGGTCCGCCCAAGAACGTGCACCCTCGGTGCTTTCCGACCAGCCTTCCATGGTTTCGTAAACAGGCTCCACCTGTTCCTGGCGCAGCGTAGAGGCGGGCAGGTAATCGACCAGTTCGCCGCCAATCATATAACCGGTACACACTTTCAATTCTTCCATGCCATCCAGAATATCCAGCTTGGTGAGCGCGATACCGTTGATGCCGTTGACGCGCACGGCCTGACGGACCAATACCGCATCGAACCAGCCACAGCGGCGCGGGCGACCAGTGTTGGTGCCAAATTCATGGCCGCGTTCGCCCAGTAACTGGCCGATCGCATTGTCTTGCTCGGTGGGGAAGGGACCACTGCCCACGCGGGTTGTATAGGCTTTGGTGATGCCCAGTACGTAATCAATGGCGTTTGGGCCCTGACCTGTGCCGGTAGCGGCCTGGGCGGCAACCACATTGGATGAGGTCACGTAAGGATAGGTGCCGTGGTCGATGTCCAGCATGGTACCT
>JABJGO010000019.1 GCA_018662225.1 Rhodospirillales bacterium | reverse complement strand
TTAAATGGTGCGCGATTTCCCACATGACGAACAGCGAAACAACGCCAAGTAAGCCCAGTATGACGCTTTGGCTTCGCGTAACTGTACCACGCAGGGCCAGAAAACTTTCGCGTGGCGGCATGAAGAGTGGTGCATTGCCTTTCAAATTCTCAGCATCGGCGACCATAATAATATCTCCGGGTCCTGAGTCTGGTGATTTTATTTCATTCATAATCTATTACCCGTCATTTGATCCGCAGTGGAGGTCACGCAATTGGCACGCCTGTGCCAGGCTTGGGAGCATTGCGATAATCATGAAGCATGTTCTCATTCCTTGCCCGCCAGGAGCGGTTGTTCCCAACCGAAGAGACTCTTATACAAACCGAGCCCGACCATGGGCTCAACGGCCGCCACACGTGGATCCCCGTAGCAATGGGTATCCAAAAAATCGCGTAGATCATCCGGCGTTTCACACACAATCTCCGCTAACAAGTCGAATCGCGAAGCGACCCGCATGACATAGACGACCTCATGACAATCCCGAAACATCTGGGCAACATCATCAGCACTCGCATTTTGGGAAACGTTGATCCCTAACATTGCCCATGCCGTATAACCAAGCGCCATGGGGTTCGCGACAGTAATAAAATGGATTAAGTTGGATTTCCTCATGCGGCCCACACGCGCACGCACAGTCGCCTCAGATACGTTTAACTTTTTGGCAATGGAAGAATACGCTGCCCGGCCATCCTCTTGTAGCATCTCCACGATTTGTCGATTGAGGCCTTCAATATTCGGCATTGGCGAATAATCAACGGCTTCAGCTTTGAGATTGGAAAACCGCATCCGGCGACCACCTTTCAACTGATCGCCATTTTTCAACTCAGCCGCCTGTTGAGAACTGCCCGCTGAACCATTGTCCAGACGAGTGGATTTCTTGGCATCAGTGCCCCTAGATTTCTTGGCTAACCTACCGTCCTTCAATGTCATCGACGCTCACCATATAGCTCCCAATAGGAGGGACTCAACGTACATAACCACCGCCTGTCGGCCCGTTTTCTGGCTTTCGCAATCAGGCAATGTGGTAACCCACCACTAGGTGAGTTTGTTTTCTCGAATATCGTCAATTAATCAACATAACGATAATGATTTATTTGTCAAATCTAATATTTATGACGATATTCGTTGAAAATTTCAATATTTACTCAGTTATCGCAATGTAGTCTCTAGGCTCTGCGCCAGAGAGTGTCGTGGATAATTTTAGATATGAACGTCGTTGAGAATAGCTAAGCGCCTGGAAAAGCTCACGTGACTTGGTATTTTCAGCGGGATTAACGAACGTTAGAAAAGACCAAAATCGCTCATTCTCAGATTACCAACTAATGTCACCCTTCTTAGGCAACGGAGCTTTGTTGTTTGAAAGCTTGGCCATTGCAAAGGTGCTGTTCTTGATTGAAGTAGCCGTGGAGTGCTACGCGAACAAAAGCACTTTTTCGAAGTATTGCAATGGTTCTAAATCTCACCATCGCTCGTTCTCGACGCTGGAATAACTGATGTGGGTTCTCGACTCGGTCAGATTTCCGGAACGGGGCGTTAGCAGAAGTGTTTTGATATACACCATCACTTCCGCTATTGGGGTTTAACCGGACGGGATCAGGCCCACTATTGCTTTCTTTGACAGCCGACTGGTCCGCCAGTTCAGTTCCCTGATACTTCTTTTCTTTTCCCTGTTATGCGTCTTAGGGAAATGCGCCCAGAAACCCAGTGATATTGCGGTTTTGCAGGTCTTCGAGGAAGCAGAAATGGCCAAAATTGTAAAAATTCCCTGTTCTTTCCCTGTTTAACAGGGGAAATCACCGGAGACGAGTTCGCTCATGACTGCGTTCACCACCACCGCTTCATCTTCTCGAATCGCTTGATTGTGACGCCATAATCAGTTGAGTTCGATAAGTCTATGCTCGCAGCATGGAGTTTCTGATCAGACAATATCATTACTGTCCCATCAACCATGGTGTAGTTAACCACGGTCAATTACTATTCCTCCAATCATGGTGTAATTGGCTACGGTCAATTCGGTTAATAGGCCAATCAACAGTCTGATGCCCATGAACTACAGTTCTGCTCGATCTAACCGCAACGTGCGCCGCCGCAAAATTACATCATGGCTGGCGTTAAGTGCGCTTATCCTCAATCTCATCGTCGGCGTCTCCGTGCCCATGGCGGAGGCTGGCGCACTCACTGCCGTATCCGATACCGAGCTGACAAGCACCATCATTATCTGCACGCCCAACGGGCTGCGAACCATCGTCCTTGACGCCAATGGCAACCCCCTTCCCGACAACAAGAGCGATGCTGATCTTTGCGCTTTCTGCCTGCCGTTGAACGGCGGACAATGCGGAACCGTCAACGTACCACTTGCCGTTGTTGTTTCGGCGGAGCCTCAGGTGCGCATCTTTAGCCCTGAACACGTCAGGCAAACACGATACAGTATATCCCTGACTTCGCGCCCCCCGCGCGCTCCTCCCGCTTTCTCCTGAAGCCCTGACGCAATGCCATGCGTGGTGTTTTCCTGTCCATAACAGGAAACAGATATCCGTGCGTGCGCTGTTAGCAATCAAGATTAAAGCGAGAAAACAAAATGAAACAAACCATGATTCGACGTGGCGTCGGCACGTGCGCCGCCGCGACCCTTGCTACATTGTTGGCAAGCCCGGCAACTGCCGGTGAACCCATCGTGCTCGATGAGGTGACCGTCACGGGCACCCGCGAGGAACAACCTAAGGCAGAAACAGCAGCTTCGGTGCAAAGCGTGGGTGGCATCACTCTTCGCGATTTGAAACCGGCCCACCCCACCGAGGCTCTTGGGCGGGTTTCCGGTGTTCATATTTCAACCACCAACGGCGAAGGCCACATGGCGGCAATCCGCCAGCCCATAACCACGAGTCCGGTTTATTTGTACCTGGAAGACGGTGTGCCGACGCGCTCCACAGGTTTCTTCAACCATAATGCCCTTTATGAGGTGAACGTGCCGCAGTCCGGTGGTATCGAGGTCAACAAGGGTCCCGGTTCCGCATTACAGGGCAGTGACGCCATCGGCGGCGTTATCAATGTGTTGACCCGAGCACCATCCATCGAACAGGAAACCGAAGCCTCACTGGAATACGGCGCGCACGGATTCATGCGGGGGTTAGCCAGCTTCAGCGACAGTTGGGGTGACAATGCCATCCGTACAGATTTGAACCTTACGCACACTGACGGTTGGCGCGAAAAGACGGGCTATGATCGCCAGAGTGCAACCCTGCGCTGGGATACCTTCCTCAAGAATGGAGGGTTTCTGAAAACCGTATTGTCGGCATCCAATATCAACCAAGAGACTGCCGGCTCGTCGCGCCTATACATAGATGATTATAAGAACAACCCGACGGAAAACTATACGCCGATATCCTACCGCAAGGTTCAGGCCGTTCGTTTATCCTCAGCTTATGAAAACGAAAGCGAAAATACCCTGTTGAGTCTAACGCCGTATCTGCGCTGGAACAGTATGGACATGCTGCCTAACTGGTCGCTCAGCTACGATCCTGTTAGATATACCACAGGCCACATGTCGGCGGGCATGATGGGCAAGTACCGCATGGATTTCGCACCGTACCGTACCCGCGTGGTCGTGGGCGGCGACCTGGACTACAGTCCCGGTTCCCGCGAGGAAGACAAGATTTCCAGAACCAAGGTCGGTAATGTTTATACGGACTATGCGTTTGACGAAACGGTCTACGATTACGATGTGACCTTCATGTCGGCATCACCCTACGTTCATGTTGAAACATCGCCGGTTGAGAAACTGCGTCTTTCGGGCGGCCTGCGCATCGACGCCATGCGCTACGAGTACGACAACAACCTGAGCATTGATCTCACCAGCAGCAAACACAAACGTCTGGGCGACAACACTGTCAACTTCCTGCATGCCAGTCCGAAATTTGGGGCGACCTATGCATTCATGCCGAACCTCAACGGTTTTGCCACCTACAAGCAGGCCTTCCGGGCACCGTCGGAATCGAAGCTCTTCCGTTCCGGCAAGAACATTGATTCCATGCACCTGGATGCCGTCAAGGTAGACAACTACGAAATTGGCGTGCGTGGGAAACCGAATAGTGCGCTGTCTTATGAAGTGTCGGCCTACTACATGGTCAAGAAAGACGACATCCTCACCTACACCGATGCAAGTAATGATCGGGTGAACATGAACGCGGGTGAAACGCTGCATCGCGGTGTGGAAGCACAAATCGGATATATCTTCAATCCACAATGGAATTTGGAAAGCGCAATGTCCTATGCCATGCACACATACGAAGATTGGGTCACCGATGAGAATACCGATTACAGCGGTAATGAAATGATGTCGGCCCCGCGTTGGATAGGCAATTTTTCCCTCGGTTACAGCCCTTCTTTTCTGCCGGATGCGACCTTGCAACTGGAATGGGTCAGCATGGGTGATTACTGGATGGATGAAGCCAACACTCACCGTTACACCGGTCATAACCTGTTCAATATTCGTGCCGGGTATGACGTCACCGAAAATGTCCGTATATTCGGGCGCCTCATGAACCTGACCGATGAGCGTTATGCAACGTCTGCCAAGTATGGCTCTAACGGGCATGAATTCGCCCCGGGACTGCCGATGAGCGCCTTTATCGGCGTCGAAGCGGCGTTCTGATGTTTGGCGCGCGGAAGATATATCGCGCACTGGTATTCACCACCTGCCTTTTGGCAGGTGGTGGTGCCGCTGCCCAACATACCAACCATGATCAAAACAAGGCGGGTGCCCACCCACCGGCTCAATGTTTGCAGGAAGGCACCTTACCGTCGGTTATGTGCGCCGAGGCCCCTACGCCCACCGTGGACGGGCATGGCAGGTGGTGGCTGACCTGGACTCAGCAAGGCCATGTATACGTGGCTTCGGCGCACAACCCTGCAGATGGATTCACGCGCCCCGTGCGCGTGACGCAAAGCGCTATGCATGTGGACAAGAATGGTGAAAACCGGCCCAAGGCAGTGGTCGCTGAAAATGGTGATGTCTACGTATCCTTCACGGCCAAGGGGAAACGCGAATACACCGGCGTGATCTATTTCTCCCGCTCACTTGATGGTGGGAAAACTTATTCTGCACCACGACCAGTAACGGACGAGGCTGAACCCGGTAGCCAACGCTTCGATACAATTGCCGTGACGTCATCAGGTCGAATCTACATGGCTTGGCTGGACAAACGTGATCTGTTCGCAGCCAAGAACAACGGACAGGTCTATCGCGGCGCAGCTCTTTACTATACATGGTCTGATGATCGCGGAGCATCTTTTGCGCCAAATACAAAAGTAGCAGACCATAGCTGTGAATGCTGTCGTACAGCGATGGCGCTCGACGGGGAGACGCCGGTGGTCGTTTGGCGCCATGTGTTTGCGCCGAATATTCGCGATCATATGGTGATACGCCTGAACACCAACAATATACCCGTGCGTTTGAGCGACGATCATTGGGCAATTGATGGTTGCCCGCACCATGGTCCAGCCATTTCCATAACCAATGCAGGTGTCCAACATGTGGTCTGGTACACCGATGGCGAGGTCAGGAGTGGGCTGTTCCATGCGCGCTCGGATGATGGCGGGAAAAGCTTCAGCGCACCAAGTGGTTTTGGCGCGACGGATCGGCAGGCCTCCCATCCCCACGTTCTGGCAATCGGTAAAACCGTATTCCTCGCATGGAAGGAATTCACCGGCGAGGAGAGTGAGCTCTACGTATCGCAATCGGCGGATGCGGGCCGGACCTGGTCGGTGCCCTTGCGTGTCGCGCAAACGCCGGGCCCCAGCGATCACCCATTTTTAATTCATGCCAACGGCTGGGTTCACGTTAGTTGGACAACCATGATCGAGGGGTGGCGCAGTATGCGGATAGCGCCACTCGTCGATTCGCATTGAGACGGGAGGGTGCTATGTGGCGCGTTGTAACATTCTGCATCACAGTTCTATGCATGTGGGCAAACCCCACTCATCCGTCATCTGCTAACGAGCCGATTGCATTTAACAAGGGTGATTTTGCAACCATTCGCGAATGGCACAAGGGGGACATGTTAGTCGTGGCGTTCTGGTCGCTAACATGCGCTCCCTGTTTAGCCGAAATGTCGATTTGGCATGAAATCCTGGAAACTCATCCTGACCTCACCGTCGTCCTTGTTTCCACAGACAAACTTGAGGATAGCGAGCGAATAGAAAACCTTCTTGAACGCCACCAGTTGACCGGGGTGGAGTCATGGGTATTTGCCGATCCGTTCGTTGAACGCTTGCGCTACGATGTGGACCCGAAGTGGCGCGGCGAACTACCCCGCACCTACTTCATTGATGTGAGCGGTAAGCTTCATGCTCATTCAGGCATGGTCGATCCCGCAACACTGAAATCATGGCTGACGGCGTCAGGTGTGCCATGAGACTCGAAGGCAGCAGTGAAGCAGGAACGGGTTGGGCAGGACGTTGCTTGTCGACGACCTTTGCTCTGGCGTTGCATGGGGCGGTGGTTATTGCTGTTGCGGTCTGGCAAAATCTTTCCTTCAAACCACCGCCACCACCAGTTTACTTTGAAATTATCAGTGAGGTCGCCTATCAGTCCTTATTCCCAACTCCCGAACCAGAGCCCACCCTTGATCCGGAACCTGAGCTTGAGCTTGAGCCAGAACCGGAGCCGGAGCCGGAGCCTGAATCAGAAGTAGAGTCTGAGCCAGAACCAGAACAATTCCTGCCGGAAAGCACCAACCCTGCGATAGTAGCGATGGAAACACCACCTTCTAAACCCACACCGCCACAGATCGAGCCCACGCCTCGGCAGGTAGAGCCGAGAATGCACGTAAAGGTCATAAACGTGAATAGTTCGCCTGCCTCATACAACACCCCATTGCCTCTTCCCTCAGCAGCGCCTCTCTATACGCCACCAAATGGTCAAGCAGCTTACTTACATAATCCAAAACCAATATATCCGCGTCAAGCTCGCCAGCGCGGTATGGAAGGCGTGGTATTTCTGCGGGTTGAAGTGGCGTCAAAGGGCCACCCCCTTGCTATTATCATTATGAAGAGTTCGGGATTTTCTGTTCTGGACCGAGCCGCCATCCAGGCCGTTGGAAAGTGGCGCTTTATTCCCGCAACCAAGAATGGGATATCGGTTACCGCAAGTGTTGAAGTTCCCGTGCGCTTTCAATTGGCGGATGGCTAATTTCCGACACCAAAAGAATGCCTCAACAGCCCAAGTGATGGCTCTCACGGCTCGCTGACATCTGCGCTGGGGTCGCACTAGCAAGCTAAGTGCGCAAATTCACCACGCCACGAGCTTCCAACTCCTTACGGTGTTCGAGCACACCATCAAGCCAGTCGGGATCCATCTCAGGCACTGATGACAGTAACAGGTCTGTATAATCGTGATGGGGTGGGGTCAGGATTTCGTCACGCGGGCCTTGCTCAACAACCTTGCCTTGGTACATGACCACGATTTCATCGGAAATGGCCTTCACCGTGGCCAAGTCATGGGTAATGAACAGATACGAGACGCCCAGGTCGTTCTGCAAATCCTGTAGCAGTTTCAAGATGCCCTTGGCCACCAGTTGATCCAATGCTGATGTGACCTCGTCACAAATGATCAATTCAGGCTCGGCCGCTAGCGCACGCGCTATACACACCCGTTGCTTCTCACCGCCCGACAACTCGGACGGGAAACGGTCCATATAATTTTCACCAAGCTCGATCTTCTCTAGCAGCTCTTTTACGCGTGCCTTCTTGGCATCTCCTTTGAGGCCGAAATACAGTTCCAGCGGCCGACCAATCACATCTTTGACCTTCTGGCGCGGGTTCAGCGCCACATCAGCCATCTGATAAATCATCTGGATACGGCGAAGCTGGTCCTGTGGACGATCCTTGAACGATGGTGCCAGGGGTTCGCCATGGAACAGGATTTCGCCCATTTCAGGCGGCAGTAACCCCGTAATCACACGGGCGGTTGTGGACTTACCAGACCCGGACTCGCCGACCACGGCAACGGTCGTGCCTTTGGTGACCGCCATGCTCACATCTTCCAGCACACGTACACCGTTGCCATAGCTGGCGGTGATGTTCTTAACCGTCAGAATATCATTGCCCAAGCCTTCGATATCCGCCTTGTCCTGATGGACCTTGCGAACGGATAGAAGCTCGCGGGTGTAATCTTCTTTCGGGTTTTCAATCATCTGACGGGTCTCGCCAGTCTCAACCTCGTTACCGTATCGCAGCACCATAATCCGGTCAGCGATCTGCGATACAACCGCTAGATCGTGGGTGATATAGAGGGCGGCGGTATTGTGCTCGCGAATAGCGTCCTTGATGGCGGCCAAAACCTCGATTTGTGTGGTCACATCCAGTGCCGTGGTCGGCTCATCAAAAATAATGAGATCAGGATCACACGACATGGCCATGGCGACCATGGCCCGCTGTAACTGACCACCCGAAACCTGATGCGGGAAGCGACGACCGATGTTCTCAGGGTCTGGTAAATCCATGCTCTTAAACAGGTCTTTGGATTTCTGTTCGGCGGCGCCAAAGCCCATAACCTTGTGCACCACAGGTGTTTCGGTGAACTGCTGAACAATGCGGTGGGCAGGATTGAACGATGCGGCGGCGCTTTGCGCCACATAGGCCACCCTGACACCGCGCATTTCGCGCAAACGGTCTTCGGACGCCATCGCCATATCGACACCATCGAAATTGATGGAGCCACTGACGATGCGACAGCCCGGCCGCGCGTAACCCATGGATGCGATGCCGATGGTCGATTTACCCGCACCGGATTCACCAATAATACCAAGAACCTCACCCCGGTTAAGCGACAGCGAAACCCCATGGACGATACCGTTCCATTGTTCTTCCTGGTAGCCTTCGATGACCAGGTCTTTGATCACAAGCAGTGGTTCAGACATATGTTTTTTCCCTGCTCAAATCTATTCGATATCACGGATGCCGGATGCCTTGTGCAGGAACCAGTCAACAATCAGGTTCACCCCCACGGTCAGCAAAGCAATAGCACCAGCCGGAAACAGCGGAACAATGATGCCCCAGTTAATGCCTTCAGCATTTTCGCGCACCATGCTGCCCCAATCAGCGGTGGGTGGTTGCAGGCCCAGGCCCAAAAAGCTGAGGGCGGCAATAAACAGGAACACAAAGCAAAACCTGAGGCCGAACTCAGCCAGCAAGGGAGCCATCGTGTTCGGCAAAATTTCATGGCGCATAACCCACCACAGGCCTTCGCCACGCAATTTAGCCACCTCCACGTACTCCATCACCTCCACATCCATGGCGACGGCGCGCGATATACGGAAAACGCGGGTCGCATCCAGTAACGCGATAACGACGATCAATATGTGGACTTCGGTGCCCAGAACCGACAACACCATCAACGCAAAAATCAGGGTGGGGATCGCCATGAGAACTTCCACCGAACGGCTGATTATCTGATCCACCGAGCCGCGCAATGTGGCGGCCAGAAAACCCAGGGAGATTCCAACGGCAAACGCCAGCATGGTGGTAACCAGGGCGATGCCGATAGTGTTTCTGGCACCGTAAATAAGTCGTGTAAAGAGATCGCGGCCAATATGGTCCGTGCCCAACAGCGCGGGCGGATCGTGTTCGGGGGCTTCTGAATCCCAGAAACCACCTTCCCAGGTATCGCCGATAATCTCTGTTTCGCTATAGGGCGCGATGACGGGGGCGAACACGGCGGCCAAAACATTCAACAGAACGATAATCATCCCGAGCTTGGCGGCGACCGGCGCTTCAATGACGAGTTTCAATGCTGAGTTCATGATCTGCGCCTTACTTCGGATGCCGGAGCTTGGGATTGGCAAGGATCGACAGCACATCAGCCAACAAATTCAGCAACACGTATGTCGATGCGAAAACCAGAACGCTTGCCTGCACCACAGGAAGGTCGCGTTTCGATACAGAATCGACCAGCAACTGCCCCACGCCCGGATACCCGAACACAACTTCCACAACCACAACCCCCACAACCAGATAGGCCAAGTTCAGGGCGATCACGTTGATTACCGGGGACAAGGCATTGGGAAATGCGTGGAACACAATAATGCGTGGGCGGCTCATACCTTTGAGGGTCGCCATTTCAATATAGGGGCTCGCAATCACACTGAGGATCGCGGCACGGGTCATACGCATCATTTGCGCGATAACCACCAAAATCAACGTGAGCGCCGGCAGCGATATAGAATATAGCTGCTGCCACAGCGTCATATCGGCGGTCGATTTGGAAAAGCTGGGAAACACATTGAATTCGACCGCCAGAAAATAGATCAGGATGTACGCGATAAAGAATTCCGGAAAGGAAACAAAACTGAGTGTGACCATGGAAATGGTTTTATCAAACCAACTTTCCCGGTAGAGCGCTGCCAGAACCCCAAGTGTGATGGCAATGGGGATAGCGATAATGGCAGCCACCGACGCCAGGAAAAGCGTATTAACAAGGCGGCCACCCAGCAGATCGGCAATCGGACGTTTGGTCGCAAGCGACGTGCCCAGGTCGCCCGACATCAAATTACCAATCCATTCCAGGTAGCGGGTGTGGGCGGGGCGGTCCAAACCGAGTTGGGCCCGAATAGCGGCGACGTTCTCATCCGTCGCGGCTTGTCCCATCAAGGCCTCGGCCAGATCGCCGGGCAGCAGTTCAACGCCCAGAAAAATAATGAGCGAGATAACGAACAACGTTACCAAACCGAACGCCAATCGTTTGGCGACCATGGCAATCAATTGATCCATACGTTTGCGCTCCGCTTATCTTTCCATGGGCTACGTTTCTATCTTAGCCCATCCCCAATTACCTATGAGTGGAACACAAAACCGGGCCGCTAAACAAGTATTCAAACAAGATCGGACCTACCCCTAATGCAGTATACCATCTCTGATATACCGATTGCCGGGCCGCTCAACTAAAGTATGGCCGCAATTACATAAGCTGTTATGGTGTGTCACATCATCTGATATGTGCATATTTCCGGCGCTAACCCGCCAATTATAAAAATTGAGGATCAAGTTATGAACGTGCTTACAAACCTGGGAACAGAGCAGCTACAGGAAAAGGATAATCGGTTTATCCATCCATGGCAGGAAATCAAAGGCATTGGCACCACCAAGCGTACCGTCATCAAGAAAGCCGAAGGTATTTATCTGCATGATTCCGATGGCAACAAGATGATCGATGGCCCGGCTGGCATGTGGTGCGTGAACGTGGGCTACGGCCGCACAGAAATCGCTGATGCGATCCGTGATCAGGCGCTTGAAATGCCTTACTGTTCACCCTGGTCGGAAACCAGTGCACCGGCCGCTATTCTGGCTGACAAGCTGGCGGAGATTTCGCCGGGCGATCTGAACAATGTGTTCCTGACCAATTCGGGCTCCACAGCCGTGGATTCAGCTCTGCGGTTCGTCATGTTCTTCAACAACGTGCTGGGACGGCCGGAAAAGAAACACATCATCAGCCGTCACAAGGCTTATCACGGCTCCACCTTCCTTTCGTCCTCTGCCGCTGGCAAAGAGCGCGACAAGAGCTTCATGGACACCAATACGGAACTATTCCACTTCATTTCAGATCCAAAGCCATACGTGCGCCCCGAAGGCATGAGCGTAGACGACTGGCTGGAGTTCCTGGTCAAGGAATTCGAAGACAAGATTCTTGATCTGGGTGCCGACAAGGTTGCCGCTTTTATTGGTGAGCCATTGTTAGCGTCGGGTGGCGTATCTGTGCCGCCAAAGGGCTATCACAAACGCTTCCTGGAAGTCTGTCGCAAGCATGACGTGCTGTATATTTCCGATGAAGTGGTAACCGCTTTTGCCCGCCTTGGCCATTGGTTCTCATCAGAAGAAGTCTTCGATATCGTGCCCGATATCATCACCACGGCCAAAGGCCTGACCTCGGGCTATCAGCCATTAGGTGCCGCCTTGATTTCTGATCGGGTCATGAGCCAGATCCAAGGTGATGATGCCCCGGACTCGTATTTCTCCAACGGTTTTACCTATTCGGGTCATCCGGTGGCTTGTGCTGCCGCCCTCAAAAATATCGAGATCATTGAACGTGAAGGCATTCTGGAACATGTGCGTGAGGTAGCGCCCTATTTCCAGGAAAAACTTCGAGCTTTGAGCGATCTGCCCATTGTTGTTGATATTCGGGGTGAAGGCCTGCTCGGCTGTGTCGAATGCGATATCAGCGACGGCCATGAATCGGATTTGGCCAAGGATCACGAAATCGGCAAACGTATCGACGCCCACTGCCATACCATGGGCCTGATGCTGCGTCCGATGATCAACATGTGCGTGTTCTCGCCACCCTGCATCATTACCAAGGACCAAATCGACGATATGTTCAGTATCCTGCGCAAGGGTATCGAAGCCACTATGGACGATCTGCGAAAAGAAGGTATTTGGCAGGGGTAAACCCGCAACCTTACGAAAACGCAAAAAGGGCCACCAGATAATCTGGTGGCCCTTTTTCTGTTGGGGAGGGTGTCTTGTTAAATGCCGGTTCGGGTAAAACCGGTTCAGGAGTACTTGAGAGAGTTGATGATTGAAGTATCACCCAAATCTTTCGCATCCACTGTGATCCGTATCACAACCAAGAAATTATTATTTCAGCCCCTCAAATTTGATCAGTCCGCGTCATAGGCAATCAACGACATGAAATCGCCCTGTTGAATGAGGCCCGGATGGTGGCGCCCGATCAATCGGCCATCCCGGCCCGCTGAATAAACCACAGGCTCACGTTCCGGGTGTTGAATGTTATGGACCTGCGCTAGCGGATCGCCCTTGGATACGGGCTCGCCCAGGTTCACCAGCATTTCGAACATGCCGTCATCGTTGCTCTGGTTAAAGCAACCATCGCCGGCGGAATCCATGAATCGTGTTTCCGGGGCCGCCGGAATATCGCCCGAGTCAGGCAAAATACCCATGTGCACCAGAAGACGCATCAATCCGTCCTCGGCAATCCGCACATTATCCGGCAACGCCGTACCACCACCGCCCAATTCCGTCGACAGGAACACCTTGCCCATATCTTCCACCGCCGTATCCAGCATGCCGCGGCTGTCCAGTTCCACCAGAACAAGACTGATGGGGGCGGCAAACGCCAACAGGGCTTCTTTGCAGCGTCGAAACTGATCCGCATCATCCAGATGGTGAATGGCCGCGAAGGCATCAAACATCAGGGTTTTACCACCTGAATGAATATCCATCACCACATCACATTCAGGCAGGATGTGCCTGGTCACATAATCGGACACCTGATAGGAAACAGTACCATCGGCATCGCCCGGAAAGGCGCGGTTCATGTTCACATCGTCGATGGGTGATACGCGCGCGCCAGCCCGCACCGCCGCATAATTCAGAAACGGGATGGCAATAACCCGGCCATTCATTTGGGCGGGGTCCAGCTTACGCATCAACTTCATGGTCGCAATGGGGCCTTCGTATTCATCACCATGATTGCCGCCCGAGAGCAGCAGTGTTGGACCGTCACCATTCTTCACAACGGAAATCGGCATGCGTATAGCGCCCCAGGCTGATTTATTCGTGGAATGGGGTATGTCCAGATAGCCGAACTGCTTGCCGTCGGCATTCAAATCAATACTGGGGTTAATTTTGGATTTCTTGCTCATCGTCATGTTCATGCTCGGGCCCTTTGCGGTGGAATATACGTTATCTGCTGAGTACTTGATAATGTTTGATAACGCTACACAAGCGTTTAGAAGATTGACAGACAGGGTCCACATACCCATCTTAGCCCCAAGCAGCGGTGCCTTCGGGGCCGCAATTTCCGGCGCCTCAGCAATGAGGGCCAACACAGGTGTACTCGCTCTGAGCCAAGGAGGCCGCACCGCATGACAAGAACATCAAGTTTGAACAGCCCGCTGTTGCTCGGCTTTGATCGTCTTGAACGCGTCCTGGACCGCGTCTCCAAGACATCGGGCGAGGGTTATCCTCCCTATAACATTGAACAAACCGGCGAATACAGGTTGCGTATCACGCTGGCCGTAGCCGGTTTTTCCATGGATGATCTACAGGTTACCATTGAAGACAATCAACTGGTTGTTCGGGGCCGTAATAAGGAAGACGAGTCTGAACGCGTGTTCATCCACCGGGGTATCGCCGCAAGGCAGTTCCAGCGCAGTTTCGTGCTGGCCGAGGGCATTGAAATTCTGGGCGCCTCACTAGAGGATGGACTCTTGAACGTTGATCTGGAACAGTACGTCCCGGAGCCTGAAGTACGGACCATCGAAATCACCAAGGGTTCCCAAGCCAAAAATAAGGACAAGAAATTGTCCGCACCTAAAACAAAAACAATTGAAGTAACGACTGAGGAATAAGGATCGAATATGTCTGCACGCGATAGAATTCCTTCAACGATCCGCCCCAGCCGCGCGCTCCGCCTGTCCAAACAGGATTTCGCCCAGTGGGGTCTGGACCAAGCTGCCTACGTGCGCCCGGCATCTAATCAGTCTGGCCAGCCATCCGTCACCGGCGACATCAAATACACAGTATATTCCGCTGATGGTCGATCACTGGGCACCCTTCCCTCACGTGAACTGGCCGTCGCGGCCATCGTAGGTCAGGGCATGGAACCGCTTAGCGTTCACTAAGCAACCCCATATCGGCCTGTCGCCCGCACCAATATATCACAGCAATAAAATGGGGTTTGTTAGCCTGGGCGTGTTCCCCATCACATACACGTTGGCCTAACTTTGTTAGTTTGAGTTCAATTGAAATCAGGCAAACGACAATGATGGACGCGATAACAACAGCAACGATGGGCATGCGAATGAACGCGGTTTCATTCCAAAAGTCTGCCGTGCGCGTTGTTCAGCAACCCGTAACCCCCGTTCCAAAAGCTGGGCTTAAAACTGAAGCTACGGACATCACCGCAGAAATCATCAATCTAAAAATCGCCGAAATCGGCTACGCCGCCAATGCTACCGTCATCCGAACAGCAGGCGATATGAGCAAAACGCTGCTCGATATATTGATTTAGCTTAAAATCATCAACAGCAACGTATTGATTAATAAGCATTTCACTCAATGCTTATGTCATGGGATGTGGATTTATGCAGCGCCAAACAGGACCGGATGCGCGGCGCGGAGTGCCCGGACCACGTGGTGAAGAAGCTTGTCGGGAGCGAAGGGCTTAACCACGTATTCAGCGATCCCGGCGGTCATCGCCTCTTCAAGGCGGAATTTTTCGGTATGGCTGGAAATCATCAAAATTGGAACCGCCGGATTACTCAATTCCTTACTCCTGCGGATCATATACGTCAGATCAATGCCGGTAATCATAGGCATTTCATAATCCGTCAGGACCAGGTCAACGTGCTCCTCCGCCAATATCGTTAATGCCTCGACACCGTCTTCAGCTTCGAGAATGTTCCGAACGCCGAAAAGAGTGAGCGCCTCGCGGATCATTTTACGGTTAAAGCGGCTGTCATCGACGATGAGATAGGTCAAATCTTGAAGATTCTCGATATGTTGCTCCGAAACTTTAAAAATCTTGCGGGGGCCAGTCTGGGGCGTTAACCCCGCTTCGTTGTCCTGAGCGGGTTCTTCCACTCGACTAGTCGCTTGTAATGTCATGTTAAACTCCATTACCTCTAATTCATCCGACGACGGATAGTCCGTGAACCCTAGGCCTTGCCATGGGTTGCATCATATATATCCTAATTTTTTATGGGTTTCTGTGACGACGCTCACAGGCGTTTGTGGTTTTCTCAAAAATGCGGGGTACAGCGGAATTCATCAGGCTCCGGGGGCCGTCTTACATGGCCTTTGGCGACCATGATACTCACCCGATCATGCCTCATAGTACAGACTTCAAGAGCCATGTTAAATTTCTCTTATGGCAAGAATGTTACCTAGCGTCTCAAAGTAGATATTTGAATGCGTGCTATCGATCAGAATGCACCTTGAACACCGAACCAGCCAAAAAATTGAACAATGATTGTATTAGTATTATCATGTCATCATATTGATGACATTGGATGTTAGCGATAATGAGCAATGCTTAAAAATCTTTCACTTAGATCCATTATTCTACTGGTTTCAGGTATAATCGGTCTATCTGGCGTGGCTCTTGCCGTTCTTCTTGGTTATACGATCCGGAATGTTAGCTCCATTGAAGAGAGCTGGTATACATACCAGGCTGACCGTTCAGAGAAAGCCCGACTTGAAAGTGTGCTCCGTGCCGCCATTGGTTATGGTGGCATGATTCATGATTTCAAAAACTATGTACTACGCCATGAAGATTTTCGAATGGATCTTGTTCAGGCAGACATTGGTGCAGCACGGGCTGTAGTTGGACAATATCGATCCTTGGGCTTGAGCGAAGCTGAAAAGGTTGCTCTCGAGGATATTAGTAGTGTGCTTAATAAATACAATGATGCCTTGTTCACCACACGTGAATTAATCACTGAGAATGCCACAACCAAAGAGATCGATAAAAAAGTAAGGATTGATGACAGTATCGCCCTCAGAAGCCTCGATACATTGAGAAGTGAGGTTGACCGTCTATCGGGTGCCGGACAGACATCTCGTAAAGTCAAAGGCCGAATTGTTGCTAATCTTCGAGCAGGAATGGGTTATGGCGGGATGATTCATGAATTTAAGAATCTTGTTCTGCGATCTGATCTTCCACGAGTTACTAAAATTCAAACTCACATTGCCAGTATAGAAAATAGTATTCTTGCTTACCGTGAATTGGGCACAACTACTGCTGAGAAAATAGCCCTGGATGATATCGAAAACACAATATTCCAATATAAGTCGAAATTAGAAAACATCATTGAGCTTGTTAAAACTAAATCGGCAATTTCTAAAATAGATCAGGCTGTAAAAATCAACGACTCTGCCGCACTACGAGGGCTTAAGACGCTCGATAAAGAAATTGCTTTGCAGGTCGATACGCTATCCAAAAACGTTGGCGAAAACCTGACTTTCCTGGCCACCGTGGTTCCAATTCTCAATTGGAGTGTTTTAACTATTATCATCATGACCATGGGGGCATCTATATGGTTCTTCCATACCTATATCATCCGACCAATTTCTACGACAACGGCCTTAATGAATCTTTTGGCGAAAGATGAAACAGCAATCAGCATTCAGGGATTAGAAAGGAAGAATGAAATTGGGCAAATGTCTCGCGCACTGGAATCTTTCCGTGAGAATATCATCAACAGAAAAGCCGCAGAAGAAGAAATCCGAAATTTGGCACTATCGGATTCATTGACTGGATTAGATAACAGGAAAAGATTTGAAGAGAGGTTGAGTGAAGCTATTAATATGGCTAAACGCACCAATTCTACTTTGGCTTGTTTGATGATCGATCTGGATAAATTTAAACCCATTAATGACACCTATGGGCATGCTGCTGGTGATGAAGTGTTGAGAATTGTTGCTGAGCGATTGAACCTTGTCTCACGTGATACAGATTTTGTTGCAAGATTAGGTGGAGATGAGTTCGCAATGGTCGCAACAGCTATAGAAGATATTGCCAGTGCCGAATTACCCGCAAAACGTATAGTGGATCAGTTGGGGTTGCCCATATATTTTGAAGATAATGAACTTAAAATTGGTGGTAGTGTGGGAATTTCTATTTACCCAAATGATGCGCAAAATATAGAGGGCTTATTAAAATTAGCAGATGATGCCTTATACGCATCAAAAAAAGCCGGGCGTAATACGTTCCGTTTTGCCAAATCAAAGACGCCTAAATCAAAGAAAGAAGCGAAATCTGACAGCGAAAAATCTTAGTTGCAATAAATGCTTTCTATTATTTAATCAATTTCACTGATGCCTGCTTGTGGGCGCTGAGCCACAAATTCTACTCAGCTATCCTGAATCAGCTTAACGATCGTCTTATGGTTCTCGTGAAACCGAACCCCGACAAAATCATCATCTACCCATGCAGGTTCACCATGAAATTCGCCGAATTGTGGAATTATCAATACGATCAGGGGTTGTTCATTTACATCCAACTGACCTAAACCTTCCTTAATCTGCAATTTGGCGCCACCGGCACTGATGTCAAATATTACCGCCTTGAATTCAGAATCGCTTATTCTGACCATGGCATCCATCATCAATGGATGACGCTCCTCCTGACGTTGGTCAATAGCTGGCTCGATCACTTCCTGCTCTTCAATGATCGCTTCCTGCTTCTTGGAAGAAGCCGGGCGTCCGTCGACGATAGATTCGAACGCTGAACGCATGTCTTTCATCTCTCTGGTCAACCGACCCGACGATGACAAGGCATTTTCGAGCGATACGCGTAAATCCTCTAATTCAAGCTCTTGCGCCTCCATGCGGAGACGTATGGTTGCTAATTCATCCACTGGATACATCCGTTTCGTTATCTACGCTCACAACAAGGTCGCAAGTTCCTTACAATAACATTACAGAATGATGATAGCATTCTCCCACGGCACCCCGTCAACTGTTTAGGCTGCTTGGCGGCGGAGAGGGGAAGTGATCAACGACGTTAAATTATGCCCGCACAAGAACGGCATGCGAACGTCGTTAACGCATAACCCCGCCGCCATCAAAGGGGATGGTCTGGCCGGTTACGAACGACGCTGTGTCGGAAGCAAGCATCAATACAAACGCCGATGTTTCCTCATACGTCGTCATGCGTTTCACCGGCACGTTATCTTTTGCCTGTTCGATTTGCTCCGGTGTAAACAACTCACGAACCAGGGCGCTATCGACGAATCCCAAGCCAACGGCGTTAACCGTCACATGCGGACCCAGTTCAAGCGCCATGCTCTGGGTCAGCATGTTTAACCCGGCCTTGGAAGCCGCGTAGTTGGCGTTACCAATTCTGGCTTGAATGGCTGTTGCTGCGGAAATATTTACGATCCGGCCTTGGCCCGCCGCTACCATAAGACGACCAACAGCCTGTGACAGCAGGAACGGCCCTTTCAGGTTGACACCCATGGCCTGATCCCAATCTTTCTCGCTCAACTCAAGAAATGGCTTATCAATGCTGAGCCCGGCATTGTTGATGAGAATGTCAACGCCGCCATAGGTCGTCACCACCTGCTCAACCATGGCTGTGACGTCATCCAGTCGGGCAATGTCCGCGTGGCAGGCGATGGCTTGACCGCCCGTTTCCGTGATACGTTTCACAGTCTCGTCAGCGGCGGCGGCCGACGACGAATAGTTGACCGTCACATTGGCACCTTCACGGGCAAAATCCACCGCAAGCTGATGTCCGAGCCCGCGACCTCCGCCAGTGATCAAGACGGACTTATCTAAAAATCGTGACATATCATTTTCCCTTTTGAAACTGACCGTAATGATAGCAAAGGACTTCGTTCATGGCTGCTACTTTCCGTCCATAGCGAACATTACTGGGCATGATATCTGCCAAAGCTCCATACCCAGTCGGGGCCTAACCTCTTCAAAACCGCATGTCAGATAGAAATCGATTTATCAGCGATCTTCGCCAACGCCATTGTCGGAAGTTATGAGACCATCCACCAGTTCCACCACCCGGTGGCAACGTTCGGCCAACTCCTGCTGATGAGTGATCAGCACCAGAGTTGTGTTCAGCCGGTCGTGAAGTTCAAACAATAGGTCCATTACCACCTGTCCGGTAGTCCCATCCAGGTTGCCGGTAGGCTCATCGGCGAGCAGTATGTCGGGCCTGGTGACAACGGCGCGGGCTAGCGCCACCCGTTGTTTTTCGCCGCCGGAAAGTTGTCCGGGATAGTGCCTGATTCTTTTTTCAAGGCCGACCGCCACGAGTTCTTCCTCGGCGCGCTGAAAGGCATCGTCGACACCGGAAAACTCAAGAGGCATGGCAACATTCTCCAGTGCCGTCATCGTCGGAATAAGGTGGAAGTCTTGAAATACAATGCCAACGTGGTCACGCCGGAACAGGGCCAGGGCATCCTCGCCCATCGTCGAAATGTGCCGCCCGGAAACCCGGACCAAGCCGGATGTCGCTGTTTCCAGACCCGCAATTATCAACATTAGACTGGTTTTGCCGGAGCCAGATGGACCAATGATGCCAAGGGTCTCTCCGTGTTCAACCTTCAGGTCAATGCCGCGGAGTATGTTGACCTCACCTGCACCACTGGTCAGCAATAGACGAAGGTCTTCAAGCTGTATGGCCGATGGGCTAACGCTGTTGTCGATTGTCAAGGAAACTCCGCTTGAGCTGGCATTCAAGTGTATTCTGATACGTCCTAACAGTAGGGTTGTCAATATAGCCGCCAGTCCCAACTTCTCTGACTTTTTTCTACCTTCAACACTGTCTTTTGACATATCCATCACCGCATGGCGAAGGCCATCAGCAACCCGCGTTCTATTGCCTAGACAACCCCCAGGTCGTGTACCATCTTGACTGACGCGCCTTTCGACAGGGCACCAGAGAGGACAGATGGCGATTTTCAACCACATCTCACTTGCGGCACGCATCGCGACACGGGATTTGCGCGGCGGGGCACGTGGCTTGTGGTTATTGATCGCAGGCGTCTTCGTCGGAGCGGCGGCTGTAGCCCTGGTGGGGGCGACGTCGCAAAGCCTTATAGATGGCGCACGCCAGGGTGCCCTGGAAACCATAGGTGGGGACCTGAGCCTGCGTTTGTATCACCGCCCACCCAGTGAAGCTGAACTAACAATCATCCACCGTGAAGGCGACGTTAGCATTTCCGTTGAACTACGCCCCATGGTACGTGCGGTCAGAAATGGCCGTGCGGACGGCATGCCGGTGCTGGTTGAGCTTAAAGGTGTAGACCGGAAGTACCCGCTTTACGGCACCGTCGAGACCCTGCCCGCATTCAACCTATATCAAGAAATTGATCTATATGACGGCGTTTACGGTGCGGTTGCTGACAAGGCATTATTCGCCGCAATGGAACTGAAGCTGGGTGATAGTCTGCAAATCGGCAATGCGACGTATCAATTACGGGGCGTTCTTGTTGCTGAACCCGACCGCGCCTTCCGAGCCTTTACCCTGGGCCCGCGCATCATGGTATTGGGCGAAAGCCTACCGGCTACCGGGGTCACCAACGACGGGGCGGAGGTTTACTATTATACCCGCGTGAAATTGCCCCAGGAATCAATCGGGCAGGATGGAGCAACGTCGGCAATAGCGCGCATTGATCAGGCCTTCCCGCAATCAGGATGGCGCGTGGTCAACGCCCATGACGGCGTACCGGGGGTGGAGCGGGTCTTGTCTATGGCCCATGTGTTATTGCTGGCTATCAGCTTGGCCGTGATGCTGGTTGGGGGAGCCGGTATTTACGGCGCGGTACGGGCACACGTGGCCGATAAAATGGAAATCATTGCGATCCTGAAATCCATCGGATCACCGCCCCGCGTTATCACCATGGCCATCGGGTTCGAGGTCATGGCGGCTGCATCCATTGGTGCCATTGCAGGTGTTAGCCTGGGCGCATTTGGCCCCGCTTTGGCCGCGTCCGCGTTGGTGGATCAAGTTCCCTTCGCGTTAGAAGCCAGCCCCGGTGCAAAACCTTTGTTGGCAGCGGGTCTGTTTGGCATTTTGGTGGCGGCGCTGTTTGCATGGTGGCCGTTAATGGGGGTGCACGATTTGAAATCCCAATCCCTGCTCCGCCAACGCATCACGCATCCACCGGGGAAGTCGAGTGTTAAGGGGTGGCTTGGTGTGGGCGTTATCTTGTTGGCGCTTGTCGTGCTGGTGTTTTGGGTTTCACCCATGCCTGTTTTGACCGTTGGGTTTTTAGCTGGCGCGTTAGCATTAGCAGCGTTTTATTATGCTTTCGGCATCGGTCTATCGCGCATGGCGAAGGTCTTGGCCGAAGGAAGAGGCGCAAACGTACGTCTTGCTCTTAGCAACTTGCATCGGGCGGGGGCGCCTACTCGTCCTGTAGTGATGGCGTTGGGCCTAACCCTCACAATACTGGTGGCCTTGGACAGCATCGGCGATTCTGCTAACCGCCATGTACAGAAGACGCTGCCACACAGTGCACCAGACCTGGTTGCCTTTTCGATCAAGCCTGACATGGCGACACGGCTTGGAATTGAATTGGCGACTTCAGGGATCGTAGAACGTCAGCGCATCATGCCGTTTCTGCATGCCCGTGTGCAGACAATAAATGACGTGGCGGTGCGTGACATTCAAATTCCAAAATCATTGAATTGGGTTATTCGCGGCGATCGCGGGGTGTCGTTTGCAGCAGAACTTACCGAGGGTGCGCCGTGGGGATATCCTCAATCACAGCGCCCCGGGTTTTCGGTGGACGCCGAGGTAGCAAAAGCTCTGGACCTCAACCTCGGCGATACGGTCACTCTGAATGTTAGCGGAAATGTCCGTACCGGTCCGGTTTTGAGTTTTCATAACGTGGATTGGGGTGGGTTGGACCTGGACTTTCCCATCATCGCTACGCCGAGCACGTTTACGGGTATTCCCTATACTCTTGCCGCGTCCCTGAAAGCAAAAACCGGGGAAGAGATCGCACTGGAGTCGTTCATCAAGAATCGTTTTCCAGACATGCCTTTAATTCGCGTGTCGAATGTTTTGCGGTCGCTGGCCACAGCTTTGGGCGCCATCGTGGCGGGATTGGAGACCGCAGCGTTGATGTGCGGAATGGCAGCCTTGGTGGTGCTAGCGGGAAGTGTGCTTCAGGGGCTTAGAGAGCGCACCATCGAAGCCGTATTGTTCAAAGTGTATGGCGCGCGTAGACGTCAGTTGATAGGGCAAGTGGCTCTGGAGTTTTTGGGATTAAGCACGCTGGTGTCCCTGACCGCCGTTCCGCTGGGTTTAGGTGTTGCTTACGGCGTAACACACGCGGCAGGCCTTGGTAGTGTGAGCGTGTCGTGGACCGGCGGCATATCGTTAGCCATAGGGGCTACTTTCGTGACGCTGGTTGTTGGTATGCTGACGACGTTGAGTTCTTATACTGCCGTGCCCGCACGGGCCTTACGTAACCGCCGGCTGGGGTGATGACAGCTGAGCAGAGCATCATTAGAGAGGGTCGAATACGCCGTTAATTTCAATACCTTGGAAATGTAGCCACTCACGTAACGGATCAAATCAGATCAGCGTCGCAAATACTGCTGGATCGGCTTAAAACTCCGCCGGTGGTGCGGTGTTACCCCTAAGTGTCTTAGGGCGGTTTGGTGCTGTGGTGTGCCGTACCCCGCGTTGGTTTCCCAACCATAACCCGGAAACTCTTTCGCCAGATCGGCCATGATGTTGTCGCGCGTGACTTTTGCCACGATCGAGGCCGCGGCGATTGAAACGCTTTTACCGTCGCCCTTGACCACCGTCTCGAGCGGGCAAAGCAGTACAGGTTCACGGTTTCCATCCACCAACGCGTAATCCGCCGTGAGCGGCAGATCAGCCACCGCCTTTGCCATGGCCATCATGGTGGCTTGCAGAATATTGTGGATGTCGATGTCTGCCACCTGGCACTGACCCACACCCAGATACGCAGCGGAGCAGTCTGTGAGCTGCTCAAACAGATCAGCGCGGCTGTGTGGTTTCAGTTTCTTGGAATCGTCGAGCGCGTTCAGCAAATCAACGGGGACGTTGGCGATATCCAAAATGGCCGCCCCCGCCACCACCGGCCCGGCCCATGGCCCGCGCCCGGCTTCGTCTACACCGGCGATACTCGAAAACCCCCTGGCCTCTGCCGCCACCTCCAACGTGGTGTCAGGCACCCTCGGCATCCTTCTTTTTACGTGGCTTACGTGATTTTTTTTCAGATAATTCTTCGGGCACTGTCACGACCGTGGCATCGGTATTCTCATTGGATGGTGGTGTTGAGACAGCGCCCGCGTCGGTAATGCCGCCGGCTTTTTCTCGTCGGCGGCGTTGCCATTCCTCGCGGATTAAATCCAGGCGAATAACCATCAGGCCCATGGTTCGCAAGGTGGACGAGCGAGCACCGCCAAGGGTTTCGCTCACCAATTCCGTTTCACGAGCGTAGACCGCGCGCATAATATCCAGCGCGGATTCCCGGCCATCGATGGCTAAATTCTGCATACGGCGCGCCGTCAACACGATCAACGGGCTTAAGGCCAAGCTGAGTACGGTTACGGCGACCACCATGCGGGAATCATCGGTGCTGATCAGGCCTGAATCCACGCCGATGCGTGATAGAAGGAATGAGAATTCGCCAATTTGCGTGAACATCATGCCCGCCATAAAAGCGTGCGGCCATGTCTGGCCCTGTAATCTGAGCGCACCGACGTTGAGCACGGTCTTGAACACCACGACCACAAAGAACAACGCGGCGACTGATCCGAGATTTTCCCAGATAAAGCCCAGATCGAGCAACAACCCGATGGACAGGAAAAACACCATCATCAGGATGCTCTGGATGGGCTTGGCGGCCTCAAGCATTTCCTGGCGTTCGTTAGAGCTGCCAATAATCAGGCCCGCGATAAAGGCCCCGTAAGCCGCCGATAATCCCAGCAGACCAGATACCGCGGCTCCAGCAAAACAGAAGCCGAGTGCGGCCAGCGGTTTCAGGTCTTCGTGTCCGGCAACCACGGCGGAAAATGGCAAGCGCAGCTTTGTGCCACTGCTGAGATACCAGATCAGCCCGGCCAGCACCGCGATTGAAACCATAATTTTCGGGATCGCCGCCCAATCAAACCCGGTCTCAACACCCTGCATGGCACCCAGCGACGAAACGATCAGCATCATGGGCACCACGGCTATATCCTGGGCGATCAAGACGCCCACCGTGATGGTGCCGGTACGATTGCGAAGCTCACCAATATCATTCAGGACTTTAATCGCCACCGCCGTGGATGACAGCGCCACCACGAAACCCAGCAGAATAGCCAGCCCAATGGTCCAGTCGAACAGCTTCCAGAAGATGAGCATGACCCCCACGGACGCGCCGATCTGGATTAGCGTGGTCAGAACCGCCAACCGCCATATGCTGCGGAATGCCCGTAAGGACAGCTCCATCCCCACCACATACAGCAGCAGCAGAACACCCATTTCCGCCAGCATATCGATCTGGCCACGGTCGGTTATGAGGGCAAGGGCAGACGGGCCCAACAGGACACCTGCCAGAATATAACCCACGATGGCGGGCTGGCGCAGGCGCTCCATAAAAATGCCACACCCCATGGCCGCCAGCGCAACCAGGGCGATCTCAGTCAGGCCAGAATGGGCAACCGTTGATTCCATTGAGCTTTACTATACACGAATTGTGTTACGAATGTGATACTGTACGCATCATTCAGGCTCATCACCGGGAATATATTATGGGAAACAAAAAACACGCCTTTACCGTCGCCGATGTGGACCGGGTAACCGGAACCGGCTATCCACCACCGTTCAATGAAATCGCCACCAATCGTTCCAAGGCCAAAGTGGGCGATCATGCTGGCCTTAACCAGTACGGCGTCAATATCGTGACCCTGCCACCGGGTGAAGGCTCTGCTCAGCGTCACTGGCATGAACAGGAGGACGAGTTCTGCTATATGATTTCAGGCGAAGCCATCCTGATCACCAGTGACGGCGAAGAAACCATCACGGCGGGCATGATGATGGGGTGGCCCAGAAACGTGAACAACGGGCACCATCTGGTCAACCGGTCAGGCGCGGATGCGGTATATATGGAAGTAGGCATGCGGGTCTCAAACGATGTTTGCCACTACCCCGATATCGATCTTCATCTGGTAATCGAAGACGATGACGAAGAATTTCAGCACAATGATGGAACGCCCTACTAGACTTCTTCCCACGGGAAGCTGTCCAGACGTTCCACACCGTCGCCTGTGACCAGAACCTGGGTTTCCAGCTTGATGGATTCTGAGCCTTCTTCGGCGATCAGGCTTTCCACACAAATGACCATGCCTTCTTCAAACGCCACGTCATAGGCCGACTCATAATCCGTGTGCAGCAGAATGACCGGCCATTCATCGGCGAGGCCCACGCCGTGTGCGGCCAGTGAGTATCGGTAATCCACATGTTTGGCTGGTATCTGCCAGGATTTCTCGTTGAATTCCCGTCCTGTTACACCCGGTTTGATCAGCGCCATATTGTGCTCTACCTGATCCAGCGCCGTGGCATAAATTCGCTTTTGGGTATCGTTCATCGGCGTATGACCGCAGGTCCACGAACGTGACAGGTCCGCGCAGTATCCATAAGGGCCGATCAGGTCTGTATCGAAGGAGATCATCTCACCCTCGTTGCACACCCGGTCGCTGCATTCCGCATACCAGGGGTTAGTGTGATCACCACAGGCGAACAAACGCGTCTCGCACCACTCGCCACCGGATCGGATGTTTTCAAAATGCAGCTCGGCCCAGATTTCCTGCTCGGTTTTGCCCGGCGTCGAGTTTTCATACATGCGGGCCATACCGGCCTCACACACGCGCACCGTCCAGCGCATCAGCGCGATCTCATCAGCGTTCTTGATGGCGCGGGCGCGCTCGGTCAGTTCCTGACCTTCCACGTGGATAACCTGGCGGTCTTCCAGTGCTTTCAGGCCCAGCGGTTCCACCTTGTCCATGGCAAGTCGCATATTACCGCCGCCGTGTTCCCGCATGAGATCTGCGATCTCGTCAGCCCATTTGCCCACAAACTCATCCGACCGATCACCGGTGGACATATAAATCCAGCCAATAGCGATCCGCACCTCATCCACCGTGGGCATGTTATTGCTGAGGTGCTCACAACCCTTGAACTCGAACACGATCGTGGGACCATCAGCAAACACCAGCGCATACCGTACCGCATTATGCAGGGTCCACAGCTGCATATTGGATGTGTCTGTGGCGTAGCGAATATTCACTGGATCATACAGCAGGATCGCTGTGCAGTCGTGCTGGTGAAGTTGTTCCTCTAAACGTTGTTTGCGATAGGTGCGCGCGCCTTCGAGTACGGTGACCGACAGTGGGCTCTTAAGTGGTTTATCGGCGCCTTCGCTGTTCAGGTATTCTTTTTTTCTGGGGTCGGAAAAAATATCCATGATGCGTCCCGCTCTTTTTTGTGTGTTGTCTGTTGCGTGTTTTGTAGTGAACGGTCTCACCTTCATCCAATGCCGTCAAATGAACAAAATTTGTTACAGCAGTGGCAATGGTGGCATATCATCAGATACGGAATCCCAGCCGTCGCGTTCAAAGGTTGCGATCGTACATACTTGGACATTCATGCAGGATAGAATACCCTTCGATTACGTACCTGAGAAGTCGCTATAAACCCAACCAATGACACAATCGAAGTTCGGTGGCACCATTGCTGAGTATCGTTATTCCAACCCTACAAGCAGAGCGCACTCTTGGCGCGACCCTGGATTCCTGTTCCAGTGCGTCGTTGGAAACACAGATTATCGTGTCCGATGGCGGCTCCTCTGATGCCACGCGATCCCTGGCCCAGCAACATGATGTGATCATCGTGGACAGCGAACCCGGCCGAGGTTCCCAGTTGGCGACAGGCGCTGCTATGGCATCGGGTGACTGGCTTTTGTTTCTGCACGCCGATTCCGTTTTGGCATCCGGGTGGGATAAATCTGTGGTGAACTTTACAGGTGCCCATGCAAATAAATTTAATGCTGCCGTATTCGGCTTGCGATTGGATGATGACAGTCCACAGGCACGCAGGTTGGAGTGGATCGTGAAATGGCGCACCCGGTTGCTCAGTCTGCCCTATGGTGATCAGGGGCTGTTAATCAGCCGTGCATTCTATGATGGTCTGGGTGGCTACCAGCCCATGCCACTTATGGAAGATGTGGACATCATCCGCCGGATCGGTCGAACACACCTACGCGTTCTGGACAGCCACATCACCACCTCAGCAATCAAATACCAACAAGGTGGATACTGGAAACGCCCACTCAGGAACCTACAGCTTATGTGTCTCTATCGACTGGGTGTTTCTCCAACAAAACTGGCAGAATTGTACAAATGAGTCCCGACCGACATTTAGTCATTTTTGCCAAAGCCCCGCGACTGGGTCGTGTCAAATCCCGGTTGGCGCGTGACATTGGCACGGTACAAGCATGGCAATTCTACCGCCACAATCTGATGCGCGTGATCCGACGCATGAGCGGTGATGAGCGGTGGACCACATGGCTGGCGATCACACCTGACCGCGCAGCCTTAACGCTCGAACATGACCGAAAAGTGCTGCGGATCGATCAGGGAACTGGCGATTTAGGCGCCCGTATGGATCGGGTCATGACAGTGTTACCGCTTGGCCCTGTCGTCGTCATTGGTACCGATATCCCGAGTATTCAGTGCGCCGACATTAACGGGGCTTTCCAGCAGCTAGGACCACATGATGCTGTTATGGGCCCAGCAACGGATGGCGGTTACTGGCTGGTCGGACTAAAGCGCACACCACGCGTACCCCACATCTTTGATCATGTGCGCTGGTCCAGCCCGCATGCTCTTGCCGACACCGAAGCAAACATACTCAAACAAAACCTGAGCGTGCATATGTTACGAGAATTGGAAGATGTGGATGATGCAGCATCCTATGAACGCTGGCGCGCCTCTTAGAGATGCTCTTGCAAGCGCGGCATGTTTATAGATGCTCTTGCAAGCGCGGCATCAGCTCCACAAAATTACAGGGCTTGAACCGGATATCCAACTGGTGAACCAGAATGTCGTCCCAGGCATCCTTACAGGCGCCCGGTGATCCGGGTAGAACAAATACATAAGTACCGTTCACAACAGCCGCAGCAGCGCGGGACTGGATGGTCGACGTTTTGATTTTCTGATAGCTCAACATACGGAATATCTCGCCAAATCCGGGGATATCCTTATCCGCAACCTCGGCCAGTGCCTCCGGGGTCACATCACGACCAGTCACACCTGTGCCGCCCGTTGACAAGATAACCTCAATTTTTGGATTATTGCTCCAATCACGGAACTTGGCGGCAATGATCGCCTGATCGTCCTTGATGATAGCCCGGTCGGCCAATACATGCCCGGCCACCTGTAGTCGCTCAACCAATGTGTCACCGGATCGGTCGTCTTCGGCGGTGCGGCTGTCAGAAACGGTCACCACGGCAATATTCACTGCCTGGAATTCGCGATCATTCATTATTCATGGCGCTTTCAGTTTCCACCACCTGATCAGGCTCAACCGCGACCGAGGTATAGATGGGCCACGCACCACTGGCCAAAGTCGTTAGTGAGGGAGAGTCCTGATTAAAGCGGTCTCGGTAAATCCACAGGTTAGCCAACACGCGTTCAACAAAGCCGCGTGTCTCACGCGATGGGATCGTCTCAATAAACAACAGCGGGTCATCCTGAAAATCGATAGTCCGACGCCACTTGTTCACATTGCCAGGCCCACCGTTCCAGGCCGCCACCAGAGAAACCAGATTGCCATTGATCTTTTTGTCATCACGTAAAATTTCGATATATCGCTGACCCAACGATAGATTCAATATGGGCTCGAGCAACTCCTTGCGCTTCGAAGATTTATACCGCCGGTCACGGGCAACAAAGCTGGCCGTGGATGGCATCAATTGCATCAAGCCACTGGCACCGGCCCAGCTTTTGGCCTTGGGATTAAACTTCGATTCCTGACGGATCAGCGCATATACCAGCGCCGGATCGATCGTAAAGCCGCCTTCGGGCGCCCAACGGGGAACCGGATACGCGGCACTATCAAATCCGCCTGTGGTTGGAAACAGGAGTTCATCCAGACGCAAGGCCAGTTGCGGCATGTTGGCGTGAATGGCGAAAGTCAAGATACCGTGTGCATCGCTTTCATCATCTGCCGCGGCGGCTTCATTGCGCAACTCGCGTTCTGCCAAACGGTGCTGGTCCACCTGTACCAACGCGATGGCCCGGCTGCCCCGTGGAGTAGTTGCCAATTTCGTTAGCGTGGATTGATCCAGCGGGATGGTATTCCAGGCCGTATCCAAGTCCCAGCCCAGAACCCGACGCGCCAGAATGCCATAAAACGTGCGTGGGTGTTCTGCCGCGATCTTCAGCATGGGGTTCACCCCTGACGGGTTGCGGTCCATAAGGTTTACACGCGCCGCCCAGAACCCACCAGCAGCAGCCAGCCACGGCGATACGCGGTCAGATACGGCCAGTGCTTCGAAATGCCCGGCGGACTCGCTGAACCGACCCAAACGATAAGCCGCCAGCCCAGCCGCCCAATGGGCTTCGGGGACCAGAATACCGGATCGTTTCGCCGCATTTCCGGCCCATTCCAACGCCCATTCATCACGCCCATCGATGAAATACCGAAATCCCAACCGGGCGGCGACTTCGTCGTATTGCTCAATACTGAACAGGTTCTTCACCTGACTTGATTGAATTGTCCGTTTGACAGCCAGCGTCAAACCGCGGCCCGCATGCCGCTTGATCTGGCGGCGCAACTGGCGAACCTTCCGGCGTTTGGCTTTGCTCAACTTTTTACTCGGCAACGGTTCCGACTTATACGGCGCGTTATAGCTTGCTCTCGGTATTTCAGGCTTTTTCGGGTACTTCCAATTGGATGGGCGGCGACGTAGCGCCAACTTGTACACCCGCGCAGCCTGGGGATGGTCATAGTACAGAGCCATCCAGTCTTTCAGCTCCTTGTACTTGGAGCGGTACTTGTTGGGGTGCATATACCGTTGCTCCAGCACGTGGCCCATGAGAATATCGTTCTCCAACGAGCCAATAATCTTGTCAGCTTTTTTCCACTGACCGTCCTCCTGCATCGCAAAAATTTCGCGATAGCGTTCCACGTCATCAGCACCAAGGATGCGCGGGATGCTGACCTCGCTCATAGTGTTGCCATCAATGGTCGTTGTTACATTAGCGATAATAACCGGCTCGACCCCATCATCAGCGGCATTCACAGCATGAATAGAGGGCGCAAACAGGGACGCCACGACAGTTATCGCGACCGCAGCCCGAACAGGCAGGCGTCTTATAGCGTCGTTTAGTATGGTCAAGAGACTGTCCCTCTAGCGTCTGGATCACAGCGGTAGCGCGCAACGTATATATCGTATTCGGTTAAGGAGAACAAGAAGCCCCTGCTTTCCAACACACCACATATTGTGGTGAAATTTGATGGAAATACTCTTAAAGCTCCGCCAGCTTATGTTTCAGCATGATCAAATCCCGCCAGGCTTCGCGTTTCTGGACCGGTGAGCGCAGCAGATAGGCCGGGTGGAACATGGCCATTGCTGCTATGGGGGCTGCAATAGATTGTTCACGGGTATCGCTACCATATTCAAACCATTTCCCCCGAAGACGGCCAATACCCTGGGTTTGATTCAACAAAACTTTCGCCGATGCCCCACCCAGCGCAATAATGACGATGGGCTCCATCAATTCTATCAGGCGTGTGACGAACGGTAGGCACATGGCCGTCTCACTGGTGGTGGGCGTTCGGTTGCCAGGCGGACGCCAGAACACCGTGTTTGATATCAGCACTTTCGAGCGATCCAGATCAATGGACGCCAACATGCGGTCCAGCAACTGACCACTGGCCCCCACAAACGGCTTACCCTGGCGATCTTCTTCCGCGCCGGGACCTTCGCCGATGAGCAGGATTTTGGCGTCAATATTCCCATCCACGAAACACATGTTTTGCGCTGTCTTTTTCAGAGGGCAACCCTCGAATGCCGCAATGGCTTCAGTTAACGCCGCAATGCTGTTCGCATTGGCCGCCAGACTGCGGGCATCCTGAATGGCCTTTTCTGCGCCAATAGGTAACGCATCGGGTGCACGCGCGGGCGCCGTCGATGGTGGCGTTTCGCTTTGTACAGGGGGGGGGGCTTCAGTTGTCTTCGTCAGCACTGGTTGCGGTGGTGCAATTTGGAATCGATCTACGGCAATGTCCGAAATGGTCTCGTCCACACCCGCTTCTATATACCAGCGCATTAATTCGCGCACATTGACCTGACTGGTGCCGTTCATGGTCCGTAGTGTATCGATTCTGGGCGTGGTATCAAATGCTAACTTTTCTAGAGCCAGCGCAATAATTTTGCTGCGCTGCAAGCCTTGCCTGTGCTACACCGAGCGCCAGTATTTTGGTCTAGTGAACAAGTTTTCTCTATAAGGTAACTGACATGAGCGACGAAATGATCGAACGCGAATCAATGGAATTTGATGTTGTCATCGTAGGGGGTGGCCCATCCGGACTGGCAGCGGCCATTCGCCTGATGCAACTGGCACAGAAAAATGGCCGTGAACTGAGCGTTTGCGTGGTGGAAAAGGGCTCTGAAATCGGGGCGCACATACTGTCAGGTGCGGTTATGGAACCGCGTGCGCTGAACGAACTGATCCCTGATTGGAAAGAAAAAGGTGCGCCACTAAACACCGAAGCCAAAGACGATCAGTTCCTGATCCTGAAGGAACACGGTTCGGTCAAAATGCCAACACCGCCGCAGATGAACAACCACGGCAACTACATCGTCTCGTTGGGCAATGTCGTACGCTGGTTGGGCGAGCAGGCCGAAGAACTGGGTGCAGAAGTTTACCCAGGATTCGCCGCCGCCGAAGTTCTTTACCACGAAGACGGTTCCGTTAAAGGCATTGCCACCGGCGACATGGGTTTGCAGAAAGATGGCACGCCCGGCCCCAATCACGAACCCGGTGTCGAGCTACACGCCAAGTACACCATCTTTGCCGAAGGTGTGCGCGGCTCGCTAACCAAATCAGTCTCCGAAAAATTCAATTTACGTGAGGGCGTTGATCCACAAACATTTGGTATCGGCATCAAAGAATTGTGGGAAATTGATCCGGCCAAGCACAAGCAGGGCTCGATCACTCACACCGCAGGCTGGCCGCTTGATTCCGATACCTACGGCGGATCATTCCTGTACCACCTGGAAGACAACCAGGTTGCTGTGGGCTTTGTTGTGGGCCTGGATTACAAGAATCCTTATCTCAGCCCGTTTGAAGAATTCCAACGTTTCAAGACGCATCCGGATATTCGCCCCACATTCGAAGGCGGTCGCCGGGTATCCTATGGTGCACGTGCCATTAACGAAGGCGGGCTTCAGTCTATCCCGAAACTGACCTTTCCAGGTGGCGCCATTGTGGGCTGTTCCGCCGGTTTCCTGAACGTGCCCAAGATCAAAGGATCGCACACCGCGATGAAGAGCGGCATGTTGGCCGCCGAAGCCGCGTTTGACGCGCTTGGTAACGAGGAAGCTCCTGCCAACGGCATGGACAGCTATGCCACAGCCATCAAAAAATCCTGGGTGTACAAGGAACTGCACAAGGTGCGTAACATTCGCCCGTCATTTGCCTGGGGCTTCTGGGCCGGTTTGATCTATTCCGGTATTGATACGTATCTGTTCATGGGCCATGCACCGTGGACCTTCCACCATCATTCCGATCACACGCAATTGAAAAAAGCGGCAAAATGTAAAAAGATTGATTACCCGAAACCCGATGGTGAGGTTACGTTCGACCGCAATTCATCTGTATTTCTGTCAGGGACCAACCACGAAGAAGGCCAGCCAAGCCACCTGACACTCAAAGACGACAGTGTGCCGGTAAACGTCAATCTGGCTGATTACGATGGGCCAGAGGCGCGTTTCTGCCCTGCCGGGGTGTATGAGTTCGTGGCCGACGAAGAAGCCGCTGATTCAGGCACCATGAAATTGCAGATCAATTCGCAGAACTGCGTTCACTGCAAGACCTGTGATATCAAGGATCCAACCCAGAATATCAACTGGGTGGTACCCGAAGGTGGCGGTGGGCCGAATTATCCAAATATGTAGGCGAATATGTAGTTCTGTAATCTTTCAGAACATCAGATTATAGTGAGAGCAGCGTTTAGAGTCGGCGCTGGGTTAGCGTTATTGTGTTGATAACAAAAGGTTGCTCTTACAGTGTTTCAATTACGTTCAAACTTTTTCCGCCTGCCTGCCAAATGCATTGTTAATACGCTCGGTGCGGCCTTGCTCTATTCCACCTTCGCCGCTGGTCCGGCTGATGCCAACCAAGGCGTGACCGCAGGCGATACGCTGGCCGGGAATTATCTGGCCGGCAGACAAGCCCAGATCGAAGGTGATATGGATGCCGCCGCCGTCTTTTTTGGCGCGGCTCTGTTGGCTGACCCTGAAGAATTTGCTCTCATCCGCCGGACGTTCCTGGTGTATCTGTCTGATGGCCGTATGGATGAAGCCCACGCGCTGGCCAAAAGAATCATCGATCTATCTGATCAGGACACATTTGCCGCTTTTTCCGTGGCCACAACGCATATCGTATCAGGCCGCTATGAAGAAGCCCGCCAGATACTGTTAAAGCTGAACATTTCAGGCCTCAATAGCTATCTTGTCCCCCTGCTTATGGCATGGTCATACGTTGGTGACGGCGACACAGATCAAGCACTTGCCATGCTCTCGCCACTTTCCATCAATCAGGGCACAAAAATGTTGCATGATGCTCACGCTGCCTTGGTTAACGTCGCGGGTGGACGGCTTGAAGAAGCAGAGAAACTGTTTGGCACCCTGATGGAAAGCCAGGGGTCTATGACCATCCGGACCACGGAGCTGTTCGGTGCACTCTATGAACAGCTGGGTGAATTTGAGAAAGCCGCCGCACTCTATCATGGATATGTGAACGAGCACGGATCATCACGCTATATGACCGATGCCATCAAACGAGCCGAACAGCACGAGTCTTCCGGTATAGCGTCCATGACAGCACAGGAAGGCGTAGCCGAAGCCATGTACGACATGGCCAGCTCATTGCGCCAGCAGAATTCGTTTGAAACAGCCCTTTTGCTGGGCCGCTTTGGATTGCACCTGCGCCCGGCATTCCCGTCGCTGAAACTCATGATGGGCAGTACCCTGGAAAGCATGGGGCGGTACAGCGATGCCAATGAAGTCTATGCCACCATCCATCCCGATGTACCGTACGCCTGGAATGCCCAATTGCGCATCGCAACCAATCTGGATGACATGGGTGATGTAGACAGTGCCATCGCTACCTTGAAGGAAATGTCAAAGAACAATCCGGACAAGTCAGATCCATTTATTGAACTTGGCGACGTATACCGAAGCGCAGAAAAGTTCGAGCAAGCCGTCGAAAACTACAATGCAGCCTTCGCACGAATCCCTGAACTATCCGGTCGGCATTGGTCATTGCTCTATGCCCGTGGTATCGCCCTGGAACGTTCCGGGGAATGGGAACTTGCCGAGGCCGATTTTCTTAAGGCCCTGGAGTTCCGCCCCGAACAGCCCTATGTGCTAAATTACCTGGGGTATTCGTGGGTTGAAAAAGGCATGAACCTGGACCGGGCCAGTGACATGATCCGCAAAGCCGTGGCGTTACGACCCAATGATGGATACATCGTCGATAGCCTTGGGTGGGTTTACTATCAACTTGGAGATTTCAGTCAGGCCGTGACCGAGCTTGAGCGCGCTGTTGAACTCCTGCCCGACGACTCCATTTTGAATGACCATCTGGGCGACGCGTATTGGAAAGTCGGCCGTACACGCGAGGCCCGGTTCCAGTGGCGGCGATCTTTAAGCCTGGAACCTGATGCAGACACCGCACCGCTCATCCAATCCAAAATCGATTCAGGTATGAACACTGACGGATAGGATGCCTTTGATGGCAACCGACAGCACGGCAAATCACACAATGGAACCCGTCAGCGTGCGCGCTCCGGCGAAGATAAACCTTTTTCTGCACGTAACGGGCAAGCGCGCAGATGGCTACCACGAGATTGCCTCCCTGGCGGTGTTTACATCCTTCGGTGATACGGTTGCCATTTCACCGGCGTTGGCTGGTGATGGTATCCAGTTTTATACCGATGGGCCATTTGCCGGGCATATGGGTCCTGATTCCGACAATCTTGTGTTGCAAGCCGCCAGGTTACTCGTCAAGACCTGCAACCCGGTCGCGCAGGATGTCGCTATACACCTGACCAAGCGCTTGCCGGTGGCGGCGGGCATTGGCGGTGGATCATCCGATGCGGCCGCCGCCTTGCGAGGACTGGACCGATATTGGGGACTGGATTTACCGGAATCGCAGCTTATGGAATTAGGCTTGGAGCTGGGAGCGGATGTGCCCATGTGTCTGGCGCGCGAGCCGGTTTTGGTTAATGGCATTGGCGATGTGTTAAAACCGGCCCCCGCAATGCCGTGGGTTTCGCTGGTTCTTGTGAACCCGTTGGTGGCCGTGCCCACACCGACCGTGTTCAAGGCCCGCACAGGAGAATTCTCAGCCCCTATGCTTGATATGAGCGAGCCTGAAACAGTGCAGGATCTGGTCGAACAACTGCTAGCGCGCCACAATGATCTGAGCGAAGCGGCCATTTCACTGGCCCCCCAGATCAGCGATGTTCTTGAGGCAATGAATGAACAGGACGCCTGTTTATTAGCCCGCATGTCCGGCAGCGGGGCCACTTGTTTCGGTTTATTCGCCGACAGCCACGAAGCCAGCCTTGCCAAAAAAGCATTGCACCAATCTCACCCAGCATGGTGGGTGGAAAGTATGTCGCTTTTCTAGCGAACAGGTCTTGATCAAGCGAGAGTGAAGCCGTAAAAGAACGCTCGCATGGGAACTGTTCAATAAGAACCTGTGCCCGGTTGGGGCGTGGCCAAGTGGTAAGGCACCGCTTTTTGGTAGCGGTATTCGCAGGTTCGAATCCTGCCGCCCCAGCCAATCGCTTTTCTTTATGAATTTGATGGCATTGAGTGAACTGTCACCGTAATTCGTAATCAAGGTAGATTAGTCCACCGTAGTAAATTTGAACTCTATCGAGTATTTTTTTAATTCCAAAGACGGCACAATGCGTGCTGCCGCTTTAGTACGCTTATCAAAATCGTGAGCAACTAAAACTCCACGTACAGGCTTATCTTCTTCTTCCTGTAAATCGCCCATATATCCTAATATTTGGCCTATAGCGCGACTATCAGCTTTTCCCGCCTTGAGTTCCACAACGACAATGCTATCTATGTCTTCGCAAGTAATGTCGATAAGCCCTGAATCCACCGACCGCTCCGCACCATCATCGATAACTTTGAGGTCAGGGTCTAGTTTTTCGATATTATGCCGAAGTGCTGCTTGCATATCGCGTTCTAGCGATAATTTTTGGTTTGTGTTCTCGTTATCGGAGAAATCATCGCTTGTGGATTCTATTTCCTCTACTGGGGTTGCCCTGAAATTAGTGCCGGTTAGGAACTTCCGATACCGTACTGCCGCGTTTTTATACGACTGAAGATTATTTCTGATATTTCCATCAAATCGAATTTTTGACGGATTAGCCTTATCTGATCTTTCGTCTTGCGTTGAATATTTCAGTGAATTTATCACTTCTTCATACGTATTGTTTCTCAAATGCTCTTCAAGGTCGCCGTAATATTCTTCAACTTTTTTGACTCGATATATCTGTACGGATTGTGTGTTTTCCGCATATTTCTGCTCAGCTAACCACCCAACATAATCCTGCCGCATCTGTATATTCCCAAAAATTACAGTAACCAAAGACAACTATAGTGAATGTTTGCCCCAATTCAAACTGAGAGGCAGAGCCCCGATTGTGTATTTAGGTATTGAGGGGCATTACATTATTGTCGCAGTTTGTTTTTTAATTTCCCACAAAATGTGTGACCAACCCAACGACCATTCTGCTATGACGGAAAATGACTCGCAGCGAAACCCACAGGAATGTTGATCTTAAGCTGCGGCTCCCGCCGCCCCAAACCAGCCCACCTATGAACGTACCAGTCCCTGAGGAACCATGCGCAGACCGAAAGGGTGCTTGTGCCATGGTGCAATTGACTTGGTGTTTGTCGGCAAACATAATATGGGCCACGTTAATTGGCCCAGACATCATCGAATTGGCAACCCCATGACCGAGAGCCTCGACGACATTCTCCTCGCGGAGCCAGCCTTCTGGAAACGGCCTGACAAATACGACATCCTCGCGCGCTTCCGCCAGGAACGCCCGATTTCGCGGCAAAAGCTGCCCGGCAGCGATCAGACCTACTGGTCATTGACGCGCCATAAAGAAACCCGCGAGATCACCAAGAACCACGAATTGTTCGTGTCGCGCTTCGGCACCGGCATGTCCACCTCCCTCGAAAGCCCGGATCTGGCCTATGAGATCGCTGGCATGGTGAATAAGGATGCGCCCGAGCATCCGCGTCTCAGGGGCATCGTGGCCAAGGTCTTCACACCCCGCCTCTTGAAGGATATAGAGGGCGCTATGATCGCGTCCACCCGGGCCGTGGTCGGTGAGATCAGTGAGCGCGGCGAATGTGACTTCGCCACCGATGTGGCTAACCGCATACCGTTGGAGGTGATCTGCGACATGCTCGGTGTGCCTGAGGGCGAGGGCCGCATTGAACTATCCCGGCTCAGCACCCAGGCGCAAGGATTCGGCGACGAGAACATGGGCACTCAGGATGATTCACTCGCGGCCTTTTTTGCGTTGAACGACTATGGCGAAGAACTGGCCCGTGAACGGCGCAAGGCGCCCGGAGACGACCTGCTCTCGATGCTGATAACAGCCGACGTGGACGGCGAAAAACTCACCGACCGCGATGTGGGCATCTACTTCCAGCTTCTCATCACCGCCGGTTTTGAGACCACCGCGAGTTCAATCGCGCAAGGCATGAGTTTTCTCGCCCAGCACCCGGACCAATGGCGCGACTGGCGCGAAGATTACGACGGTCTGGTCGGAACGGCACTGGAGGAGATTGTCCGCTATGGAACGCCTGTGGTGCATTTCGGTCGCACGGTGGCGCACGATACAGAAATCCTCGGCCAGTCCATTGCCGAAGGTGACAGGGTCGTATTCTGGTACACATCGGCCAACCGTGACGAGACCGTATTCGACGAGCCTGAGCGTTTCGACTTAAGACGCACGCCTAACGATCACGTTGGCTATGGCGGCGGTGGCGTGCACCACTGCCTGGGCATGCATTTGGCCCGGCGCGAGATGTATTATTTCTTCAAGGTGCTGTTCGAAACCCTGCCCGATCTGGAAATTGACCTGGACGGCATGCAACAGCTCAACGGCCTTTTCGTCAACGGCATGCGGCACCTGCCCTGCCGCTATACACCTGTGAGGATGGATAAATGAGTTTTGACGGTAAGACCATCGTTGTAACAGGAACGAGTTCCGGGGTCGGCGCGGCAACGGCGGCCCTGCTCAAAAAACGCGGCGCACGGGTCATCGGCCTCGACGCAAAGGGCGACGGCGAGGGCCTTGACGGTTTCCATAATTTTGACCTCACCGATCCTGACTCCATAGACGGCGCACTTGGTGCCATTGACGAGCCCCTGCACGGCCTCGCCAATGTGGCAGGCGTACCGGGCAGTTTCGACGGTGAAACCGTCATGCGGGTCAATTTTCTAGGCCTTCGCCACGTTACCGAAACGCTGCTGCCACGCCTCAAGCCGGGCAGCGCGATTGTGCAGGTGGCCTCGGACGCCGGTGCCGGATGGCGCGATCAAATCGACCTGATCCACGACTTGATGCGCCAGCGCAGTTACAAAGCAGGACTCGCCTGGGTTCAGGATCATCCCTTAAGCGGCCCTGAGGCCTACTACTTCTCCAAGGCGTGCTCGATCGTCTTTGCCATTGCGGGCTCCATGCTGGCGCAACCCTATGGCGTGCGCTCGCTTTCTGTCAGCCCCGGTGCCATCGAGACGCCAATCCTGAAGGATTTCTACGCCTCAATGAGTGCCGAAATTCTCGACCGCCAGATGGCGCAGTCGGGCGGGCGAAACGCCGAGCCTGAGGAGATCGCCAAAGTGATCGCCTTTGCCCTGTCGGAGGATGCCACCTGGCTCAATGGTACCGACATCCGCGCCGATGGCGGCGGTGGGATTCCGTTTTACTTCGACCTGCTTGATGTAGATGCCAAAGACGCCGCAAAGACTTTCTTCGGTTCCTAGCACCACCGCTCCTGATAGGCCGTTCTCGTGGTCAATTAAAGAGAGATTCGAGCGCCGGAACTGATTAGTATCAGGCTGGAATAGTCACGCTAAGTGAAAGCGCCTTGAATGCTAACGACTTTTAATTTTGAGATAGTGGATTTGCCCTTATGAGTATCGATGATTTTGGCTGGTTGGAAGACAACCAGGATATCACCCACGTATCTATTGGAATATGTGACCTGAACGGTGTCGTGCGCGGAAAAAGAATCCCGGTAGAGCAAGCCAAAAAGGTACTTGAAGGTGGTTTGAAATTCCCCTTGTCGGTTGCAACGATTGATGTGTGGGGTGAAGATTTATTCGGTAACGAATATACCCTCAAAAACGGTGACCAGGACGGCATTTGCCAATACACAGGCCGTGGGGTGCTGCCCGTTGACTGGCTGTCATCACCCAGTGCCTTTATTCCGGTTAGTTTGTTAGGCGAGGACGGAAAGCCTTTTGAAGCAGAATCGCGATATGCGCTGTCATTACTGGTTGATAAATTCAACGCACGAGGCCTGAGACCTGTTGTTGCCGCCGAGCTTGAATTTTTCCTATATGATTTATCGTCGGATGAACCTGCTGCAATCCCATCAGCAATCTCATCACCAATCTCAGGACGCCTTTTTGACACGACAGATTTGATGTCGGTGGACCACCTGGATCATCTGGATCTGTTCCTGAGTGATTTGCACGAAGCGTGTGAAAAACAGGGCATTGCCGCCGACACGATGGTATCGGAAAACGCCCCCAGCCAATATGAAGTCAACTTGCTGCACGTGGATGATCCGGTGCGGGCAGCAGACGATACAGTATTGTTTAAACGCCTGATCCGTGGGGTTGCTCGCAAACATGGTTTCGGCGCCACCTTCATGGCGAAACCCTACGGTGATCAGGCGGGCAACAGCATGCATGTGCATTTCAGTCTGATTGACAGTGATGGTAACAATGTTTTCAACGATGGCACTGATGAAGGGTCCGATATTTTGAGGCATGCCGTTGGTGGTTTGTTGCATCGATTAAGTGAATCCACACTGGCCTTTGCCCCGCATTTCAATTCCTATAAACGGTTGCGCCCTGGATTGTTAGCACCCATTAACGTCACCTGGGCCTACGAAAATCGCACAGGCGCGATCCGCATCCCCAATAGCGGCCCGCAAGCGCGTCGCATAGAGCATCGGGTGGCGGGCGCTGATGCAAACCCTTATCTGGTGCTGGCGGCTATTCTGGGCGCGGCCCTTGAAGGGATTGACGAAAAACGGGACCCCGGCAAACCTATCGACGGATGGGGTTACACAGAAAACCCAGAATCCGAAAGTATTCCGAGTGACTGGGGGGAAGCGATTGATCTGTTCGAAAAATCTGACTTCGCCCAATCGATTTTCCCGGAAATGCTTCATACCTTGTTGATTGGCATGAAAAAATACGAACTGAACAAGTTCACCGAGAAAATCACCGAGTTTGAATACAAAAGTTATCTAGAGACTGTTTGATGGGGAATTCTGAGTTAACGGTCCAACAACCGCACCCCTATCCGGATAGCTATTATGCGGCAAGTGCCGACATTTCTAACCTGCACCCCTCACTAACAGACAGTGTAGAAACGGATATTTGCATCATCGGTGCGGGTTATACGGGTTTGTCGACGGGGCTGTTTCTGGCCGAAAAAGGATGCAAGGTCGTCATTGTTGAGGCTTCCCGCGTTGGCTGGGGCGGGGCCGGGCGCAATGGCGGTCACTTGATCAATGGTTTTAGTGGCGGCATGGCCTATCTGGAAAAAGCTCTGGGCAAAGATAAATCGGATAGCTTCGCGGCGTACCATTTTGAGGGTACGGAAATCGTCAAAGATTTCGTGACGCGATATGACATTGATTGTGATCTGAAGGCTGGGCAAATCTCGGCTGCCTATACAAACAGGCAATTGAAGGGCCTGGAGTCTTGGTCTCGCATGCTTGAACGTTACGGCATCACATCGCGGGCGATGCTGGACAAGCGAGAGGTCCAGAAGAAGGTAGGGTCGAACGTTTATTTAGGGGGATCGTTCGATGAGACCAGCGGGCATCTTCATCCGCTGAAGCTTGCCCTGGGGGAGGCGATAGCCTTTGAAAGCCTGGGCGGCAAAATATTCGAACAATCTCCCATGACGTCCATCGAACGTCAGGGTGGCACCATCATGGTTAGAACCACAAATGGTCTGGTACGGGCCAAAAAGGCTCTGCTGTGTGGGGAAGGCTATTTGGGCAATACCGTCAAACCATTGGCAAAACGTGTGATGCCGGCGTCGACGCATGTGATGGCGACACGACCGCTTGATGATGGAATGTTAAAGCAAGTCTTGCCAGCCGACACCAGCGTGTCGGATTGTCGGAATATTATGGACTACTTTCGACTATCTGCCGACAAGCGCCTGATCTTTGGTGGCGGTGTAGGCTATGACGGCGCAACACCTGCGGACATAGAAGCAACCCTACGCAAAAACATGGAAAAGGTTTTCCCTCAGTTAAAAGGTATCCAGGTTGACTATGCCTGGAGCGGGAACATGGCCATCACGTCTAACCGTTATGTGCAGGTTGGCGAGTTGGAACCGAATGTCTATTTCGCTCATGGTTTTGGCGGGCATGGGGTCAATAACACCCACACCTTCGGACGCATTATGGCAGACGCGCTGGTTGAGAAGCTGGATGAATATAATGCCTTCGCCAAGGTGCCTTGGTCATCTTTCCCGGGCGGGCAACAGTTCCGTATACCCTATTCCGTTGCAGGGTCATGGTGGTATGGGCTGCGCGACTATCTGGGCATTTGAGCGTAAGAGCCTCCCCGAAAAGCAGGTGCTGCGCTAAATCATCCGTGAAAAAGGAACCTGGCTCTCTAGCCCTGATAAGGGGTATCAGGTCGCCCGGTAGCTCCTGCATCGACAACAAACAATCCACCAGATAACGGGGCGTCCTTTATCTGGCTTTCTGTCATGCCAAGTCGGGCTGTGGTCACGAACATCTGGTCCAGATTTTCGCCGCCAAATGTCACACTCGTTACATTGGGTACGGGCAGGCTGATAATGCGATCAATGCGCCCGTCAGGATCATACCGTGTGATACGCCAGCCATCCCAGTGTGCGCCCCACACGAATCCTTCGGCATCAACGGTCAGGCCATCTGGCATACCGTCTGCTTCATCCACTTGTGCAAACATGCGCTTGTTATGGATTTCACCTGCGTCTATATCGAAATCAAAGGCATAGATAATGCCGTGGCCACTGTCGGTGAAGTACATGGTCTTGTCGTCCGGGCTCCATCCCAATCCGTTCGAGACGATCACACCGGGTAGCATGCAGGTCACATCGCCCGACCCGGTTACCCGGTAGAGCGCGCCGATAGGTTCGGCTTCATTTATATCTGTGCTACCGACCCAGAACCGTCCGCGGCTGTCACACTTGCCGTCGTTGAACCTGTTCGTTGGATGGCAGGCTTCGGGCGAGGAAAAAATTTCAGGCGCCGTCAGATCAGATCCAATAAAGGCCAACCCTTCGTTGGTGCCACCGATAAAGCCACCGTCTGAACGTTTGGCAATGCAGCCAAATTCGTAGTCTTGCGGAAAGACCTGCCTGGCACCCGTTTGCGGGTCTATGCGCATGATCGCCTTGCCATCGATATCGACCCAATGGACGACCTTGTCCTCGGGGCACCATGATGGCGTCTCACCCAGAATTGTTTCGGCCGGCCATATGCATTCAACGGTCGTCAAAACGTTACCCCCAAAACCTACAACAGGCTCAGCGCTTGTCGCGTCGTTGCAGCAATACCTGTGCAAAGATCAACAAGGTGAGTGAAACAGCGAGAACAATGGTGCCAATGGCATTGACCTCAGGCGTAATGCCCCGCCGGATGGATGAAAAAACATAGATAGGCAGGGTCGTATTTGAGCCCGCTACAAAAAATGAAATGATGAAATCATCAAAACTGAAGGTGAAGCTCAACAGGAAACCCGCCAGAATGGCCGGAAACAACTGGGGCAATGTGATCTGGATAAAAGTTCGCAGAGGTGTTGCATAAAGGTCTTCCGATGCTTCGATCAATGACCGGTCCATGCCTGCGATGCGGGCCCGAACCAATACAATGACCAGCGACATCGTGAACAGCGTATGGGCGGCGATAACCGACGCAAGTCCAAGGCGCAACTTCGGTGGCTTCACACCTTCTGGCCACAAGGTTGCCAGCATGGGGTTCAACAGATCAAACACGGTCACAAGCGCAACAAGTGTAGCGATCCCGATAACAATACCGGGGATCATGATGGATATGTAAATCAGGCTATCGAACAACGTCTTCAATGGCCCCCGCACCCGTTGTAGGGCAAGCGCAGCACCCGTCCCCATGAGGCTGGATAGACAGGCGGCTGAAAGCGCAATGATCAGACTGGTGTTCAGGGATTCCAATACAAACGGGTTGTCCAGCGCCTTCCCATACCACTTCAACGACAAGCCCTCAAAATCACTGGCATGCCGACCGGAGTTGAAACTGAACAACACGATGATGCCGATAGGCACATAGAGAAACAGATAAACGGTGGCGGAATATAAACGCATAATCATGGTCAGGCCCTCTACATCAACGATTCATCGCGGCCAGTGGACTTACCCACTGTCAACCGCATGTAGAGCGTCACCGTAATCAACATGACAATGACCAGCATGATAGCGACCGCTGAGCCAAAGGGCCAATTTCTGGATTGCAGGAATAAATCAACCAGCGCATTACCAACAAAGAAAATCTTGCCGCCGCCAAGAAAAGCCGGGATCAGGAATTCACCCATCAACAGGATGAACACCAACATACATCCCGTGGCCATACCCGGCATGGACAGCGGCAACGTAATTTGCAGGAAAGAGCGGAATGGTGTGCCACCCAAATCGCTGGATGCTTCCAATAATCGTTTGTCGAGTTTATCCAAAGAGACATAAATCGGAAAAACCATTAGCGGCAGATAGCCGTAGATAATACCCACCATAACAGCAAAAGGCGTATTGATCAGGCGAACGTCATCAATGCCGATGAACGCAAGCATCGCGGGGATACCTTTCCCGCCCAGAATAAATATCCAGGCATAGGTGCGGATCAGTAGGCTGGTCCAGAACGGCACGATGACCAGAACCAATAGTAAGAGTTTCCAACGCGCGCTGACTTTCACGGCCAGAAAATAAGCCAGTGGATAGGCAATCAGCAAACTCGCCAATGTGCCGAACGGGGCGAACGTCAAAGTGTTTCTAAAAGCGGCGAAGCGCGAAGGCAGGTTGGCGTATTGATCGAATGTAAATGATGCAACATACCCCCCCACTGGCGAGCGTTCACCAAAACTGAAGATGGCGACGACAATGAGCGGCATGATCAACATGATCAGAAACCAGGCTGTTGCGGGCGCTAATAATGCCCCCGTCAACAATCCGCTTCTGTTGTTCTCATTTGCCATAACTGTCACTGTCGCCGCCATTCTTCATAGGGAGTTAGTCGTCTTAAGCCGATTTGAAGCGAGCAATCACTTCAGCACGAAGCGGATCGGTCAGCGTTGCAGCAGCACCGAATTCCAGTCCGTTCATCAACTCTGCAGCCGGGAACAGGATTTCGTTTTCAGCCGTCTCAGGTGGCAACAATGCATCAACGCGTGAATCGCCCGTTGCATAACCATGAGATTCAAACTCAAGAACCTGAACCTTAGGATCCAGCAGATAGTTGATGAAGGCATAAGCCGCATCAACGTGTTCTGCGTCTTTCGGAATGCAGTAGAAATCTGACCAGATTTCGCCACCATCGGTCGCGAGTGTGTACTTGATCTCAGGGATATCGTTGTTGAGCTGCAATCCATCGCCATTCCAGCAGATTGTCATCCATGCATCGCCACTGCGCATACCTGGCTGATAATCAGAGGTAATGGCAAACAGGTGTGGTTTGGAATCGATCAGCAGTTTTTCAGCTTTAGCCAACTCGCCCGCGTCAACGGAATTGAACGAATAACCCAATGCGCACAATGCACCGCCAATAGTAGTCAGCTGGTAATCGTGTACGATGGTGTGGCCTGAACCTTCACCCATGGTCATATCAAAAAAATCTTTCCAGGAAGTCGGCGCTTTGGAAAGCTTGGCTGAATTATAAGCGATGCCGGTATGGCCCCAGTTTTTCAGAACAGCATAAACCTTACCGTCTACGGTAGCCGGATTGGAAAACATTGGGCTCTGGCTGCTTGGGTCGTGGTTAGGCAGGCGGGATAGATCCAGTTCCTGAATGAGGTCCAATTCCACATAATTGGAAATGGTGTAGTTGGTTGGAACGAACACGTCCCAGCCGGTTGCACCAGCTTGCAATTTGGCCAACATTTCTTCGTTGGAACCAAAGGCATTGATCTGAATGTTGACACCCGTGTCACCGGTGAAATTTTCCATGTTGGCTGGGTTGTGGTAGTTCGGCCAGGTTGAGAAGATCAAACGATCACCCAAATCACCTGACGCGTGAGCCGGTGATGACATCAGACCAGGCATCGCAGAACCCATAACAGCCATGGCGGTACCAAGGCCCGTTACGCCCATGAAGTGACGACGAGAAACCGAGCCCTTCTGATAGCGCCGGAATTCTTCCATAAACTTCTTCGCCGTGATTGGCGCGTTGTCTTTATAATCCTTACTCATTACATATTCCTCCGTGTTGAGTTTATCCGTTGTTAAATTCGTAATTGGGCCGTCTTTGACGGATTGACTGTGCGGCCCTATTTATCCTCTAGTACAAGTGCAGTATCGTTCTTCCACCCAATAGCAACGGTGCCGCCCGGCTCAAACGTGCCGCGCGTACTTTCCACATGCTTGGGCGAAAGCACGAGGACATCTCCGAGGCCGTCCGCATCAACCAGATATTCCGTATGCTCGCCCAGGAAAATTCTATTTTTAATACGGCCATTTACGGCCACATCGGTGTCCATGTCGGCCGCGCTGGAATTGTGCGCTCCAAGGACAATCACTTCGGGTCGAACAGCAACACTGACGTCGGATCCAACGGTCAGCGCAGCTGCACCACCTGATGGAACGCCTGCAAAAGGGTGACCGTGTTGGTTCACAACGGTTATGGCATCACCATTAACCGTGTTGACCTTGCCTGAAATAAAATTGGACTTGCCCACGAAATCGGCAACGTAAACGCTGGCCGGTTGATCATACAGTTCACGCGGGCTGCCGGACTGGACCACCTGACCATCACGCATGATGCAGATGCGGTCGCTCATGGATAGCGCCTCTTCCTGATCGTGCGTCACCAAAACAAACGTAATGCCCACATCACGTTGTAGGGTTTGAAGCTCAATCTGCATATCCCGCCGCAATTTACGATCGAGGGCCGCCAATGGCTCATCCAGCAAAAGAACCGTAGGACGATTGATCAGGGCACGTGCGAGAGCCACGCGTTGTTGTTGGCCGCCGGACAACTCCCAGGCCCGGCGCGGTCCGTAACCTGTCATCTGCACCATCTCAAGCGCTTCATCCACCTGGCGGTCAATATCTGACGCTGCCGGGCGCGGCGCGCGTTGACGGAGACCATACCCGATATTTTCGGCAACGCTCATGTGTGGAAAAAGGGCATAGTGCTGAAACACCATGTTGACGGGACGCTGATGCGGCGGCACACCAAGCATGGAAACACCACCAATGCTCACATCGCCCTCACTGGGTTGCTCAAAACCAGCAATCATCCGAAGCGATGTGGTCTTGCCACACCCGGATGGGCCCAGAAAGCTGAAAAACTCACCACGTTCGATGGACAGGGACATATTGTCGACAGCAAGCACATCACCGTAGCGTTTGCTCGCCTGGTCAAACTGAATGTCAGGTGAACCCTGAGCAGCAGAAGTATTCATCGTGACGCCGTTTTCCATCCCTGCGAATTGCTGAAGCAATTTAGCCATTAAGTAATCGGTCAATCGTCTCGTTGACCTTTCCTGAGCATGCGCTATTTGCACATTGACTGTACATATCCCCTCCGGGGTATATGCCTGCTGGCAGGGCTTAGTTATAGTTTAGCTATATGGAGGTATATTACTGCCAGCTATGACAGATACCAAAACCACTATTCTGAAGTTAGATTCGCGTGACTGGCACGATCAGGTCGCACGCATTATCTCAGCAGAGGGCACCCTTGGTTACCCGGACGTTCTGGTCCGGGCGCTGCGTCATATAGTGCCATTCGATTACTCCGTATCCTTTGCCTATCGGGGCTTAGAGCGCCCAGTTTGCACTTTTGATACCTTCACATCACAGGAACGGATTGTGTTTGTTACGGACTATCTGGAAGGCCCGTACCTGCTTGATCCCTTTTATCAAATTTATGCCGACCGAATAGAGCCCGGTTTGTACCGTATAAGGGATATTGCCCCCGATCGGTTTTATCATTCCGAATACTACCGCACGTACTACAGGCGCACCGGGTTAGCGGAAGAAATTGGATTTTTAATTACGCTGCCCCACGACATGATGCTTGTCATATCCCTCATGCGGGCAGGTACCAGCACACCATTCAGCGATCGTGATATAAACAAGCTTCGACGAATGGAGCCAATCATTCATGCCTCTGCTGCGCGGCACTGGCGGAACCTGGGACATTCCAATCACGAAGAAAGAAATAGCCATACAGAGCCACCCGTCACAGACATAAATATTGTCCGGGCGTTTGACAATTTTGGCGAAGGCATTCTGACCCCTCGGGAACGTGAAGTGGTCCGTATGGTCCTGCGCGGACATTCGTCCAATTCAATTGGTCGCCAGTTTGAGATCAGCACCGGCACCGTCAAGATTCACCGCAAAAACATCTATGCCAAACTTGGAATTTCATCTCAATCGGAACTGTTCTCCCTGTTTATATCAGACCTTTCCAGCACCGTTATCGGAGACTAAATATTTAGCCGGTGGATTCGGCTAAACCGAAAAACTTGGCAGCCCCCCGTAAACACGAGGGCACCCATGGGCGATTTTCATGTCTTGGACAGGTCACATCTCTGAAGTACTATTTGTGCCATCATCTAGACTGTAGGAAGGCACCCATGAAAATTAAAAGCATTGAGACGTTCTCTAATAAATATGTGGGGTTTGTGCGCATCCGTGATGATGAGGGTGGTGAAGGTTGGGGACAGGTTTCCACCTATCATTCTGACATCACCGCCCAGGTGCTGCACCGACAGGTGGCTATTTATGCCTTGGGTCAGGATGCCAATGACATTGATTATCTGATCGACATTATCCCGGAACGCGAACACAAGTTCCCAGGGTCATACCTGCGCCGGGCCATGGCCGGTCTGGATACGGCACTCTGGGACCTGCGCGGCAAGCGTGAAGGCAAAAGCGTGTGCGAATTGCTGGGCGGTACCCCGGGGCCCATTCGGGCCTATGCCTCGTCCATGAAACGTGACATCACACCGAAAGACGAAGCCGAGCGGTTGGTTAAATTGCGTGATGAGTTTGGCTTTGATGCCTTCAAAGTCCGGGTCGGTGCCGAGGTCGGCCGTGATCAGGACGAATGGCCCGGACGGTCAGAAGAAATCGTCCCCACCATGCGCAAGGCCATGGGTGACGACATTGCCATTATGGTGGACGGCAACAGTTGTTATTCGCCCAAAAAGGCCATCGAGCTTGGCCGTATTCTGGAAGACAATAATATCAGCCACTTCGAAGAACCCTGCCCCTATTGGGAGTTGGAACAAACCAAAGAAGTCACTGATGCGCTTTCCATTGATGTGAGCGGCGGTGAGCAGGATTGTGATATTCCCACCTGGCGGCACATGATTGACATGCGCGCCGTGGATATTATCCAACCCGATGTTTGTTATCTGGGCGGTATCAACCGCACCATGCGGGTCGCCAAAATGGGCGCAGATGCTGGCCTTCCCTGCACCCCCCATTGCGCCAACCATTCACTGGTAACCCTGTTCACCATGCATTTGCTGAAAGCAATCCCCAACGCAGGCAAGTATCTGGAGTTTTCAATCGAAGGCGAAGACTACTATCCGTGGCAACAGGACCTCTACGTGAAATCGCCGTATGATATCGTGGGTGGCAAGGCCACCGTGCTGGATGAGCCCGGCTGGGGCGTGGAAATCAACCCGGCATGGCTCGACAAGGCCGGTTATGAGATCAGCGAGCTGTAAGGCCGCTTATCCGAATAAGCCCACTTATCCGAATAAATAAGAGCACGCCACCACAGCTCCGATCACGCCGGCCAAATCCGCTAACAACGCCGGAATCAAGGCATAACGGATGCGCCGGATGCCCACGGCACCGAAATACACTGCCAACACATAGAACGTGGTCTCGGTCGAGCCTTGCAATGTGGTGACCAGATATCCCACGTAACTGTCCGGACCAATGTTGGGGTCTTGAATAACGGACGCCATGATGCCGTAGGCACCTGATCCCGATAACGGTCGCAGCAACGCCATGGGCAGCGCGTCGGCCGGTAAACCGAACAGCTCGGTAACCGCGCCAAGCGGCGTCACAATGATATCCATAGCGCCACTGGCCCGGAACATGGCAACGGCGGCCAGTATCGCCACCAGATACGGGATGATGCGCAAAGCCACGTTGAAGCCTTCCTTGGCCCCTTCCACAAAAGCTTCATAAATCCGCACACCACGCCACACGCCAAAGCTCAGCAAACTGACCATTAAACCGGGGATGATCCAGGGCGCGATTGATTTACCGTATATGACAGTGAGCGGCACCAACCCGCCCAGACACCCCAGCGCCACAAACGACACCCACGTGGGGTACGCGCCGCCCTCTACCGCTGGTACATCATCGGGCATATCCGTGGGTACGTCCTTTTGTTCAATCACATCACCGGGCCCGGCTGATGCTGGTGACCATAACCGCTGACAGAACTTAGCCGAAATAATCGCCACTGTGGTCGAGCAGATCGTGGCGAACAGGGTCGTCGGCACAATACCCGCCGGGTCCATGGACCCGGACGCCGCCCGAATGGCAATGACACCGGTGGGAAGTAACGTCACAGACGACGTGTTAATGGCTAGAAACAGCGCCATGGCATTGGTGGCCGTACCTTTTTGTTGGTTCAGGGTATTGAGTTGCTCCATGGCGCGAATACCAAACGGCGTCGCTGCATTGCCCAACCCCATGGCATTGGCCGACATATTCATGATCATGGCACCCATGGCCGGATGATCGGCAGGCACTTCGGGGAACAAGCGAATCATCAAAGGCCTGACCAATCTGGCGATGACCACCAACAAGCCGCCTTGCTCGGCCACCTTCATGAGACCCAAAAATAACGCCATCACGCCGACCAGGCCCAATGACAGCTCCACCGCACCAGTGGCGGAATCAATCATGGCATTACCCAGCACCGCCATGGGGGCCGCATCGGGTGCCCCCGTCCACATAATGTGCCGGAAGGCGGCAACACCAAAAGCGATGGTAATAATGGCAAAGAATATGGCGTTCATGGTGGCTCCTTCTAACGCAGCATGCGAATCGCCTCTATTGTCCTCCGTAAGGTTGCCTTCTGCCAACTATTCACTCGTTCTTCAGGGGCTCCACCGGGTCCAGTCCCAATGACATGCGGCCCGTAAACAAGTGCTGGCGTTTTTCCTGCATGGGGTGGAATTGGCAAGCAAGGCTATCGCGGACCAACCGTTCCATATTAAAGGTACGGATGTATCCGGGCCCACCGGAAGATTCGAGTGCCTTTAGTGTGGTCCCGATGACGGCATTCACAGCAATAGACTTTCGTTTAACGATCTCGTTGGCTGTTTCGTTGGTGGGTGAAAAGTTAAAATCGTCAGCGATATCGACCATTGACCGCTGAGCAATCTGAACCGTTGTAAGGGCATTTTCCATTTCCCCCATCAAGAAAGGTAAAACAGGATCATCCTGTTTTTTTGCTGCCCCACGACGAGCCATTTGAGCGGCAGCTTCCGCCACGCCTGTATAGGCCGACATGATTAATGGCAGAGCCAGCGTCAGAACAATGTTCCAAACCGGATGATATACGCCGCGTGGACGTTTCAGGACGACACTTTCTTCCGGAACGAACACATCCTTCAGAATCACCGCGTGTGAGCCAGTAGACCGCATCCCCATAGCTTGCCAGTTTTCATCAATACTGACCCCATCACCGTTCAGGGAAACCGGGAAGTGCATAACAACAGATCCTTCATCCGGATCATCATACGGTGCAGTGGTGACCAGAAAGTCGCCAGCGAGGCAACCGCTGGAAAAGTACTTGGTTCCTGAAACCAGATACCCGCCATCCGTTTTCTTGCTTTCACCGTTTGAGCTTAACCAGTCGGTGGCTCCGGTGCTGATCAGTACCAATTGATTTTCGGCGATCTTACGTAGTAAGCCTTCGGTCGGTTTACCATTGTTGTAATTAAAAATGGCTGCTGCTGTCAGGTGCGAATGCATGGAAAGGGTCAATGCCGTTGGGCCACAATAAGTACCTAATTGACGAATAGCATCACAGAAATCCGAGTAACTGACGCCGCCGCCGCCCAGTTCCGCGGGTATCATAGCTGAGAACATCTTGTGCTGTTTCAGCACCTCAAAGTTCTCACTGACAAAAGTATCCGTCGCGTCGTTATGCGGGGCCTTTTCAGCAAACCCCGGGCCTATTTGATCGATGATCTCTGATAGTGGTGTTGTATGAGCGTTCGTATTCATTTGTTCCTCCTTTGTTAAGTGATGAGGAAATTTAGATTCGGGCTTGAAAAAATTATAGTACATAATTTGTAGTTGAAGAAAATGGGAAGATTTCTTATTATTTTACCATGACAAAACGAGAAACAGCCTATGGTCAATTCTGCCCTATCGCAATGACGTCAGAAATTCTGGCCGTTAAGTGGGTACCCCTGATTATCCGTGAGCTGCTTTGTGGCAGTTACCGGTTTGGCGACCTGCAAAAGGGTGTGCCAAAGATGTCGCCCTCCCTGTTGTCGGCACGGCTGAAAGATCTGGAGTTTTCTGGCGTTGTACGTACTGAGCCAACTCCATCAGGACGGGGATATGAGTATTTCTTGACTGAGGCCGGCGAAGAGATGCGCCCACTGATTATGATGTTTGGCAACTGGTCAGAAAAGTGGCTGACCCATGAAATACCTGACGGCGATCTCGACCCTTCTTTACTGATGTGGGATATCCGACGGCGGGTCGTTTCCAATGCTGCTCCGACATCAGGCCGTTTCATCGTTGAATTTCAGTTCAGTGGAACCGCACCGAAACATCAGCGCTGGTGGATTGTTTTCGAAAGTGATGAAGCTGACTTGTGTGTGCGCAATCCGGGTTACGATATTGATCTAACGGTGTCTTCCTCGTTGCGAGTTCTGGTGGAAATCTGGATGGGGCGGCGGAGTCTGAAAGCTTCCATTAGGAATGGTGACTTGGTTCTGGACGGCAGTCGTAAAGACTGCGCCTATTTCCCCAAATGGTTTTCGTTGGGTGTTTTTGCCGATAAGGCTGTCGCCTGACATGGTCGCCAACCTCAATATGGACTTCGCTGAACGTGTGGTAATCGACACCAATACACTGGATTGGGTGCCTTCGCGCTTACCCGGTGTTGAGCGGCGCATGCTGGAACGTGAACACGAAGAAAGCGGCCGGGCCTCATCCATTGTGCGCTATGCACCCGACAGTCAATTCACCGCTCACGTGCACGAAGGCGGTGAGGAGTTTCTGGTGTTGGACGGTGTATTTTCAGATGAACACGGCGACTTCGGACCGGGTTCCTACATCCGTAATCCCATCGGATCCAAACACCGTCCGTATAGTAAGGACGGCTGCACCATCTTTGTGAAGTTGTGGCAAATGGAATCGGGTGATCAAACCTGGGTTCGGGCAGACACCCATACCGCAGACTGGCATCCCGGCTTGGTGCCGGGATTGGAGGTCATGCCGCTGCATAGTTATGACTCAGAGAATGTAGCCTTGGTGCGGTGGCAAGCGGGATGTGAGTTCACCCCGCACATGCACCCGCAAGGTGAGGAGATTTTGGTATTGGACGGAACCTTCGAAGATGAAGACGGCCAGTACCCAACAGGCACATGGCTCAGAAACCCACCGGGTAGCCGCCACACGCCGTTTAGCGCGGGTGGCTGCACCATTCTGGTTAAGACGGGGCACCTGTAATCAATCTTCGGATGGTTCCAGATCGAGCGATACCGAATTCATGCAATAGCGTAACCCGGTAGGTTGGGGGCCATCCTCAAACACATGCCCCAGATGAGCGTCACAGCGCGCGCACAGAACCTCGGTGCGACGCATAAACAGGCTCACATCTGATTTCTCCGTCACGGAATCCTCTGAGACGGGTTTATAGAAACTGGGCCAGCCACAGCCTGAATCAAATTTGGTGTGCGACTTGAACAAGGGATGGCCGCAGCATGAGCACACATAGGTGCCCGCCTCATCGCAGCTGTTGTACTTACCACTGAATGGCCGTTCCGTTCCCTTGTTGCGGCAAACTTCAAACTGCTCAGGGCTTAGCTCACCAGCCCATTCAGCATCGCTTTTGTTGACCTTGTCGTTCATGTACTTCTCCTTAGCCAATAATACCGCGTTCGCGCAACGAATCACAGGCCGCCGTATCCATACCCAACAGATCAGACAAAACCGCATCGGTGTGCTCGCCCAGCGTTGGTGGTGCATGCCGGTAGCTAACCGGGGTTTCCAACATTTTAACCGGATTACCGATCAGGTTGACCTCGCCCGACCCCGCCAAAGAATGAGGCATCTGAACCTGCATATTCCGGTGCTGCACTTGAGGATCAGCAAAGGCTTCGGGAATTGTATTAACGGGACCGGCAGGCACGCCAATAGCGGCCAGCCCATCCAGCCAATGGGATTTCAGGCTCATCTGTGTCGCGGCCTCGATCAGCGGAACAAGTATCGTGCGGTTTTGAACCCGCGCATCGTTGGTGGCAAACCGAGCATCATCCGGCAGATCATCCAGCCCGGCAAAATCACAGAATTTGCGAAATTGACCATCATTACCAACGGCCAGAATGAAATGACCGTCCGATGCACCGAACACCTGATAGGGCACAATGTTGGGGTGCTGGTTACCAAGGCGGGCAGGCTCGTTACCTGATGTGAGGTAGCTCGACCCCACATTGGCCAGCCACGCCACCTGACTGTCTAGTAAGGCCAGGTCTATATGCTGGCCTTGCCCGGTATTATCCCGGTGCCGGAGTGCGGCCAGAATAGCCGTCGAGGCGTACATGCCACACATGACATCAGCAATCGCCACACCTACTTTCATGGGCTGGCCGTCCGCCTCACCCGTTACCGACATGATGCCGCCCATGCCCTGGGCCAGATAATCGTATCCCGCCTGTTCAGAATAGGGCCCGGTCTGACCAAACCCGGTGATTGAACAATAGACCAATGCGGGGAATTCTTCTTTCAGGGATGCATAGGAAAGGCCGTATTTGTCCAGACCGCCAACTTTGAAATTTTCCACCACCACATCGCATTTAGTCACCATCTCACGGACCAGCGCGGCCCCGTCCGGATCAGCAATATTCACCGCCACAGATCGCTTGTTGCGATTGCATGACAGGTAATAGGCGCTTTCCGTGGTGTCATTACCGTCAGCATCTTTTACATAAGGCGGCCCCCACTTGCGGGTATCATCCCCGGCACCGGCACGTTCGATCTTGATCACGTCCGCGCCCAAATCGCCAAACAACTGCGTAGACACCGGTCCAGCCAGAATGCGTGTTAAATCGAGTACGCGAAGCCCCTTCAACGGGCCAGTGTTTGTCGTATCCATAGAATGCGTATCCCTTCTGTATTCTCACCAAGTTTTCACATCACAATTTCCTTGACGCAAGCCCCTTGATTGGTTGGTATCAGGCAGCCTATCTATCTTGGGGCAATCTTGGGGATCAAGGAGATCACAATGGACGTGAAAGCAGCCGTCGCCTGGAAATCGGGTGAGCCACTCAGCATCGAAACCGTACAGCTTGAAGGGCCCAAAGAGGGTGAAGTTCTGGTGGAAATGAAAGCCACCGGCGTTTGTCACACCGACGAGTTTACCCGTTCCGGTGCCGACCCGGAAGGCATCTTTCCCGCCATTCTGGGCCATGAAGGTGCCGGTATCGTTGTGGACACCGGCCCCGGCGTGACGTCCCTGAAGAAGGGCGACCACGTTATCCCGCTTTACACCCCGGAATGCCGCCAGTGCGAATACTGCACATCCGGTCGCACCAACCTGTGCCAGGCTATCCGCGTAACGCAAGGCCAAGGCCTGATGCCCGATGGCACCAGCCGCTTTTCCATGAATGGCGATCCCATCATGCACTACATGGGTTGTTCCACCTTTGCCAATTTCTCGGTACTGCCTGAGATCGCACTTGCCAAGGTTCGCGAAGACGCGCCTTTCGACAAGATTTGTTACATCGGTTGTGGTGTTACCACCGGCGTGGGTGCCGTGATCAATACCGCCAAAGTTAAACCCGGCGACAATGTGATCGTGTTTGGTCTGGGCGGGATCGGCCTGAACGTGGTTCAGGGTGCGCGCATGGTTGGCGCCAACATGATTGTTGGTGTGGACCTGAATGATGGCCGTAAGGAAATGGCTGAAAAATTCGGCATGACCCACTTCGTCAACCCATCCGAACTCGAAGGCGATCTGGTGCCCTATCTGGTGGACCTGACCAATGGTGGTGCTGACCATTCGTTCGAGTGTATCGGGAACGTCAACGTTATGCGCGACGCGCTGGAATGCTGTCACAAGGGTTGGGGCGAAAGCACCATCATCGGCGTGGCCGGTGCCGGACAGGAAATCGCCACACGACCATTCCAACTGGTCACCGGTCGGGTCTGGCGCGGCTCGGCATTCGGTGGCGCCAAAGGTCGCACGGACGTGCCCAAGATTGTGGACTGGTACATGGATGGCAAGATCAACATTGATGATCTGATCACCCACACCATGCCATTGGAAGAGATCAACACGGCATTTGATCTGATGCATGCAGGCGAAAGCATCCGCAGCGTAGTGCTTTACGATTGATCACCAGCTGCCTGAACAAAATGGAAAGAGGTGGCTTCGGCTACCTCTTTTTTTTGTCTATGGCTCGATGTCTACATTTTCAAGGCATTGAAATTAAAGGATGATTCGACAGAATGTAGACATTTCACCACAAATGAACACGTTTTTGACCCCTCGATGTCTACATTTTGTTTTATATCAATAACTTACGGCGCGTTACTTTCCATAATCCGGTAGACATTCACAGACATTCGCTGCTGGCAGAACTTTTCTCAAAGTACGAGAGGGCCGCTTTATATTCACAATGGGAAAGAGCACTGTATAAATAGTGGCTTATTATCTCATTTATCAAGCGTTATTTAGTAATAATTTCCTATTTATTTATCCAAGCCACCAGATATCAAACTGGTTCAAGCGCACGCCAATCTTTGATCGATATGGTCCGACCCGGGTAGCCGGGGCGATCCAACGGCCAGACCTCGGCAATCCAGTGCTCCACGGTTTCAAACAGATGCTCGTCCAATCCGGTCCCTGCCTGCGACTGTCGTACCCACATGGTGATTTCAGCGTCGTAGTCCAGTTTTCTGGTTGGATCGATATACACGCAGCCAAGCACCTGGGTTTCATCCAGATCGACGACCGTGTAAGCAAAAGAAGTACGCATCTGAAACTCTTTCTGATGCCAGCCAAGATCAATAGTATTTTGCTCCAGGGTTAGCCCATGTGGCCAATCACCATCCGGCACGAAGGAAGCTATTAAGCGATCTTCGCTCTCCATGACGGCCTCGTAGTCCTTAACCACATCACTGATGGTCAAGGGCTTCAGGCGCATACGATCTGTTTCGAGAACTTTAGGCACCGTGAATGCATCAGGTACGAGCGGCAGATTATACATCACCAAGCCCAATCATAGACCGGCCCTAATCGTTGAGAACCGGCAACGTGAAAAAGAAGGTACTACCCTCACCTACTTCTGAATGGAAATCAATATTTCCGCCGTGCTGCTCGACTATTGATTTAGAGATATTCAATCCCAGCCCGGTGCCCCCGCTCTGTCTGGTGTCAGAACTGTCCACCTGCGTAAACCGATCGAATATTTGATCGTGATAGATGGCCGGAATACCGTCGCCCTGATCCGTGATGGCTACGTATGCATCGTCATTAAGGCGTGAAACCACGACCTTGATCTCTCCACCCTCGGGTGAGAACTTGATTGCATTGGATAACAGGTTAGCAATGACCTGATTGAGCCGGGTTGAATCACCACTGACCGGCAACTCGCCCATGATATCAGTCAGGATGCGCCGGTCACCGTATTCTTCCAACAGATACTGATCTGCCTTGAGCGCCTCACTGACAAGTTTTGAAATATTCAGGCGTTGAAAATCGTAGCCCATGCTGCCCGAGGCGATTTTCTCCATATCCAGCACATCATTGACCAGATTGATAAGCCGGTTCGTGTTCCTGTAGGCGATACTGACCATGTCACTCGCCTCATCCGGCAGGTCCCCGAGCACGCCATTTACCACCAAACCCAATGACCCTTTTATGGAGGTGAGAGGGGTGCGAAGCTCGTGGCTCATCGTTGCGATGAATTCATTTTTCATCCGTTCGATATTTTTTCGATCCGTAATATCAATGTCGATACCGCCAAGTCCCCGAACCGTACCGTCAGCCGAAATAATGGGAAACTTGATCGCGAACTGAATCATCTCGGATCCATCAGGCAACGGTATTTCAAGTTCGGAGCTGGATACCAGACGGGTGTTCATACAGGCAATATCATCCAGCCGGTATATTTCAGCATCTTTTGCGGGGAAAAGGTCATACGCGGATTTTCCGACGACCTGTGACACATCATCAAACCCGAGACGATTGGCGAACGTCTTGTTGGCCATTTCATAGGTGCCGTCCACGTCCTTGAAAAACATTCCTTCTGAGGCATTATCAAATAGGGCCTTTAGGCGGGCTTCACTTTCATTAACCCTGGAATTGACCCGCCTTCGCTCGGTTATATCTGACTCGATCCCACCAACACCAAGAACAACGCCATTCCCGTCCAGAACCGGAAATTTAACCGCCTCCAGAAGCCGGGTCTCGTTCAATATTTCATGTTCAATTTCAAAGCGATAAGGCTCCCCTGACTCAATGACCTTACGTTCAATATCAGCAATCGTACTGTGCCCATCGACAGCGAGGACACCGGCGGAATGTTCATCAAATTTGTGCCCAAGAGTATTTCCAGATGAACAGTCGAATAGCTCTTCAAAAGCATGGTTGATGACCAGATATCGGCCATCCATATCTTTCAAATGGATGGCAACCGGCGCATGTTGAAGAATTGAATCCAGCCGTTGGGTGTTTTCCTGAAAGGCATTTTCAACACGCTTGATTTCGGTGACATCAGTAACAATGGCACCCAACCCTCGAATGGTGCCATCGTCATCAAACACCGGAAACTTGATTGTGTTCAGGATTCTGGATCCAAATGCGGTTTCGGCATTTTCTTCACGTATAACCGTTTCACCGGATTTCAGAACCGCTAAATCGTGCTGGCGTGTTCGTTCGCCAAGATCCGAATCATGGGCGTATTCTGGTAGCTGCCCCTTTAATTCTTCGTTGGTTACATTGAAAAGCTCTTCGAAGCGTCGATTAATTTGTACGTAGCGACCTTCTGAATCTTTTAGATACATCTCCACCGGCGCATTGTCGAAAATAGCCTTCAGACTGTTTCCCCGTTCCGTATGCACTTCAATTTTCTTTAAATGTTCAGTATCAGAACGGGCCAATACAATAACCCCTCTGACATGGCAGCCGAGCAACAACACGCCACAAATGAAGGTGGTCACCAGAAGGTTATCCATCACTTGAGTCGAAAAATAGGTTGAGCCGTAAAAGGCCACGCCACTGCTCAGAAGTAACCCTGAACCAGCGATAAAGCAGATTGTAAGTTCGATAAATCTCGTACGCGGCACTGTCGAATACCTTAGCTCAAAAATGACGCAATGCCCCCAGCCACTCTGGTAACATACAGGAACATTCAGCATTTGCATTAGATATTTGCCACTTGCGGCGTTGATATTACATTGTAAGCTGCGTTCTCATGACGCTGGAAACCGCCATAGCACTGGGCCTCGCCTGTTTTATCCTGATGGTTGCCCCCGGTCCGGGGACGCTGGCCACGGTCGGCCGTGGCATGGCGCACGGCTTCAAACGAACGCTGGCCTTTATCCTGGGCATTGTCGCGGGTGATCTGGTCTATCTCACATTTTCTTTTGTGGGCCTTTCCGCCCTTGCCGGTAGCTATGGCGAGCTGTTTTCTATTGTCCGTTGGGTTGGTGCCGTCTACCTGATCTATCTGGGCATCAAGGCGTGGCGAGCAGAGCCAGTTCCACTGGATCCAGCCGCGGCACCGGATTTTCACGCGGTGCGGGATTTTCTGGGTGGGCTGATGCTCACACTGGGTAACCCGAAGGTGATCCTGTTCTATACGGCATTTTTACCCACGTTCGTTGACCTGGGAACCATAAGCCATATGGGCTTTCTGGCCATGGCCGCCATCGTCACCGGCGTTCTGTTTTTCACCATGGTGGGGTATGCGTGGGCGGCGGATCGGTCGCGCGGGTTGTTCCGGTCAACGCGCGCCGTGCGCATACTGAACCGGGTTTCAGGCGCTGTGCTGGTAAGCGTCGGCGTTGTGGTGGCCATGCGGCAGCAATAAGGCTTCCGCGTGGGCAAAGCCCAGGTCTTCCAAAAACAGCTTCATGCGATCAACGTTATCCTGAACGCCAGTGGAATCCCCGGTGAAATACACCGTATCGCCACCTTCTGGCGCACGCCTGTCTATTGTGGGGGGTATCGAGGTGTATCTCGAGGCATTGCCTTCCATCGCCAAAACCCGGTCCAGTTGCCGGGCTACTGGTAACGCCGGATCCAGCCATTGAACATAGCCCGGCAACTCGTCCATCAGTTCATCGCGCAAAATTGGATAATGTGTACACCCAAGAATGACCACATCCATGCCCGCCAGCTCAGGGGCCTGAAAGGCACGGAGCGCCGCCCGCAAGCGTGGCTTATCCACGGCAAGCCCGCGAACCTTGGCCTCGGCCATAGGGGCCAAATCAGGGCACTGCACCCTGTGTATCTGGCAATGGGGGGCAAATTCCTGGGTTAATTTATCCAGATAGCTACGCTGTACCGTACCTTCTGTCGCCAGCAAACCGACTATATGAGAGCGCGATACTTCACCGGCCGTCTTGATCGGCGGCACCACGCCCACAATGGGAACAGAGAAATTCGCCCTGAGATCATCCAGCACCAGCGTGCTTGCTGTGTTACATGCAATGACAATGGCCTGGGGCGAGAAATGATCGATGGCATAGGCCACCAGATCACGAACGCGGTCAATCAACACCGCAGTTTCCAGCCCGCCATAGGGGAAAAATGCATTATCGGAGATATAGTTTACCGAAATGGTATTGTTAATGTCACGGATAGCTTTTACCACCGTCATTCCACCGATACCGGAATCGAGAACGACGACGGATTTGCCATTGTTACTGTTATCGTTTTGACCGTCTTTTTGCATAGCCCTAATCCTTTGTGAGGAAAACTGTACCCCATGAATAGTTTCAACATTATGGACAACCTGAATGTATCCGGTAAGCGGGTGCTGTTACGCACCGACCTGAACGTGCCCATGCAAGATGGCAAAATTACGGACAACACACGCATTGACCGGACGATCCCCACGATCCGGGAATTGACGGCGGGTGGCGCCACTGTGGTTGTGCTGTCACATTTCGGCCGACCCAAAGGGCAAGTGGTCCCGGAAATGAGCCTTGCCCCTATCGCACAAGCCTTGGGCGAAGCCCTGAGAAAAGACGGGGGAACAGACGTGACGTTCTGCAACACCACCGTTGGCACGGAAGCCGAAGCCGCCGTTGCGAATGCGGCCGCTGGTTCTGTGATCGTCATGGAAAACCTTCGGTTCAATGAAGGCGAAGAAAAGAACGATACCGGATTTGCCGTGCAACTGGCGGCGCTGGGCGATCTGTTCGTGAATGATGCCTTTTCCGCCGCTCACCGGGCCCATGCATCCACCGATGCCGTCACCACGTTGCTGCCCTCTGTCGCAGGTCGCTTGATGCAGGAAGAACTGGAAGCCCTGCAAGGAGCGCTGGAAGCCCCTGAGCATCCTGTGGCCGCTATCGTGGGTGGGGCAAAGGTTTCCACCAAAATGGATGTGCTCTACCATCTTATGGACAAAGTGGACTACCTGATCATCGGCGGCGGCATGGCCAATACGTTTCTCTATGCGGATGGCGTGGAAATCGGCGCGAGCCTGTGTGAAAAAGACATGGCTGATGATGCCCGCGCCATACGGGCGGCGGCCACCGCCAAAGGCTGCGAGATCATTATTCCCACCGACGCGGTGGTGGCGTGGAAATTTGAAGCTGACACCCCATCCGAAACCGTGGCACTTGACGCGGTTCCCGCCGACGCCATGATACTGGACGCGGGCCCAGCCAGTGTAGCCGCCATCAACGAACGCCTTGCCAGTTGCAAGACACTGGTCTGGAACGGCCCCATGGGCGCGTTTGAGATTAATCCCTTTGATATGGCCACCAACGCCATCGCCCGTGAAGCCGCAAGGCTAACGGCGGCGGGTTCCCTGCTTAGCGTAGCAGGCGGTGGCGACACCGTATCGGCACTCGCCGGTGCCGGTGTGGTCGACCAGTTCTCCTACGTATCCACCGCCGGCGGTGCATTCCTTGAATGGCTGGAAGGCAAAGAGCTACCGGGTGTGGCGGCGCTTGTGGCGCACGGGTAATCACTACTGACATCTTTCTGTCAGTAGTGATGCTATGGTATCCTGTATCAATGGTCATTCCCGCGAAAGCGGGAATCCAGACTTGCATCCGACACTGGACTCCCGCTTTCGCGGGAGTGACGGGTATTGCTGGAGGTTGCCCATGCACCGGGCTGACAGGTTATTCGAGTTAATTCAGGAATTGCGTGCCGCACGCGGCCCGGTTACGGCGGCGCAGTTGGCCGAGCGGTTGGAGGTAACGCCGCGCACCATCTACCGCGACGTGGCCTCGTTACAGGGCATGCGCGTGCCTATCGATGGTGAGGCGGGGATCGGTTACGTCATGCGGCGGGGTTACGATTTACCACCGTTGATGTTCTCAGCCGAGGAAGTGGAAGCCATCACCGTTGGTCTGAATCTATTGGTTCGCACAGGTGATACAGGGCTTCAGGCGTCGGCCCGGTCCGTGGCCGCCAAAATTGCTGCGGTGATGCCTGCGGAACAAGCCAATCAATCCGCGCTCACCGATCATGCCTTACAGGTTTCCGACTGGGGAATTCCTGTGCCCGATCTGGATATGGGGATGATCCGACAATGCGTGCGCCATGAAATGAGCTTGCGGATCAACTATACTGATGCGGGTGGACAAAACAGTGCGCGGGAAATCCTGCCGCTGGCGGTTACCTATCATGCCGAAGTCATTATCATCGCCGCATGGTGTGAGACGCGCAAGGACTTCCGGCACTTCAGGGCGGACCGCATTGCAAGTTGCGAAGAAACCGGCACGTCCTTTAAAGACCGAGGCCATGATTTGCGGCAGCAGTGGCACCAGGACGTCAATCGAATCAATTACGAACGCACAACGCCCTAAATATTTCCGCAAAGCCACGTTCGCAAATGAACCCATTTGCTCCGGTTTTGCTCTAAACGATATCAGACATCACCATCGATGGAAGGGTGGGATGCTGACGAACCGTGCGTTGGGGGCAGGTCCTGCTTAACCGGCGCGATCCGGGTGACAAGATCGTCCAGCATGTGTTGCAGGTATTCGGATTGAGACAGCAACTTGTTTGTTGCGTCCAGCGCCTCATTCGAGGCCGTCGACGCAATCTCATGGGCAACCGTGGTCACAGAGTCCAGTGATTTACGGACGCTCACCACCAGACGTTCGGCCCGGCTCACCGCATCGCGAATGGTATTGAAGCGGGGACTGTCGGTACCTGTAGCCGCACCTGTACCCGTACCGTCGCGATCAGAGGACAAATAAACCAGATTGTCATCGCCTTTATCACCGGTCTTGTCACTGTCTGAACGGTTGTTGGATCTGAACACGATAAGATTAGCTTCATCACGGATGGTGGAGACACAGATTTCCAGATCAACCAGTTGCCGGGCCGTATCAGCCAGTGTCTGAATAAGCGATTCAGTTCGTTCCACATCCACCGTGGCCGCCGTCACATATTCACTGATCTGGGTCAGGTGCTTGGACGCCGCACCGATGGAGCTGGACGATCTATCTCCCATGGCTCCCATGGCTCCCATGGCAGGCTTTGCCTCACCCGGTATGCCCCCCAACACGCCAAGCCCGGAAGACCGCGCGGCAGGAACCTCGGGTGCAATATTGTCCACCGGCTTCTCCGCGTTTTGGGCCGCAAACTCTTCCATGGCTTCTTCGGGTGTTGGTTCTGGTGGCAGTTTGTTGTCCAGGGTTTGCCCAACCTGGGCAGTTCCGTCGCGATCCTCCACCACAGGTTCTGGTTTTATGTCCTCAGCTGCGCCTTCCGCTGACCCTGCATCATTCGCGGGTGCCGTTTCGAACTCTGCCGTCCGCATCGCCGCATCTACGCTCAGGCGCATGCGGGCATCATCCAGTTCAGCCCGCATGTGATCCACCTCGGCCAGATGATCCAGCCAGTTGTCGAGCGCCCGGGCCATGCGGCCAATAGCGTCTGAATTGCCACGCAGCGGCACCGTCATAAAGCGGTCGCCACGAGCCAGCTGTTCAGTAGCTTCAACCAGTCGCAACAGCGGCTTGGAGATACTACGCATAAGAACGACCCCGCTAAGGATCAAAAACAGAATAGCACCAGCACTGGAAAAGGCCGTGATCTGACGAGCCAGCAAATGCTCGCGCTCAAATGCAGCGGGGGCATCACGACCAAACTGGCTGGAAAATTCAGCAACCTGTCGTAGCGCTGGTCCGATGTAATCGAGAATTTCCTCAAATTCCTGAGGGGCGGATTCCAACCGGGAGCGTGTATCATTAATAGCGACCAACACCGAGGCGTGAGTGCGTAACAGTTGCTGTAGCTCCGCCTTGACCGCCGCATCAACAGTGGACTTGGAAATTAACGTATTCAATTTTTCGTATTCAGCAGCGATACGGTCCCGGTCTTCGGTGTTGTTCGGGGCGGGCTCTACGTCGGCTTCACCATCAAGAGCGTCGAAATCCGCCAACAATGCTTTCAGGCCGTACTTTTCCATGGCCTCACGCACATTACGCGCCGCATCGTGACGCTGGGCACGAATGCCTGTCGTTTTGGTCGCCCCTAAAACGGCCCTGTTTTCCATGGTCGCGGAAAACTCGCTGCCATACTCACCAAAGGCATCACGGATCGTGATGGCGGCATCGTGTATCGGGGATGTGTGCTCAATGCCTTGTAGGGTTCCAAGGGCAAGGGCAACACGATCAACCGCCCGGCGGTGGGCCTGAAACACGGCAGCATCCCGGTTTTCACGGGCCCGGCGGTCCTGAACCCGCACATCTTCAATAGCGGTATTCAACGCGCTCACAGAACTGGAGATACGCTGGGCATCTTTCCAGGTGCTTAGCGACCGAGCCAGCCGGTCATCCACGTATACATAGATCACCGCCAGTGCGGCCATCGCCAGCACACCAATGAAGAAGAACATGGCCGTCCGCGTGGACAGGGGCGTGCCGCCAAGGAATGACTTGTCGGCATAGTCCTGCGCGCGCAGGTCCAGATATGGTTCAGCCAATCGTGATTCCCGGCTCATATTTATTCTGATTACCCCAAAAGATTTCCCTGCTCATGGCAGGGCGTGAATTCTAGGCTAAAACATAGCGGATATCCCACCACTTTTTTATGCCTTATGGATGCTGACCTTAGCCTGCAACCAGGCGGTTTTCACGCCTGTTCGGTGAAACACTTGATATTTGCACAAATTTTAGGCTATAATCTTGGCTTCGTCGTGAACAAACGGGCAATACCGTCTGTTTGTTTATGGATTTGGAGGTATCATGATTGATCCTGCTATGACACCGGGTGCGATCAAAACCGGCATGCTGGCCCTGAGAATGGCCGTGCAGCAGGAACGCGATTCCGCTGTGCTGGCGCTGCGTGAAGCCGAAAAATCTCCTGCATTTGACGGCAAGAGCGCGTCTGCCCCCCATGTGGGCAACATAATGGATATCGACGTCTAGCCATCCCCTAAGCATGACTGTTTCTTACCATGGGCCCTTTCGGGTCCATTTTTGTTTGTGTGCCACAGCAATGCCAAATCTGGGCCAAATTCGGTTTTTAACGCGTTTAATTTCTTTTAACGAAATGGGCGAAATTATTTACACTCTGTTAACCATTAGAGATTACGTTCAGCTTTATGAACGACATATCACAAATAGTCCGCGCGCCCGTACCGGCGCCCATCGCCCCCAAGCCCAAGGGCTATCAGGCTGGCAATGAGGTGCAAATACGCGCCAATGTGAGTGGTGGCCAGACGCCAGAAGAAATTTTGGCATCGCGTAAACTTAGCCGGGAACTGAACTCAAGCGAAGCGCCCCGACAGGACGTGCCGCGTGGCTACTATCTGGACATCGTGGTCTAGAATTTTTCTATAAAATTCTGAATACCTAACTGAGCTGTCGTTTGACTCATAAAATGAGATCGGCAACCTCGTAACTTCCGTTTACCTCTCTAAACCGGACAAAATTTTGGGACGGTAACTAGTTCTGCCTCAGCCATTTTCAGACATTCGTGAACCATTGTATTCCTGCTCATTGTTATGTGTTGTAGGGAATACGCTCAGAAACCCTGTGATACTGCGGCTTTAAGAGGTGACAGGGGCCGATTCCATTTGCACCACGAGGTATTCGTTGGCAGAGTGAATCCGAAGCCACAGAGTTGGACAGGGAGTATGCTAAATGAATGGGACTAACCTCTTGAGGAGCGACGCCGAGGATTTGGGCGAGGCTCACGAGATCGACGTCATTGACCGGCTGGTCGGTCTTGCCGGTCTCAAGGTAATAGATGTTGGCTGCGGTGGCGGGCGTGTCACCAAGCAACTTGTGGAACGTGGTGCCCATGCTCTTGGGATCGAACCCGATCCGATCCAAGCAGAGAAAAACCGCGCCGCCGAGCCGGTTCCCGGCTTGACCTTCGTGGAGGCACCTGGGCAGTCGTTGCCGGTCGAGGATGGCTCTATGGACGTCGTATTCTTCAGCTATTCTTTACACCATGTACCCCGCGAATACCGGGACGAGGCGCTAATTGAGGCTGCTCGGGTGCTCAAGCCTGAGACTGGTTTCCTGTATGTCATGGAGCCGATGCTGGTGGGTAGCATGGATGCAGTCTACCGGCCATTCAATGACGAGACCGAGGTCCGTACCGAGGCATACGAAGCTTTGAAACGAGCCGCGGCGCCACGCTTTGCTGAAGCACGAGAGTTACACTACCATGAGCCCGTGCGATACGACAGTTTTGCCGTCTTCCTCGAAGACGTGGCCGGAACTACCTACAGCGACTTCCCTCGCGAGCGGGTCGATACCCCCGAGGTTAATGTGCTGTTCGAGGCGGGAAGAACAGATGACGGCTATGTCTTCATTGAACACACCCGCGTCAATCTCTACCGTAAGACGCGCCTGACTTAGTATCCCCTTCATCTGACCCTCAAAATAACAGGAGCTGGTGATGAAGCATGAAATCAAAACGTAACAAACAAGGATCAAAATGCATGACGTACACCCTATATGGCTCTGATGGCTCAGGCAGCTTTGTTGTTGAAGCAGCTCTCGATATGGCTGGAGCTGACTACACGAAGATCGACGTTGATATGTCTGCAGGCGCCCATCAAGACGCGACATTTGCCGCCATAAACCCCATGAAACAAGTTCCAACACTTATTTTGCCGGATGGCGCGGTGATGACCGAATCTGCCGCCATTGCTCTTCATCTCGCCGATGCCTTCCCCGGTAAGAGCCTAGCACCGGAGTTAGGAACAGTTGCCCACGCTCAATTTGTACGGTGGATGGTGTTCATTTCCAACAACTTGTATGAGGGCGTTCTGCGGTACTTTTATTCTGATCGCTACACCACAGACGACAGGGCAGAGGCTGTCGACAGCGTGAAGAATGCTGCACATCAGCATCTTCAAAACGCCTGTGGCGTTATAGAGGCGCACCTTACGGAACATGGTCCCTGGCTCGCTGGCCAAAGCATGACCATGGCAGATGTTTACTTCACAATGTTACACGGTTGGCATCCAGACATGGTCGACCCGACAATGAATGAAAATCTCACCACGTTGGCACAAGCTGTTCGATCAAATACAGACATTGGACAACTGCTACAACGCCACGGGTTGTAATCGGAGCACGCCCGCCGGTGCTGCCAGACGAATGCGAACTCGTCTCAGTTTAGAAGACATTGGATTCTGGAAAACTTATTTCGTGTGAAAGATGCCTGCTTCCCATCCGAAAGCGGACCTTTTCGGTGCGTGTTAATCACTTCTGCTAATAGCCAGAAGCGGAGGTTTGGGAAACGGCAAAATTGCCACAGATTACGCCTGCTTTCGCCCCATAACAGTAGTCCGGGTTACAGACGCTAAACAGTCTGAAACCGGGTGAATTCGGAGGCTTCTAATGCGGCACAGTAAGTGACTGCCACCCTAGCGCCAGTTCTTCGGGAATCTCGATAAGCGTGGGCCGGTCCGCCGCGACGGCTTCATGTAAGGCATCCGTCAGTTCAGTTGTGCCCGTGTCTCGCTTCGCATCACAACCAAACCCCTTGGCGATTGCAATGAAATCGGGCGTGTAGATATCAACGCCAATGGTCGGAATGTCCCGTTCTACCATGTACTTCTTAATTTCACTGTATCCGTTATTGTTCTAAACTAGGATGGGAGCGACGCATACAATTCTGAGGGCAATTTGTGACACCGACAATCCAGTCGGCCTTGTCCATATTGACGCGCATACGGACACGTGGGGCGAGGTCATGGGCGCCGAGTTCAATCATGCCGCACCGATCAGATCCGCCGTCGAAGACGGACTCGTCGATCCAACCCGAGTCATGCAGATTGGCATCAGAGCGCCCCAAAACGCATTCGACGCATGGGACTACAGCCGCGAAAAGGGTATGCGTGTCATCTGTATGGAAGAGTTTGAGGACATGGGTGTGCCCAGCGTTATCGAGGAAGCAAAGCGAGTTGTGGGTGACGGGCCTGTCTACTTGACCTTCGATGTTGATGGCCTAGACGCAATCTTTGTTCCTGGTACCGGCACCCCTGAGGTCGGGGGGATTACCAGTCGTAAGGGTTTAAGGCTTCTTCGGGGCCTCAACGGACTTGATTTTGTTGGCGCGGACATCGTCGAGGTAGCGCCGCCATATGACGTATCCAACGTCACGTCGCTCCTGGCGGCAAACCTCTTGTTTGACATGCTTTGTCTGCTCGCGACAGCCGCTGATCGTCGGTAGAAAAATGTCCGCCATCGCCCCATGGCACGGCCACCGTATCAATGGTACTATTCTTTGGCGTTCATTTGCCAACAATACTTGCAATTAGTATTTGCCAAATCGCGACCGCAAATGCCCGTGGCACAAATAGATTGAAACAGTCTTCATTCCGCCAGAGTGTGACGCCGACATGGTGGATGCCGGTTGATGCAACGCGCCCCACTGGAAAATACTCTGGCCTGAGATCAATCGACATATGTTTGTTCAATAGATTGGTGGTGCCTGGACCGGTCAAACGCAAATGGGTACGGCTATGCGAGATATCCAGGAACGCGCCCTCAGACGGGATAACCGTCAGAGGGACGCCGCCATACTGCCAAAATTTGAGGGGTTCTACTGACAGAATTGCCGCAGTGTCGCCCTCGACTGCGAATCCTTGACCTAGTGCACTTGCTACACCCACCTGCTCCAATAGTTTCTTTCGCACAGCCACAATACTCTCGGGCCAGACCGCTACTTGAAACAGTCGAAGATTGGATACTTCATTTAGATTAACCTCATCAGTTTCGATGGCTGTTGGTGCAACGTTGGCAAGGGCTGAATCCCGTAACAAATCAAGGTTATCCACGCATCCGCCCTCCTTCGGCATCAAACATATGGGGCGAAACAATTTCGACGGTTACGTTCGTTTGATTGCGAACCGGGTCAGCGGCAATGACGGACTTGTCTTTCCAGTTCGTGTATCCCCCACTAATGAACCCGATGCCGATCCAGTGTCCGAGCGCGGGAGAATATGTTACGCCCGTGACCCATCCTTCGCCGTATCCTGAAACTTCGTGCTCCGCACACAACAAAGAACCCGCATTGAACAACGCGGTCCGGTCTTTGGGGAAAATACCGACCAACTGGGCTCGGTCGTCCCGCAACAATTCCGGCCGGTTATTCAATACACTGCCGATATAGTGTTTTGTCTTGGACGCCATAGAACCTAAACCCGCATCATCTATGGTTACACGACCATCGAGTTCTGCGCCCGTCACATGCCCTTTTTCAATACGAAGCGCGCCTAGAGCCTCAAGGCCATACTGACACCCGTCTCGGGCCTGGGCGGAACTCCATAGTTGATCGGCAAGATGAACACCAAAATCGCTTGGGACATAAATCTCGTAGGCCATTTCGCCGGAAAAACTGATCCGCGCAATGCGGCATGGGACGCCTGATTCCAAAGCAGTATCAATAACCCCCATGAATGGACAGGCTTCATCTGAAACAGCTTGTGGGTCAACCAAACATGCCTGCAACGTTTCCCGGGCCAATGGTCCGGCAATGGCAAACCCTGCCCATTGTTCAGAGACTGATGTGACATGAACCCGGAGATCACTCCAACGTACTTGCAACAATTCTTCCAGCCAGGTCATGACTTTGCCCGCATTCGTCGTGGTCGTGGTCATAAAGTAATCGGTTTCGGATAACCGCCACGTCGTGCCGTCATCCATGACATACGCATCGTCGCGCAACATGATCCCATATCTGGCTTTGCCGATTGCCAGCTTGGCGAATGGGTTGGTGTAAACTCTGTTCAGAAACTCTGTAGCATCCGGGCCTTGCACTGCTATTTTGCCCAATGTGGTCACATCACATATGCCAACAGTCTTACGTACCGTCTCTGCTTCGCGAGCATAGGCCTCATTTATGGTTTCGCCCTGTCGTGCAAAGTACCACGTGCGATGCCAAAGACCTGCATCGGTCATGGTCGCTCCTTGTGCAATGTTCCAGTCATGCATGGGGGTGCGCCGTAATGGCTTGAAATGTTCATCCACCGCTGGGCCTGTAAATGCACCGAGGCTGACCGGCGTGTAAGGAGGGCGGAATGTTGTTGTGCCAACGTCAGGAATTTCCTTGCCCAATGCATCGGCCATCAATGCCAGACCAATGATGTTACCCATCTTGCCCTGATCTGTCGCCATGCCGAGGGTCGTATACCGTTTCAGGTGCTCCACCGATACAAAACCCTCTTGATGGGCAAGGCGAACATCCGAGGTCGTTACATCATGCTGCGGATCGACGAAGCATTTTCTCGATTTTTGCTCAGGATTGATTTCGTAAACCGGATCGATAGGTGTATCGGTTGATCGACGTTCTATAGCCTGTCGTGCGACCTTGCGTTTGCCAAGCGACACAGCAATTGCTTCACCTGCCGCAAGACCCGACGTTTCACAGTCTTCCAGACACCAATGACCGGCCGCTGATCCTGCAACAATTGCTGTCCCGTCTTTGTGTCCCGGTAGAAAGCACTGATCGTTTAACGACCAAACGGGTTTAACCCCTTGATGTGAGTGTAGGTTCACCACAGGTGACCATCCACCGGAGACAAACAACCCATCACACGGTAGCGAGCCGCTTTTAATCCATCCCGGACCGTCGCGCTGCACCAGTTCCAAACCGGCCACACCACGGGCTCCTTTTACATTCACAGGTGCCATTCCCGGCTTGACCTCTACCCCCAACGACAAAGCTTGTTGCGCCATCTCTTCGGGAGGCTGAGAACGAGTATCAAGCAACGTCACATGTGCACCTGCATCCGCCATATCCATCGCAACCTGATAGGCCGTATCATTGTTGGTTGCGACGACCGCCGTTTTAGCGGGGAGAACGGCATAACGATGGATGTATGCCCGTGCGGCGGATGCCGACATGACACCAGGCCGGTCATTGTTGTCGAAAGCTATATGGCGTTCCAATGCCCCTGTGGCCAGGACAGTCCGCTCCGCGCGCATCGTCCACATTCGTTGACGTGGCTGGTGTTCACTAGCGTTTGAATGATGGTCCGAAACGCGTTCCAGTAATCCTACAACACCGTGATCATACATACCGAATGCTGTCGTTCGATCCATCACGCGTACATTTGCTGAAGACAGGTCCATCAACAATGCCTGTCGCTTGCTACCAACATCTTGCTGAGGTTGGTGCAACAAATCACCACCGAGCAGGAAATCCTGCTCAACAAGCACAACGTCCAGACCTGCCTGACCGGCCGCAATAGCCGCTGAGATTCCAGCGATTCCCGCACCGACGACCAACAGGTCGCAATAGCCGTGGCTATGTTCATAGTGATCCGGATCAGCAACGCGCGCAGCGCGGCCCATACCAGCGGACTTCCGGATAAGTTTCTCGTACTGCATCCAGGCCCCTGTACCTCGCCCCCATTCAAAAGGCGGCAATCCCATGAAGGTTTTGTAGTAGAATCCAGCTGAAAAGAACCGGCTAAACAGATTGGAAATGGCACCGAGATCGTGCCGAACTGATGGCCACGCGTTCTGACCTGTTACAACGAGGCCGTCATGGATCTCTTGCAGGGTTGCTTTCACGTTTGGGTCCCTTCGAGCCCCTTCACCAGTGGTGACAATGGCACCGCTTTCTTCTACCCCGGCTGACATGACACCACGCGGACGGTGATACTTAAAACTGCGGCCCAAAATGGTTTCGCCATGTGCCAGCAAAGCGGACGCAACCGTGTCGCCTTGAAAACCCGTGACTTGTTGTTTGTCCCAGGTAAATGAGACCGTTTTAGAGCGGTCAATTAATCCGCCACCTGGCATCCGTGAGGCCGTCATGCGTCGTCTCCACAGGCTACGGCCAGTTTCGGGTCGGCAGGCGTTACACTGAAAATTTCATGGGTGACGGTGTCACGTTCCACACGTAGCCACATTCGACACCCTAACGTGTGCTGCCATGTCTCAGTTTGTCGGCCACAAATATTCTCACGCTCGAATACTGCTTTGATCCAGTCTTCCATGGGCGCATCAAGCTCAGGGTAGGAGATCGATCCATCACCACCATATGTGAATTCGTTATGATCGCGTGTACCGCAAAATGGACAGTTTATTCGAAGCACTTGATTGTCTCCCTATCCGTGCAATTTCGGGTCAGGGCCCGCACCGCGTTCGTCAATGTTGACCCCGCGGGCAAATCGCTCGAGGTCAAAATTTTCGATCAAGGTGTTTGGTCGATCGCTGGCAATTAAATCAGCGAAGTGCCATCCCGACGCAGGCGTTGCTTTAAACCCGCCGTAATTCCAACCACCATTCAGGTACAAGTTCGAAAGTGGCGTTTTGCAGATGAAATGGGTTCCATCCATGGACATGTCTACAATGCCGGCCCATTGCCGCAGGACTCGCAACCGTGACAGGCAGGGCATGATCGAGATCGCAGACGCCGTAACGTCTTCTGCTACTGGCAAATTGCCTTTCTGTGCGTAGGATTTGTACCAATCCAGGTCGCCACCAAATACCATGCCACCTTTGTCAGATTGAGACATGTAGAAATGCGCGCCGCCCATGCCAAAAACAACTACTTGATCCAGAAGTGGTTTCACTGGCTCGGTGACAAAGGCCTGCAGCTTGTGTGATTCGATGGGAAGGTTGCCAAGCCCCGCCATCTGCCACAACCGCGAAGTGTTCCCTGCAACAGCGAGTCCAACCTTGTTGGTTTCAATGGAGCCTCGTGAAGTCTCTATCCTGGTGATCGCGCCTTGTGTTGTGTTTATACCCGTGACTTCGCATTGCTGAATGATATCGACGCCCAGCTTATCGGCGGCGCGAGCGTAACCCCAGATAACCGCATCATGACGCGCGGTTCCAGCCCGTGTCTGAACTGCGGCACCCGTTATTGGAAACCGAGCGGACGGCGCATAGTTCAGGTGTGGAATTGTTGCCTTAAGCCGCTCGAGATCCCACATCTCCACATCATTGTTGCCTGTCAGCCGCATAGTGTTGTAACGACGCGCAACCGCATCAACAGCACCTGGGTTGTGCAATAAGGTGACGTGGCTTCGCTGGCTAAACATGACGTTGTAATTTAGTTCGTGGCTTAACTCTTCCCACAGCTGCAGCGAATGTTCATAGAATTCCCTGTTTCCCGGCAGGACATAGTTTGAGCGCACAATCGTGGTATTGCGTCCGGCATTGCCGCCGCCAATCCAGCCTTTCTCCAGAACTGCAATCTTTCCGACGTCGTGGTTTTTTGCCAGATAGTACGCGGTCGCAAGACCGTGCAGCCCACCACCAATAATCACCACGTCATATTTGGTCTGTGGCTCTGAATCGCGCCACTGTCTTGTCCAACCTTTTTGACCGGACAGCCCGTTCCAAAAAACACTCCAGGCCGAAAATTGTGACATTTAGAGCGTCGATTTCAGATTGTTGCCAGCGCGCTTGAATATTTGCCCGAAGCCATCAATTTCGTCATTAATCCCGGCGCGGCGCAAACAGCTCCACATTTGTGCTTGATTACTGGTGACGACAGGTTTGCCTGTAATGTCCTCAATTTCCTGCGCTACTTCGACGGATCGAATACCGCCACAGCTCAGGAATATGGCGTCTGCTTCAGGGTCGTCGATTTCTTGTGCAAACGTTTTCCAGTAATCGGGCGTTACCTGCCCAAACTCGCAACCTGTGGTCAAATTGAGGCCCTGGATATCCAAAACCTCAAAGCCCTTGGATAGCAAAAACTCTGCCTCTGCAGTGTTGATTTCGTCCAAGTAAGGCGTTCCCACTACCAGTTTTTTTACGCCGAGTTCTTGCAGTGCGTCGACAACGCCGGTGACGAGTGTCATGGGTTTGGCATAAGGCGCGCCCTTTTTTATCTGTTCCATCACGGCCATCTCACCACAGACGATTGAACCACTCGTACAGCTATAACTGATCACATCCGGTTTCATATCAGGTTGAATGCGGGATGCGGCATCCGCCATATGCAGTACATGTTGTGACAGTGTTTCGTTGGTCGTGTAATCGTCTGTCTTCAAGCGCGTAATATGGATGGCGACGCCCTCCGGGGCGATGTCGAAAAAATCTGCCTCCGCCGCAAGGTCCGTAGACATTAGAATGAAACCCAGTCGTGCACGATGGTGCCGACCTTCGTCCAAAATAGGAGCCCAAGTTCTTGATGCGACGGTTTCACCAGATTTGTACATCTTACAAAATAACCTCTTCCAGAGTTTTGGGATGGTCTGTCACCGGCTCATAGCCGTCTTTCGTTATAATGAAACTATCGCCGACCTGCGCGCGAAATGTCTCAACCGTAACGGAGCCATCCACAGCCAGCACCATGCCAGGCTGAAGGATCGTTGTGTCGCCGGTTACCAGCTGTGGCTTTTCCACAAAACTGAACCCCGTCGCACGGCCGCAGCGAAACGGATACTCATGCCCGGCCCCCTGTATAACCTCGGCATATGCCGCGTGCACACTTTCTGCAGTTACGCCCGGCCGCAGCGCATCCAGTGCAGCTTGCTGACTGGCCACAGCCACCTCGTACACATCGGCCTGGGTTTCATCAGCAATATCGCCAATCCAAAACGTTCGATCGAATCCCAGTTTGAAACGGTGGAAGTTCGTCATCCCGCAAAAGCACAGGAAAACCGGCTCACCACGGTTCATGACGCGTGTGGTCGCACGGTGATGGGTTTTGGTGATTGTTTCACCCGAGGCCATGATCTGCAAAAAATGCGTATTGGGCGACATGTCTGCGTCATCATAATGCGCCGCCAGCAGTTCGGCAGCCTTACGGGTGCCTGCCTGAGAGGTAGCGATTGCTACCTCGTACTCTGGCACACCATCGGCGATAGCGGCTCGACCACCAGTCATCATCGCATTTGCGACCTGTCCGGCATGACGAGCTAATTGTAGCTCTTGTTCCGATTTTATCATTCTCATGTCGGCCAGAATGGGTGTGATGGCCTCCAGCTTCTGCGCCTCGACCAAACCATTTACGTAGGCACGTACACTAGGCGGCATGTGATCGGGCTCAATTGCTATACGCGCGGCACCTTTTACAGCAGCAGGTAGCTCTTCCCGCCATTCGTTCCCCATGCCATCATTCCAGGCCGCGATGCGATCGACCCTCGCAGACGCCTGCGCGGTATTCAGATCAATTGTTGGCGTGATCAATAGGGTGCTGGCGTCCTTGGAAACGACCAGAATTGTCGGGCGCCCAAACTCCATATGCAGGTAATCGTAATACCCGGTCAGGTAATAGACATTATCGTCGTCCGTGATCAGTGCGACATCAATGCCAGCGTCCGCCATTCGGCCGCGAAGCGTCTTCATGCGGGATTCAAACAATTCGAAACTCCTTATCACTGATCCATGTCCAAGGGGCTGAACAGTAGACCCTTAATTGAAACTTCCAAAATGACAATTCGTATCATTATATGATAACTATTAGTTATGAAACATTATCGACAATCTTTACCACCGCTTGATTACCTTTTGTTTTTTGAGGCGGTAGTGCGTAATCGAAGCTTCACAAAAGCAGCGGCGGAATTGAACGTTAGTCAGGCAGCCGTGAGCAAACGCGTAAGGTATCTGGAAGACTGGGTTGGAAAACCATTGGTGCATCGATCTGGACCAACGATCTCGATACCCGATTACGCGCAGGATGTATCTGACAGAACATCGGAAGCTCTTGAGCACTTGTGTGCTTGCCTGGACAAGATAAAGGGCGCTCACGAAGCCCCTTTTACGCTCGCAGCAAATATGACGGTATCACAGTTCTGGTTGGGGCCACGTATCAATGATTATCTGCTAAGCAGTGATGCAATATCCGTGCGGCTTACGTCCTCAGATCGGGACGCTGACCTATTGAGCGCAGAAAATGACCTTGTCATATACTATGGTATGGACATTCCTTCAGGTTGGGATGGAACCGTCCTGTTTGACGAATTTTGGGTTCCCCTTGTATCGCCCGAACTCGCCGACAAACAGATGGATTATAGCGATCTAACGCTTCTTGATTTTGATAAATTGACGCCTAAGTGGATCAACTGGTCAGGTTTTCTGGAGAAAATTGACGAATCACCCTTTGGCAAATCTGTACAGATCAACTTGAACACCTACGGGCGGACGCTTGACGCTGCTATTAAGGGAAAAGGCGTCGCATTGGGGTGCCCGGACGTCCTTCATTACGAAATGGAAGCCAATCGCCTTACCGCTCTAAACGCGTTTCAACTCAAAACAGGACGACGTTACTACTCGATATGGAAAACGGGCACGTTAAACGGGCAACTGGACAATACCATTTCTGGATTGAATCTCCGCTAGAGCGGTATGTGGCCTGGCGAGAAAACCACATATGGAGGTGACCAGCATTGTGCGTATCTTATTGACGTCTCGAGACGAGTATTGATTGAAGTGACAATGTAAACTTTCTGGTTCCTAAAGCACTGAATTTTGTACGGCATATGCGTTTGGATTAATCTTCAGGAATCTACTATTTCAATGGGGATACTCAATGACACCTTCACATTGTCCATGACCACGTTGGTCCTGAATCTCTGAATGTTGGAGTTCTGAAAAAAGTACTCACGCGTAAACTCCTCATAGTCCTTCATGTCTTTAGCGGTCAGAATCACGATGAAATCAGCATTTCCTGTTACATAGTAACATTGCATCACCTCCGGGCATTTTTGCATGAGTCGTTTGAACTCATCCAGAATTTCGGGGCGTTCGCGTTCAACGGAGACTTCCACAATCAATGTGATGCGTCCTCCCGCAATTTCCGGCGATAAAACAGAAATGTCCTTTGTGATCGCGCCACGATCCCGAAGCTTCTTTAGCCGCTTCTGGCAGGCTGCGGGAGATAACCCCACTTGATCACTCAGTTTCTCAGCCGTGAGGCGGCTGTCCTGTTGGACCAGGATCAGTATTTTCGCATCAAATTCATCCATACCCGCACCGTCCGTTTTACGTAAGTTCAAGGGATATTTTTTACGTATTTAATAGCAATATATATAACATAGTACGAAAAAACACGCCATCTTGGTGATATGTTCGCATCCTTGATTGAATGATGCGGAGGCAATGAACGGGATGGGTAATGCACTATTTGAAGCGGCAATACGCGTTCTCGTGCGCTCGGGTGAATCAGTGCAACACGCTAATGGTATTTGCCTTGTGAATGGTTTTGCTGAATCAGTGCAAGACGTCATCGCTTACGCTGATGATCTGTACCAGGTTGAAAAATCTTCGCCATTACATGAACGTGCTTATTTGCCAGGACGGCCGCGCAAGTTAACGTAGAAAGGCTTGCCGTTTGCGTGGCGGCGGCGATTGAAAAGACGAACTCATAGAAATCAGGAATTCCTAATCATGAACTCAGACCACATGGGCATCCAAACACCGAACGACGAAATGCTCACTTGGCGGCACGATTTTCATCAACACCCAGAATTAGGGTTTGAAGAACATCGAACAGCCGGGGCTGTCGCTAACCATCTCAGAGACTTTGGTATTGAGGTCCATGAGGGCGTTGGTGGAACCGGCGTCGTCGGTATTTTGCGACATGGTGACGGAACGAAAACCATTGGTCTGCGTGCCGATATGGACGCGTTAGCTATAGCTGAAAAAAACACGTTTGATCACCGCTCCCGACACGATGGACGCATGCATGCCTGTGGTCACGATGGCCACACGACCATGCTGTTGGGTGCTGCGCAAACCCTGGCAAAAGAACCGGGTTTTAATGGCACGGTTGTGTTCATTTTCCAACCCGCAGAAGAGCACGGACGCGGTGCCCTTGCCATGATCGAAGATGGCCTGTTTGATCGCTTTCCCGTAGAATCCGTCTTTGGCATGCACAACATGCCCTCACTACCGACCGGCCATTTTGCCGTCCGACCGGGGCCAATCATGGCCTGTGAAGATAATTTCGAAATTACGATCCACGGCAAAGGAAGCCACGCCGCTCTGCCGCACATGGGAATTGATCCAATCTTGATTGGGTCAGAAATTGTAATGGCACTTCAGAACATTATTTCAAGAACACTTGATCCAATCGCAAACGCCGTTCTGTCTGTTACTGATTTTGCCGTCGAAGCGACAAGAAACGTCATCCCGGAGAGAGTTGTCCTCCGTGGCGATGTTCGTGCTTTTTCCCCTGATATCCAGGATCATGTTGAAGCCACCATGGAGCGTATCGTTGCGGGGGTTTGTTCCGCCCACGGTGCTCACCATGAGTTTTCCTACACTCATGAGTTCGCCGCGACGATTAATACGGATGAGCACGCCCTGATTGCGGCAAATATTGCACGCCAAGTCGTTGGTGCGGACAAGGTTGACGGTGCCTGTACGCCGGTGATGGCGTCTGAGGATTTCGGCTTCACGCTTCAACACAAACCCGGTTGTTATCTCTTTATCGGTAACGGTGGTGATGGCCCCGGCGGCTGTGGCCTGCACAGTCCGCACTATGACTTTAATGACGAGATCCTATCCACAGGTGCTGCGTTCTGGGTTCAGCTCGTTCGCTCTCAGCTTGAGTAATTCGGCATTTTTGAAATTGCCGGAGACACATTGTAATCTGACAGAGGCGCACCGGATGTGAATCCCGTGCGAGACAATATGACAATTAAACTCGAAACAGAAATTATCAACGGTGGTGCCTACAAGCGCGCCGTTGAACGATTCCACGAATCCGGTATCACACTACCAAAGCTCTCTCAACTGGCCGACCCCGTCGCGGCCCGTACCGAGATTGAAGCGCATACGCAATCCGCTGATCCGGACGCGCCGGATGCCAGTAACCTGTTTCGGGTGCATTGGCACAATGGTTCTGACCGGAAGAGCTTGGTTGAAACCCCGGATCATGTTGTTTTGCCGCCGGAATTGACAGGCGTTGAGGCAACCATTGTTGTCGCACTTGGCAATCGCTTTCCCATGATCCGAGCGCACAAGGTGCTTGCGGCCTACGGGTGCCTGATACCTCGATTGGTCACCGGACAATTTGATCCCACACACCACCGCGCAGTTTGGCCGTCAACGGGCAATTACTGTCGGGGCGGTGTTGCGATTTCCCGCATATTGGGATGTCGAAGCGTCGCGGTGTTACCCGAAGGCATGAGCCGCGAGAGATTCGAGTGGCTTGAAAGCTGGGTCACCGATCAAAGCGATATTGTCAGAACCTATGGCACCGAGAGCAACGTTAAGGAAATCTATGATGCCTGTAATGAAATGGCCGAGGATGCGGAAAACGTTATCCTCAACCAGTTCAACGAGTTCGGGAACTATGTGGCACACCGGGCGGTAACCGGCCCGTCGCTGGAACGTATTTTCGATGCCGTCAACGTGGATGGCTCGAAAAAAATGACCGCCTATGTTGCCGCCTCTGGTTCCGGTGGAACGCTGGCCGCTGGTGATTATTTGAAGCAAAGCCACGGTGCCAGAATATGCGCCGTTGAGGCCTTGGAATGCCCAACGCTGCTGAACAACGGATATGGCGATCACAACATTCAGGGTATTGGCGACAAGCACGTACCCTTTATTCACAATGTGATGAACACAGACTTTGTCGTAGCGGTGTCGGATAAGGCTTCAAACGCCCTGAACCTGGTATTCAACACAACACCGGGTCGCAGTTACCTGGCGAAACGTACGGGCATTAATCAGGAATTTGCCGCCGAGCTCGCCAACCTTGGTTTGTCATCAATTGCCAATGTCTTGGGTGCCATAAAGATGGCGAAGTATCTTGGCCTCGGTGCCAATGACGTCGTTCTGACTGTCGCAACAGACGGTGCCGAAATGTACGGGACTGAAATTGAAAAAACCCGTTCTGATGTATTTGGTGGCAATTTCGACGAGTTGTCAGCAGCGGAATCCTACGGACAGTATATGTTGGGAACGACAACCGATAACATGGAAGAAATGACCCGGCGGGATCGCGAGCGTGTGTTTAATCTCGGCTATTACACCTGGGTCGAGCAGCAGGGTGTTTCACTGGAAGACTTTGATGCCAGGCGAGACCCGGCATTCTGGAGCGGGTTAATGGATGTTGTTCCTGCCTGGGACAAAATGATTGATGATTTCAATCGAGCCGCAGCATGACATAAAATTCATCAAGCAAATTCTAACAGAAGGGTCATTGAATTATTCGCGCGTCGTTTGGGCGTATTACGCGAGGCCTAGTCGGTCGGATATAGAGCAGATCAAGAAGCGGTGCCCTATGCGCAACCCATGACACTGGAAACCGATGTTGTGGATGCGTTAGCAAAGGACACTTCTCTTTCTGGCCGATAGCGGAAGTCTAACAAATACGGCAGTGAACCTCTGCTACGGGTCATTTACAGACCTTTTTAGTGACCTGAAATGTAGTCTGCTTTGCGCCCGTAATCAGAACAAAACGGATTCTCGCTATATCAGTCCAGAATGCGGGTTATTCTCAGTATATGAGTCACAACTGTTTCATATTATGCATCAACGCGATGCATAATATGGCAAACTTGTAGGCTTTTGATTCTCACGTT
>JABJGO010000018.1 GCA_018662225.1 Rhodospirillales bacterium | reverse complement strand
CCTATGGTTGCCTTGGCCTTGGTAGCGGTAGTCGCGGGTATGTGGACCGGGAACTAGAGTTCCTGGCCCCGATGGCAAACGTGTCTCAGGGTCGCTTTTTCCCCAAGCTGGGCGGTGCGCTGGTTCGTGATTCAGGTGGCGGCGCCATATTGGGCGCTGTGGGTGCCAGCGGTGATACCGCCGACAATGATGAGGCCGCTATTATCGCCGGCATTCAATCCGCTGGATTGTTTGCCGATGTGGGCGACGCGTAAAGACTGATCTCGTAGAAAGCCTGGCCCCCTAAAATGATGACCACAGAACCCACCACTTCATCGCGTGAGTTCCACCGTATTGTGTGGCCCATGGCTATTGGTGAAACCATCGTATGGGCGTCGTTCTACTATCTGTTCCCTGCCCTGTTACCGGAATGGGAACGCAGCATGGGGTGGTCCAAGACAGAGCTTTCCGGGGCCATGACACTGGCGTTGTTGACCTCTGCCCTGTTGGCACCCTTTGCCGGTCGGCTGATTGATCACGGCTACAGCCGGATCACGTTTACCGGCGGCACGGTGTTTGGCGGCTTGATGTTGGTTGCCTTGTCTCAGGTCACCCAGTTGTGGCAATTCTACGTGGTCTGGTTCGGGCTGGGTGTCGCCATGTCGGCAACGCTCTATGTGGCATGTTTTGCTGTGCTTACCCATTACATGGCCGGTCAGGCAAAGCGCGCCATTACCCTGGTCACACTTGTGGCTGGATTGGCGGGCACGATCGCCTTTCCGGGTGTTCACGGCTTGATGAGTTTTCTGGACTGGCGACAGGCCGTGCTGGTGTTTGCGGCCTTCATATTTGCCGTGGCCGTACCAACCATATGGAGCAGTTGTAAGCGGGCAGAAACCGCTGGCGAACAGAACGTGCCCGAGACCAGCGGCAAGTCGAGGGATGTGATGGTGGTAACCAAAACCGCAGCTTTCTGGCTGTTAGGTCTTGTTGTTATGGCTATGTCACTGGGGCATGGCATGATTATCACGCACCTGTTGCCGATTCTGGATGACAGAGGTATTCATCCTGAAACAGCCATATTGGCGGCTGCAATGATCGGCCCCATGCAGGTTTCAGGCCGTCTGGCTATGATGGCGGCCGATCGCCATGCGTCTGTCCTTGCCGTTGCTGTGGGCTCTTTTGTTGCGTTGTTTTTGGGCCCCGCTGCCCTGTTATTTGCGGGCGGATCCCCGGCTCTGGTTGTGGCCTTCGTTATCCTGCAAGGGGCCGGAGCTGGTGTTACCAGTATCGTGCGCCCTGTCTTAACCGCAGAGTTATTGGGGCGCCGGAATTTCGGGATGATTTCAGGCTTGCTCGCTATTCCTTACATGGGGGGATTTGCTCTGGCCCCGTCGGTCGCGGCTGTTTTGTGGACTTGGGGTGGCTACGATCTGGCGTTGATGCTGGCTGGAACTGTCGCTGGCATTGGCATGGTTTCGGTTTTAGCTGCCTGGCACTGGCGGCCAGCCAGGGTGCCCGGTGACGATAATTAAGGAAGCCTAACTCAATATTTTACCGACCGTCGTCGTGATTGTCTTTGCTGAAAGCGGTTTTGCCATAACGGCATCAGCACCGATTTTACGGGCCGCTTTCAGTGCTTCCTCCGCGTTCATCCCCTCGAAACCACCTGACATAGCGATGATCTTTACCTTTGGGTTATGTTCCCTGATTTCTGAAATACCTTTGATTCCGCCCATGCCTTGCATGAAAATATCGGTGATAACCAACGCATAATTCATGGTGCTGAAGCCATCCAGGGCTTTCTCTACCGAGTCCGTAACAATGAGTTGATAACCATCGTTTCTGAGTACGGTAGCAATAAAACTGGTGATAACAGCGTCGTCGTCGATAACGAGAACGCGTTTAGGTCCTTTGAGGGCCAAGGTGTCATTCCTTTTAGGGTTTGTTGCCTGTGCAGGTGTGTCCGAATAAATCACATCTTTGGTGACTACTTTGCAATAGAAAAACTATCCAACGCCTTTACCCAATGCCAAAATATCTGCGATGCACCTCAATCGGGACTCCCATTCTGGCCGCTGGCAATTTATAACAGGCGATTGCGCTGGCTTTCGGGGTCAGCATCTGATGCCAGAATTTAGAGAGTCTCCATGCAAAATATTAACGTGCGCGGCGCGCGCGAACACAATCTGCAAAACGTCGATGTGGAAATTCCGCGCGACAAGCTAACGGTGATCACCGGACTGTCTGGTTCAGGCAAGTCATCGCTTGCCTTCGACACCATATACGCCGAAGGCCAGCGCCGGTACGTGGAAAGCTTGTCGGCTTACGCGCGCCAGTTTTTGGAATTGATGCAGAAGCCCGATGTGGACTCTATTGACGGCCTGTCACCGGCCATCTCCATCGAACAGAAGACCACGTCTCGCAACCCCCGCTCTACCGTGGGTACGGTGACGGAAATTTACGATTACATGCGTCTGATGTTTGCGCGTGTAGGCGTGCCGCATTCACCGGCTACGGGCCTGCCCATTGAAAGCCAGACGGTCACCCAGATGGTGGACCGGATCATGGGTATGGCGGAAGGCACCCGGCTTTACCTGATGGCACCAATGGTGCGTGGCCGAAAAGGTGAATACAAAAAAGAACTGGCTGAACTGGCGCCCCAGGGTTTTCAGCGCGTGCGCGTGGACGGTGAAATTTACAGCATTGATGAAACGCCGACGCTGGACAAGAAATTCAAGCACGATATCGACGTGGTCGTAGACCGGGTGGTGGTCAAGGAAGGCCTTGAAACACGCCTGGCGGATAGCCTGGAGACTGCACTGGCCATGTCTGATGGGCTGGTCTTCGCCGAAGACGGTGACAGTGACGATATGACGGGGGAAGGTCGAACCACATTCTCGGCCAAGTTCGCCTGTCCGGTATCGGGTTTCACCATTGATGAAGTGGAGCCAAGGCTGTTTTCCTTCAACAATCCGTTTGGTGCCTGCCCGGCCTGTGATGGTTTGGGCACCGAGATGTATTTCGATCCTGACTTGGTCGTGCCCAACGATACGCTTTCGCTGAACGAAGGTGCCATTGCACCGTGGGCCAATTCATCGTCCCAGTATTACGGCCAGACGCTGATGAGCCTGTCGGAGCATTACAATTTCAATCTGGCTGCCGCCTTCAAAAAACTGCCGCAAAATGCTCGCCAGATTGTTCTGTATGGTTCCGGTGAAGAGGATGTGATCATCCGTTACAACGATGGCCGAAAGTCCTATGAGGTCACCAAGCCCTATGAAGGCGTCATCCCCAATATGGAACGGCGCTGGCGGGAAACGGATTCGTCGTGGGTACGGGACGAGCTATCACGCTATCAAACGGTAACCACCTGTGAAGCGTGTTCTGGCCACCGCCTGAAACCGGAAGCACTGGCTGTTAAGATCGCCGGGTTGCATATTTCCCAGGTAACCATCATGTCCATTGACGAGGCACAAAACTGGTTTGCCTCTCTGGAAGGAAAACTGAACAAAAAACAGGCAGAAATTGCGCGACGGATTCTGCGTGAGATCAATGAACGTTTAGGGTTCCTCGTTAATGTAGGCCTCGAATACCTGTCCATGTCACGCTCATCGGGCACCCTGTCGGGTGGCGAAAGCCAGCGTATTCGGCTGGCATCGCAAATTGGGTCTGGATTGACGGGGGTTCTGTATGTGCTGGATGAACCTTCAATCGGGCTGCACCAACGCGACAATGCGCGCCTGCTGGAAACACTGAAACGGCTGCGCGATCTCGGTAACACCGTTATTGTAGTTGAACACGACGAAGATGCCATCCGTCAGTCTGATTACCTGATTGATATGGGCCCCGGCGCCGGACGGCACGGCGGCCATATTGTGGCCGAAGGCACACCGGATGTGGTTATGAAGGCCGCCGAAAGCCTGACCGGGCAATACCTGAGCGGTCGGCGGCAGGTTCCCATGCCTTCAAGCCGCCGCAAGCCGCGCAAATCCCATCAACTGGTGGTTAAAGGCGCGCGTGAGAACAATCTGGATAATGTGACCGTGGCCTTTCCGCTTGGCACGTTTACCTGCATCACCGGCGTGTCGGGTGGCGGTAAATCATCGCTGGTTATCGAAACGCTGTACAAGGCCCTGGCCCGTCGTATCCACAACACGCGCGTTCACGCGGGCGAGCATGATGATATCACCGGTATCGAGCATATCGACAAAGTGGTGGATATCGACCAATCCCCCATCGGCCGCACGCCACGATCCAACCCGGCCACTTATACCGGTGCGTTCTCACCGATCCGTGACTGGTTCTCTAACCTGCCTGAGTCCCAAACCCGAGGCTACAAGCCGGGCCGGTTCTCGTTCAATGTAAAGGGCGGCCGGTGTGAGTCCTGTCAGGGTGATGGCGTCATCAAGATCGAGATGCATTTCCTGCCCGATGTGTATGTGCAGTGCGATATCTGCAAGGGCAAACGGTACAACCGTGAAACGCTGGAAATAAAGTTCCGCGGTAAATCCATTGCAGACGTGCTGGATATGACCGTGGAAGAAGCCGCCGATTTCTTCAAAGCCGTGCCCAGTATCCGTGACAAGATGGTTACGCTACAGAAAGTGGGGCTGGATTACATCCATCTGGGCCAACAAGCGACCACGCTATCGGGTGGCGAAGCTCAGCGCGTGAAACTGGCCAAGGAACTGTCACGGCGTGCCACAGGCAAGACCTTTTACATTCTGGACGAACCCACCACGGGCTTGCATTTCGAAGACATTCGAAAGCTGCTGGAAGTGCTGCACACACTGGTGGAAAGCGGCAATACGGTGGTGGTTATCGAGCATAATCTTGAGGTCATAAAGACCGCCGACTGGATTGTGGACATGGGCCCCGAAGGCGGCCACAAAGGCGGTCGCGTGGTGGCCCAAGGCACACCCGAAGACGTGTGCAAAGTTGCTGACAGTCACACGGCGCAGTATCTGGCACCCTACCTGGGCATTTCGCCCCCGGGTGCGGCCAGCAAGCCTAAGAAAGCACGCAAAAAGGCATCCTGATTCATGGCCAAATCCACCGCCCATGCTACCAGTGATCTATGCCGGTCCTGCGGCTTGTGCTGTGCTGGATTGTTGTTTTCTTTTGTGGTGATGTTACCTGAACAACAGGGAGAACTGTCATGTCTGAACAACGTGTAGCGATTATCACCGGTGGTGGCAGCGGCATTGGTGCCGGGGCGGCCCGTAAATTGGCCGCCGAAGATTATGCCGTGGCGATCATGTCTTCATCGGGAAAAGGTGAGGCGCTGGGCGAAGAACTCGGTGGTATTGGCATGACCGGGTCTAACCTTGTGGCAGAAGACCTGCAAAAATTGGTGGATGCCACCATGCAAAAATGGGGTCGCATTGATGTGGTGGTGAACAGCGCCGGCCATGGACCCAAAGGTCCGGTTCTGGAAATTTCAGACGATGACTGGCACCTGGGTATGGATTTCTATCTGATGAACGTGATCCGCATGGCCCGTTTGGTCACGCCCGTCATGCAAAAACAGGGCAGCGGCTCCATCGTCAATGTTTCCACCTATGCCACGTTTGAGCCGGAAGACACCTTCCCCACCTCTGGTGTGTTCAGGGCTGGTTTGGCGGCGTTTACCAAACTGTATACAGATCAATACGCGGTTGATGGTATTCGCATGAATAACATACTGCCCGGCTACATCGATAGTTTGCCCGAAACGGAAGAGCGCCGCTCCCGTATTCCCATGGGGCGTTATGGTCGGGTGGATGAGACGTCCGATGCCATCTACTTTCTGGCATCTGATCAATCCAGCTATATCACCGGACAAAACTTACGGATTGATGGTGGGATCACACGGTCGGTTTAGGGGCTCTTACACAACGTCCTCAAGCCCTATTGAGCCGCGTTTGTCTGTGTTATTCAGGTTGGCCCCACGTAAGTCGGCGTCGGTAAAGTTTGCATCGCGTAACAGAGACCCCGATAGGTTCGCATCACGCAGATCTGCGCCCTCGAAATTCACGCTCGCGTAATCGCCGTTCCGCATATTGGCACCGTTAAACCGGGCGCCGCGGGCGCGGGCGTGATCCAGGCTGGCACGCCATTCACCACCACCCGCCCGGCTAGCCAGCATAACCTCGCTCAGATCAACACCGACCAGTGACGCGCCGTCCAGGGTTGCACGCTGCAACTTGACGCCACGCATAACGGCCTGATCCAACGTGGCGTTTCTGAGATCAACGAAAGACATGTCGGCCATGATCAACTCGGCCCGGTCCAAATTGGCCTCCGACATCACGCTATATGATAAATCAGCGGCGGACAGATTAATTCGCCCGAGATCCTGTCCAGATAGATTGGTGAGGGATAGATTGGCGCGATTGCCCTTTTGGCCATTGCTGTCCACCCATTCATTATGCTCTCGCAAAATGATCTGTAGTGTTTTGTCCAGTTGATCCAGCATCTTGACCATCCTGGCGTCTTTCAGATCAACCTTGGCGAAGTTCATATTATCGAACACGGCACCGACCAGATCGGCCCCGGTTAAATCCGCATGATCCAGAACAGTGCCGGAGAAACTGGCACCGTGGAAAATAGCCCCGCTCAGGTTCGCATTGGAAAGGTCTGCCCCTTCCAAATCGCATCCCGTCAAGTTGGAAAGCGACAGGTTGGCACGAATGAACTTGGCATTCTTCATGATGCAATCGGTCAGGTCTGTCTGAACAATGAACGAATTCGTTACCCGTGCACCGGTCATGTTCGCGCCACGGGCAATAGCCTGCTCGATACCGGGCGATGCAGTAAGTTCAGTCACCGGCTCGATGTCACCACCCACTTTTCGGGCGTGAACCAGCGTACCTTCGCGCATATCAGCTTCGATCAGCTCAGCCCCTGTCATGTTCGCCCCGGACAAGCACGCGGCACGCAAATCAGCCCGGTTCAACTTTGCGCCGATCAAGATAGAATGGCGTAAATCGGCACCAAAGAGGTTGCTGTCGCTTAAATCTGATCCTCGAATTTTGGTGTGACATAGTAGGGCGCCCGTTAGATCAACACCGCGCAAGTCGTGGTTGCTCATATCTTGATAGGAAAGGTCTGTGAATTTCAAATTTGCGCGAATACCACCCATTTGTCCGGTGGCAAACAGCTCGTGGCTATCCATGCGCTCGTCCAGTTCGCGCTGGGTTAGTTTTGTCCACGTATGTTGATCGTCATTAGACACGCTTGGGCGGCTCCCGTAGTTTGACATTCCTATGGTTGAAGTTCCCATACCCGAATTCACACTAGATAACACTGTCATGACGGAAAAGTCGAGGAAACCGGGTTCGTCTGGGTTCCGTTGGGCCTCCCCTTGCACATCGGTCTAAACTGCCCGGCTGTGAGATATGGGTTGAGCCTGCCGGGGTTGGCCTCTATCAAGTGGCCATGAGCACAAAACAGAAAACAGAACAGATGAAAACCGTTCATGTCATTGGCGGCGGATTGGCCGGATCAGAGGCCACATGGCAACTGGCGTCGGCTGGCGTGCCGGTGGTCCTGCATGAAATGCGCCCGGAGCGTGAGACAGATGTCCATTCCACCGATGGTATGGCAGAACTGGTGTGTTCCAACTCATTCCGGTCTGATGATGCAGACTATAACGCGGTTGGTGTGTTGCATGCAGAAATGCGCCGTATGGGGTCGATTATCATGTCGTGCGCTGATGCCCACCGGGTTCCGGCGGGCGGTGCGCTTGCTGTGGATCGTGATGGATTTAGTGAGGCCGTCTCGCAGGCACTGGAACAACATCCTTTGGTCACAATCGAACGGGGCGAGGTCGCCGGCCTGCCGCCGGAAGATTGGGACAGCGTGATTGTGGCCACCGGGCCATTGACATCGCCGTCACTGGCCGAGGGTATTCGGGCGTTAACTGGTGAGGATTCGTTGGCTTTCTTTGATGCTATTGCCCCCATCATCCACCGCGACAGCATTGATATGAGCAAGGCCTGGTTTCAGTCACGCTATGACAAAAGTGCGCCCGTTGAACATGGTGGTGGAGATGGTAAGGATTACATCAACTGTCCCATGAACAAAGAACAGTACGATGCCTTCATCAATGACCTGATTACAGGTGAGAAAATTGTGTTCAAGGAATGGGAATCCAATACCCCCTACTTCGACGGCTGCCTACCCATTGAGGTTATGGCCGAACGCGGCCCTGAAACCCTTCGTCATGGCCCCATGAAACCGGTGGGCCTGACCAATGTACATGATCCAGAGCATAAGCCGCGCGGCATCGTGCAACTGCGCCAGGACAACGCGCTTGGCACGCTGTACAACATGGTAGGCTTTCAGACCAAGTTGACCTATGGCGAACAGCAACGCGTGTTCCGCACGATCCCCGGATTGGAAAACGCTGAATTTGCCCGCCTTGGTGGTTTGCACCGCAACACCTTCCTGAACAGCCCCAGACTGCTGGATGGAACCCTGCGATTGAAAGAACGCCCTGCCCTTCGTTTCGCCGGTCAGATCACCGGGTGTGAAGGCTATGTGGAAAGTGCCTCTATCGGGTTACTCACCGGCCTGTTTGCTGTGGCGGAACGGATGGGAATTGATCCTTTCATCCCGCCCGTTACCACATCTCATGGAGCATTACTTAGCCATATTACGGCCGGTGCCGATGAAAAAACATTCCAGCCCATGAACGTGAACTTTGGCCTGTTCCCACCATTTGAGCAGGAACCCGGCGCCAAACGCGTGAAGGGTCGTGACCGTAAGGCCATGATGGCAAACCGCGCTAAATCAGATTTCGAAGACTGGGCCGTAACCGTCAGGCAGCAGATACCGCAGATTTAGATGTCTCAGCCAGCGACGTAACCGGCCCCATCACGCCTTCCAGCGCGTCGTTGTGCAACTCACGTACCAGCACGCGGTGATCCTGTTCACCTGACATGGTGATGTCGTGAGGGCTGGCCGGGCCAAACCCGAAGCGGCCATAATAATCCAGTTCACCCACCAACAAGACGATGCTGTGCCCCTGATCGCGAGCCATATTCATGCCGTGTGTCATTAAATCCGCCCCGATGCCGATGCTCTGGTGTTCCGGATCTACGCCCAGAGGCCCCAGTAACAAGGCCTTGGTGGAAGCACCAATGTACACTGGCCAGAACCGAATTGTGCCGCACAAATGACCACCCGTAACGGCCACAAATCGAAGGGTCGGAACGTCTTCCACGCCAACGCGGAAATGATAGGAGCGTTTTTCGTGGCGGTTAGGGCCAAACGCCTTGTTTAAAAGCTTTTCAACGGGCTTGGTGTCTTTGGGCCGGGCGACCATTATATCAAACATGGTGGTGTCCTAGAGTATCGAAGAGTGGCAAATCAGGATGAGCAGAAATACTGCGGCCGATTACCGACTTGATACCTCAGAGACCATGGATGATGTAATGGTGGCGGAGAGGTCGTAGCCGTGCGCTAACGGGCCGCAGCGCAAATTCGCTGAACTCGTCGTCGTCGCAAACCGGATACCGGACTGTTGGTCACAAACACTCTCCAAAACAACTGGCGATACGCCAATTAGATTAAGTACGTAGCCTTCATTTCTGATGCTGTCAACGAGACTTTCGATACACACATACCCAGTGACGCAGATCGGCATACTGCTTGGAAAAAGGATAGGTCCGGAAAGGTTCTGTCTTTTCTTCCAGTGTCCACGCACCGGCATTTTCCAGTTCAGTGAACTTGTCGCCAACGTCGTGCATCAACTGGCTCATATTTCCGGTGCCGCACCCGGCATCCAGAATTTTGGCGTTGGTATCGGCTGCATACCGACCGACCAGGCCGTTCATAAGTGCTAAATATGGATTTCCGGATGCCCACAGAGTCTGGTCATAATCGCGCGATCAGTCATCGTAGACCTTAGTCAGATTTGCGCTCACGTCCAATAATGGTGGTTGCGACCACCCCGGCCAGTACCATCACGCCCCCGATAAGCATAGGCGTTGTGAAACGGTCTCCCAGCAGGATTACACCAGCCGCAATGGATGTAACCGGGGTCAACAACAGATATGGTGATAGCTTGCTGACATCACATGTGGCCAGCAGGTGATACCACACGCTGTATCCCAGCGCCGTCATGATCAGGGCCAGATATAATACCACGGACCAGTCTTGAAGGCTGGCATTGGTTACAGCCTGCCATTGCCCTTCTTCAACGAAGAATGATGCAATGGCCATTTGTGGCGTTGCCATGAGCGCGACCCAGGCCAGCACGGTTATGGGCGGAACGGTTTTCAGGCGACTGACCATGACTTGCGCAACGGTCCAAACCGCCGCGCCTGAGGCCACCAGGGCCATACTGCCCAGGTTGTCTTCCAGGCGGGGCTCGCCAGCGATGACGGCAACACCACCAAGGGCTAAAGCCATACCAATGGTGCGGGGCCAGCCAAATTTTTCTTTTAACAAAATGGTGCCGAGCAAGGCCAAAAACGGTGCTTCCAGCTGTATCACGATAACGGCGGTTGAGGCATCAAGGCCTTTCAATCCATTGAACGTAAGGCCGTATTGAAGCGTGGCACCAATCAGGGCGATCATGAATATTTCACGCATATGCCCCCACGGAGGCTTGGTGAACCAGATCAGAACCAGTGCCGCAATGCCAAAGCGCAGAGTCATAATCAGCAGAGGTGAAAATTGATCCATACCGATTTTGGCAAGCGTAAAGCCCAGTCCCCAGGTGCCGGGAACAATCAGGGCAAGCAGCATTTGTGCTGGGGTCATGGGGCTTCCTGATGATGCGAGTGGCGCGCCGAATTGGCACCGCCAGAGTGTCCTTACTAGACCGATTGTACGTTTTTGGATACGGATTTCTTTTCGAGCAATCAAAGCGCAGACTTCTGCGGGTTTCCAGCGTGCCACACGAATCGATTTGCCCGACCGAGGGAAAAATCAGACCTGTGTTTTGTGTCCGGGCATTTTAGCATATGGGAAACGGGAGAAAAACGACCGTTATTTTTGTTTATTAATGTTGTTTTTCAAAATATTAGGACACATATTTAATGAATCAAATTAAATCTATATATAGTATATGGAAACCAAGGTTGGCACTATTTCCTGTAACCGCTATGTCTATGGGGTGAGAGTCCATCATTGTGTCCGCCTATTGGGCGGGATTGCTTTGGTCATCAATTGGGGCGAATGCGAGTGTTGAAGCGGCTACAAATTGGTCGGAGGTTCCGGCAACTGGTGGTAATTGGCGCGTTGGCGACGGGGCTCTCGCTCCCTGTGGCGGCGATCAGTGCGACGCCTGAGCAGGGTGCCGAAGTCGGTCCCAGTGAGTTGGGCCCGCAAACCATCACGTTGTTTGAAGCTATTCGAACAGGTAGCCTGTCAGCGGTTCAACAGGCCGTTTTGAACGGTGCCAGCCTGAAGGCGCGCGGCCCGGAAGGGAAAACCCCGGCGGAATTGGCTGAGTTTCTGGAAAAGTACACGATAACCCATTTTCTTCGGGCCTATGCGACAATTGAGCAGATAGACGACAGCAGCCGAGCCACGGAGCCGGCACCTGAGCCCGTACTCGCCCCTGTGCCTGCCCCCGTACCATCCTCTGTGCCGGAACCGGGGCAATCTTTGCCAACGGTAAGCCTGCCGGTGAACGACACGCCGTCTCAGCCCCAACAGCTGACTCCACCACCTCTGAAATTATGGCCCCTGAAATCATGCTGGCGCCCGTGGACGAGCAGGTGGTCATGGATGCACCTGTTGCTGAACCGATAACGAAACCTGAATTGGCAGAAGACCCGGTTGAGATGGCTGTCCTTGCTGAGCCGTTTGATCCAGTCCCGGCGCCTCGCAAACCGGACAGCGCCAACAGCATGGGTGAGCCGGATATTTTTGCGGTTATTGGATCAGCGCCTGAATTCGAACTGAAGCAGGCAGAAACTGATGATATGGAATTGGCCCAGATTGAGCCTGCTGATCAGACTGCCCCTCTTGAAATGCCTGAAGGCACAATGGAAAGCGGTGACGAGGAGAGTTTCTTTTCATCAATGAAGTCGTTTTCTGAAACCGGGGACGGGCTGGAAAGCGGCGATCTGACGGCAGCGCCGGAAAGTAAAGCCAGCACAGCCATGAAGCAGGCGTTAGAGGGGTTGCCAGAAATACCGGCGCTGGATTTACCTGACCACGAGTTGATCCGCGCTGCTGTATTGAAGAAATTACAAAACGAATCCCGTGACCGAATGAGCATTTTGTCCGATGCTCGCGATCAGGCGGGCGATGAAGTGGAGACGGTGCAGCAGATGGAGGCCCATGCCACAGGCGTGGAAAACGTTCAGAAGGACCTGCGGATTAAAGAATACCTGGCTGCCGCAGGCACCAACCTGTCGCCAGGGTATGTGCCACCACCGGATGGTGGCAGTTCGGCCGTTCGATTCTTGCAACGCATCGGTATGCTATCGTCGCCATCTGATCCAGAAGCAACATCTGCCCCGCAGGAAACGAAAACCTCTATCATGACGGCGCTCGAATCCGTTGACCCGGTTGCCGCGATGGCAATGGATGCAAAAGTCTCACCTTTCGTTGTGGGTGGTTATAGTGCCCCGCCTGCCGGTCGCGCTGTGGACACCAATGATGATCGCTCGGTCGCTGTCCTGGGCCAGATGGCCCGGTTGTTTGCCTCTCCCGGAATCAGCGCCCCCGGCCTGCTGGGGAACATGCCGGCTTCTAATGCCGCGTCTCAGATGTCATCACAGGGGTTGATCCAACCGTCAGGTACAGTGCTACCCGCACCGGCGCCCGTGTTTGGGGTCACGCCTGCTCCTGCCCCGTTGGTTCTGCCGCAAAACCCGCCACCGCCTCCCGCCGCCGGGGTGACTCCGATGCCGGGATCTATTGCTGAGCTCAATCAGCTTGCAGGCACGTTGCCTGCCGATCCTGATTTGCAAGATGGTTGGGAAGCCGTTGCCAGCACGGAGCAAGCCCCCCGCACAAATACAGGCACAGATACGGGAGCCGAGAGCGGCATCGTTGAACGCTTGGCGCATATCTTTGATCCGGAGAACCCCGATGGGGTTGGATCAGGTGGTGCCGTCCGCGACTCCTCAGGAAACCCACCGCCAATTACAGAAAGCACGGGAAGTTGGGATGTAGTGTCGGTACAGGCGGCACCGTCAGCGGCCCGAGTCATGCTGACACCGCCAGCCGCCACCGGACAACCTGTGGCATCCAATGCCATGTTGACCGCAGGTGTATTGGTTCTGGGCCAGAATGCTATATTGGGCAAAGGGCTGCCCATGGGAAGTGATCTGCTGGCGCAAAACAAATCCTGTATCCAAAAGCGTAACGGTGCGACCACATTTTGCATTGAGGGCCTGAACTGGTCTGAAGACATTCAGGATCAGCTGCGTGTCAACACGGTGATGTATCAGGGCCTGAACGCTATCGTGCGTTATGACAACGGGGTTGCTACCCGCTATCACAGCCTGTTCCCGAGCGATACATTCCCCGCCATTGTAGAGCATTACGTGGCTCGCATGGGGCAGCCGTCAAATGTATGGAACCGCACTATCACCCCACTGGCGGCACCGGCGCAAGCCAACCCCACCGTTTCATGGCAAGCGTACAATCCGGCCACACAGATGCATCTGGTTCTGGAGATTCGCCAGTACGATGATACCCGTGGTGGCTTCCCCGATGAGCAACGCGGCGCGATCATGCTCTATAATGTGCAGGCAGGCACCATCTTCCCACAAGTCTCAGCGTTTGAGTTGATGCGCTTGAGGCCCGGGCCTGGCTGAGGCCCCGATAAGAGCACGGCTAAACCCGTTTCCACATCGTTGCCCACATAAGGCGTAGGGTCTTGGAGATGCTGTGCGTTTGTTGCACGCGGGCGTCATAGGGATTGAAACCGGCTTTTCGCAGCACCGATAAATAATGACTGGCCAAGGGGATCACGAGAATGGAGGCAACGGCACTGGTTGGCAGGTCACGGGCCAACTGTCGTGCTGATGCCAAATGTTGCTCGGCGGTTGTGGCCAGGGTTTCCATCAACGGTATAACCGCATCTGTGTCGTGGTGTAAATATTCCCACCCTACACCGGCGTCGGCCAGCATCTGCGCCGGAATGTAACACCGGCCGTGGGCCGTATGATGGGGCATGGCACGGATTAAGCCGCAAAGAGCCCAGGCGATACCCGTATGGTGGGCCAGCTCTGACACCCCCTCACCCGCCGATTGGCTCATTGAATATTTCGGGTCCAAAAGTTCCATGGATAACTGAACCAGTGTGGACGAGGTGCCTTCACAATAGGTGATCAGTTCTTCCCGTGTTTGTGGCGGTGATTTGTCAAGGTCACGTTGTCGGCTGTCCAATAATCGCTCGAACAAACTCTGGCGAATGTTGCTGGTCTGGATAGTGTCATACAGGGCACCAGCAATTCCGGATGAGCGGGGCCCCTGGGCGTATGCGCTGGCGATCTGATCGCGCCACCATTGGAACCGGATATCACCCAGGATTGATTCGCTAACGTTGTCACATATCTGGGCCACTTCCACATTAAAAGCATACAGCGTCATTAACTTGTGTCGTGCCACCGAAGGCGCCGCCATGGTGACCAGATAGCGATCCTTGTCGAAGCTGTAAACGTGCTCCGCGCATAAGGTCATAAGACCTTCATCCGATTCGCTCTGCTCAACATTCACAGTGGAATATATCCTGTTTCTGTCATTTTCCCTGATCCGTCTTAGGCATTTTATTATGTTTTATCAATACGTTGCGAAATAATTATGGTCTGTGAGCTGTAATGGATTGATGAAAAATTACAGACCACGTATATAGCATATCAGAATTAGATCGCCTCTAAACTCTAACACCGGAAAGGGTATTTATCATGGCTGGCATTCTAACCAACCTGAAATCAACCGTCATCGCAGGTTTCGTTCTGACCATACTCATGGTTCTGGCCGTATCTGGCATGACTGACTACAGCGTCACTGTAGATCATGCTTACATGGCATTTGTCATGCGTTGGCTCCACGTTATTTGTGGTGTCATGTGGATCGGCCTGTTGTGGTACTTCAACTTTGTACAAATCCCCAACATGCCGAACATCCCCGATGAGCAGAAACCGGCCATTGGCAAGGTTATCGCACCAGCTGCCCTATGGTGGTTCCGCTGGGGTGCTATGGGCACCATCATCACTGGCCTGATCCTGGCTTCCATGAACGGCTATATTGTCGAGGCCCTGACACTGGGCGCTTCAGAAGGCTTTGCTGTTGCCAAGCACACCGCTATCGGCATTGGCATGTGGATGGGTATCATCATGTGGTTCAACGTGTGGTTCGTTATCTGGCCAAACCAGAAACGTGCGCTTGGTATGGTCGAAGTTGATGCTGACACTAAAGCAGCTTCAGCCCGTACCGCTATGCTGTTCTCACGGACGAACACACTGCTTTCGATCCCCATGCTCTATGCCATGATATCGGCACAAAACATATTCTGATCTGAATAGAAGCCAAAATAGAAAACTGAGGAAGCCCGGCATTGCCGGGCTTCTTTTGTTTGTGGGGCGTTTGTGAGCGTAATCCGCCATCCTACCCCATTGGGTGGCGGGTGGCCCATCAGGGTAGTTGCCGCACCAGGGTACAGGCTGTATCAAGTGTCGAATATTTAAGGATACCGCCATGGCAAACTCGACCTCATCCGGCGTTTCATTCAGTGATACCGAATCCAGCCTTGAGGGCTACGTGGATGATCTGCGCGCCTTTCGAACCGCCGTAGAGAACGATCCCGATCTTAACCCGACGGCCCACCTCGGTTTTCTCATGTCCCGTGATCTGGAAGCGGGCAACACATCAATTGAGAAACTCGCAGCCATAGCCAAGCAGTTGAGCGACCGCGCCTTTGTTGAGCGGGCGAAACATCTGGGGCGTTATGTGGGGGCAGATCAAGGGATGTCATCCGTTGAATCGCGCCTGGATAGCCTGATTGATTCCACGGCCACACAAGATGATCAGCCTGTGGCTTTTGAAGAGTATGCAGCTTTCTGGACGCATCCTCGGGTTGGTGCCGTGTTTACGGCCCACCCGACCTTTGGCATGTCACAGGACTTGCGTACCATCATGGCGGATTTGGCTATTACGCCTGATGCTCAGGATGCCGTTGATATGAACAAACGACTGTCGGCTCTGCCTCATGTGCCGGACGCACGAATTGAGCTAAACGACGAACATGCCCAGGCCCAGGCCGCCATTGAGCGCATGCAGGCTGCCTTGCAATGGGTTGGGCAAAAGGTTCTTGAGCGGGCTCGTATTCTTTGGCCCACACGCTGGACGACCCTTGATCTGAATCCTCTGAGTATCGCCTGTTGGGTAGGATACGATCTGGACGGCAGAACAGATATTGGCTGGCCCGAAATGGTGCGGTTGAAGCTGGAAGAAAAAGCAACGCAGTTGGAGCGCTACCTGTCCCAGGCGCAAGTTGTGTCGGTCAGCACCCCGGCCCCGGAAGTCACCACGGTGGTCCAGGCCATTCAGGACAATCAGGATGACACCCACCAGCACATAACCGGATTTGGCGGCGCGGTTGATGACCCTGAATACCTGTCGGGGGTTGCCAATGCGCTCACAGCCGCCGCGCTGGCGGGTAAGGCTGTATCTGTTGATCATTTCGTTGATCTGATCGATGAGGCAATTGCCGTGGTCGGATCACCAGAAGACCAAATCCGATTGGTTCTGTTGCGATCTGAGATGAAAAACCTGGGATTGGGTACGGCACATGTCCATTTCCGCATCAACGGCACTCAATTGCACAACGGCTTTGTGCGCATGCTGGAACTGGCTGATGAAGACGGTATTTCCGGCCGTATGGGGCAGACCCGGCTGAATGACCTGATCCGCGATGTGGAACCGCACAACGTTAACTTCAGTGCGTTGATGCATGAGCCATCCACGGCCGTGCGGCAATTCATTCTTATTGCCCAGATCATCAAGCATATCGATACGCGCACACCCGTGCGCTTTTTGATTGCCGAATGCGAAGACTCGGCAACTGTATTGGTCGCCTTGTATTTTGCGCGGTTGTTTGGCGTTGACCATCTTGTGGATATTTCGCCATTGTTCGAGACGCCATCGGCGTTGGAACGTGGCGTTCGTATTCTTGATCAGTTGCTGGATAACGAGCACTACCTGCGGTATGTGCGATTGCGCGGTCGTATGGCGATACAGACCGGTTTTTCTGATGCCGGCCGGTTCATTGGACAGATTCCGGCAACGCTCGCGATCGAGCGGTTGCAGATCAAGCTGGCTCGGATTTTGGGTAACCAGGGCATGGAAGGTATTGAGGTCCTGTTTTTCAATACGCATGGCGAGTCCATGGGGCGTGGTGCCCACCCCGGCAGCCTGAGTGACCGTTTTGATTACGTCATGTCGCGTCGTGTGCGCCATCAGTTCTCGCGTATTGGGGTGCCGCTTAAGCACGAAACCAGCTTTCAGGGCGGCGACGGGTATCTGTTGTTTGAGAATGACCTACTGGCGCGGGCGTCCCTGCTGGGTATTTTGGAAAATGCTCGCACCATTCCCGCCGGTGAGGAACTGGATTTTCCCGATATCCAAAAAGATGTGTTCTACCGGGATACAGACTTCAGTCTCGATTTTTTTCTACACCTGAAATCATTTCAAGAGCACTTATTCGAAGATGATGATTACCGCGCGGCACTAGGCAGCTTCGGTACCAACCTGCTATTCACCACCGGGTCCAGGAAATCTATTCGCCAGAACGAAATCAAGAACCCGTCTGATCGTGGTAACCCGCGCCAGATGCGCGCTATTCCCCACAACGCGATCATGCAGCAGCTGGGTTATCCGGCGCACGTGGTGAGCGGTATCGGTGAGGCGGTTGGCGATGAGTACGAACGCTTCGTTGATATGTGTGCCAATTCGGAACGGGCAACGCGCCTGATGGGACTGGTTGCCCATACCAAAAGGCTAAGCAGTTTGAATTCGCTCGCTGCTTATTCCCGCCTGTTTGATCCTGGGTACTGGATATCACGGGCCTATGTGGGGATCGAAGCCGATCATGTATCATCGTTTCGTAAATTGGCTCAGTTGTTGATGTCCGATAGCCGCCATGAACGGGTCATGCGTCTGGTTCATCACCTGCGCCAGGACGCTATTGATCTACACCGGATCCTGGACCGTCTATCGCTGGATAGCGGTAAGATGCCTGACGACAACCGGCTGCAACTGGACCTGTTACATTCTATTCGCATTGCGATTATAGAGCACATCTACTTACTGGGTGCGCGTATCCCTGAATTTGCATCACGCCACGACGTGACGCAGGAACAGGTCATGTCTATGGTGCTGTCACTGGAAATTCCGATGGCGGTATCGGTTCTTCGAGAGGTTTTCCCTATGGAGCCGTTGGAAGAAGCCGATGTTTCCTTCGACGAGACTTCTACTTACCATGCAACGGGCGAGAATATTGGTTATGTGGTTCTGCATGAAAACCTGATTGATCCCATGGAACAGGCTTACGAAATGCTACGGCAAATTAGTGTCGGTATTTCCTATCATTTCCTGGCACATGGATAATCCTGCGAAGGATCAGTACAGGTACTGAACGGCAATTTTGTAACCGGGGTTCATTTTTCGATGAAAACTTGCGTGCAGAACAGTGCGATTGTCGAACATACAGATTTCACCGGTTCCAGGTGGTGCATCCCATATGTGTTCGATGACGTATGCACCGATCACGCTGTCCGCTTCTTCACGTCCGAACAGCCTCATGCTACCGCCCGGTGACTTTACACCACAGCTATAAGGGCGGCAGCAACCCGCCGGGCTTCGCTGAGCAGCACGTTGAACGTACGGCACGCGGCACCGGTATCCATCCATTCCAGCACGATTCCGTGTTCTTTCAGGGCGGCGCGCAAGTCTTGTGGTGGTGGGCCGAAACGCTCGCCGCACCCCAGCACCAGAATGTCGACATCATCAGATCGTTCCACGATGGCAAGCAGGCTTGATGCTGTGATGTCTTCTGTTGATTGTACCGGCCACAGCTGTGCGTGATCGCTAAAAACAATGACAGAGCCTTTGTAAACTTCATCGGCAATGCCAAACTTGCCATCGCCGTACCGTTGAACGGTATGGCTGGCTGTTATGGATGCGGGTGAAATTTCAAACCCAGACATGCTAATGCGTTCCAGAAAATCAGGAGGCGTCGGTTACAGCGTCTTTGGATTCATCCTCGTCTACCGGATTTCGGTCCAGATCCAGATGTAACAGCATGGGTACAGCCAGACAAATGGATGAATAGGTACCGATCAGAACACCAAAGATCATGGCAAAGCTGAAATCAGCGATGACGGCTCCACCCAGCACATACAGCGCAGCCAATGCAATCAACGTGGTTACACTGGTCATCACGGTACGGGACAGGGTCTGATTGATGCTTTCGTTCAACAACTCATTCAGCGGTTTCGTTTTGTACTTACGCAGGTTCTCACGAACCCGGTCATAAATAACCACCGTATCGTTGATGGAGTACCCGGCAATAGTTAAAACGGCGGCCACCGTGGACAGATTGAATTCAAGGCCCAGCAGGGCAAAAACACCAATGGTCGCCACGACGTCATGGCCCAAGGCAACGACGGCGCCCACGCCAAACTGCCATTCGAACCGGAACCAGATATAAATCAGGATTGCGACCAATGCCAAGCCCACGGCCATGACACCATCCCAGAATAGCTCATCACTGATTTTTGGGCCGACGAATTCTGTGCGCCGATACTCGACGCCTTCGCCCAATGCAATTTTCACGGTTTCGACAGCGACTTGCTGTGCGCTCTCATCACCTTTCTGCTTCTGGATGCGGATCAGCACATCTGTAGGGCTGCCGAATTCCTGTAAAGCGACTTCGCCCAGGCCCAGAGCATTCAGGTTGCGGCGCATGGATGAGACGTCCATGGCCTGTTCGGTTCTGATTTCCATCATAATACCGCCCTGGAAATCAATGCCGTAGTTCAGGCCCTTGCTCAGGAACAATCCGATCGAGCCTAAAAAGATGAGAACGCTGAGACCGAAAAATATTGTTTTCTTCGGAATAAAGCTCAGCTTGGTGCCAGCCGGGACAAGATGTATTCCACGCATGATAATATCCGTTCCCTGCTAAATCGGCAGCGTTGATGGTTTCTTGGCACGAAGCCAGGAAACGGCCATCAGGCGCACGAGCATGATGGCGGTGAACATGGATGTGACGATACCGACCGCGAGCGTGACGGCAAACCCCCGCACGGGACCTGAACCAAACGAATAAAGCAACACTGCCGCAATCAGTGTGGTCACGTTGGCATCAATAATGGTTTTGAAGGCCCGCGAGTATCCCGCGTCCACCGCCGACATGGCGGTACGGCCAATTCGGAACTCTTCACGGATACGCTCGAACACCAGAACGTTGGCATCCACCGCCATACCGATGGTCAAAACAATACCGGCAATACCGGGCAGCGTGAGGGTCGCCTGTAAGACGGACAGCACAGCCAGGATAAGAAAGATATTCATGATCAGCGCCACGTCCGCCATGATCCCGAACAGGCCATAGGCCGCGCCCATAAAGACGATGACAGCGATCAAACCGATGATGCTGGCGATTTTACCGGCGGCAATGGAATCCGCTCCAAGCCCCGGGCCCACGGTGCGTTCTTCCAAAATAATCAGTGGCGCGGGGAGAGCACCGGCGCGCAATAACAACGCCAGATCCTGTGCAGTCTGGAAACTGAAGTTACCACTGATCTGACCGGAACCGCCAAGAATCGCCTGTCGGATAACCGGTGCGCTGATGACTTTACCGTCCAGCACAATGGCAAATGGCTTGCCCACATTTATGGATGTGACATCGGCGAATTTCTTGGCACCGCGTGTATCAAATCGGAAGCTGACGATGGGCTCCCCTGTGCGCTGGTCCTGCGATGGTTGCGCGTCCACCAGGGTTTCGCCGCTGACCATGATCCGTTTGCGAATCAGATAAGGCCGGGGCTCGCCACCGTTTTCACCTTCTTCATACATCAGACGTGAACCGGGCGGAATACGACCGGCGAGCGCTTCGCTAATGCTGTTCTCCTGATCAACCAGATGGAAGGCCATCTTAGCCGTTTTACCCAACAATGCCTTGATGCGTTCCGGATCATCAACACCGGGTAACTGAACCAGAATGCGGTCGTCCCCCTGACGCTGAATGGTGGGCTCGCGCACACCTGTTTCATCAATACGCCGACGGACAATCTCAATGGACTGCTGAATGGTTGAAATTTTACGGTCGCGCACCGTTACTTCATCCAGCTCAATGGTAATCAGACCATCGTCATTACTTTGTGTGGTCGTGCCAGGCTCGATCTGACGCAGCAATTCGTAGGCAATATCCAGTTTCTCCGGGTCCGTAATCGACACCGAAACACCAGGTAGTTCTTCATCACTAAGGCCCAAGTTACGATACTTGATACGCTCTTTACGCAAATCGGTTCGCACAGAATCGATAATGGCTTCCAGATCATCCTGAATCACGTTGTCTGACTGGACTTCCAGTAACAGGTGCGACCCGCCTTGCAGATCAAGACCAAGGCTCACCTGTTTATGCGGCAGCCAGTCGGGCAGGCTATCTGACGTGCGCTGGTCCAGAAAGTTTGGTGCCGCAAAGGCTAACCCGAGCACGCAGATGCCGAGAATGGCGAATATCTTCCACTTGGCGAAGTAAATCATGGGGAGTACCGGTTCTGTGTATGCTTATTTCTTGCCGAACAATTTGCTGAGAAGACCACCGCCACCAGCGCCCGCATCATCGTTGGCGGCTGTGCTGGTTGATTTCGAGGATTTATCGGCAACGGCATCAGTCTTGCTGACCACGGCAGCGATCAGGTCGCGCTGCACTTTGACTTTAACGTCCGGCGCAATTTCCACCTGAACTTCAGGGTCATTTTCAGAAATCTTGGTTACGGTACCAAGGATACCACCACCGGTGACAACCTTGTCGCCCCGGCGAATGGCCGCCAATGTGGCCTTGTGCTGCTTCATCTTCTTTTGCTGCGGACGGATCAACAGGAAGTAAAAGACGACAAAAATCAGCACCAATGGCAACATGGCCTCAAGTCCACTACCACCTGCACCACCAGCGGCTTGTGCGTAAGCTGGGGAAATCAACATATGAGTCTCCTTAACAAAAAATGGGCACTGGACCTTAAATAAGGCCCGGAAAAACGTGCGCGGACTATACCTGTACAGCCACAACTTGCAATGTGAATCCTTCGCTTAACCACGAAGTTAAATATGGTTCAAAATTCCCGGACCACAAGGGTGCCAATGTGGTTTAACCCGTTGATTCTGTGTGCTAACGTCCGGTCCATGAGTGAAAGTGAAATTCATCATGCGCTGTTGCGTATTGCTGACGCGCTGGAGCGTTTGGCCCCACCGGCCCCCTCGGACAATGATCTGGGGGCCAGTGACGCATTTGTGTGGCATGCGGACGGTGGCTGGTTGCAGCCTGTAGTCAATATCAATCGTATTGAGTTGGCATTGCTGAAAGGCATTGATCATCAGGCTGATCAGTTGATGGAAAATACGCAGCGGTTTGCCGAAGGCCTGCCCGCCAACAACGCGCTTCTCTGGGGCGCGCGTGGCACGGGCAAAAGCTCGTTGGTGAAAGCGGCCCATGGGGAGGTAAACCGCATCACGCCCGGTGCCTTGATGCTGGTTGAAATTCACCGCGAAGACCTGCCATCCCTGCCCCGCCTGTTACAGGTATTGCGGGCTGGTGGCCGCCAAAGCCTGGTATTTTGCGATGACCTGTCGTTTGACGGTGATGACGTATCCTACAAATCGCTGAAGGCTGTGCTGGAAGGCGGCATTGAGGGTCGGCCTGAGAACGTTTTGTTCTATGCCACATCGAACCGACGCCACCTGATGCCGCGCGATATGATCGAAAACGAACGCTCCACCGCCATCAATCCGGCGGAAGCCGTGGAAGAGAAAGTTTCGCTCTCAGATCGCTTTGGCCTGTGGCTTGGTTTCCATGTGTGTAATCAGGACACCTATTTCGCCATTATTGAAGGCTACGCAGAGCGTCTTGGTCTGGATGTTCCTGTTGAGCAACTCCATGCTGAGGCCAAGGAATGGACCATGACCCGCGGTTCACGCTCGGGCCGTGTGGCGTGGCAGTTTATTCAAGATTTGGCCGGAAGACTTGGCAAGAAGATCGATTTTGAAAACTCCTGAGTATAATGATGATGATTTTGAGGGCGAGGAAGACGACGGCCCTGCCCTGCCCGGCGGCGAGAAAAACTACATTACATCGAATGGCTATCAAACTCTGAAAGACGAGCTGCATGAATTGCGCAGTGTTGACCGCCCAAAAGTTGTCGAAGTGGTCTCCTGGGCTGCGGGTAACGGGGATCGCTCTGAAAACGGTGATTATATCTATGGCAAGAAGCGTCTTCGTCAAATAGACGGGCGAATTCGGTTTTTGACCAAACGCATGAAAATCTCACACATCGTCGACCCTGCCGCACAGAAAAACCACGATCAGGTTTTCTTCGGTGCAAGGGTTACCTACTTGAAAGAAGGCTCCGAGGTTACGGTTTCTATTGTCGGGGTTGATGAAGCCGATATGACACAGGGGAAAGTCAGTTGGGTTTCCCCGGTAGCAAAGGCGCTTCTCAAAGCTTATGAAGGCGATGTTGTGGATATCCGCACTCCTGGTGGTCTCATTCCTGTGGAAATCATCTCTATCCAATATGATTAAGATCAGTGTTGCTTCATCCTGTCATTCTGGCATACGCTCTTATTGAAACCGCAGTGAGACGGTTTAATAATTGATAATG
>JABJGO010000017.1 GCA_018662225.1 Rhodospirillales bacterium | reverse complement strand
TCTTCACTCACGCGGCATTGCTGGATCAGGGTTTCCCCCATTGTCCAATATTCCCCACTGCTGCCTCCCGTAGGAGTCTGGGCCGTGTCTCAGTCCCAGTGTGGCTGATCATCCTCTCAAACCAGCTACTGATCGTCGCCTTGGTGAGCCATTACCCCACCAACAAGCTAATCAGACGCGGGACCATCTAAGAGCGGCCGAAGCCTTTCTCCCGAAGGACGTATGCGGTATTAGCAGCCGTTTCCAACTGTTATTCCCCACTCAAAGGCAGGTTCCCACGCGTTACTCACCCGTCCGCCACTAAGGACACCTAGCAAGCTAGGGCCTTCGTTCGACTTGCATGTGTTAGGCATGCCGCCAGCGTTCATTCTGAGCCAGGATCAAACTCTTAAGTTGATCCTCTTTCCGGAAAACCGAAAAGAATTTCTAGAGCCTGTCCCGCACTCTGTTCATACATCGCAAAATGTACAAACAGCTTCATAAAGCAAGTTTATGAATACACAGGACAAACTTGTTGCCTACCAGACAACTCCAAACAAAACCTCAGTAAACCAAAGTCCCGCAAGGGCTCGCATCAATAAATCAATGCAAGCTTACGCCGCCCGCGTATCCCTTCTCGTTATTCACAATGTCAAATAGCGCAAAAAAAACGCTGGGCGGCCGGTTTCGATACTTACGAACGCCAGTGCCCCGCGACGAGTGGGGTTATATGGAGTTCCCGAGGGGGTGTCAATTGGAAAAGTGCAACAAAATTGACTTATTTGCTGCACCTGCGATACGGAATATTAACGATCGTCGCACTACATTGAATTCATTGACGGTTTGGTGCAATTCGCTTGACACAGTGGGTCTGGAAAGACATTTTCCGCATACTCGAATGTTGAAGCACTGTATGGCACGAGATCATCACAAGTAATCAGGCTCTGCGCTCAACAACAATACCAAGGAATATCACATCGTGAACTACCGCGGACTAGCATCCATCGCCGTACTGAGCACCGCTGTGCTCGGGGCCACTGTCGTGTTGTTTGATGTGATCAAGTTGAACCATACAGACAATGAGCCCACATTCTCCATGGCGCCGTTGTCACTGGGCAACCCGGCGTCGGCAGCAACGCTGCGCACCCGTAATCTGGCCGGCAATCTGGTTGTTGATGAGGAAGATGCTCCTCTGCTGCCTGCCATTACGATACCAGAGCCAATTGTAAAGACGGTACATGTTAAATCAGGCGCAACGCTGTCTGGTTTGTTGACAGGGGCCGGTATCGAGCGCGTAGAAGCGGCCCGTATTGTTACGACATTCTCAGAAGCCTTTAACCCCCGCAAGATCAGGGCCGGGCAGAATCTGGACCTATTTTTCATGCCATCCGATGATGATTCGCCGGACCAGTTTGTAGGCCTGGCCTACGAGCCGACTGTGTTACGGACAGTTCGTGTGAAACGAATCGATGATGGCTTCTCTGCCTGGGAAGAAGAAAAGGTTCTGACTACCGAGCGATACGAAGCCCACGGCCGCATTGATGACAGTCTTTATATGGCCGGTGTACGCGCCAATTTGCCGGTCCCGGTACTGATTGAACTGATCCGGGCCTATTCCTGGGATGTGGATTTCCAACGCAGTATTCGAAAAGGTGACGGATTCGCCGTTCTATACGAAGCACAGCACGATGAAAGCGGTGAGATTCTGGCCTATGGCGACATTCTGTTCGCGGAACTGGAGCTAAGCGGCGACAAGCTGCCCATTTATCAGTTCAAGACTGGCGAAGATTTGGTCGACTATTTCGATGACAAAGGTCGTAGCGCCAAGAAAACGCTCATGCGCACCCCTATTGATGGGGCCCGTTTGTCGTCTGGTTTTGGCAACCGTAAACACCCGGTCCTGGGCTATAACAAGATGCACAAGGGCGTGGATTTTGCCGCAGCCCGTGGTACGCCCATCTATGCAGCCGGTGACGGTGCCATTGATTACGCCGGCTGGCAGGGCGGCTACGGCAAGTACGTCCGCATCCGTCACAATGGCGAATACAAGACCGCTTATGCTCACATGAAATCCATTGCTAGCGGCATGAAGACCGGCAAGCGTGTCCGTCAGGGCCAGGTTATCGGATATGTGGGCACAACCGGTCGATCAACCGGTCCGCACCTGCACTATGAAATTCTGAAGAATGGCCGCCAGGTAAACCCCATGAAGGTGAAGATGCCGTCTGGGCAGAAGCTGAAGGGTGAAGACCTCGAACGGTTCCTGGCCGTGGCTGGGCAATTGGACAAGCTGTATGCCGAGATTTCAGGCGATACCACAGTGGCCCAGATCGAGCCCTGATTAACACCTTAGAGCATTATCTGTTCACACGGGCTCACCGGAAATGCTCTAAGCCGTTGATATTACGCAATGCCACCTTCACAAATTGAGTCAATTTGCTCGGGTTTTGCTCTAGCTGTTAAACAATTGTCCCTGCGACAAATTACGATCGATTTCAATCAACGCATCCAGCAATGCAGCGTCCGGATTGGCCAACGCCTCAGCCGTTCGCTTATCAACAAACAATGACAGGCTCATGATCTGGGCGCGGGTTTCTGGTGGCAGTTCGCTATCCTCATCCTGTAAGGCCGCCTGCATGATCGTCCACAATTCGTGGTTATACCGCAGGGCCTTGACGGCATGACGCCGGTCGTCCGGGGCGTTGCGGGCATCGTTCAGCAATTGCGCTGCCCTGGCAAAAGCGCGCCCCTCCAATGCCCGACCACTTAAGGTGGGGCGTTCGGCGTTACCGTATGCCTGGATTGCTGTTTTATTCACAACCTAACTCGCGAACAATGTTTGCACGAGTTGCTGTGAACTTTGCGCGGCTATTCGCAGACTAAACGTGGATAAATCCTGACGGACCTGGCTGGACAGCTGGCGGGCGGCTTCTTCTTCCAGGTCCGCATTCACCAATTTCGCGGCCCCTGCTTCCAGGGTTGCCCCCAGATTGCTGGCGAAGTCTTCGCGAATGCCCAGCAACGCCACGTCAGATCCGAAGCTGGATGCGGTAGAGCGCAGGGATGACGTCGCCGCGCTCAGGTCATTCAGCGCATTTTCGATATCGGCATCACTGGCAAAATTGTTATAAGACGCCAACGCATCGCCAATACCCAAGCCATTAGCATCTGACTCTGCACCTTCAATGGTGACTTCAGATGATCCGGTTTCATTGAGGGAAACCGTCAGGGAATCGGGAGCGCCCTGAACCAGATTGGTGCCAAGATAATTCACATCGCGAGCAAGATGGCCTAGCTGATCGCGCAGCGCGTCGAACTGTGCCGCCGCGGCCTCCCGCGATTCAGATGAACCACCTCTCGCCGCCAGGGCGATACCGCGAAGTTGTTGGGAAATATCGTCCAACGCTTCCACACCGTCTAGGGCACCTTCTACAGCGCTCAGAGCCTGGCCGATGTTGTCTTTGGCTTCGAACAGACCACTAACACGATCGGTAAGAGCCTGTGCCTGAAAGAAAGCAGACGGATCATCTGTGGCGCGTTGTACTTCCAACCCGGTAGACAGGCGCTGGGCGCTTTCGCCCCGAATCGCCGCTGCCCGTTGCAGGGCCAGCAGGTTGGTTTGTACGACCGCCGATGTGGTTATGGAATCAACCATGGTTATTACCTCTGTTAGCTACTGCCATTATAATGACAGAACCGGCAACCCCCGTCTGTGACATCAGTCACATATCAGACTGTGACGCTGGTCACACCCTAATCAAGCTCCACTGTAGCACCATTGATGGTCAGATTTCCATCTTTGACTGAAACTACGGCTTTGCCGCCGTCATTGATGCTGCCTTCCAAAATCATACTGGCCAGCGGGTTTTGCAAGGCGCGCTGAATAACACGCTTTAGCGGCCGCGCCCCGTACACAGGGTCATAGCCCTTGTCCGACAACCACGTTACGGCACCCTCATCCATATCCAGTGTCATGGAATGATCATCAAGCAGAGCTCGTAGACGGCCAAGCTGGATATCAACAATCGCCCCCATGTGTTCGGGGAATAACCGGTGAAACAGGATCATTTCATCCAGACGATTGAGAAATTCCGGCCGGAATGACGCCCGCACGATTTCCATAACCTGCGATCTTATTTCTGACGAATCGTGTCCGGCTTCCTGTTGAGCCAGCACGTCGCCACCCAAATTGGACGTGAGAATAATCAACGTATTGGTGAAATCGATCGTCCGGCCCTGCCCATCGGTCAGGCGACCGTCGTCGAGCACCTGTAGCAGGACGTTGAAAACATCAGGGTGAGCCTTTTCCACCTCATCAAACAGGATGACCTGATAGGGCCTGCGCCTGACGGCTTCGGTCAACGCACCGCCTTCGTCATAGCCCACATAGCCGGGAGGCGCGCCGATCAGCCGGGCCACGGAATGCTTTTCCATATATTCGGACATATCAATGCGCACCATGGCCTGCTCATCATCAAACAGGAATTCGGCCAATGCCTTGGTCAACTCGGTCTTGCCAACGCCGGTCGGGCCTAAAAACAGGAAAGATCCGATAGGTCGGTCTGCATCCTGCAAACCCGCCCGTGCACGACGAACCGCATTGGCTACAGCGACAAGGGCTTCATCCTGACCGACCACACGGCCACGCAGGTTTTCTTCCATGTTCAGCAGCTTGTCTTTTTCACCTTGCAGCATCTTGTCCACCGGGATACCGGTCCAGCGTGAAACAACGCTGGCCACATGCTCAGACGAAACGGCCTCTTCGAGCATGTGATTGTTTTCGGACTCTTCCTGTTGGGTTATTTTTTCTTCCAATCCAGGGATCAGGGCGTATTGCAGCTCACCGGCCTGCTCGAATTCACCGTCCCGCATACAACGCTCCACCGAGAGACGAGCCTGTTCCAGCTCTTCCTTCAACTTGGTTGTGTCTGCCATGGCATTTTTTTCTGATTGCCATTGGTCGGTTAGTTCAGCCGAACGCCCTTCAATACCAACAAGTTCTTCCTCAAGTTTTTGCAATCGATCCTTTGATGCGGCATCTGATTCTTTCTTCAGGGCCTCGCGTTCGATCTTCAACTGCATGATCCGGCGATCCAGTTCGTCCACCTCTTCCGGTTTGGAATCCACTTCCATGCGTAGCCGACTGGCCGCCTCGTCCATCAAATCAATAGCCTTGTCCGGCAGAAATCGGTTGGAGATATATCGGCTGGACAGCGTTGCCGCCGACACCAGGGCGCCGTCACTGATCTTAACCCCGTGATGCAGCTCGTACTTTTCCTTGATGCCGCGCAGGATCGAAATAGTGTCTTCGACTGAAGGCTCTTCCACCATGACCGGTTGGAACCGGCGGGCCAGTGCCGCATCTTTTTCCACGTACTTGCGATATTCGTTCAGCGTGGTTGCGCCAACACAGTGCAGCTCGCCACGCGCCAATGCGGGTTTCAGCAGATTTGATGCATCCATGCTGCCCTCGCTGGCACCAGCACCGACCAGCGTGTGCATTTCATCGATAAACAACACAACTTCGCCATTGGACTCGACCACCTCGGTCAACACGGCTTTGAGGCGCTCTTCAAATTCACCACGGAATTTTGCCCCTGCAATCAAGGCCCCCAGATCGAGGGCCATAAGGCGTTTTTGCAGTAAATTTTCAGGCACATCACCATTGACGATGCGTTGGGCCAGACCTTCCACCACTGCTGTCTTGCCCACGCCGGGTTCACCAATCAGAACGGGATTGTTTTTCGTGCGGCGTGATAGCACCTGAATCGTTCTGCGAATTTCTTCATCCCGCCCGATAACGGGGTCAATCTTGCCCTCTTCGGCGGCCTGGGTCAGATCACGGGCATACTTGCCCAAGGCATCATAGCCGTCTTCGGCTTGTGCACTGTTGGCCGAGCGACCCTTCCGCATGTCCTGTATGGCGAGCTCCAACGCATCGGCTTTTACCCCGGCGTCGGCCATAATCTGTGCTGTGTCTGTTCCTGACGCTTGTGTAAGGGCCAGCAGCAGCACCTCGGCTGTAACAAAAGAGTCGCCAGATTTATCGGATAACGCGCTGGCTTGTTCCAGCAAACGTGCTGTTTCGGGGTTCAGGTACACCTGCCCTGCTCCGCCGCCGTCCACCTGCGTCAATTTGGCCAGGTGCTTTGTCACACCAGTCTTGGCCTTGGCCGGTGTGCCACCGGCGTCCTCGATAAGCTTCGATGCCATACCCTCTTTGTCATCGAGCAATATCTTGAGGATATGCAGGGGGGTGAGTTGCTGGTGATTACTGCTCAGGGCGAATGTTTGGGCAGATTGGATAAACCCGCGCGAGCGGTCCGTGAACTTCTCGAAATCCATGGCGCATTTCCTTTTTCAGACCGATCCTGGCACCCCCTCAATATAGGCGAGCATCATGATCTTCCATATACCATATATATAGATATATGGGTCGATTCGCCTGCGCTGCAAGCCAATCAAGTCCTGAATTCAAAAATTTTCTAGGGAAAATACGTCAGCAATTATGCGCTGGCAGCCAGCTCCGATTCCGCATCATCGTCTTCGCCAGAGTCATTAACAGAGTCTTCGGATTTCGTTTCTTCAACAACCTCAGGGCTCGCGTCTTCAGAGACTGTTTCTGCTTCGGCTACGGCTTGTTCTTCTGCTACTGGTGCTTGCGATCCATTATCAGATTTCTTGTCTCCATCATTGTCAGATGCCTTGTTCTCATCTTTTTGGTTCTGGCCGCGATTTTGGTTCTGGTTCTGATTCTGATTTGGATTATTTGCCTGTTCTGTATTCAGCACACGTTGATAATGTTCGGCATACTGAAAGAAGCCTTCGGCGGCGATGTGCTCACCTGATGTGGCCGCATCGCGGGCCAAAGACTGGTACTTGTCCAGAATTTGCTGGGCGTTGCCCCGAACTTTACCGTCCGGGCCATTGCTCTCCATCGAGTGGCTTCGGTTTCCCGAGTTATTGCGTTTGCCGCTGTTCCCTCTGGAACGGCCGCGCCGTTGCTGGCTTGAACCTTGCTTCATATCAATCGCTTTTATGCTGTTTACGTTATGCCAATTATGGACATATAAATCGGTGCACGCCTTTGACGGTACTTACCGAGCTATCTATCTAAATCGAAGACTGAGCAATTTGGGGTCCAAAAATCGAGCCCTTGGGACGCCCGCAGCGCTTTCGCTCTGCTCACTCCAAAAACCTAGACGGGTTGTGTGGTTATTCCAACCCCTTTTTTCAATAAAACCCGATTAATCCGCATTTTTGACCAAGACAACACGCTCAATACCCGACAAATCGCTATAGACCCGCGTATTTCCATGCCCGTTTTCGCGCAGGATGCGGCATACATCCGACGCCTGGCCTATGCCAAACTCAAATGCCGCAAGGCCACCCGGCTTCAGAACACCACCAAGACCAGCCGCAATTTGCCGGTAAGCATCTAACCCATCGCATCCACCATCAAGAGCCAGTCGAGGCTCATACACGGAAACCTCAGGCTCGAGACCGTCAATATCAGCAGCAGGAATATAGGGTGGGTTAGAGACAACGATATCAAACGTTCCATCCACGCCATCCAACCAATTGCTTTCGGCAATCTGCATTCGGTCAGACAACGCCAGAGCATGGGCATTACGGCGGGCCATCTCGATAGTCGGCACATTGATATCGATACCAACGCCCGTCGCATTAGGTAATTCAGATAACAACGAGGCCAAAATACAACCGCTTCCCGTACCAAGATCAAGAATACGTAACGCCCGATCCCGCGCATCCTCACCAATTTCAGCGATAACACTCTCAACCAGTGTTTCGGTATCGGGTCTGGGCGTCAGCGTATGCTGGTTTACGCCGATCGGTAGGGACCAGAATTCACGCGTACCCGTCAGGTAGGCCACTGGCTCACGGTGCAACCGTCTTTGGGCCAATTGTTCAATGGTTTCGATCTGCTCATTGCTAAGGGTCTTTTCCGGGTAAACCAACGCCGTTTCAGGTGCGCATCCAGCCACGTGGGTGACGATAAGGCGTGCATCCAGCCGGGCCTCATCGATACCGGCGTCCCCAAATCGCTGGCCAAGGGACCTAACCACATCACCGATGGTCTTGAGTGACATCAGGCGATGGCCGCGAGTTTGTCCGCCTGATCCGCGGAGATCAGTTCGTCGATGATCTCATCCATTTCGCCGGTCAGGAAGCGGTCGAGCTTGTGCACCGTCACGTTAATACGGTGGTCGGTTACCCGGCCTTGCGGGAAGTTGTAGGTGCGAATGCGTTCCGACCGATCACCGGAACCAACCTGGCTTTTACGGTCGGCGGCGCGCTCGCTATCTGTGCGCTGGCGTTCGGCCTCGTACATACGTGATCGCAACACCCGCATGGCAGAGGCCTTGTTCTTGTGCTGGGACTTGCCGTCCTGGCACTGCACCACAATCCCGGTCGGGATATGGGTGATGCGAATGGCGCTGTCTGTTTTGTTCACGTGCTGCCCACCAGCGCCCTGCGCCCGGTAGGTATCAATGCGCAAATCCTTGGTTTCTATTTCCACGTCCACTTCTTCGGCTTCGGGCAACACCGCCACAGTGGCCGCCGAGGTATGAATACGGCCGCCGGATTCCGTTACCGGCACCCGTTGCACCCGATGCACGCCAGATTCAAACTTCAGGCGCGAGAACACATCGCGCCCGGTAATTGAAACAGACGCATCCTTAAACCCGCCAATACCGGTCTCCGATACTTCGATTGGCTCGAACTTCCAGCCGTGAAGGTCTGCATAACGCTGGTACATGCGATAAAGGTCCGCGCCAAACAGCGCCGCTTCGTCGCCACCAGTACCCGCCCGGATTTCCAGAATAGCATTTTTCGAGTCTGCCGCATCCTTGGGCAGAAGCATCAGCTGGACCTGTTTTTCCAGCTTAGGCATGCTGTCTTTTAAGTCATGGAATTCGACTTCGGCCAGATCCCGCATTTCCTTGTCCAGACTGTCATCGGAAATCATCTCGGCAAGGTCGACCATTTCCTGCCCGCCCTCCCGGTAGGCGTTGATGGCATCGACAACGGATTGCAGGTCGGAATATTCCTTGGAAATATCCACAAACTTGGGCGAGCTCGTCACGTCAGGATCGGACAACAAGGCATTCAATTCTTCGTGGCGTCTCAACACACGGTCCAGATTTTCTTCCAGATTCACCGCTTAATCTCCACTAGTATCTTTGTTTAGCTGGAACAGCTGTTCGATAACACGCTCCGCCGTATATAGCTCGGCCTCATTTCCATCCGCTGCAATCTCACGCAAAACCACACTGGGATCGTGCAGCAACCGATTGATTAACAAGTGTGTGGCCTTATCCGCATCACCGCCCGCCTCGGCCAATGACTGCTCGCGCAAGGCTTCCACATGAGCTCGCAACCGGCTTAGGGCCGGCACCGCTGAACGCTCAGCCTTATCACGTGCGTACAACGCCAGATCTTCTTCAACAATCGCCCGGGCGCGTTCCGCTTCACCTTCGCGGTGGCTCAGGCCCTTCATGGCGAGTCGTTCCAGATCACCCAGGTCATACAGGAACACCTCATCAATCCGGTTCCCGGCGGGATCAATGTCACCCGGCAAACCCAAATCTACGGCGAATGATGGTTGATGACGCCGGCCCGTAACCATCGCCCGCAGCATATCGGCGTTCAAGGTGTAGGTCCTTGCGCCGATCGCCGTGATGATGATCTCATGCTCCGGTAATGCCTGGGCAAGGCCTACCCATGGTACGGCATGGCATTCCAGCCTTCCGGCCAACGCATGACCACGACGATCAGTGGGATGGGCCACGGACAGATGTTTGGCGCCGGCATTCATCAGATAAGTTCCGACCAGCTCACCCATTTCCCCATCGCCCAGCAACATCACCCGGCAATTGCTCAAATCACCATGCACATCACGGGCAAGCAACGCAGCAGCGGCGGCAATGGATACCGGGTGCTCCCCAATTTTGGTTTCTGTCAGCACACGCTTGGCCGTGGCATAAGCGGCCTGAAGTATCGCTTCGAGACCGGGGCCCATCATGCCAGCCGTCTGAGCCATTCGGTGCGCAGCCTTAACCTGGCCCAACACCTGCGGCTCGCCAAGCACTTGTGAATCCAGTGACGTCGCCACCAGCATGATCTGGCGTAACGCGTCTGTTCCCGTCATGGCATACAGCTGATCGCCTACAGATGCAGGATCAAGCTCGGCATGGTCAGTGAGAATTTTCCGAATAGCCGTAGCCGCCACATCCGGTTCCCCATGAACGGCCTGAACCTCAACCCGGTCACAGGTAGACAGGATGATCGCTTGTTCGACACCCGCCGCCGAAAGCCGTTCGGAAATCATGGGGACCAGAGCGTCTTCAACGAACATGCGGTCACGCACGTCCATGGCGCTGGAGCGGAAATTCGCCCCCACGACCACAGGCACAAGTGCTTTGCCAAGTTGGACATTCATATGGCTAACGATAACGGTCGAGCTGACTCTCCAACGAGGCAAAGGATGCCTCCGTCTGCTCGCCCGTCTCCATATCCCGAATGGTGACGCCGTCACGCGCCAATTCATCTTCGCCGATCATCAGAGCCGCAACCGCCCCAACGCGGTCAGCACGCTTCATCCGTTTTTTCATATTGCCGGATACACCGAAATCAATGGCGAAACCGGCATGTCGCAACTGGTGCGCCAAGCTAAACGCCTTATCAAAAGCCTCATCACCAATGGGAACGATGGCGATGGAATTTGCTTGGGCCGTGGGCTCATCAATCATCATGCTCATGCGCTCAACCCCGGCGGCCCAACCGACACCGGGCGTTGCGGGTCCACCCATCTGTGTGATCAGCCCGTCGTAACGACCGCCGGCCATAACGGCGCCTTGCGCGCCCAATTCCGTGGTCGTGAACTCAAACGCCGTGTGACAGTAATAATCCAGCCCCCGAACAAGTCGGGTATTCAGATTGTAGGCAATGCCCAACTGATCAAGTCGCATGAGAACGGTTTCGAAGAACCCTTTCGACTCAGCATTCATTGAGTCCGGCATAAGCGGCGCATCGGCAACGATCTTACGATCATTCTCGTCCTTGGAATCCAGAATACGCATCGGGTTCTTGGTCAGACGTTCTTTGCTGTCTTTTGACAAACTGCTTTCGTACTTGGAAAAATATTCGACCAGCGTGTCACGGTACGCGTTGCGACTGTCCGTATCGCCCAGCGAATTGATCTCCAGCGTGGTGCGATCCAGAATCCCCAAAGACTTCAGAATGTGCGCGCCAGTGGCGATCACTTCCACGTCGGCCTCTGCTGCCGGAATGCCAATGCACTCGATACCGATCTGGTGAAACTGTCGTTGGCGGCCTTTCTGGGGACGCTCATAACGGAACATGGGGCCGCGATAAAAGAACCGACAAGGCAACGTCTGCTGTAAACCATTAGACAAATACGCCCGCATGACGCTGGCGGTATTTTCGGGCCGCAGGGTTATCATCTCGCCGCCCTTGTCCTCGAAGGTATACATTTCCTTGGTCACCACATCCGACGTATCGCCGAGGGTGCGGGAGAATACATTGGTGAACTCAAAAATCGGCGTCGCGATTTCTTCATAACCATACTGGGCAGACACAGATTGCGCCGCGTCCGTGACCGCACGATGACGGCGCATTTCCTCAGGCAGAAGGTCATGTGTGCCGCGGACTGGTTGTAAAGAGGACATAGAGTGTGTTTCCGGCTTCTTGATTGTTCTGTTATTGGGCAGTTATGGTTGTTTGATCTGATTTACCAAATCGATCAACCACGTATTTCTCGACGATATCCTGAAATTCCGCCGAAATGTTATCGCCGCGCAAGGTTACATGCTTCTCACCATCAATGAAAACAGGGGCTGATGGCTGCTCACCGGTGCCGGGCAAGCTAATACCCACATCGGCAAACTTGCTTTCGCCCGGACCATTCACGATACAACCCATGACGGCGATATTCAGGCTTGCCGCTTCGGGGTAGGCGTCTCGCCATACAGGCATACGGTCGCGCAGGTAAATTTGTATGCTCTGCGCCAGTTCCTGAAACACTGTGCTTGTGGTGCGGCCACACCCCGGACAGGCCGTAACCATAGGCGCGAATGAGCGCAGCCCCATGGTTTGCAACATTTCCTGGGCAACGATGACCTCTTGCGTCCGGTCACCGCCCGGCTCCGGGGTCAATGACACGCGAATAGTGTCGCCGATGCCTTCCTGTAATAAAACAGCCATAGCGGCGGTGGATGCCACAATACCTTTGGATCCCATGCCTGCCTCGGTTAGCCCCAGGTGCAGGGCGTAGTCAGCTTTGATTGCCAAATCGCGATAGACCGCTATCAGGTTTTGAACCTCGCTGACTTTGCATGACAGGATAATCCGGTCGCGGCCAAGGCCGATTTCCTCGGCCCGCGTCGCACTGTTGATGGCTGAGGCCACCAACGCATCACGCATAACGGCGGCGGCTTCTTTAGGTGCGGCTACTTTGGCGTTCTCGTCCATCAGATGGGCCAGAAGTTCCTGATCCAGGCTGCCCCAGTTCACGCCGATGCGTACCGGCTTGTCATAACGAATAGCCATTTCAATCATGGCACCGTACTGGCGATCTCGTTTTTCGCGGAAACCCACATTGCCCGGATTAATTCGATACTTGGCCAGCGCCTCGGCACAGGCCGGATGATTTTCCAGCAACTTGTGACCGATATAGTGAAAATCGCCCACCAGGGGCACATCCACGCCCATCACCATCAAGCGATCTCTAATATGGGGAACGGCGGCGGCAGCTTCTTCCCGGTCGACGGTGATCCGCACCAATTCAGATCCCGCCCGCGCCAGTGTGGCGACTTGTTGGGTCGTTGCCTCAACATCGGCGGTATCCGTATTGGTCATGGACTGAACGACGATCGGCGCGTCACCACCAACGGCCACATTACCGACGGTTACCGCAATGCTGCGGCGTCTGTTTTTGATGGTGGTTGCTATCATGTTTTCTTCTGGCACGTCTCAAGTCCCGTAAACGCTATACATGAGATCATTATAGCCGGTTATTTGGCGCAATCAGAAGGCTTGGTCAACGCCGAACAACAAAAACGTGCATGGATTTTTGTATTCTATTCTGAGGCTTTGCCGGATTTTAGCATTTCTGGATCAAGTGCCACGTCGTGGCGCACCGTACCAGTGCCACCAATGGGCGGCACAACTTTACCATCCACCTTGATTTCCAGCCCACCAGCATTTCCGGTCACCAGTGTAATACCTGGACGGTTCGGGACGTTATATGTATCGCCGGTGTGCAGTAATCGGGTCAGCAACAATTCACCCGTGATGGTGTCACGGACCTCGGTCCAGCTATTGGTAATGGCTGTGATCAAGATGCGTGAGCTGCCTTCTTCGCCGTATGAGCGAGGCGCTCGTGGTTCAGCCGCCACTTCGGGAGAAGACTCGGCTTCGAGCACTTCTGTGACGACCTCAACAACAGCGGTTTCGGTGGTGCTGGTATCAGTGCTGGAACCAGCATCCATGGATTCCTGCAATTCGCGCAACTGTGCTTCGTTCAATTCCTGGGAACTTTGTTCATCCAACGCTTCCGTGGTGTCTTCGACAATCATTTCAGGCGATGCGGTTTCAACCTCTGCCTCAACTTCTTCTACAACCACCTGTTCCACAACTTCATCCACGGTGGTCTCAACCACTTCGGGTTCCGGTTCGGGGGCGACCTCGACTGTCTCTTCAACGTTGGTTACCGTTTCTGTTACTGTTTCTGGCACCTCAGTTACCGGTTGCGGCTCCTCGGGTTCCTCAGTGACAGCTTCTTTGATTTCCGTAACGTCTTCGACAATCGTCGGCATTTCAACGACCTCGGCATCGGCGGGCTGGTCAGCCGCGTCAGCACTGTCGTCATCGGGCATAGCATCTGCCAGCCGTTCTGGCACTGCTGCCACCATATTGGCCCTGGAGTTATCTTCTTCCGTGGCCACATACCATCCGCCATAGGCCATAACGGCAACAACGATACCGGCGAACAGAATGGTTCCGCCCGGAATACCGGTTTCAGGCAGGGGTTCAGGAAAATCCAGTGTAGTTTTATCCGTGGCGTTTTCGCTATTGCTCTTGTACTGGTTAACCAGTTCGTCGCCATCAAGTCCCATGTGGCCCGCATAGGTGCGGATAAATCCCAATATATATGTGTTGCCAGGCAGAGCCGCAAAGCGACCTTCTTCCAACGCTTCAAGATACTTGCGACTAATGCGCGATTGACTTGCCACCTCTTCCAGTGATTGACCCGATGCTTCCCGTGCTTCGCGAAGAATGGTGCTCACAGAAAGTACGTTGGCTTCCTGTTCTATACCCGTACCTGTTGATGACTGATCAGCGTTTTGCATGACGGCCCTAATAATTATCGTTCCCCGTTGGTAAGCTTCGACAGAATCCTTTGTTAACTGCCGCGAATCCAACAGACCGATGGTGCAGAAATATCATCAAAATACCGTTAAGAGTCGAAAAGCGCGCCAGCGACTATATTTCCACTTGATGGTCCTGGGCGAAATTTTTCAACTTTTTCCGGACAGACCGATGATCGATGTCCGATATCGTCCGCAAATACCGCTCCAAAGAGCCTAATTCCAGACTGCGAACCATCGCTTTTACGGGGCCAATGGAAGACGGCACCAACGACAAATTTCTAAACCCGATACCGATCAGCGCCATGGCGTCCAGTGGATATCCGGCCATTTCACCGCACAGGCTGATTGGCTTGCCCGCTTCATCACATTCTGAAACCACCGCGCGCAGGAATGACAATACCGATGGTGACAATGTGTCATACCGACCAGCAAGGCGCGCGTTGCCACGGTCGCTGGCAAACAGGAATTGCATCAGATCATTGCTGCCCACCGAAACAAAGTCGCTGTGGCGCAATAATGCTTTTAACTGAAAGGCCAGCGCCGGTACTTCAAGCATACAGCCAACGGTCACGTTGGTGGGCACCTCAAGGCCGCGCTCTTCGTGTCGAGCCAGCTCCATATCAAGCATGCCCTTGGCCGCCACGAATTCGCTAACCTCGGCAATCATGGGAAACATGATACGCATGTCACGCCCGGCGGATGCCCGCACGAGTGCGCGTAGCTGTTGTCGCAACATGGCGGGCCGGTCCAGCGATATGCGGATCGACCGCCAGCCCATGGCCGGGTTTTCTTCATCGCCCGGTTCCCAATAGGGCAAGACTTTGTCGCCGCCCACATCAAGAGTTCTGAACAGGACGGGCTTGCCGTCAGCACCATCCAGAATTTCCCTGTATATGACTTCCTGTTCATCCACATCGGGAAATTCTGGCCGGACCATGAATGGTACCTCGGTACGGTAAAGCCCGATCCCGTTCGCGCCTGTTTCATGCATGCGTCGCAAATCAACCAACAATCCGGCATTGATGAACAAATTAACCTCGGTCCCGTCCAGCGTGCGGGCAGGTAATTCTTTCAGCGCGTCATATTTTTGAGCCTGTACGGTTTTGGCTTTCAGCGCATCTTTGAACGTTTGCTGTACGTCCTCGCCCGCGCGCACGAACACCCGAGCGGAATCACCATCCACGACAATTGTGTCGCCTTGTTCAATACGCTCTATGGCATCCTTGACCTGGGCCACCACCGGAATATCCAGCGCGCGCGCCACAATGGCGGCATGGCTGGTTGGTGATCCTTCTTCGAGCACCAGCGCACGAAGGCGAGAAGCGTCATAGTCAAAAAGCTGCGCCGGTCCCAACGTGCGTGCCACCAGCACCACGTGCTCCGGCAACTCACCAGTATCCTGTCCCTGATCACCATACAGGTGCCGCATAAGGCGAGATCCCAAGTCCTCGATATCCTGCACACGCTCGCGGATATAGGGATCGGCAACCTGGCCCATACGCGCGCTTAGATCGTTTTGCACACGCTCAACGGCGGCCTCGGCTGTCAGGCCTGAATCGATAGCTGTGTGAAGTTTTTCCAGCCAGCCCGCGTCGCTGGCGATCATGCGATAGGCTTCCATGATTTCACGGTGTTCACCGGCTTTGTCGAACGCGCTGGTTTCCATCATGTCCTGAAGCGCGCCGTGCATGTCGGCATAGGCATCATCAAGTCGCTGGTGCTCCAGCACCGGGTCATCGGCGACAACCTGCTCAACCTTATATTGGGGTTGGTGCAGCACTGCGGTTCCCATGCCGATACCATTGTGCAACCGCAACCCTTCCAGACGAAGGGGTTTGATGCCGATTCCGTCAACCGGCGACAACTCGGCCTGATCCACCAACTCGCCACCGGCAACCATTTCGGCCACCACCATGGCCACGGTTTCCAGCGTCTCGACTTCTTCATCGGTGTAGTGACGCTGGGTTCGGTTCTGCACCACCAGCACACCTACAACCCGGCCACCACGCACGGCGGGCACACCCATCAGCGAATGGAAAAGCTCTTCGCCTGTTTCTGGCCGGTAGGCAAAGTTGGGATGGTTCTGGGCATCGGACAATACCAGGGGTCGGGCATGGGCCGCTATATCACCGACCAGGCCTTCACCCACACGCAGGCGGGTGTTGTGAATAGCATCTGATTTCAGGCCTTGCGTCGCGTACAGTTCCAGCATATCGCCCGCGCGCCGCACGTAAATTGAGCAAACCTCTGCGACCAGTTCAGCGGCAATGATCCCGGTGATTTGTTCCAGCCTGCCTTCGGCTTCACCTGGCCCGGCCATAATCGTGCGGGCACGAGACAGCAAACGACGCAAGGCTTGCGTGTTGTGCTCCGCTAAAGGCGGTGTTGCATCAATGCTGTCACCAGACATGACCTGTACCGCTTCCCTTCCCGGGTGTTACATGGCTTAAGTAACGCTAGATTTCACTCAGCATCCAGATCATAGGCTGTGTGCAATGCCCGCAATGCCAGTTCGGTGTATTCTTCGGCAATCAGGACACTAACCTTGATCTCGGATGTGGAAATCACCTGAATGTTTATGCCGCGTTCGGCCAGTGCCGAAAACATGGTCTGTGCCACACCAGCGTGTGAGCGCATGCCAACACCAATGACCGAGACTTTGACCACGTCGGCATCGGAAATCAGTTGGCGGTACTCAATACCGTCCTGATCCTTTTCCAGCGTATCCACCGCTTTGCGCAAATCGGCCTGTGCCACGGTAAAAGTCAAATCCGTTGTGCTGCCGTCCTCGGATACGTTCTGGACAATCATATCCACGTTCACATTGGCATTTGTGAGCGGGCCAAAAATACGGGCAGCAACACCCGGCTTATCAGATACCCCCATCAGGGAAATCTTGGCCTCATCACGACTGTATGCAATTCCACTGACTACTGCCTGTTCCACGATTTCATCCTCATCTACGACCAGAGTACCTGGTTCATCGGTATAACTGGAAAGAACCTGAAGCCGTACACCTTCCTTCATGGCAAGCTGTACGGAACGCGTTTGCAAGACCTTGGCGCCAAGTGACGCCATTTCCAGCATTTCTTCATATGTAATTTTATCAAGCTTTTGCGCCTTGGCCACAATACGAGGGTCGGTCGTATAGACGCCGTCCACATCCGTATAGATATCGCAACGATCCGCATTCAAGGCGGCGGCCAATGCCACGGCGCTGGTATCTGAGCCACCGCGACCCAATGTGGTGATCCGATTATCCGGGCCTATACCCTGGAAGCCCGCCACAACGGGAACTTCGCCATTGTTCATCCGCGCATCAAGCTCATCTGTTTCGATGCGCTCAATACGCGCCTTGCCATGCACGGCGTCCGTATGGATTGGCACTTGCCACCCCATCCATGACCGAGCCTTGATACCAAGGCCCTGCAGCGCAATAGCCAGTAACCCGATGGTTACCTGCTCACCCGTGGCGACGATGGCATCATATTCTCGTGGGTCATAATCTGGTGAAATTTCGTCCACGTATGAAACCAGCTGGTTTGTGGTACCCGACATGGCGGACAGAACCACGGCAACCTGATTGCCCGCGTCCAGTTCAGCTTTGACGCGCTGCGCCACGGCCTTGATCCGCTCCGGATCAGCCACAGAGGTGCCGCCAAATTTTTGAACAATACGAGCCATCTAAATTTATCAGTATTCTGTTTGTTTCGGTTGAACGAAGAGCGGCGAATACATACTCTGAACGCCTTGGGCATTCAAGCCCGCGGTTAACTTGGTAACAGGTAAAATGGTAATAACTTCAACAGCATCACCCGAGGAAATAGCCCGATTTACGGCTATTGCCGATGAATGGTGGGATGATTCAGGCAAGTTTCGTCCGCTTCACATGCTAAACCCGGTGCGCATGGAATTCGTGGTTGGCGCGCTGTGTGATCATTTCGGTCGTGATTCCACTGCTGATTCGCCCCTGAAAGGCCTCAAGCTACTGGACGTGGGCTGCGGCGGTGGTCTTGCCAGTGAGCCGCTCAACCGACTGGGTGCAGACGTAACCGCCATCGATGCCGGTGAAGAAACAATCGCCGTTGCCGCCACCCATGCCCGCCAGAGCGGACTGGATATCAATTACCGTCAATGCATGCCCGAAACGCTTGCCGCCGAAGGGCTTTCGTTTGATGCAGTCATATCATTGGAAGTGGTGGAACACGTTACCGACGTAAACCAGTTTCTGGACGCCCTGTCGGCACTGGTAACGCCCGAAGGCTGTCTGATCATGGGTACCATCAACCGCACAATCAAATCGTTGGCTTTTGCCAAGATCGCGGCTGAATACATTCTGCGCTGGGTTCCCGCTGGCACCCATGACTGGAACAAATTCGTGCGCCCGTCAGAACTGGCTAACGGATTACGCCCGCACGGACTGGATATCAAATCCATCAAAGGCACGGTTTATAATCTGGCGAATGGGGATTGGCGCCTAGGCGATGATACGGCGGTGAATTATCTGGCGTATTTTTCTCGCCAACAACACTAATAGACCAAATTAACTATCGCGGCGGGGGCCGGTGGGAATGCGGAAGACTTCGATGCCTTCTTCGTCCAGCGCCTGATTATCTTCAGCCGTGGCCTCGCCATAAATGCCGCGTTCATCGGCTTCGCCGTAATGGATTTTGCGGGCCTCATCGGCGAAATCATTGCCCACGTAATCGCAGTTGTCTTCCACATGCTGACGAATGGATTCCACGGCGTCCAAAACTTCGCGGGCCACTTCGGATGCCCTTTGTTCAGGGTCGAGTTCAGGATTGGGCTCAACGGATGGGGTCGATGAATTTCCCTTTTTGCCAATGGCCGGGGCCATGATGGCTTTCGTGATTTCCTGATCCCCGCACAAGGGGCAACTGATATCACCAGACGCACACTGTTCGTCGTATCCAGCACTATTGCGGAACCACGCTTCGAACTCATGACCTGATGTACATTTAAGCTGATAGGTAATCATTGGGGCTTACCGTTGTTTATTACGCCTTAACAAGGCTACTCAATACTGATTAAATAAGCCTATATATTAACCTTTGCCAAGGCAAATGAACACATGAGCGACGAAGAAAGGCACACAAAACACCTGAGAGTTACCGACCCATCGCCCTGGGTCGCCCGGTTTTCGGGGCATGTGCCGCAAAATGGCTCGGTGCTGGATTTAGCCTGCGGTGGCGGTCGACATACACAGGTATTCCTGCATTCTGGTCATCCTGTGACGGCCATCGACAAGAATACCGATGCCATTTGTGAACGTTTGGGCGACCACGAAAATCTCGAAATTGTCACCGCCGATCTGGAATCGGGGCAACACCCGTTCCATGAAGGTGGATCACTATTCAAGCGTACATTCGACGGTATCGTGGTGGTGAATTATCTGTACCGCGACCATCTGGGTGCCTTGATAAACAGCCTGAACCCTGGCGGGGTTCTGGTCTATGAGACGTTTGCGCGAGGTAACGAAGAATACGCCCGCCCCCGCAACCCGGATCACCTGTTACGGGCAGGAGAATTGCTGGAACTGGTGCAGGGTCGTTTGCAGGTGGTCGCCTATGAACACGGTCTTGTAGAAACCGGCGACATCCCCGGCGTTAAACAACGCCTTGTCGCGGTGAATGATTTGGGGCAAAGCGCGCGTGAGGATGGCGAGCCGCCCGCACACACGATACAGGTTTAAGAATAATCCCGGTCGTGCTGTAGCGACGGCACCTGAGCGCGGACCACATCCACGCGAGCAGGGTTGATTTCGGCTGTGATGATTCCGGGCACTTCGCCACCATCAGCCACAACCTCGCCCCACGGATCAACGATTAGAGAATGCCCGTAGGTCTGGCGACCGCCTTCGTGCTCACCGCACTGGGCGGGCGCAAACACGTAACAGCCGTTTTCAATAGCCCGCGCCCGTAACAACGTATGCCAGTGGGCCTGACCGGTTGGGCGGGTAAAGGCTGATGGCACGGTCAGAAATGCAGCGCCTTGATTAGCCAGCGCCCGGTACTGACCCGCAAACCGCAGATCGTAACAAATCGTCATGCCGAGGATGCCCCACGGGGTCTCGGCACTGACCAGTTTGTCACCGTGGCGGTAATTGGATGACTCCCGATAGGCTTCACCCGAAGCCAGTTCCACATCAAACAGATGGATCTTGTCGTAGCGGGCCTTGATGGTGCCCGTACCGTCCACGAGGAATGAACGATTGGCCAGCTTGCCCGGCTCATCCGATTTGACCACCAGCGATCCGATCAGCAGCCACACACCAGCCTTGGCGGCGGCCTCCGAAAAGGCGCTCAGCGCCGCGGTTTCATGTTCAAATCGCGCCTTGGCATGCAGCTGTTTGGGATCAGGTTCCATCATACCGGCCGTTTCAGGCAGCATGACGAAGTCCGCACCATTTGCGGCGGCATCTGAAATTTGAGGTGTTATGGCAGCAATATTGGCATCCGGGTCTCGGCCCGTGGTGGTCTGGATCAGGGCAACGTTGAAGAGGTTGCTCATGCGGCTCCCAGTTTTCCGTCCAGATTGCCCTCGTGTTCCAGCATCATCAGTTCGTCACAGCCGCCCACGTGCTCACCATTAATAAAGATTTGTGGTACCGAGGTGCCGCCACCCGCACGCTCGGTCATCTCGCCACGGCGGCTACCATTCATCATCACGTCGATCTCGTCATAGGCCACGCCCTTGTGATCTAACAGCGATTTGGCGCGAAAACAAAACCCGCAAAGGGGTGAGGTGTAAATTTCAACGTGTGGTGTATCGGTCATTATTGCGTCCACTAACAGTGTCGTTGCGCGGTACCGGGATACATAGTGCGCGCGAGGCCGTTTTGCAATTGCTATCCCAGCAAACCACCCCCATTCAATGAACAGCGATATTGTGGTTGAAAGTTACACTATTCATACCCATGTATGTTATTGTATGCACGTAAATTCTCCTCTGCTACTGTGTTACAGTTAATTGAAACGACAAATAATACGATGAAAGAAATAGCCCCCAAGCTATATGCGGTCAGTGTGACCGTCGCTGCGCTTATCCTGATTTTTGATCTCTACACCCCCTTGGGTGTAGCGGCGGGCGTCCCCTATGTTGGTCTGGTCCTGCTTGGATGGTGGTTCCCCACAGACAGGTCGATCATTGTACTGGCCGTCGTTGGCACGGTATTGACAATCGTCGGTTACGCCATGTCCCCTAGTGGGGGCATTGAGTGGTTTGTGGCTTTTAATCGGGGGTTGGCCATTGCCGTCATCTGGACAACAGCAATAATCCTGAAAGTGGCTAAAGCGAACTCACAGGCTGAAGTTCTGAAGAACGAACAAAAATTCTCTACGCTCATCGAAAATGCCCCCATCGGGATTACAGAAGTTTCTCTGGACGGTAAATTCCTTTCCGCTAACCCTGCCCTGGCCGAAATGTTGGGATATGACTCACCACTGGACCTGATGACATGCATCACAGATATCGAGAACCAATTGTATGTGAACCCGGATGCCCGCACCGAGGTGATACAGTCCCTGAGGAGTAAAGGTCGTACGATCACCCCGTACACGGAACTCTATCGTAAGGATGGCAGTACGATTTGGGTTTCTGAGGATGCAGAGATTGTTGAGAATGAGAATGGTGTTGCGGTTCGCTATCAAGCATTTGTCAAGGATGATACAGAGCGAAGAAACCTTGAAGAAACGCAATTGGAGCTTAGCACCTTTATTTCACAGGCCGCGACGCTCGGCAAAATCGGTTTCTGGATATGCGAGCACGAAAACTTCACGTATCCATATTGGTCTGACGAACTCGCAGCTATTTTTGGGGGAAGCCCAAACAGCACAGGCGACGGGCCTGCATCAAAATCGTGGAGCATGGCCCACCCGGATGATAAGTGGATCGTTCAGGATAATTTCCAAAAACTCATGTACACGGATGAAGCGGTTGTCAGCGAATTTCGGGTTATTAGTTCGACCGGAGAGGTGCGATGGCTTCGGGAGGTGGGGTCCGGTACCGATTTTCGGGATGGCAAGAACATGCGGTCGTTTGGTGTTTGTCAGGATATTACAGAATACAAGAAAAACGAATCTGACCTCCGGGAAATGCATCAATTTAATGATCTTATTCTTTCATCCTCACCTGTGGGAATCTTTACATTTGATCAATCGGGCAACTGTGTTTCAGTCAACGATGCGGCCTGTGATATTACCGGTGGCACGCGTGAACAGTTATTTGAGATGAATTTTCACGAACTTGATACGTGGAAGGAAGATGGATTGTACGACAAGGCGACCCAGTGCCTGTCCACCGGCAAACACATACAGCACAACATGCATGTCAGATCTTCGTTCGGAAAAAAACTCCATCTTGATTGTCATCTGGCACCACTGGAATTGGATGAAGGGCGATCTCTTTTGCTCATGATCACCGACATGACGGAATTTCGGAAAATCCAGGAAAGGATTTTTCATTCATCCAAAATGGAATCTCTTGGAAATCTTGCCGGGGGGATCGCCCACAGCATCAATAACCTGCTCAATCCCATATTAATCCTGAACGAGCCTTCACTGAATACCTTCCCCGAAGGCAGCAAAGAGCACGAAAATTCAACCATTGTCTTTGAGGCCGGCACCCGGGCAAAGAACCTGATTGCCCGAATCATGGCGTTCAGTCGCCAGGATGAACTTGAGCTTACAACACAGGATGTTCTGGATGTGCTGCGCAAAGCCGTTGAACTCCTGCAATCATCCTTGTCGGCAAACACCAAACTTGTCGCGCACCTTGATAATGACGCTTTTTTTGTCTCATGTGACGAGGTCCAACTGGAAGCCGTCATCCTGAATATAGTCTCCAATGCGGGAGATGCCTTTGCGGGCGAACCCGGTACGGTTACGCTCTCGTTCACCGCCGTCGACAAACAGGATTTGGATAAAGAGGTCGTTACGGCACTTCAGATGCCAATGGCTGACACATACGCCCAGGTGGAAATTGCCGACGATGGTCCCGGTATTAAACCCGACGTTATAGACCGGATTTTTGATCCGTTCTTTACGACGAAGAAATCGGGCGAAGGCACAGGGTTAGGTTTGTCCGTGGCACAGGGTGTTGTCACGGAACATGGTGGTGCGATAACGGTTTCAAGTGTCTTGGGTGAGGGAACTGTTTTCAGAATTTACCTGCCGCAGACCAATGACCAGTGACCTACCTGCCGGTACTGCCTGATCTCACAACCCGTGCCGTGGTCAGCACGTCGACGGCAATTGCTCCGGCCTTGTTCAATTGCCGGGTTACGGCCCAAACCGTGGCGCCCGTCGTCAAGACGTCGTCGATCAGCAAAACCCGCTTGCCCGCTATCTGTGATTTTCCGGATTCCGGCACGGCAAAGGCACCGGCCACATTGCGGCGGCGCTGGGCCGGGCTCAGGTGACCCTGACTGGGTGTGGGACGGATACGTTCCACCGCGTCATACGATATAGGAATACCGTGCGTCTGGCTCAATTCCTTAGCCATAAGGGCGGCTTGATTGAAACGCCTTTTGAACAATCGCCGCCGGTCCAATGGCACCGGGACCAGCACATCGGCGTCACGCAGCAAATCGGCTGCCGCCGATGCCATCCACCGGGCAAACAGTTTAGCGGCTTCCGGTCTGTCACCATGCTTGAAGGCCATGATCAAATGGCGTGACCCTTCATCGTAGATCACCGCTGAACGCGCCCGTGCAAAGGGCGGCGTCAGTCGAACGCATTCACCGCAGAGTGGTGCATCCAGATCAAATTCAAACGGCAGGCCACAGCACTGGCACGCCGCCGGACCGATCATGGCCAGTTTGCCCCAGCAATCACCGCACAGGGTATCGGGCGCTTCAACCACCACGGAACACCCCAGGCATTGTGATGGCAGTACCACATCACGCACTTTTGCCAGAAAGGCTTTCGCCGGGCCGGGTGTCTTGAACCCCGGAAACCGCCTCAAAGGCGCAGGGGCAGAGACAGGGGCGGAAACAGAGCCGATTTCCCGTGAAGCGGGTTTTATATGATCCGAACTGTGTGGCATAAAGTGAGCATGACCGACTCCATGACCGTCTTCAACCGCCAAGTGGTGCGCCAGCACCGTGACCGGGCCGCCAGCAACTTGACCGAGCATGATTTCCTGTTCCGCGAAGTGGGCACGCGCCTGCTTGATCGGCTGGATGATGTGATCGCCAAATTTCCGGTCGCCGTTGACTTGGGCTGCCGCACCGGCTTGCTGGCGGAACTCCGTGACAGCCAAGGCGGCATCGAGAGCCTGTATGGATGTGATCTGTCAGAACGTATGATGGCGCACAGCGCGATGAGCGGCGCCGTCGCCGATGAGGAAGCGCTACCTTTTGCCGATGCAGCCCTCGATCTGGTTATCAGCAATCTGTCATTGCACTGGGTGAATGATCTGCCCGGCTGTATGACACAGGTGCGCCGTGCGCTAAAACCAGATGGCCTTTTCCTGGCCACCATGTTCGGTGGCGAAACCCTGCATGAACTGCGCGCTGTTTTGTCTGAGGCAGAAATCGCCGTGCAGGGTGGATTAAGTCCCCGCGTATCACCATTCACCGACATCCGCGATGCCGGGGCTTTGTTACAGCGCGCGGGGTTCGCATTGCCAGTGGTGGATACGGAAACCATCACGGTATCCTATAGCGACCCGCTCAAGCTGCTGCATGATCTGCGAGGCATGGGCGAGGCCAACGCCGTTATGGAGCGCCGCCTCACCGCCATGCGCCGGGAAACCATGATGATGGCTATGCAGTTGTACATGGAAAAATACGCCGGTGATGATGGCCGGGTGCCTGCCACGTTCCAGATCCTGACATTAAGCGGCTGGGCACCGTCACCCACCCAACAACAACCCCTGAAACCGGGACAGGGCGAAACGTCGCTGACGAAATTTCTGGCAAATGATGGTGACTGAGCCTTCGCCATTAGAAGGCGCAGACTGGGATATCTGACAAACGAATATATTCTACCGATCTTTCTGTTTTCACACCACGAGCAGACATCACTGGAAGGTGTTGGATCAATAATCGACGTAGAACTTGTTGGCTATACGCCATTCTCCGTCCAATTTGACCATTTGATACGTGTCAATAAACTTACCCGCACAATCGAACAGAGCCGTAGCCGCAACATCGCTGAAAATGTGGATACCAAGTATTTTGCCGTAGGCCAATTCTGGCAAAGAGTCATCGTCCGAGACGAAAAGGTCAATTATCTCCGTAATTGGCTTACTCCATAATTCGATCTCTCCGTCCTCATTCTTCGCATATCCGGTCATGTGGGCAACTTCGGTCGCAAATGCTCTTTCCAGTCGTGCACGGTCCTTCGTCTGGTAACCCTCGAAGTAGTGAAAGATGGTTTCTTTGATTTCGTCATAGTCACTCATGGTTAGTCTCCTAGCGTTAGTTGTGACGGACGGTCCGCCCTATGTTTCCCTTGTTTAATGAAACCCAAAGTACAAGCGTCCCGTGAATTAAAGTTGCGTCTACTGTGAATTAACCGTGAAATATGTAGATCAAATCGTGTTTTCAGATTTCAACCACAAGTATTTGGATACAATTGTCGGATGGCGACACTGCGGATCAAATTGCTGGGCGGCTTCAGCGCCTCTCTTGATGATGGTTCCGCCCTGCATATCAAGGGGCGTAAAACCCAGGCTTTGCTGGCAATACTCACCCTGTCGTCTGGTAACGCTGTCTCGCGTGAGAAGCTATCCAGTCTGCTTTGGGGGGACCGGGGAGACGAACAGGCCCGAGGCAGTTTGCGACAGGCATTGGCTGAGTTGCGACGCGCACTGGGCGACAATGGTGACCACTACTTTAGCGCAGATCGTGACCGTGTGACACTTAACGCCGAAAACCTTGATTGCGATGCGGTGGCCCTCAAAAAACTATCCGTCAGTCGGTCTTCTACTGATCTCGAACAAATCACCAACCTTTATCAGGGAGATTTACTGGACGGTATCAGTATTGCAGACACATCGTTTGATGAGTGGCTATCTACTGAACGCTCGCGTTTCGCGGATTTAGCGCAAGGGGCGATGGACCAATTACTGAAATACCAGGCTGAGGCTGGCGAAACGAACAAAGCAATATCCACTGGGCGCAGCCTTCTCGCTATTGATCCATTGCAGGAACAAGTACATCGTTCGCTCATGCGTCTGTATGTGGAACGAGGTGACCGCAATATGGCGCTCAAGCAGTTCCATGCGTGCCGCGACGTGTTGAAGAACGAATTGGGAGTCGAGCCGGATACAGAAACACAGATGCTGCGGTCGGAAATTCGAGCAGGTGGCGATGCGCCCATACCAAAAATCCTGACTGACGATAGGACTGAAACTTTGTCATTGCCTGACAAACCTTCTATCGCCGTACTGCCGTTTGCAAATATGTCGGGTGATGCGGAGCAGGAATATTTCGCTGATGGTATCACCGAAGACATCATTACCGAACTCAGTCGCTTCCGCTCACTGTTTGTCATCGCACGAAATTCGTCTTTTACCTTCAAGGGTGAAGCCGTTGACGTGACAGAGGTTGGTCGGAAGCTAGGCATTTCATATGTGGTTGAAGGCAGTGTCCGGAAATCGGGCAACCGCGTTCGCATTAGCGCTCAGCTCGTTGAGGCAGCAACGGGCAACCATCTTTGGGCGGAACGCTACGATCGCGAGCTTGAAGATATTTTCGCTGTCCAGGACGAGGTGGTGCAAACCATATCATCGACAATCGGTGGACGGGTGGAATCCGCTGGTCGGAAAAGCGCGGACCGTCTGAGCGGTGAAAGCTTTATGGCGTATGATCATGTGCTGCGCGGAATCGCTGCATGGCTCCGAAACACCAAGGAAGATAACAGAAAAGCTCGCAAGCATCTCGAACAGGCCATCGATCTCGACCCCCTCAACCCCCAGGCACATCGCTGGTTTTCCGAGGTGTTAATATCGGATTGGATGTCTCATTGGGTGGAGGATCGCGACGCAACACTGATGACTGCCTACGAGAGTGCAAAAACAGCCATCACACTGGATGAATCGTTTAGTGAGGCGCTCGCCACACTGGGTTCAATACAGGTGTGCCTCCGCGACTACGGCGATGCACAACATAATCTGGAACGAGCGATACAGCTTAACCCTAATGATTCTCAAGCCTTAGGACTTTATAGCTATTTTCTTATCGCAGTCGGACGGGTGGATGAGGCAATGACTCAACTGGAACTTTCTACACGTATTAATCCGTTTCAGGCTGAGTGGGTCGACTGGCTCAAGGGTTGTGCGTTCTTCACCGCACGGCAGTATGACGATGCCATACGGATACTCCGCACCATCAAGGACCCGGTAAACGAAGTTCGTGGTTGGCTAGCCGCAAGCTATGTCGGTGCTGGGCATTACGACGAAGCTCGAACCACGCTGGCGGAATTCCTGCGCATTGCCAAGGATGACATGGTGGTGTTTCCGGGGCATAAGCCTGATGCATGGAAAAACTACTGGCGGAGTATTGCTGTTCAATATCGGAACGAAGCTGATTTCGAACATTTGTATACTGCTCTGATTGACTCAGGTATAGAGGATTAGGGAACCCGAGAGGTCTCCTTTGGGTCGAGGTAGGTGCCTTGTCGAATATCATTCCATGTCTGTTATGCCTCCCCAATCCGGGACAGGGCGAAACATCGCTGACGAAATTTCTGGCAAATGATGGCAGCGATGATTAGGTTCGCGCCATGAAATTTGAAACCCCCCTGATACAAGGCAAGCTGGTGAAACGCTATAAGCGGTTCATGGCTGATGTGGAACTGGCCGACGGATCTGTCGTTGTGGCCCATTGCGCGAACTCCGGCTCTATGCTCAGTGTGAATGAGCCGGGTGCCGACGTGTGGATTTCACCGGCCACCAACCCGGACCGGAAACTGAAATTCACCTGGGAAATGATCCGCATCGGGGATGCCATGGTTGGTGTCAACACCAACCGCCCCAACAAGCTGGTGGCCGAGGCTATTTTGGATGGCACGATCTCTGAGCTGTCGGGATACGCCTCCTTACGCCACGAGGTCAAATACGGCAAAAATTCACGCATCGATCTGTTGCTGGAAGATGACAACCGGCCCATGTGCTACGTTGAAGTCAAAAACGTAACCATGCGCCGCGACCTGTCACCCGGTGCGCCGGCGGATTTCCCGGATTCCGTCACCGCGCGCGGCACCAAGCACCTAGTCGAGCTTTCAGATATGGTCGCCGAAGGTCACCGCGCCACCATGATGTATCTGGTTCAACGCGATGACGCGGGCGGCTTTATGGTGGCATCAGACATCGATCCAGTATACGCGAATGCCCTGACCGATGCCGTTAAGGCTGGTGTGGAAGTCATCTGTTATGACTGCAAACTGGATGAGACCGAAATCACCGTCAACAAGCCATTGAAGATACAACTGCCATAACGTTGCGTCTGGTGTCACAAAAAACTAGAATGGCTCTATGAAAGATTATGACGAACCCATGAATGATCAGCGCAGCATAAAAATCCACACCGAAGCTGATTTCGATGGCATGCGGAAGGCTGGCCGTCTGGCGGCTGAAACCATGGATTATGTTATTCCATTCGTGAAGCCCGGCGTAACCACGGACGAGTTGAATACCCTGTGCCATGATTTCATCATTGATCACGGGGCGACACCTTCGCCGCTTAATTATCGCGGGTTCCCCAAATCCATTTGCACGTCTATCAATCATGTTGTCTGTCACGGTATTCCGGGTGACCGGAAACTGGTGGATGGCGACATTATGAATATTGATGTGACCGTTACCCTGGACGGATGGTTTGGCGATCACAGCCGCATGGTCCCGGCTGGCAAGGCCGGCGTGAAAGCCCGCAAATTGATCGACGCTACGTTTGAGGCCATGTGGGCGGGTATTCGCGCTGTAAAACCCGGTGCCACAACGGGCGATATCGGTCATGCCATCCAGACTTACGCCGAAAAACAGCGTTTTTCTGTGGTTCGTGATTTCTGTGGTCATGGATTGGGGCGGGTTTTTCATGACATGCCCAATATTCTGCATTACGGCAACCCGGGCGAAGGATACACGCTGAAAGAGGGCATGTTCTTCACCATCGAGCCCATGATCAATGCCGGGCGCTATGATGTGAAAATTCTCAACGATGGCTGGACGGCTGTGACCCGCGACAAATCCTTATCAGCGCAGTTCGAACATTCGCTCGGCGTAACCGCCGATGGTTATGAAGTCTTCACCGAATCACCCACCGGTCTTCACAAACCACCCTACGCTGATTGACCGGACCGGCGTTGTGAGTGAACCTTCTGATTATTCAGGACACCGCCAACGCCTTCGCGACAGATTCCTGAAAGCTGGCGGCGATGCGCTCGCTGATTATGAGATGCTGGAACTTCTGTTGTTTCAGGCCCAACCCCGGCGCGACATGAAACCGCTGGCCAAGTCGCTGATGAAGCGGTTTGGCACCTACGCCGATGTGATCAGCGCCAGCCCGGCGGAACTGGCCGAAGTTGACGGTGTGGGTGATGCGGTCATCGCCGTATTAAAAACCGTCCAGGAATCCGCCCAGCGCCTGATCCGCGATGAAATCATGGACAAGCCGGTGCTGTCCAACTGGCAACGCCTGATGGATTACTGCCGGTCCTCCATGGCACGAAACAAGATCGAGAGCTTTCGCGTGCTGTTTCTAAACCACCGAAACGAATTGATTGCTGATGAACAGCAACAGACCGGTACCGTTGATCATACACCGGTCTATCCGCGCGAGGTCATCAAACGGGCGTTAGAACTACACGCCAGCGCCATGATCATGGTGCACAATCACCCGAGCGGTGATCCGGCCCCTTCCAAAGCGGATATTGCCATGACCAAAGAGGTCCGCGACGCCGCTGAAAAACTGGGCATTTCCCTGCACGACCACCTGATCGTGTCCAAGTCCGGCAACACATCATTCAAGGATTTGGGTATTTTGTGAGGAGTGCCTTGATTAATGCCCACGTGCGCTTTAACTGAGAATGATCAGCACACCTTATTACTTTGAGGACTCCGCCATATGACGACCGTTCCAGCGAACCGTGCAGACCTGAATGTTCTAATTGTAGATGACGAATCGTTATTTCAGCGTTTGATCAAATCCACACTCGGTTTCATGAGCGTTCATAAAATCACCATCGCTGCGGATGGAAAAGAAGGTCTACAGGCCGTTCAGGCAAATGAGCAGGCGGGCAACCCATTCAATGTGCTCATTGTGGATTGGGATATGCCGGTCATGGACGGCATTCAATTTGTTGAAGCGTTCAGGAAAACCGACAAGGCCGCCGTTGTCATCATGGTCACGGCCCGCACCTCAGCGGCCGACTTCAACGAAGCCAAACGGAAAGGCGCGGACTATTTTTTCATGAAGCCGCTGGATCCTGCCATGCTGAAACTTCGGCTTGGTGCGGCCATTGATGCAGCATTGAAGAACCGGTGATGCCTAAACTGACAAAGCCAGAAAGCACCTTTTGCCAAGTTCCCTTCTGTGAAGACGTGAGCCGTCTGAATGCTGATGTGGCTATATTTGGCGCACCGCACGGCACCCCCTACAAACCCGGTGTTGCCAGCCATGCGGCTGGTGGTGCCACGGCTGTTCGCGGCGCGCTAAGTTGGTACAGCGCGAACCCGGAACAGTTCGATTTCGATTCCATGAATACGCTGTTTGGCGATGCCACGGTGGTGGATGCTGGTAATGTGGCGGGTGACCTGGCTGATGGCGCGGCTAACCGACAGGCCATATTTGATACCACCAGTCAAATTCTGGCACAAAACGCATTGCCCATCCTATTGGGTGGTGATGACAGTGTTCCGATCCCGTTTATCGAGGCATACGGTGCCGCCGGGCACGACAACCTCACCGTTCTACAGGTTGATGCCCATATCGATTGGCGGCATGAGGTGGATGGCGTGACACACGGCTTTTCCAGCACCATGCGCCGGTGCTCAGAAATGACACATGTCTCAAACATTATTCAGATTGGCGCACGGGGACCGGGCAGCGCCCGCAAAAGCGATTTAGACGACGCTAAAGACTGGGGCGTTCAGTTCTTTACCGGCCGCGATGTTTATCAAACGGGGTTGAGCGCTGCCATCAACGCCGTCCCCGAAGGCGCTAACGTGATCCTCGCCATCGATGTGGATGGCATTGATCCCACCGTGGTGCCGGGCGTCATCCTGCCCGCTTTCGGTGGCCTTACGTATCAGGACATGTTGGAGCTGATCCACGGTGTGGCTGCACGCGCCAATATCGTTGGTGCCGACTTTGTGGAGTTCGTGCCAGAACAAGACCCAACCGGACGCGGCGCACAAGCCATCGCCCGCTTGGTTAGTAATGTGATTGCGGCCAGTCAATAATTTACCCGCCAACAATATAATTGAGGAACAGAACATGCGCGCAGCCTGGTATGAGGATTTCGGTCCGGCGAAAGATGTCATTGTCACCGGTGAAATGGGCGTGCCTGTGCCTGGCGATGGTGAGGTTCTGGTCAAGGTCGCCTGTTCCGGCATCAACCCGGTTGATGTGAAGCGTCGGGCCGGTGGTCGCGGTGACATGACCGATGACCGCGTCGTTCCTCATTTCGATGGCGCAGGCACGATTGAAGGCACGGGCCAGCGCGTGTGGCTGTTTGAGGCTCAATGGCAAAACGCCGCTGGCACGGCGGCTGAATATGTGTGCGTCCCCGCAAGCCGCGCTGTACCCCTACCCGATAATACCAGCTTTGCCGAAGGTGCCGCCCTCGGTATTCCGGCGTTGACCGCGCACCGTTGCGTGTTCGGCGATGGCGACGTATCCGGTCAAACCATTCTGGTCACCGGCGGTGCCGGTGCCGTGGGTAATTATGCTGTTCAGTTCGCCAGGTTGGGCGGAGCCACGGTGATCACCACAGTCAGTGGCGATGAAAAAGCCCAGTTGGCCAAGACTGCCGGTGCCCATCACATCATCAACTACCGCACCGAAAATGTGGCAGAAGCCATTCAGAAGATCACGGGTGGCGCAGGCGTGGACCGTATTGTTGAAGTGGAATTCGGCGGCAATCTGGAAACCAGCATCGCGGTGCTGAAAGTACGCGGGGTGATTGCTACCTACGCTTCGGATGCCTTCAAAGAACCCTCCGTTCCGTTTTACCAGCTGCTCTATAAAAATATCGTGGTCCGTCACGAACTGGTCTTCATCATGTGCGAACAAGCCAAACAATTGGCCGTGTCAGATATTTCACGCTGGCTGGCGGCGGGTGAGGTCACGCACCATATGGGGCCATTGTTCGCGCTGGATGACATCATTCAGGCGCACGAAGCGGTTGAGGGCGGCGCTTACGGCAAGGTGATTGTCGAGCTTTAACGCTCGTAAATATTTGTCGCCGGTTCTACACACCCCGTTCGGGCATTCCGTTCCCAGCCCATGACCATGAGACTACCGGATTTCGCGTTGGCGACCATGGACATCCGAGTGTCGCTGTTCAGGATGGGCGGTGCTACCCACGCGAAGTTGTTGGGGGTATCGTTTCGCAACGTATTATTAATCTGATTCAAGCGACCCGGACTATCTATCCCCCGCCTGTGACCCGCACGTCCCACGCGTAACCAGTGGTTCGCCACCGCGCCCGGTCCATCGTGGTTGATGACGAAATCCTCTGTACGCTCAATCACGCAACATTCAGTTTCGCTAAGGCCGCTGAGTGAGAAGAACGCCGGCATGGCGAGCGTTGTGTTGCTCAAAATATCGCGAGCCTCTTCGTAGTCTTCACACTGGTCAAACACCTGTCGCAATAAATGCACCGGCGGCAGGCTGTCCTCGCGCCACATGGTAATGCGCCCAAGCGCCCAGTCCAGCCAGCGTGAAGACGTATAACGCCTGAGTGGTGGTTGATTGATGGCCGCTGAGAACCGTCCCGGTGCCATGGCGCTGAGCACACCGGCAAAGCCCGGCCACGTGACGGAGTCGTATGGTCCGGCTTCGCCTGTGACGCGAGCCACCACCAAATTCCGACCTAGCCCACCAAGCGGCCAGTCCAGTGTGCGCAACAAACGATTACCCGCCCGTACCGGATCCGGACCAACACCCGCCGTACACGACCACTCAAAGGACATGTTCAGCATAAACGCGCCCGGTGTGCCCACATGATCAGCAATCATCAGAATTTCTTCATGGTAGGGATTCTCATTGCTGGCCAGCCATACCTGAGACAACCGGTCAGCTATCCACAGCGCTGGTGCAGAATAATGGCCCTGCGCCACCGATATAATATCAGCCAGGCGTTTGGGTTCAGCCTCAGCCAACGCGACCATACCCGCATCACCCACATCCACGAGCGGGATCGTCGGTAGCGGATTTAAGTATTGTTGATCACGAGGGTCCATGAGGAATACTTCCTGCATCAGGCAATTTCGAACTTTCTGAACCAAGCAGCTTTCGCAATCACACTCAAGGCATTATGATCCGCTCTTCAGTATTTCCACCCTTTGTAGTTGAGGTATGAGCGAACAATGATCCCTCGTTATTCCCGCCCTGATATGGTTGCCATCTGGGAAGCCGCCAATAATTTCAGAATTAAATTCCTGATCGAGGCCCATGCCTGTGACGCGCAAGCCGAACTGGGCGTCATTCCGAAAGAGTCCGCCAGGATCGTTTGGGAGAAAGGCGATATTCCCTACACGCCGGAACGGATTGATCGGATCGACGAGATCGAACGTGAGACCAAGCACGATATTATCGCCTTTCTGACCGAATTGTCCGAACAAGTGGGCGGCGATGATGCCCGGTTTGTGCATCAGGGTATGACATCATCGGATGTGAACGATACGTGCCTCGGCGTGCAGATGAGCCAGGCAGCCGATATCCTGCTGGCCGATATAGACAAGGTCCTGGCCGCGCTCAAAGACCGGGCCATGGAAACCAAGCTTATGCCCACCATGGGTCGGAGCCACGGTATTCATGCCGAACCCACCACCATGGGCCTGAAGTTCGCCCGCTTTTATGCGGAATTTTCGCGAAATCGGGAACGCCTTGTGCGGGCCCGTGAAGAAATCGCCACCTGTGCCATTTCGGGTGCCATTGGCACCTTCGCCAATGTTGATCCGCGCGTGGAAGAATACGTGGCCAAGAAACTGAACCTGACCCCGGAGCCCGTCTCGACGCAAGTTATCCCCCGCGATCGTCACGCCTACTATTTCGCCACGCTGGCCGTAATCGCCAGCTCAATTGAAAACGTGGCCACAGAAATTCGCCATATGCAGCGCACGGAAGTGCGTGAAGCGCAGGAATACTTCGCACCGGGCCAAAAGGGTTCCAGTGCCATGCCGCACAAGCGCAACCCGATCCTGACCGAGAACCTGACCGGCCTTGCCCGTATTGTACGCTCGTCTGTCGTACCGGCGTTGGAAAACGTGGCGCTGTGGCATGAACGGGATATCTCACACTCGTCCGTGGAACGCATGATTGGCCCTGATGCCACCATCACGCTGGATTTCGCCCTCAACCGATTGGCCAGCGTCATTGCCAAGCTGGTGGTGTATCCAGAAAACATGATGAAGCACATCAACGAGTTTGGCGGCATCCACGATGCCCAGCGGGTGTTGCTGTTCCTGACCCAGAATGGAGTGAGCCGCGAGGATTCCTATAAAATCGTTCAACGCAACGCCATGCGGGTATGGACCAGCTTCGGGATTGATCCTGATAACCCGGACACACCGGCTGAGCTGGACGATGTGGAAAAAGAGGCCGCCAACCACGACAATCGGCTGTTCTTCTTCCTGTCCAAAGACGAGGGCCTGGCCGACGTTATGGATATGGCAGAACTAAACAAGCTACTGGACGTGGATTCCATCGCCTATCATACACAAAACGTAGACGCTATTTTCAAGAGAGTATTCGGCAATGACTGATAATGAAAAACCAAAGTACCGCCTGCTAACCGGTGTTGATGATCAAGCGTTCTGTAAACATGTATCGGCTCAACTGGAAGACGGCTATATTCTCTATGGATCACCGTCGTGCACGTACAATACGGATGAAAAACGCGTGTATGTAGCTCAAGCCATCATTAGACCGGAATTAAAACCCTGATGAGCACTCTGCGTAATCCCGTCAAAGAACGTATGAAAGCCGGTGAAGTCACGTTTGGCACACTGATGAGCATGCCAAGCCCGCACGCCGCTCAAGTGTTGTCGGCCAGTGGCTTTGACTGGTTGTGGTTTGATCTGGAACACGGACCGATCCCGTTTGATGCGCTGCACGGTATGATCAACGCCACGGCCACCGGCGATGGCAAAACCATCCCGCTGACCCGTGTTCCCGCAGACGAGCTGTGGATGGTGAAACCTGTTTTGGACAGTGGATCGCTGGGCGTTATCTTCCCGTTTATTGAAAGCGCCGAAGCCGCACAATCCGCCGTGGACGCCACCCGATACCCAACCACCGGCAAGCGCGGGTTTGGGCCATTTTATGCCGCATCGCGCTGGAATCTGGGATTGCGCGAATACGCAGAACAGGCCGATGATGCGATCCTCCGGGTGATGATGCTGGAAAGTAAAGCCGCCGTGGATAATGCCGAAGAAATCATGGCTGTAGAAGGCATTGATGTGGCATTTTTGGCACCGTTTGATTTATCGCAGAGTTTAGGCGTGCCTGGTCAACTGGACTCACCTGTTTATCTGGAAGCCCTTGAAACACTGGAAGCCGCCGTGGATAAATCAGATGCCGTGCTGGGCACGCTGGTCATGGATGGTGATGCCGCCAAGGCCAAGATGGCACGCGGTTACAAGTTCCTGATCCTCAGCCTGGATATCGCGATACTTGAAGGCGGTGCGCGGGAACTTTTGGAATCAACTAAGAGTTAAACCACAGAGACACAGAGACACAGAGAAGGATTTAAGTATTTTCCTTTGCTTTCTTCTCTGTGCCTCTGTGCCTCTGTGCCTCTGTGGTAAAATCTTCCCTACCCAATCTGGTCAATCGTTTCCAGAAACAACGCCATACGCTCCGTCACATTGTTAACGTTCAACGGCTCTGCCAGTCGTGGATCAATGTGCGCGACACTGTTGCGGGCGTTATCTGTGTAGTGAAGCGTGCCGTCATCATCAATCGCTTGAACGCCATCCAGCATCGAAATGCGCTCGTTGAATGCGACGGCATCCTTCTGCGTGACGCCTTCAGGCAAATCCAGCGCAATTTCACCATGCCGGATGTGAACGGGATAGCCACCGGGCAAACCAAATGGTGCCGGTGCCGAGAATCTCATGTCGCCACCTTCAGGTAACATCGCCCGGATGACCGGCAGTGATGCCGCGGCGGTAATGACATTGTATATGGGGCCGGTTGGAAATGGATGCCCGGCGTAGGCCAGGCCATCATCCCGCTCACCTGTATCACCCACATAAACACAAACCGATTGCGCCGGGTCATCGGGTGGCGTGGCCTGCATGACGCCGTATACGTGATGGTGATGCCCCACCAGACGCAGCAGAGGTTCCTTATGCACATCTGGATCCGCGTCCGGGTATCCGATTTTCGCCCGCAACGCCGCGCGAGCCCGCAAATGCAGGATGCTAACGTTACCAAGGCCAATAGTCGGGGCGAGGTCCAGTCTGCCCAGGATCACATGGGCAATATCGGGCATGGAAAGATTCGTGACCGGCGTATCCAATTCCAGTTCACGCACACACCGCATAACGTTAAGTAAAACGGGCAATTGGACTGACGCCTGTAAGGCGATACCACCGGCGGACAAAGCGTGCGCAACAGGATGATCAATGCCGAAAATCTGCCATGGGCCCACGATACTCGCTGCCTGAACAATCAAATCAGCGCGAACCGCCCGTAGAAGCCGGGTGACCGCGACCGGGTCTGTTGCGTCTGTTCCGATGACTTCAACCTGACACCCGGCGCAAGTGGCCAGCATTTCAGCGGCATCCACTGCCCGTTCAGGGTATTTTTCTGCAAAGACAATACGCCGTACCGATGTGTCTTGTGCCAACCCTGTGGCTATTTGCAAGGCCACATCGCCGGCCCCGAATATAAGAACACACGCGTTCATGACGATTTTCCCAATCCCTTATAATGCACCTAATGACTGTACCCGACACAAATCACATGGCAATACGCCGTGATGCCTGCGCGTCTCTGTGGTAAAAACAACGATGACCGGGATACAAACACCCCGCCTGAGCCTTCGCCCCTATACACCGGATGATCTGGACCTGATCCTCGAATGCGGTGCGCGAGGACTTCTGGATTCAGCTAGAAGTTAAACCACAGAGGCACAGAGGCACAGAGGAGAAGAGGGGAAGAGCTTAAGTGTTCTCTTTGCTTTCTTCTCGGTGCCTCTGTGTCTCTGTGGTAAAAACAACGATGATCGAGATACAAACACCGCGCCTGACCTTACGCTCCTATACTTCGGATGACCTGGACCTGATCGCGGGGCTCTACGCTGATGCCGAGGTAACAGCCAGCACCAAGTTGGGTCAATTGAGCCGAGCACAATCCGAAGATAACCTGAATGCCTACCTGTCCACGTGGAGCAAGTTTGGCTTTGGGGTGTGTGCGGCTTTTGATCGCGTCAGTGGCGAGTACGTTGGCGAATCCGGGTTGTTTGAACGGGAAAGTCAGGGCGATTTGGCCTTGCGCTACATCATCGCCAAAGAATTCTGGGGCAAGGGTTTGGCGTTCGAGGCGGCACACGCCGTCATCGATCATGCATTCAGGGCGATGGATATCGACCGCGTGCTGGCCTTCGTTGAAGGGCCGAACAAAGCCTCTCACCACATCGCCAGGAAACTGGGTTTCACCGAAGAAGGCAGCATGCAAATCGCCAAATGCATGCTGTACCGGTATGCGTTAAGCGCGGATGCGTGGTCTAGGCGCCAATGA
>JABJGO010000016.1 GCA_018662225.1 Rhodospirillales bacterium | reverse complement strand
CCGCTTGGTTGGTGTGGATGTGACGTACATCCGGCCTCCATCCACACCATCCAGCCCGGGCCCGGGCTGGATGCCAGGCGGCTCGTTACATGGAGAGACTGGCAAGTTCTTTAACCTTGTTGTACCAGTCATTGCGCTCATCATCAGACATGGGGATCAAACCCTTATCAGAAAGATAGCCTTCTTCACCCCAGGCTTTCTCACTGGTGAATTCAGCCATAAACGCTTCGAGACCCGCCACACGGCCAACGTGGGTTTTCTTCACATAGAAGAACAGTGGACGCGATACCGGGTACTGACCATCGGAAATATTTTCAAATGTTGGCAGCGAGCCAGCGATCATGCTGCCCTGCATCTTATCGGCGTTTTGATCCAGAAAACTGTACCCGAAAATACCTAATGCGTTTGGGTTGGAATCCAGTTTCTGAACAATCAGGTTATCGTTCTCGCCTACTTCGATATAAGGACCATCCTCACGTACCGTATGACACAAGGCCTTATACGCGGGCTTGTCTGATTTCTTCAGCGCCTTGATCCATTTAAATGATTTGCAGCCACCTTCCATCGCCAGTTCCACAAATGCATCGCGTGTACCGGAGGTTGGGGGTGGACCAAGCACTTCAATTTTGGTGTCCGGCAGATCAGCGTTGACCTGGTTCCATGTTGTGTAAGGGTTTGGCTGAAGCGTACCCTCGCTAGCTGGCACATCCTTGGCCAAGGCCAGGAAGATATCTTTCAGGGACAGCTGGAACTGCTCTGATTTGATGGAATTGGCGATAACGATACCGTCATAACCAATTTTAACCTCGATAATGTCATCAATACCATTCTTGGCGCAGCGCTCCACCTCAGATTGTTTGATCCGGCGCGATGCGTTGGTGATGTCAGGATGCTGCGCGCCAATACCGGCACAGAACAGCTTCAACCCACCACCGGACCCCGTGCTTTCCACAATGGGGGTCTTGAAACTTGAGGTCTTGCCAAACTGCTCGGCTACAGTGGTTGAGAACGGATAGACTGTTGACGAGCCAACGATTCTGATTTGTTCATTAGCCTCGGCTGATTGGGACTGGGCCGCACCGGATATAACCGTGAAACCGAGGGCCGCAAGAATGAGTGGCTTTTTAAACATCTAATATTTTCTCCTACAAATAACGTGGACACGATTGCCCGCGCATGAGGAAAGCTAAAGATGTTCGGTTTCGTCTTTGTGACAGTTTTGTGAAACTTTTGTGACAGTCACTGATTAGCCAGTGGCAGGCTCACCGTGAAAGTAGTGGACTCACTCAGCGTACTTTCGATGTCCAATGCACCGCGGTGGCGGGCAACGATATGTTTGACGATGGCCAGCCCCAGACCGGTACCGCCCATGGTTCGGGACCGGCCCTTGTCTACTCGGTAGAACCGTTCGGTAAGGCGCGGAATCTCGTCCGCCGGAATACCGTCGCCCTGATTACACACGGCGATTGCCACACCGGGGCCGTCACCACCCGGCACGTTCTCAATCAGGCTGGCGGTCACGCGAATTTCCGTATTGGGCTGGCCGTAGCTGATGGCATTGGAAGCAAGATTTTGAAACACCTGCACCAGTTCATCTTCCGCACCCAGGACACGCGGTAATCCATCCATATTCTCCAGAACGAATGACATGCCATATTCCGTTGCGCGGACCATAAGAATGTCGGCTACCTGTGACAGGATTGAGCCTACATCGACGGCATCTTCGGGCCATATGTGTTCTTCGGTTTCCAACTTGGACAGGGCCAATAAGTCATTGACCAACCGGGCCATACGACCCGCCTCACCCTCCATGATCTCCAGGAATTTTTGTGTGGCTTCGACATCGCCGGCTGCCGGGCCACGCAGGGTCTCGATGAACCCCAATAGTGACGACAGCGGTGAGCGTAATTCATGGCTAACATTGGCGACGAAATCAGCCCGCATTTTAGCTGTCTTTTTTGATTCGGTGATATCGCGCAACACCAGCATGGCCCACGCCGGACCGGATGACGTTAAATCTGGCAGGCGCCAGACATTGAGTTCGAAATATCGCGCGACGGGATGGGGTAAAAAAACCTCACTGCGTGTGGCCGGCGTACCGGCCAGACGGGCATCAATTTCCGCCCGGATGTGGTCGCTATTCAAAAATTGATCGAGCCTAGAGCCCAGAGCGCCTGCCCCCAGCATATGTCGGGCAGCCCGATTGTAGTCCACAATAGTGTGTTCCGGATCAACCAGCAGGACAGGATCAGAAAATCCGTCCAGCACGCTGGCGTCAAGCGGCGGAGAAGCCGTTGTTTTTCGGTCAGACGGTGTTGAAGGTTGTGTGCTCATAAGCGCTATATATCACCACCTCATATCTTTTGCGAGCCACAGGAGATCATTTGAATACTTGGACGAGCATAAAAACCCCTGTACTTTGGATTCCATTCAGTCATGGAAGCGGTACAATATCCAACTGCCCCCCCTAATCGACGAGTTGCAAGCAGCCATGCCCATATCCCTTCGACAAGCCACCCCCCAAGACGGTCAAATCATTCACCAGTTGATTGGGCAACTGGCCCAGCGGTTGAATGATGTGGAAAAATTTGAGAGCAGCCCGGATGATTTTATGGCGGGGTTAAGCGCCGCACCACCCGCCTTTGCTGCCATCATCGCCGAAGAAGACGGCGACCCTGTTGGCATCTGCCTGTTCTTTCCCAGCTTTTCCAGCTGGCGCGGCACACCGGGTATCTATGTGCAGGACTTGTTTGTAGCCGAACAGGCACGCGGCAGCGGTTTGGGCCGGCAACTGCTGGGATACGTGGCGACACTGGGCCGGGAGCGCGGTGCCGGTTATATCCGGCTGGCCGTAGAAGCAGATAACGAGGGTGCCCAGGGTTTTTATGAAAAGATGGGGATGCGCTGGGCTGAAACGGATCGTATATTTGTGATCGACGGCGATGCCTTTCAATCGCTGTCCACATCCTGATCGGAGACTGTATGACGAACCTTGATCAACTTAACACCCCGGCCCTTGTGCTGGACCGGGCCAAATTGACACGCAACATCAAACGTATGAACGACCGGGCGAAAAGCCTGGGTGTATCCCTGCGACCCCACATGAAAACCGCCAAGAGTGCAGATGTGGCCCGTTTGGTTTTTGATGGAGAAAGTGGCCCGATCACGGTCTCCACGGTGCGCGAAGCCGAGTATTTTCTGGATCATGGTTTCAGCGATATCTTCATTGCCGTTGGCACCACACCAGAAAAAATCATGCGGATACAGGCACGTAGCCAACCGGATGCGGATATCAGACTGGCCGTGGACGGCCCGGCCATGGCCGCGTATATCGCAACTGCTTGCAAGGACCAGACCATACAGGCGCGATTCATGATTGAGGTAGATTGCGGCGCTCATCGGGGTGGCGTGGATGCGGCGTCAGATGAATTGTTAGAAACGGCGAAAGCCCTGTCAGAAGGCGACCTTACCATTGCCGGTGTATTTACCCACGGGGGCCAATCTTATGACTGCACATCCACCGAAGAAATTCGCAGCGTTGCGCGCACAGAACATCAAGCGATCATTACAGCGGCGCAGCGCTTGCGTGATGCCGGGTACGATTGCCCGGTTGTCAGTTTAGGATCCACCCCCACCGCCACGTTCGCTGAGGATTTAAGCGGTGTGACGGACATGCGACCGGGGATTTATATGATTCAGGATTTACAGCAAGCTGGGCTCGGTGTTTGCCAAATGGATGATCTGGCGCTGAGCGTGCTAACCACCGTTATTGGCCTGCATGCGGATCGCAACGAGGCCCTCATCGATGCAGGCGGGTTAGCCTTGTCCAAAGACCGGGGTGCCTCGATAAACAACCCGGACCCCGGGTACGGTCTGGTCTGTACCTTAGGCGGAGACGTTTTGGACAATCTGTATGTGATCGGTGTCAGCCAGGAACATGGCCGCATCACCACACTGGATGGAAGCCCCCTGCCACAAGATCCGTTAAAGCCGGGCACCCGGCTCAGAATCCTGACCAATCATGGCTGTATGACGGCAGCGGCACATGATCTCTACAACGTGGTAGAGGGTGGCACCCAGATAACCGACCAGTGGGACCGCGTAAACGGGTGGTAAAATAATTACCGAAACGGTCGCAACTGAAACTTTCCGCATGGCCGGAACCGGGTTAATGTCATTGTATGGTCAAGGCGGCAAAGAAAAAAAAGAGCACAGCAAAGACGGGGCCCATGGTTGCAGGGTGGCGTGAATGGCTGTCCATGCCGGAGTTGGATATTCGGGCCATTAAAGTTAAGCTGGATACAGGTGCACGCACATCGGCACTACACGCGACACGGATCAAGCCGTTTCAGCGAGACGGTGAAGCGTGGATCAGTTTTCAGATCAATCCGGTGCAGCGTGGGCGCAAAATCGCCATAGACTGCGAGGCGCGGGTGGTTAGTCAGCGGACTGTGCGCAGCTCATCGGGGCAGCAAGAAGAACGTTACGTTATCAAAACGGTGATCCATTTGGGGGGCAAGAAACGAACCATCGAAATTACCCTGACCAATCGGGATCAAATGGGCTTCCGCATGCTGTTGGGGCGGTCGGCCATGAAGCGCTGGCTGATTGTTGATTCATCGAAATCATTTTTACTGGGCGCAAAACCGCTCCTGGTTAAAGAGTATCAGACGAAGGGGGGAACCAGGTTATGAAGATTGCCATGCTAGCCCGCAATGCGGAGCTGTATTCACATAAACGTCTGGTAGAAGCCGCCGAAGAACGCGGACATACCATTGATATTATCAATACCATTAAATGCTATATGAACATCACCTCGCACCGACCGGAGTTGCATTACCGGGGCGAAAAGCTGGTTGGATACGACGCGGTGATCCCGCGCATCGGGGCCTCCATTACCTATTACGGACTGGCCGTCTTGCGCCAGTTTGAAATGATGGGCGTATATTCCCTGAACGAATCCACGGCCATTGGCCGGTCGCGAGACAAATTACGATCCATGCAGTTGCTGGCGCGAGATGGCATTGGCTTGCCGGTAACAGCGTTTGCCCATGATACGGGCCGCACCGACGAAGTGATTGAAATGGTCGGTGGTGCGCCATGTGTGATCAAGCTGATTGAAGGCACGCAAGGGTTGGGCGTTGTATTGGGCGAAACAAAACGCTCAGCCCGATCCGTGGTGGAGGGCTTTCGCGGTGCCAAGGTAAATATTCTGGTTCAGGAATTCATTAAAGAGGCGTCCAGCACAGATATACGCATGCTGGTCGTCGGCAACAAAGTCGTGGCCTCCATGGAACGTAAGGGTGGTGAAGGCGACTTCCGATCCAACCTGCACCGTGGCGGATCATCCAACAAGGTGAAGATTACACCTATGGAACGATCCACGGCTGTCCGCGCCTGCAAAAGCATGGGCCTGAATGTGGGCGGCGTTGATATCCTGCGCTCTAACCACGGCCCGGTGGTGATGGAGGTCAATTCATCCCCCGGACTGGAAGGTATCGAAGGTGCAACGAATACGGATGTGGCGGGTACAATGATCGATTTTCTGGAAAAGAATGCCAAGCCGGGTAAAACAAAAACCAAGGGCAAAGGTTAAGACCCAATATGCGTGCACCATTTGTCATCGGCGGCGAAAAAATCGCGCCGGGGACCAGACAGACTGTGGATTTGCCGGTTAGCCTGCTGTCCACCCACACCCCCATGACCGTGCCCGTACACGTGATCCACGGTCGGCGTGAGGGTGCCACCATTTTCGTGAGCGCCGCGATCCATGGTGATGAGATCATCGGCGTGGAAATTATCCGCCAGTTGCTGCAATCAACCGCGCTGAGGCATTTACGGGGCACGCTGATTTGTGCGCCGGTGGTCAACGTGTTTGGCTTTATTGATCAAGATCGCTACCTGCCGGATCGGCGCGACTTGAACCGCAGCTTTCCGGGCACTGAAAAAGGATCGTTGGCGGCCCAGCTGGCTAATCTGTTCATGACCGAAATCGTTGACCAATCGGACGTGGGTATTGATCTACATTCCGCCGCGATCCACCGGGTCAACCTGCCCCAGATCAGAATAGCCGAAGACCAGCCCCGTGCGCGGGAACTGGCCGAAGCGTTTGGTGCACCGGTTATCCTGCATGCCCGTTTGCGCGATGGGTCTTTGCGCCAATGCGCACTGGAACGAGGCGTCGACGTCATTGTCTACGAAGCAGGTGAAGCCTTGCGGTTTGACGACGTCGCCATCCGCACCGGCGTCCGTGGCATCATGCGGGTGATGAAAAGCATGGATATGTTGGGATCGAAACGAATCAAACCCGCCACCCGCAAACCCCATGTGGTATCAGCCAGCCGCTGGATCAGGGCGCCCGGCAGCGGCGTCGTGCGCCTGATCAAGGGCATTGGCGACATGGTTGAAGAAGGTGAGATTATCGGCCAGATCAGCGATCCGATCGGCACCTCCAAACTTAATGTGGAAGCCGTGGAAACAGGCATCGTGATTGGCCAGACCCGCCTACCCATCATCAACCAGGGGGACGCACTGCTTCATGTGGCCGCCACCGCCAATGCCCAGCGTGTGGAAACCGCCGTTGAGACATCTGAGAAAGAAGTTCTGGCTGACCCACTGCTGGATGAAGATGAAATAATCTAGAATCACATTCAACTTTTATTTCGCATACGGATGTATTTTCAATTTCCTTGAAATCCTGGAACCCGGTCCCCATTTCCATATTTAACGATATGGAATGATGGTTGCTCATGGCTGTTCACAAGTTGGCATCAAATAAACTGACAGATGTAGAAAAAACCAGCGCACTCGGTGAGCTGGATGACTGGGTTATGGCCGACGGTAGAGATGCCATCGAAAAGACCTTCAAGTTCAAAAGCTTTAACGCCGCTTTTGCCTTCATGACCCGCGTCGCCATGCAGGCAGAAAAAATGAACCATCATCCCGAATGGTCGAATGTTTACAACACGGTGAATGTGACGCTGACAACCCACAGCGCCGATGGTTTGAGCGAATTGGATATTGTCCTGGCCACCTATATGGACAGGATTTCAAGTTAGCCTGATGGCACTAATAACCCGGGGGGTTTGTGCTGTCGGCTATCGGGGTCAGTGAGTAATCACTGGCCCCGTGTTATATAGGCAAAATTCAACTACCTGAAAACGTATCAGCGTATTGTTCGCGCAACGCGTTCTTCTGGACCTTGCCCATGGCATTGCGGGGCAAGGCACCCACGAAAAATACCTTCTTGGGCTGCTTGAACTTGGCCAACGTGTCCACAAGGGCGCTTTTAATCGCGGCTTCATCAACGTGGAGGCTAGGCCCCCTCACCACCACAGCGGTCACCGCCTCGCCGAAATCCCGGTGAGGTAATCCGATAACGGCGCTCTCGCTAACACCATCCAGCGCGTCAATCTCAAGCTCGATCTCCTTGGGGTACACATTGAAGCCGCCGGAAATAATCAGGTCCTTGGCTCGCCCTACGATGCAGATGCGGCCATCCCCCGACATGGTCGCCACGTCGCCGGTAATAAAATAACCATCGTCTCGAAACTCAGCCTTGGTCTTCTCCGGGTTCTGCCAATAGCCCAGAAACACATTGGGGCCGGTAATTTCCAACGTTCCCGGCTCACCCATGGCCACCGTGTTGCCATCGTCGTCACAGACCCGCGCCCGCGTACCCGGCAAGGTAAAGCCAACCGAGCCCGCCAGCCGTTCCCCATTCAAAGGGTTCGAGGTGATCATGCCGGCCTCGGTCATGCCATAGCGTTCCAGTATCCGGTGTCCGGTACGGGCTTCGAACGCCGCGAAGGTCTCGCTGAGCAAGGGCGCGGAACCCGCCACAAACAGCCGCATGCCATCACACATTTCAGGCCCGAAATCATCCTGATCCAACAGTCGGACATAGAACGTGGGCACGCCCATCATCACCGTGGATTTGGGTATTAACGGCATAACCTGCGCCACATCAAACTTGGGCAGGAACCACACCGTTGAGGCATTTAACAAAGCACAATGAAGCGCCACGAAAAGCCCGTGTACATGATAAATGGGCAAGGCATGCAACAACACATCACCCGGCACGAAGCCCCACAATTCATGCAGGCATAAGGCATTGGAGGCCAGATTACCGTGGCTCAGCATGGCACCCTTGGACCGCCCGGTGGTGCCGGATGTATAGAGGATCGCCGCAATATCATCCAAGCCCCGGACTTCGACCGCGCCATCACCATCCGGTACGCGGTCCATGGCATCCACCAACGTACCACCCTCTTCCAGACCCAAACTCAAGGTATGGGCTACATTGTGATCTGCGGCGATCTCAGTAAACGTATCCAGCGATTCAGGTCGGCACACCAACACATGCGGTTTGGCATCGGCTACAAAATAATCCAGTTCAGCCGCCGTATAGGCGGTGTTTAGCGGCACATAAATGGCCCCTGCCCGCACACAGCCCAGATACAGCATGACGGCTTCCGCCGATTTTTCCACCTGTACCACGACGCGGTCGCCCGCCTTTGCGCCCAAATGCCGCAAGGTACCCGCGACGCGTGCCGTGCCTTGATCAAGTGCTGCATAGCTAAGCGACAGACCACCCGGATTTTGCAGAAAGACCTGCGACATATCGTCGGGATAGCGGGACTGGATCAGCGAAAACAGATTGTTATTTGTCATGGCGGCCAGAATTTTAGGGTGCACGCATCATCGCGTTAATTAGATAACCCACAAGGTCGTAACTCACTTTCCCCGTCACCGCCAGTCCTGCATCCGTTTGAAATTGAACGATGGCGTCTTGCCCCCCAGACCCTCCATAACCCATAGCGGACAAGAACGAGCGCACGGTTTCCCGTGGCAGCAGATCCTCTTCTATCGGTCCTTGCGGCATGCCGTCACCTTTTTCAAGCACGCCGCGCACAAAGGTTTCCGTTGGCACCGATACGCCGCGAACCGGCTTGGTGCTCTGCGTCGTCGCCACATGAATACTGGTCAGATAAGGCATGCCGTCCTTGAAAATAAAAATGGGCGAACCTGAATCGCCCGGTACCGCGTCACAACGATGAACCAGCAAATTCAGCTCACGGTAAAAATCCTCCACCTCACAGCCCATGTGGGCGGTCAGCTCCATTTTTTTGTCACGGCTGTAACCCGACTGAACAAACGGAACACCCTGTTGTTTAATTGTTGCCAACGCATTGCGGCTCAGATTGCTCACGCCAAACCAACCTGTCTTCAGACCAATGTTCTCCCTCAACACGATAAAAGCCCAATCGTTGGTGGCCATACCGACGGTGGACGGGGCCAGCGCGTCATATCCACCCGGCACGAAGTACTGTGTTGCGGTGGTGTGGGCGACAAATTCACCATCACGGAATCCGGCCACAAAATGAACCTGCTCCGCCGGCACGTACCATTGTTTGCGTTTGTCATATAGACAGTGCGCCGCCGTGATCACCAACGCCGGGCCCACCAACACGCCGGTACAGTGCCCCCGGGTTTCCGGGTTTACACGGCCAACGGCGCTCCACGGATACTCACCCGATGCCATGGTCAGGCGATCGTCCTTACCCTTGATACCATCGAGGATTTCGGCGGCCTGAACAGGAAACCCCAAAAGCAGGCCTGCAATCAACACACGAAAAGCAGTTCGTTTCATGGCCTCAACCTGCCATAATCGCCTGAAGGAAGAAACACCCATGAGCACTGATGATTCTAATGGCGACCCAAACAATGACCTGATCGACAAGGTCCGCCGCACACTGGGCAATGTGCCGTTCGCCGAACAGGCGCTGTCGGCCTATTACTGCTCGCGCGATCCGCTAACACCGACCCGCGTCAAGGCGATCCTTGTGGGCGCGCTGGCCTATTTCATCATGCCCGTCGATGTGGTGCCTGATTTCATTGCCGGGCTGGGGTTCGGTGATGATGCCGCCGTTTTCTGGGCCGCCTGGAACAGCGTGCGGGGCCATATCAAGGAGCCCCACGTGGCCGCAGCACAAGACAAACTGGCCGACCTGCGCGGAGACAAAGATGCGGCTTAATCAAGCACGCCTTTTCGCTCAATGATCTCTTTCAACAGGGGGGCGCAGTATGGCCGAGCCTCAACCATCTCGTAACACCGCCGCACCGCCGGAAACACATTCACAATATCGCGGGTGCCATCCAGACCATAGGCGGCACAATTTGCCATCTGAATATCGGCAATAGAGAATTTCTCGCCCAGATGATAGGGGCCGTTTTCCTCTAACCATTCATCCAGAACCGCCCAGCGCTCCAGCGAGTTTTGCCGCGCCTTGTCCTTGATGGCGGGGGCATGGTTTTCATTGGTTGAATAGCGGTGGGGGAAATAGAACTGTTTCATGGGGGCCAGAATGTCATTGGCACAATATGAGTACTTGCTAATAAACCGCGCCCGCTTGGGGTCAGACGGCAGCGGAGACAATCCTTTCTCCGGGTAAAAATCAGCCAACCATAACATGATGCCGGACGCTTCATGCAGGGCTTCACCATCCGGCGTCACGAGAGCCGGGACGTAGCCTGCCGGGTTTATGGCCAGAAATTCCGCGCGCCGGTGCTCATCATTTCTCACGTCAACATGTCGCAACTCGTAATCGAGTTCAAGTTCTTCCAAAGTCATCTGCACACCGGCGGCGCGGGTAATGCCGCCACCGTAAAGAATATAAGAATTACTCACTTTGTGTTCCTTTCAAATGGCCAGCACCTTGATTGAACAAAACGTTGTTGTTCTGGGCCGTGGCTTTGCCGTTGTTCTGCTCGTCTTTATACAGATTGATCGCGTTCCGCACCGCCGGACGTTCTTTCAGGCGTGCGCGCCAATCCGCCACATGAGGGAAACCTTCCAGCGATGCTCCCAGCGGCTTGGCGATAAAAGCCCACGGAAAGGCAATCATATCCGCAATTGAATAATCACCCAGAATGAAATCCCGGTCTTGCAGGCGGTTATCCAGCACCGCCAGATTCCGGTCGTACTCACCGGCATATCGCTTACGGCCGTAATCCTGACCATCCGGTGCATAGTTGACGAAATGGCTGAGCTGCCCGGCCATAGGTCCTTGGTTGCCCACCTGCCAGAACAGCCATTCCATGGCTTCTTTCCGGCCTAACGCATCCGTGGGCAGGAACCGTCCGGCCTTTTCCGCCAGATACCACAGGATCGCACCGGATTCGAACACGCTGACCGGACCGCCGCTAGTCTCCAGCGCATCATGATCCACAATCGCAGGCATTTTTGCGTTGGGGCTGATGGCCAGAAATTCCGGCGTAAACTGATCGCCTTCCGCCAGCCGCAACCGGTGGGTGGTGTACGTCAGTTCACACTCATTCAGCATGATCGCCACTTTCCAACCGTTGGGTGTGGGGGCGTAATAGAAATCGATCATGTCTATTCCTTCGCTTGCATAATGGCGGCACTTTTTATCAGAGTTTGGATGCGGTCATCATTCAGCCCAAATTCGGTCAGAACTTCGGTTGTGTGCGCGCCATAATCGGGCGCGTCATGCCGAAATTCGAAATCGGTGTGCGAAAAATGAGCGGGCGGGCGGGCCTGTCGCAATGTGCCCGCGGTGGCGTGCTCGGTTTCCACAATAATGCCATTGGCCACCACCTGTGGGTGATGGCGCATTTCCTGACGGGTGAGCACGGGCGCGCACGGCACGCCGCCTGTCTCAAGCCGGCTCAGTAAATTCGCTGTATTATGGGTGCGAACCAGGCCTTGAGTCAGTTCCATACGCGCATCCTTATTCATTTCGCGCTGTTCGGCCGTGCTAAACCGTTCGTCGTCCAGCAGATCATCCCGGTCCATGGCCCGGCAGAAGCCTTGCCAGTCTTTGTCCTGCATGACGGCGACACTCACGTACCCGTCGGCGGTCTCGTAGATCAGATCGATAAAAGACTGAGCCCGCTCCACGCCCATCTCATCGCCCACAAACGTATGGCCGCCCATGTCGGAGCCCCACAAGAATGCGATGACCGTATCCAGCATAGATATCTGGATATGCTGGCCTTCACCGCTGCGCTCTCTGGAAAACAAGGCAGCCGTGATGGCTTGGGCGGCTTGAACGCCTGTCAATTTATCGGGCAGGATGGTGCGCACCAGCCGGGGGCGTTCATCGTCTGATCCGGCCTGTACGGTGGTCAGGCCGGATACCGCCTGTACCAGCGGATCGAACACGGGCTTTTGTGCATAAGGGCCGTCAAAACCAAAACCACTGATCGACACATAAATTATGGACGGATTAAGCGCGCGGACATCTGGCTCACCAACACCGATTCGTTCGGCCACACCCGGCCTGAAATTTTGCACAACCACGTCTGCCTGGCTCATCAGGATTTTGAGCGTTTCCAGCCCGTCAGGGTTCTTTACATCAATAACCACGGATCGCTTGTTGCGATTGTTATTGACGAATGAGGCCGAAAAACCGCCACGCCGGGTGGCAACCAGACGCGTATGGTCGCCGCCACCGGGGGCTTCGACCTTGATCACATCGGCACCCTGATCAGCCAGCGTTACGGTACACAGTGGCCCTGATACCATGGACGTGAGATCAATAACGCGAACGCCGGATAATGGCCCAGCCATGTACAAACCCTTTCAAATGCTGCCCCATGATAACGGCGACAGAACACACAGTAAAATGTTGCGTTTGCGCCAAGTGAAAACGATACTCTCGCCAGCAAATATATAAGAGAGACTCTGCGTTATGAGCAATACCCCCTTATGGCAACCAACCGCTGAGGCCATTGAGCAAACCAATATGGCGCGCTTCATGGATATGGTCACCGAGCGCTTCGGTGTGGATGAACGGGACTACGAGGCTCTGTGGGAGTTTTCGGTCGAGGAACGCCCGGCATTTTGGGACTTCCTGCGCAAGTTCGCTCAGATCAAGGCTGAAACCTGGGGTGATCGTATTCTGGTTGATGGCGACAAGATGCCAGGTGCCAGATGGTTCCCGGATGCGCGCCTGAATTATGCTGAGAACATGCTGGCACATTGCGAAGCCCGGGGCGATGAAGATGCCATCGTATTCCGGGGCGAAGACCAGGTCGCGTACCGCCTGAGTTGGACCGAACTACACGATCAGGTATCGGTACTGGCCCAAGCCATGCGCGAGACGGATATTTCGGCCGGTGATCGCATCGGTGGCTACATGCCCAATATGCCGGAAACCATCGTTGCCATGCTGGCCGCTGCATCCATCGGTGCGGTGTGGTCGTCGTGCTCACCCGATTTCGGGGTACAAGGTGTGCTTGACCGATTTGGTCAGATCGAGCCGAGTATTCTAT
>JABJGO010000015.1 GCA_018662225.1 Rhodospirillales bacterium | reverse complement strand
TAAAATCTGTGAGGGCAGAACGCCCATACAAACTCTGGAGGACGGCAAACGTATCTGGATGGAAAAGTTTGTAGACCAAACTTAACCTGACAGACGCCACGTCAAATCCGGCAACTGTCAGGTCGGGTCTGAATTACTACAGATGAAGAAACGCCGAAAGCGCCAAGACTCGAAGCCGTGGTTGTGGCTTCCTCCGGGACAATTCGTCATAAAGTGCGGGCCGAACTTTTAGGCTTTAATTTTCAGGTAACCACCGTCCCAGACGGGATCGTTGCCATGTCCCTGATCATTCGTGGGAAACCCGAAGTCGTTATTGTGTCCGGGACTGTGGATAGTATGCCCGGTTTCGACCTCATACGAGCGCTTGTATCCATGAAAGTTACGAACACCACCCAGGTGGCGGCTTTAACAAGCTTTGACTTGGAACATCCGGAAGTATTGATGTTGCCGGAAGGGATTCCTGTTATTCAGTTGAAGTCTGATCTACAAGATCAAATTAGTCGCGCTCTGAGCGCGTTTGAGTATCGATTTCTCTAGAACGCCCGAATACCTTTCTGAGGAACGAATATGAAAGCGGCGATCCTTGATTAATGTGTTGGAACAAACTCGCCAATGGCTTGAGCAAGGCCATGATGTTGCGTTGGCAACCGTGATCAGCACATGGGGATCATCACCGCGTCCGGTGGGTAGTCAGTTCGCCATCAATGATCAAGGTGCATTCGTCGGTTCAGTATCAGGTGGCTGTGTCGAAGGTGCGGTGGCCGATTGTGCGAAACGGATCATCGCCGGTGCTGATCCCTCCATGATGCATTTCAGTGTCAGCGATGATCAGGCGCTGGACGTGGGGCTGACCTGTGGTGGGTCGTTACAAGTTTTCGTGGCCATGGTCACGGACGCGAGCCTTCTGTCTGAGCTGTGCGATCATATTTCAAACAGAGAATCTGTGTGTCTGCTGACAAACCTGGAAAGCGGTTATGTTGCTTTGGTCACGGATGATCAGGTGACTGGCGCGCTTGATGTTTCGAGCCAAACGCTCGGCGCTGCTCGGTCCATGCTTGAGGCCGGTCACTCTGCTGTGTTGTCTCCAACAGATGACGTATTCGTCCATGCGTTCGTGCCGGCACCACGGCTGATTATCGTTGGTGCTGCCCATATTGCGCAAGCGTTGGCTCCTATGGCGCAAATGGCTGAATTTGATGTGTGTGTTGTTGACCCACGTACCGCGTTTGCCACACCAGAACGCTTCCCATCAATTTCGATTAGCACGTTGTGGCCGGGTGCGTATTTTGAACAAACGCCGTTTGATTCCAGCACGGCCCTGGTGGCACTGGTCCATGATGCCAAGATTGACGACCCGGCCATCGAAGCCGCATTGAGATCAAACGCTTTCTACGTGGGGGCATTGGGTAGCCGAAAAACCCATGAGAAAAGAACAGCGCGATTATTGGACAAAGGTTTTTCCGAACAGGACGTGGCGCGTATCCATGGACCAGTAGGCTTGAACCTGGGAGGGCGGAAATCGTCCGAAATTGCCGTGTCGATTGTTGCCCAGATTGTTGAAGTCTGGAACGCGCGAGCAACAACCTAGTGGGCGATCCCAAACACATCGCTGTAATCGTTCTGGCCGCTGGACAGTCTTCACGCATGGGCGACACCAACAAACTTCTGGCCGAAGTCCAGGGCAAGACCATGCTCCGCCACGCCGTTGATGCGGCCCTTGGCTCTCGTGCTGTGGGGGTTGTTGTCGTGACGGGATTTGAGGCCGATCGGATCAACAAAAGCCTCAATGGGTTAGCGGTCGAGGTCGTCCATAATGAAGACTTCGCGGATGGCATGAGTACATCGCTGAAATGTGGGCTGGCTGCACTCAGCGATGACATAGGTGGTGCCATCATCTGCCTAGCCGACATGCCGGGCGTTAAGGCGGCAGATCTGGACAACTTGATCAGCGCATTCGATCCCCATGCAGATCGTGCCGTGTGCGTGGCCAGTTATGACGGCAAGCGCGGGAATCCGGTTCTGTGGTCGCAGGCGTTCTTTTCCGAGATCATGGAACTGACCGGCGATGTGGGTGCACGCGCGTTATTGCAAAAACATGCCCCTGTAGTCCACGAGGTGGAAATGGCATCCGACGCGGTTATCCAGGATGTGGATACGCCGGATGCCCTTGCTCTTACTCTTAACCTTACGCGGTAGGCATATGATAGCCCGGCGTGGAATGTGAGAGCGCCGTTTCTTCCTCGGTCATATCTTCTGCTACGCCTTCGAACAGGGGCGAAGACAGATAACGCTCACCTGTATCGGGCAACATGCAAAGAATGACCGAGCCGGGATCGGCCTTTTCCGCCATCTGCATGGCGATGGCGAATGTTGATCCGCCTGAAATGCCGGTAAAGATGCCTTCGCCTTCAGCCAACTTTCGTGACCATTCGATACCCACAGGGCCTGGAATCGGGATCAGCTCGTCGTAAAATCCATTGTCGATGGATTCCTGCAAGACGAGGGGGATGAAGTCCGGCGTCCAACCCTGAATGGGATGGGGCTCAAAATCCGGATGGCTCACGGCCGGTGATCCATTTTCGTTTCGTTCCTGCGTGTGACCACCGCCAACAATTTGTGCATTGGCGGGCTCGGTCAGAATGATCTTGGTGTCAGGACGTTCTTTCCGAAGCACGCGTGCGATGCCCGTCACGGTACCGCCCGTACCGTAACCGGTGACCAGATAGTCCAGTCGCTGGTCAGCGAAATCGGCGATGATTTCACGGGCCGTTGTGTTTTCATGGATGGTGGCATTGGCGGTCGTCTCAAACTGCTGAGCGTAAAACCAGCCGTTTGCATCGGCCAGTTCTTTTGCCTTCTGATACATTCCGAACCCTTTTTCAGCCCGTGGTGTCAGAACAACTTTCGCACCAAAGAATCGCATCAATTTCCGGCGCTCGATCGAGAAGCTGTCTGCCATGGTCACCACCAGTGGATAACCTTTAGCGGCACATACCATGGCAAGACCAATACCGGTGTTTCCACTGGTTGCTTCGACCACGGTCTGTCCGGGTTTTAATTTACCGTTGCGCTCCGCTTCTTCGATAATGCTGACCGCCAGTCGGTCTTTAACTGATGCTGCCGGATTGAAGTACTCGGCCTTGACGTAGATCGTTACACCCTCAGGCGCCAGATGATTAATCCGAATGCATGGTGTGTTTCCAATGGTGTCCAGCACTGTGTCGTACAGTCGTCCACGTCCTTCGGTTTTCCTCGCGTTAGAATCAGTCATGGTAACCCCCTCTGTTATGTTAAAATCCAATCGTTGTTACAAAAACGTAGCGTCTTTCTTATCAGCCACCGGCCAGACGTGGAACAAGGTAAACTTCACTATCCGGTTGGATCGACTGAAACCAGTTATCACGATAGATCGTGCCGTCGACTGAGACGGCAACCCCCTTGTCCAGGTGCGGCTTCATCTCCGGGTAATGCTTTTCCAGATTGACCAATAGCTGTCGGATGTTTTTGGCCTCAACCTCAAACACCGTTGGGCTGTCTTCTGTCTTTCGCATGATACCGGAGATATTGACCTGGACCATTTACTCAGCAGCCTGTTTTGCATCATCCATTGCTTTCAGGACTCGTGGCGGTGACATGGGTAGCTCGCTCAAGCGTACACCAGCAGCGGCCGATACGCTATTGGCAACAGCCGCAAGCGGCGGCACGATGCCGGTTTCGCCAACACCACGCACACCATAAGGGTGGCCCGGGTTTGGCACTTCCACAATGACGGTATCGATCATGGGAAGATCAGAAGCCACCGGTACCCGGTAATCAAGGAATCCGGCATTTTGCAGCTTGCCATCGTCGCCATAGATATATTCCTCATTAAGCGCCCAGCCGATACCTTGTACCGCGCCACCCTGGAACTGACCTTCCACATAGTCGGGGTGAATGGCTTTGCCAGCATCCTGAATAACAGTGTAGCGCAGCACATCAACGCGACCGGTTTCCGGGTCAACTTCCGTATCCACAATGTGGGTTCCGAAACTGATGCCCGCACTATCGGCGTTGTGTTCCCTGTGTCCGGCAATGGGGCCACCCGTATTGGCCGCAATGGCGGCAATTTCCGCCAACGACATAGGCTCGAATTCACCAGCATTGGCACCGGAAGGTTTGGCATAGCCATCTTCCCACGTGACCGCATCCGCCGGGATATCCCACATCATGGATGCACGTTTACACATTTCTGTGATGGCCTGTTGGGCGGCGTTGATAATCGCCAGACCGCTGGCATAGGTAACACGACTACCGTATGAGCCTTCGTTAAAACCCAAGGCACCGGTGTCGACGACGGTCGCGCGTACGCTGTCATAGGGAATACCCAGTTCTTCGGCAGCCATCATGCACATGGATGCCCGCGATCCACCGATATCGGGTGTACCCACGGCAAGGGTGACGGTGCCATCGGCATTAATATTCAGGTTTGAGCACGTCTCGCCGCCATAATTAAACCAGAACCCGCTGGCAATGCCGCGTCCCTGATTGGGGCCAAGGGGCGTTTTGTACTGCGGGTGCGCTTTGGCAGCCTCCAGTGTTTCCACCAGACCATTGGGGCCAAATTTGGGACCGTAGGAGCTTTGGCTACCGTCACGGACAGCATTCTTGAGGCGAAATTCGATCGGGTCCATGCCGATTTTAAGTGCCACCTCATCGACCACGCTTTCAACGCCGTACACCGACATGGGCGCGCCGGGGGCACGATAAGCCGCACCCTTAGGCCGGTTCACCACCACGTCAAAGGCCACGGATTTAACGTTCTCCAGATCGTAACAAGCGAAGGCCGTCATGGCGGCGCTATCAAATGGTGATCCCTCAAAGGCACCGCCCTGCAAGCGGAACTCACCATCGCAAGCTGTCATACGGCCATCATTGGTCACACCAATCTTTACCCGCATGCTGGTACTGGCAGTTGGGCCAGACGCCTTGAATACTTCTTCACGCGACATGACGATCTTAACCGGGCGACCCGCTTTGCGGGACAGGGCCAACGCCACCGGTTCAATAAAGACCGTTGTCTTGCCACCAAAGCCACCACCGATTTCTGATGCCGTCACCCGCAGGCGCGATACATCAATACCCAACAGGGCAGCGCAGATTTTACGATCATCGAAATGGCCCTGGGTGCAACACCACAATTCGCTCATACCATCGGTACTGACACTGGCCACACAGGCATGTGGTTCAATATAGCCTTGATGGGTTGCGGCGGTCTTTAGCTCCCGCTCAACAATGATATCGGCCTTGGCAAAGCCTGCCTCCACGTCGCCGTGGCCAAACTCGCACCGCGCGACGATGTTGGACGGGATGGTTGGAACCGGGTCAACGCCGCTGGTGAAGATGGTGTCATGCAGAACCGGCGCATCAGGCTGCATGGCAGCATCCACGTCTGTTACATGGGGCAGGGGTTCGTAATCCACGTTGATCAATTTCAGCGCTTTACGGGCAATAGTCGCCGTGGATGCCGCAACCGCGGCAACGGTGTGACCTTCATACAGCGCTTTTTCTCGTGCCATGACGTTACAAAGTACCGCGTGGTTATCTGGGTTTTCGGCAAAATCATCACGGGTCACAACTGCCTTTACCCCATCAAGGGCTTCAGCCGCGGACGTATCAATGCTTTTGATGATCGCATGGGGGTGGGGGCTGCGCAGGATGCGGCCCACCAATTGACCCGGCAAATTCATATCCGCACCAAAACGGGCGCGGCCGGTTACTTTGTCTACGCCGTCAGGGCGGGCCGGACGGGTACCGATAACTTTTAAGTTGGATGCTTTCTCGGCATTGAAGTCAGATGAATGGGTCATGATCAGCTTCCTCTCATTTCAGAAGCAGCGTCCATGACCGCTCGAATAATTTTATCGTACCCTGTGCAACGACACAGGTTGCCAGCTAACCAGTACCGGACCTCAGTCTCGGTTGGATCAGGATTTTTCTCCAATAGGGCTTTGACCGCGACAACGACGCCGGGCGTGCAAACGCCACACTGAAGGGCGGCATGATCGAGGATTTTTTGCTGAATTGGATGCAGCTCAGATCCATTGGCTACGCCTTCGATGGTGCCGATTTCATGGCCTTCGGCTTCCACCGCCAGCATCAGGCACGAACACGTCAGACGGCCATCAACGGTGACACTACAAGCACCGCAATCACCCGTGCTGCAACCTTCCTTGGCACCCGTTAGGCCCAATCGGTTGCGCAGCACGTCCAAAAGTGTTTCTTCGACGTCACAGACATACTCAACAGCGTCGCCATTGATTGTGGTTGATACATGAGTTCCAGACATTGTTATTTCCCCGCCCTATCAAGGGCAATTTTTGCGACACGTTGCGCCAGAACGCCGGCTACCTTTGTTCTAAATTCAATGGTGCCACGTTTGTCATTAATTGGTTTGCAGGCGGCCGATGTGGCGGCGGCCAATTTATCGAGAGCGGCATCATCCACTCGGGTGCCGATCAGCGCCTTGGCGGCATCATCCACCAAAAGGACTGTTGCGGCCACAGCGCCCAGACCAACCCGGGCATGGGTACACGTGCCGTGACCGTCCAGCGTCAGGCTGATGCCCACGCCGACAACCGCGATATCCATTTCAGTACGGGGAATAAAACGAAGGTATGCATCGCCGGACCGTTCCGGACGGGCGGGAAGGAATACCGATTCCACAATCTCGCCTTTGGTCAGTGAAGACTTACCCGGCGCTACCGGCATGTCTTCGACCGGTATATCACGACGACCATTTGGACCAACGATCGTTGCTATGGCTTCAGCCGCCACCATGGCCGGAACACTGTCCGCTGCCGGGCCACAGTTACAAAGATTGCCGGTCATTGTGGCCCGTCCTTGAACCTGGGTGGAGCCAATCAGTTCCGCGGCCTCTACCACGCCGGGCCACTGGGCACACAAGTCTGCGTGTTCACCCATTTCTGCACACGAGACAGCACCGCCGATGCGGTAACCGCCATTCTCTGGCGTGATGGAACGCATGGAATTGATGTTTTTGATATCCACAACCAAATCCGGCTCGATCATATCGGATCGAATTTGTACCAGAAGATCGGTACCACCCGCGAGCACGCGCGCTATTCCGTCTTCTGCGGCCAGTATGGCGATCGCGGCGTCTATTGTATCGGGGGCTTCATAACGCATAAATTAAATCCATCTGTGTAATCGAAGCGAAAGTTGTGTCTAATCCTATTTTCAAGGCCCACATCATGGCATCGTTCGTCACCATGGTCACGGTCAGAATGTCAATTTATGTGCTGCTTATGCATAAGTTAAATAGTATTTGAAATTTAGGTCAGGTTCGCGTTGTATTCCTTAAGGACAGAAGGTTAGGATTATTTGTTGTGAACTTGCAGTTTGACGCTGAGGTCGAATCATTCCGGAGCGAGGTCCGGGATTTTGTGCGCGACAATCTACCGGGTGATATTCGCGCGCGCGTGGCGGCGGAGCGCATGGAAATGCCACGTGATGCCCAGCAACGTTGGCACAAAGCCTTACACAGCAAAGGCTGGGCCGTCCACGAATGGCCTGCAGCGTATGGTGGGCAGGACTGGTCAGACGCCAAATCCTATGTGTTTGAGCGTGAAATTGCGCTGGCCGATGCACCTCGCCCCATGACGTTTGGTGTGGGCATGCTAGGCCCTACGCTTATTGAATTTGGCACCGACGATCAGAAAGAGCGGTTTTTGCCATCTATTGCCAATGGCGATCACCTGTGGTGTCAGGGCTTTTCAGAACCCAATGCGGGTTCCGATCTGGCATCCCTGCAATGCAAGGCCGTACTGGATGGTGATATTTATGTGATCAACGGCTCAAAAACGTGGACCACGGACGGCCATGTGTCTGACTGGATGTTTGGTCTGTTTCGCACGGACAGTTCCGGCAAGAAGCAGCATGGCATCACGGTATTACTGATCCCTATGGATGCGCCCGGTGTCACGATGACACCGATCCTGACCTTTGAGGGCACCCACGAAGTCAATCAGGTGTTCTTCGATAATGTGCGCGTACCGGTTATTGATCGTCTGGGTGATCACGACACGGGCTGGGGCATTGCCAAGTATATGCTGGGGCTTGAACGATTTGGCACCGCTGAAGTGTCTCGGTCCATGGCATCCATGAAGCGCCTTAAAAACCTGGCGACCACCACCGAAGTTGGCGGGCGGGCGTTGATCCACGATCCTGTTTTTATGACCAAGATCGCCCGCACGGATATGGAGCTACGCGCACTGGAGTTGACCGAACAGCGGTTTCTGTTCCAGCCCGGCGGGGCTGATGCCATGGGGGCGGAGGCTTCCATGCTGAAAATACGCGGCACAGAAATCCAAAATCAGATTTACGAACTGATGGTTGATGCTCTGGGTTACGATGCGCATATGGTTGTTGATGAGGATGCGGTGAACGGTGCGCCGGGTGATGCGGGTCACGCCACGCGGGCATATTTCAACATGCGCAAGACAGCAATATATTCAGGCTCAAACGAAATTCAAAAAGGCATCATTGCCAAGATGGTATTGGACCTCTGATCATGGATTTCTCTCTCAGTGAAGAACAAACCCTATTCCGCGATACGGTTGCTCGTTTTTTAAGTGACAGCCTACCGTTCGATAAACGCCAGGCCATTGTTGATACCCATCCCGGTTATTCTGCTGATCATTGGCATACGCTGGCTGAACTGGGCATCCTTGGTCTGCCATTTTCAGAAAATACTGGAGGGCTTGGCGGATCGGCCTTCGATACCATGGTGGTCATGGATCAGATGGGGCGTGCGTTATTGACCGGGCCTTATGTGTCCACGGTTCTATTGAGCGGTGCTGTTTTGGATCGAGTTGGTGCTGATGGGGTGGAAGATATCATTGGTGGTGCGCGCAAAGTGGCTTTTGCCTACGCCGAACGTGGGGCCGGGTATAATCTGAACGATATATCGTTAACCGCTAACAAAAACGGTGATGACTATGTATTGTCAGGGAAGAAGATTGCCGTTCTGCACGCCGATACGGCCGATGATCTGATCATTCTGGCGCGGACCAGTGGGGCACAGCGCGATCAGGAGGGTTTGTCGTTGTTCATGGTGCCCGCCGGTGCTGATGGACTGTCTATGACGGCTTATGCATTGCAGGATGGTAACCGGGGCGCTGATATCACGTTCGATGGTGTTCGAGCCAAGGTACTTGGCGATGTGGATAACGCCTTCGGGTTGGTTGAAGAGGTTGCCGACCAAGCATCATCGGCTTTGTGCGCCGAAGCGTCAGGTATCATGTGGGCGATTTATGATCTGACACTGGAATACATAAAGACCCGATCCCAGTTTGGTACCGCACTGGGATCGTTTCAGGCCCTGCAACACCGCATGGTGGACATGTATATGATGTGCCAGATGGCCGAAAGCATGACTTACGAAGCGGCGTTGGCCTTTGATCACGATGATCCGGATGCGCGTCGCCGGTCTGTGTCAGCGGCCAAAAGCCTGATCGGTGCCTATGGCCGCAAAGTGGGGCAGGAAGGCATCCAGCTTCATGGCGGAATCGGCATGACGCTGGAGTATTCAATCGGGCACTATTTCAAGCGCCTGACCATGATTGATGCCACGTTTGGCGATAGTGCATGGCATGACGCGCGCTATGCCCGCCTTATGTTAACGTCATGATGTCAGCTATCTGACGGAACGAACCCGGCCTGCTTGTCCACGATGTTCTTGAGTGCTTGCTCATTACGGTACAACTCGAAATTATCCAAAAACAACCGCGACAACATATCGGAATGCCCGATAAAATCACCGGATATATGGGGTGAGACAAAAAGGTTTTTGGCATCCCAAATAGGGTTCTCGGCCGGTAGCGGCTCTTCACGGAACACATCCAGCGCGGCTGCGGCGATCGTGCCGTTATCCAGCGCCGCAATCAGGGCTGCTTCATCGACTAACTGTCCCCGGCCCAGATTGATAAACTGGGTCGTAGGTTTCATCGCCGCAAACTGCTCAGCACCAAACATGTCTTCTGTGTCCGGGGTCAAGGGGGGGATCGATATCACATAGTCGGCATCCGCCAGAACGCTGTCCAGATCAGATCGTGCGTGGATAACCTGAAAATCATCATCGCCACTGCGTGCCGTGCGGCCCAAGCCGGAAACGTTCAGGCCAAAGGCTTTACAAACACGTGCAATGTGGCGGCCAATGGCACCAACGCCAACGACCAGTACGTTTTGACCCATCATTTGGGTCGACTCGCGATAGTTCCATTCGTGACTACGCTGGAAATCCTGCGAACGGGGAAAGTCTTTGGCGTGGGCGATCATCACACCCAGCGCCCACTCGGCCATGGCCCGATCAAATACCCCTCGGGAATTGGTCAGGGTCACGTTACTGTCGCGAAGGGCCGGAAACAGGGCTGCATCCACGCCAGCGCCGCTCCAGTGTACCCACTTGAGATCGGATGCGTGATCCCAGCAATGTTCAATATCATTGGCGCGGAAGTTCCAACCGAGCAGCACATCTGATCCGGGTAGTTGAGCGGCAAGGCTATCACGGTCCGTGGCGAACCGGATGGTTGCCTGACCGGCAATGCTGTCCAGGTTTGGTACCTCGCTTATTTCGGACGCCCCTTGAACGAGAACTGTTATCTTTTCTTGCACGCTGTGCTCCAATCTGTGAATGATCTATTCGGCGCTATACCAATGGTATGAACATAATTAATAATCATGGGCGAGGGCTCTGTCGAGTGAACATAGCGAACATAAGGAAGATCAATGATCAATTTTGAAGGCAAGGTCGTTTTGGTAACCGGCGGTTCTCGCGGTATTGGTAGTGCCGCAGTTACGGCAATCGCGGATGCTGGCGGCAGTGTGATTATCCACTACGGTGGCAATGCGGCGGCTGCGGCTAAAACAGCGGCGACTGTCGGTGCCGGCAGAAGCCATATTGTTCAGGGCGACCTGAGCGAGCCCGGTGCAGCCAAGGCGGTGTGGGAAAAATCACTGGCCTGGAAGGGCCACATCGATGTGCTTGTGAACAACGCCGGTATTTTTCAGTCGGCACCTGTGGACGGCAACGATGACACGTGGGCTGAGGCCTGGCAACGTACCTTGCAGGTCAATCTGGCGTCATGTGGCGAGCTCTGCAGACATGCGGTCAATACATGGCGTGAGGCAGAATCTGGTGGCATCATCGTCAATGTGTCCAGCCGCGCGGCCTGGCGCGGCGATGCGCCCGATCAATGGGCCTATGCAGCGTCCAAAGGCGGCATGGTGTCGCTGACCAAAACAATTGCGCGCGGTTTTGCCGCTGATGGCATTTACGCTTATTGCGTGGCGCCGGGCTTCACGGAAACCGATATGGCGTTGGACGCTTTCGAAAAAGACCCGGCCTTCAAGGAGGTCGTCATTCGTGACATTCCCATGGGTGAGATTGCGCCGGCATCCGATATCGCCAACACCATTTGTTTCCTGGCATCGGGACTTGTTCCACACGCTACGGGCTCAACGATAGACGTAAATGGCGCGTCATATGTGCGTTAGTTAAAAGTATACCTCATGAAACCATACGGTATTTCCACCGATAAACTGTTAGAAGTTCGCGCGCGCGAGGCTGACCGCCTTGACAGCATGCTTACCAAATCCAAAGCCCTGCATGAGCGGGCCAAAGCATCCCAACCGTGCGGTGTGCCTATGGCGTGGATGATGGGGCTGTATGAGCACCTGCCCATGTTTGTGTCGGGTGCCAGCGGATCGTACTTCACCGATGTGGATGGCAATCGTTATCTGGACATGAATCAGGCCGACGTAGCGTCGTTCATAGGCTATGGCGCACATGCCATCACCGATGCGTTGGCCGAACAGGCGTCTAAGGGGGCGTCACTGCTGTTGCCCACCGAAGACGGCATCGTGGCAACCGAATTACTGGCCGAGCGCAGCGGCTTGCCGTTCTGGCAGTTCACCGCCACGGCGTCTCAATCCAATATGGAAGTTATCCGCATGGCCCGCGTGGCGACCGGACGCGAAGCCATTGTCATGTTTGAGGGCAAGTACCACGGCCATATC
>JABJGO010000014.1 GCA_018662225.1 Rhodospirillales bacterium | reverse complement strand
TTGGTGATCCACATCTTGGCCCCATTGAGCACGTAGCCACCGTCTGTTTTCTCGGCGCGTGTTTTCATCCCATCCGGGTCAGAGCCCGCGTCAGGCTCGGTCAGACCGAAACAGCCCAATAACTCACCCGTGGCAAGGCGGGGCAGATACTTCTGGCGCATTTCTTCGCTGCCGTACGTAAAAATGGGGTGCATGACCAGTGAGGACTGTACGCTCATGACCGACCGATACCCGGAATCAACCCGCTCCACTTCGCGGGCGACCAGACCGTAACTGGTGTAGTTCACACCGGCACAACCGTATTCTTCAGGGATTGTGGAGCCCAGCAGGCCCAACTCGCCCAGTTCGTTGACAATGTCGCGGTCGAACGTTTCGTTCCTGTTTGCTTCCAGAATTCGGGGCATGAGCTTGTCTTGCGCGTAGTCACGTGCGGTGTCGCGAACCATGCGTTCTTCTTCACTCAACTGGTTTTCAAGATTGAAAGGGTCTTCCCACTGAAACGGTGCGGTTGCCATTGCGTATTGTCCTCAAATCAAAAAATTGTGCGGTGCAGCATTGTTGGCACGGTGCCACTTTTGTATTTCGGTGTCAATCGGTGGAAACAGGATCACCTTGCCACCGGTCACACAGGTTGTGGTCAATACCAATCAGGTCCAACGCCCGCCCAGCCGTATGACGAACCAAGTCTGATATCTCGGCAGGGCGGTTATAGAATGCGGGCACCGGTGGCATGATGTGCGCACCGGAATCAGCGGCCTCGACCATCAATCGAAGATGGCCCTTATGTAACGGCGTTTCGCGAACCATGAGCACCAGGGGACGGGCTTGCTTCAGCATCACATCCGCCGCGCGAACCAAAAGGTTCATGGAAAAGCTGTTGGCGACGCCGGACAGGGTCTTGATGGAGCAGGGGGCCACAATCATGCCACTGGTTATGAATGAGCCACTGGCCACAGATGCGGCCAGGTCCTTGTTGTTGTGGGATTGGGTGGCCAACGCACGAACCTCATCCAATGACAGATCTGTCTCAATGGTGATGGTTCTGGCACCAAGCTCGGTCACGATCAGATGCGATGGAATATCCAGTTCACGCAGCATGCGCAAAATCTCGATGCCGTATATGGCACCGGACGCGCCGCTGATACCAACCACCACAGGTGCGGTCATGATTTGAGTAGTCCTTATGCTTGATTTATCCAATGACAGTATTTGGGCGACAATATAGAGATGAAACGGCGATCATGTCACGTGAATGGGGATGGCCGTCGTGCATTTCACCTCTTCCATCACCACATAGGTATGGGATTCGCGCACACTGGGCAAACTGACCAGTGATGTGCCAAGGAATTCACGATAGGCCGCCATGTCGCGAACCCGAGCCTTGATTAGATAATCAAACCCACCGGAAAGCATGTGACATTCCACGATCTCGGGAATGTCGCTGATGGCGCGCTTGAATTCCTCGAAAACATGCTCGGTGGTTCGGTCCAGCACGATCTCCACAAATACCATCAGGGCGGCATCCAGTTTTTCCGGGTCAACAAAAGCGCCGTATCCGGTGATGAAGCCATCCCGTTCCAACCGCTTTACCCGGTTCAGGCAAGGCGTTGCGCTGAGGTTCACCCGTTTGGACAATTCCAGATTCGACAAGCGGCCATCATTTTGCAGCTCGCGCAATATCGTCAAGTCGGTTCGATCTAATCTGGCAGGAGGTGATTGTGCCATGGCGCCCATTTCAGCATTAAATAGTGCAAATGTTGTGTTCGCAGCACTATATGCTGCAAAACATCTAAACAACAGGCATTAATGCGTACGAATATTTGTTATTATGGACATTCCTGTCGACAAACGGACTGTATATCCCATGAATTCATCTGTACCTGCCCACACGTTCCTCGGGCTCTTGCCGGGAGAAACACCACTTCGCTCCGCCATGACACCCTACTACAGATCTGATGAGGCGGCTGTGGTCGAAACTCTGTTGGCGGAAGCTGCCCTGAGTACGCCCATGAAAGATGGTATTGCGGCCAATGCCCGCAAGCTGGTGGAAGAAATGCGCACACAGGGACGGGACGCCGGTGGCCTTGATGCGTTTATGCAGGAATACGAGTTATCCAATCAGGAAGGCCTAGTTCTCATGTGTCTGGCCGAAGCCCTGCTGCGGGTGCCGGATGGGGACACTGCATCCAAGCTGATCAAGGACAAGCTGGCCGATGCGGACTGGGAAGGCCATCTGGGGCAGAGCGGGTCGTTATTTGTGAATGCTTCCACATTGGCACTGATGTTGACCGGACAAGTGGTTAAGCTGGATCGGACCGTGACCGGGGATGTGAAGTCGTTTCTTAAGAAACTGGTTTCTAAAAGTGGGGAACCCGTCATCCGTCAAGCCATGACCCAGGCCATGAAGATCATTGGTCGTCAGTTCGTCATGGGGCGCAGTATCGGTGAAGCCCTTGAACGAGCCCGTGATGTAGAGGGTAAAGGTTATCGCCATTCCTATGACATGCTGGGGGAAGGGGCGCGCACCGAAGAAGACGCACAGGCTTATCTGGAAGCATACTCGGCGGCTATCGCGGCGGTGGGTAAGGAAAGTGCCGGTCGTGGTGTGATTGATGGTCCCGGTGTTTCGGTCAAGTTGTCAGCGCTGCATCCTCGGTTCGAACTGGCCCAACGCGAACGGGTGATGGCTGAGGTTGTGCCACGGTTATACAGGCTGGCCCGCGAGGCCAAGGAACTGGATATCGGCTTGTGTGTGGATGCGGAAGAAGCCGACCGTCTGGATTTACAGCTGGATGTGTTAGAAATTGTATCGGCTGATCCGTCACTGAAAGGCTGGCATGGTTTGGGGCTTGCCTTGCAGGCATATCAAAAACGGGCCTTTCGTGCCGTGGACTGGTTAGTGGATTTGTCGCGTCGGCATGACCGACGGTTCATGATCCGGCTGGTTAAAGGGGCGTACTGGGATACCGAAATCAAACTCGCCCAGGAGCAGGGGCTTGATGGATATCCTGTGTTTACGCGAAAGGCGTCAACGGACGTATCCTATATCGCGTGCGCCAAAAAACTGCTGAGCAATCGTGACGCGGTATATCCACAGTTTGCCACCCATAACGCCCATACGTTGGCAACCGTGATGGCGATCGCGGGCGATGGTGGCGGATATGAATTCCAGCGTCTGCATGGCATGGGCGAGCAACTTTATGATCAGATTGTAGGAACTGACGATATCGGCGTGCCCTGCCGGATTTACGCCCCTGTGGGTAGTCACGAGGATCTGTTGGCTTATCTGGTTCGGCGGTTACTGGAGAACGGGGCCAATACGTCATTCGTCAATCGCATCGTGGACGAAAGTGCGCCAATCGAAGAAATCATTGCCGACCCATGGGCCTTAGTCGCTGGCCTTACGACCAAGCCACACCCCCGCATCCCTTTACCCGATCATATATTCGGTGAAGAACGGCGTAATGCAGCCGGGCCTGACCTGAGCGATCCGAATCACCTGCGTGACCTAAAAGAACAAATGGAACAGGGGCCTCAATCCTGGGATGCGGGCCAAGGCCAGAGGCAACAGGGGCATATTGTAAGATCACCATCCGACCACAGCGACATTGTGGGAACCGTTTGCGAAACCCGTAGCGAAGACGTAGGCCACATGATTGAGCGGGGGCATAAGGCGTCGTTCGATTGGGACAGGACCCCAGCCCATGAACGGGCGGCTTGTCTGGATCGGTTCGCTGATCTGATCGAAGCCAATACCCCTGAACTGTTGGCACTTTGTGTTCGTGAAGCGGGCAAAACGTTAAGCGACGCCATCCCTGAAATTCGAGAGGCTGTGGACTTTTGCCGCTATTACGGTGCGCGGGCGCGGGCTGAGTTCTCTGAGCCACTCGTTATGCCCGGCCCGACAGGTGAGTTGAACGAAATCTCACTGCATGGCCGCGGTGTGTTTGCCTGTATCAGTCCGTGGAACTTTCCGCTGGCAATATTTTCAGGACAGGTTACCGCCGCGCTGGCAGCCGGTAATGCGGTGATTGCCAAACCGGCTGAACAAACACCGCTGATTGCGGCCCGCGCAGTTGCCATGATGCATGAGGCCGGTGTGCCGGAAGATGTGTTGCAGCTTATGCCCGGTGATGGCCCCACCGTGGGTAAACCGCTTGTGGATGATCCACGTATCGCCGGGGTGGCCTTTACCGGGTCGACCGAAACAGCGCACCTGATTCAACAAAGCCTCACCAACCGCAAAGGTCCGATTGTTCCCTTGATCGCCGAAACCGGTGGGCAGAATGCCATGATTGTGGATTCAACAGCCCTGCCGGAACAGGTGGTGGTGGATGCGGTGTTTTCGGCATTCAGGAGTGCTGGCCAACGGTGTTCAGCGTTACGGGTGTTGTTCGTGCAAAATGACATCTTACCCAAGGTCACCAAAATGCTGGCCGGTGCCACGGAAGAATTGCGCGTGGGGAACCCGGCGCTGTTGCGCACCGATGTTGGCCCCGTCATTGATGAGGGTGCAAAACGTCTGCTTGAACAGCACGCTGAGCGTATGGGGCGTGAGGCCAAATTGATCTGTAAAAGCAGCCTGAGCGACGAATGCGGGAACGGCACGTTCTTCGCGCCACAGGCTTATGAGATTGACAGCTTGTCCATGCTGGAACGCGAGGTATTCGGTCCGGTGCTGCATGTGATCGGGTTCAACGGTGACAAGTTGGATCAGGTCGTGGATTCCATCAACGACACCGGGTATGGCCTGACGCTGGGCATCCACAGCCGCGTTGATAGCACAATCGAGCAAGTTCGAAACCGAGCCCGCGTGGGTAATCTGTATGTGAACCGCAATATCATTGGTGCGGTGGTCGGCGTTCAACCCTTCGGCGGCGAAGGACTGTCGGGCACAGGGCCCAAAGCAGGCGGACCGCGTTACCTCTACCGGTTTGCCACAGAACGCAGCTACAGTAACAACACCACAGCCTCAGGCGGGAATGCAGCGCTTATGTCACTTTGATGTGTGGATTAGTTGTGATTTTTCCACATTCACGCTATAGAGCGTTATGATTTGTCTACCGCATACATGCCGTGTTTTTATATTGCTAAGTACCGTCTTGCTGGGTGCCTGTACGGTTCCTGCCTATGTGCATGAAGCCGGTCAATTTAATCGCAGTTCCGAGAACTTTGGGCAGGACCCTGTGGATTTGGAAAACGTAACCATATGCTACAATAGCATGGATAGCCGTCCGGCAGACGTTGTAAAACTCGCCATAGATACCTGTGGTAAATTCGGCAAAACGGCCCATTTTGAACGCCAAAGCTATCTGATTTGCCCTCTGGCAGCCCCCATCGCAGCAGAATACGCCTGCATGTAAGTCTGTACGTAACAGGGATTTATTGGAGTCGCAGTTTGCTATTTTGGTGTATTTTATTGTATTGTTTCAAAAGTTTAAATGGCTGAGCGGAGACAGAAGATGAAGCTAGCTAAAGCGATAGTGTTATCCGGATTGCTCGTGACGGGCGGTTGCGGTTCCAATTTGAAATTGGATTCTCAAACAGCAGGTTGGATTGGTGCCGGTGCCGGTATGTTGGTCGGTGGCTGGGCTGGTGGTCAACTGGGCGGTGGCTCTGGTGCACTGATTGCAACCGGGCTTGGCGCTATTGCCGGTGGCTCGATCGGTTATGAAGCTGGGCGGACTTTGTTGGTTGCGGACCACGATGTTTATGAGCGGGCTATATTTAACGCACTTGGCAAGTCACAGCGCCAGACCTCGTGGCAGAATGCGGAAACCGGAACCAGTGGTTATGTGTCGACACAGCAAGCCTACCGTGACGGTGGTGGCCGGGATTGCCGTACCTACCGGGCAACGGTGGCATTCAACGACGAAGTGATCTCTGGCGACGGCGCAGCCTGTCTGAATAATGACGGGAACTGGGCCCTTGTGGCAGATGCCTTCCAGTAAGGCCGTCTTGAACATCATGAAAGCATCCGGGTCTTGATCAAGACCCTGATTATTGGGCTTGTCTGCGGATACGCTCTCGTCGTGGTACTGGTTTACTCTTTTCAACGATCATTGATGTACGTGCCATCGCGTGAGGCCTTGCCAGCGCCGGAAGCTGCTGGTGTAGCGGAGATGGCGCCTATCCAGTTACGCACATCGGATGGATTGGTTCTGACGTCCTGGTATGCGCCACCAAATGGGCAAAAACAGGTGGTCGTGTTGTTTCACGGAAACGCGGGCACACTGGCTGGCCGGGCGTTCAAGGCGCGGTATTTCCTGGATGCGGGCTATGGCGTTTTGCTGGTGGGCTACAGAGGCTTTGGTGAGAATCCCGGAAAGCCGACAGAGCAGGGACTGTACATAGATGCCCGCACCGCACTGCGGCATATGCTGGACCAGGGCTATCACCCGAAAGATATCATTCTGTATGGCGAGTCTCTTGGCTCTGGCGTGGCCACACAAATGGCTTGGGAACAAGCCGGCACATTCAGCCAGAACAACGAACCATTCGCAGCTCTGATTTTGGAGGCACCATTCACCAGCATGGGGGCCGCAGCGGCTAATCATTACCCGTGGTTACCGGCCCAATACCTGGTCAAGGACCGGTATGATTCCTTGAGCAAAATCGATCAGATCGGTACCGCTTTGTATATTATGCATGGTGCACAGGATCGCACGGTGCCGCAGAGCCATGGACGGATTCTGTTCGATCAGGCCTCCGAGCCTAAAGAATCGCACTGGATTGAGCCCGCTCGACATGTTGATGTGTATGACTTCGGGGCCTGGGTTAGCTTATCTAAGTGGCTGAAAACAATAAAATAATCACCGCCCTACTGTTTGATTTGTGATCTGTGAAATTATTTCGCAGGTGCAGCATGACATTGACTCTTTGCGGCCTGTCTAATACCATTTAGGGGTATAGGTATATATTTTGCGGCGTGGTGTGTGTTGGGTCAACTACATGAACGTTGTGGAATGTATGTTTGATTGGATTGCAGGTTCATGGCACTCGTCGCCAGAGCAGTATCAGCAACGTCAGCGCCCGGTGTAACGGCGAGCCGGCCGTCGACGGTTGCGCGGACCGGCATGCCCAGCAATATGGGCGGCCCTGTTGATTCAATCTACCCCACCAGTGGCACCTCTATCGGTGAGGGCGGCTTCTCCGTCGTGGTTGGGCAGGAAGGCGGCAGCGATCACTACGATCATCAATCATCTTTCTCAAATTCTCGTCACGGCAGCAACAATGGCCTGCGCAATCCACAGAATTCTTTACCTAATCCCCATACCGGTGTGGTCGATGTCACCAGTCAGAGTTTTGTGTCTCTGCTGGAACTTCGTGACACCGTCACCGTAGGACCGGCAGACACAGAAGGTAATAGCACGGCGGCCCAGGTCGCGGGACGCCTTATTGGCCACGCTGTAGCACTCTATGAAGCCAGCATTGAGAGCGCTGAAGGCAATATTGTCCTGCGCGGCGAATCAGTCAGCCTGACGCTTTAGTAAACCGGATTCCAAATCTACCGATCACAGACTATTGTACGAACTCTCCGGTTTTACGGTTTTCGAAATCTCTTTATACTCAGGCGTATTGGTAATGATCTTTCTGGATCATAAAGATGGCTTGACCATGAGGTTGGACGCAAAATATGGCAGCTGATGTAAATTCGGCCTTTGATGTGGCATTCTGGTTTGCCGATACGGCGCTGGCGGAAAACGAGTATCTGCAACCACAGAAACTGCAACGTCTGCTGTTCATTGCCCAAGCATACTATGCCGTAGCATTTCCCAAACGAAAGTTAATGCCCGCGTTGTTTGTGGCTGATGAATTGGGCCCGGTTGAGCCCAACGTTTTTCTGGCCTTTTCAAGAGGCCGTCCCGATGTGGATGTGGAATTGTTCCTACCCCATGATGTAGATACGTTCCTGAGCAGTATCTGGCGCCGGTTCGGCCACTATGAAATGGAACGCCTGAACGAATTAACCAATGAAACGCTAGCCTACAAACAGGCCCGGGATCGGGCTCATCGGGCCGAGATCACGATCGAGGCCATGCGCTTGTCATTTGTGCGCGGCGAAACAGCGCCGGCGGTAGAACAGGTGATGGCACCCAAGATTATGCGCACGCAATCGGGTAAACAGGTCATCGTGCAATCGTGGAGCCCCGGTGACAAGAAAGCCAAACCCTGATTTTTGGTCAGCACATTCCAGAAAAACACGGTCGTAGTTGCTTTGTAATCTCATTGACCTACAATATCGCGGCGCGAAGATCAAAAATGTCGAAATAACCGACAGACTTCACTCAGGGAGATTCAGAATGCTTATGAAAACTATAGTCAAAACGTTACCAATGGCCGGTGCCGTTTGTGCGCTTGTCTTGAGCAGCACATTACCCGCCAACGCCAAGGTTGAGGGCGATACAATCATCTTTGGTGCCGCTGTATCCTTTACGGGTAAATATTCCACCAATGGCAAGCACACGAAGAACGGCTACGACCTGGCCGTTGAACGTATCAATGCCAAAGGCGGCGTGACGGTTGCGGGCAAAGATTACAAGATTGCCATTCAGTACTACGATGATGAATCCACACCGGCGCGCGCCGCGCAGCTGGCCGAAAAAATCATTCAACAGGATGAAATCAAATTTGTTCTGGGGCCATACGGCTCCGGTTTGACCAAAGCTGTTGCCCCGGTCACGGAGAAATATAAAATCCCCATGGTTGAGGGAAACGGTGCTTCGCGTTCGCTGTTCAATAAGGGCTATAAATACCTTTTCGCGGTGCTATCTACGTCGGAGCAATATTTGACCGAAGCCATTAATCTGGCAGCCGAACAGGCTACAAAAGCAGGTAAAGACCCGTCCTCTCTCAAGGTGGCTATCGCAGTGGAAAATGATCCTTTTTCCCAGGACGTCCGCGCCGGTATTGTTGACGATGCCAACAAGCATGGCATGCAAATTGTAATCGATGACAAGCTACCAAAAGAGCTTAACGACATGACGGCAACGCTGACCAAGGTTAAGGCACTGCGACCCGATATTCTGGTAGTTTCCGGTCATTCAAAAGGTGCTGTTCTGGCTGTTCGTCAGGTAAACGAGATGAAGGTGAACGTGCCCATGCTGGCGGTGACGCATTGTGAAGCGGCTGACGTGATCGGCAAGTTTGGTGCGGGTGCCGAAAATACATTGTGTGCAACTCAATGGACCGAAACCATGTCCTATGAGGATAGTGATTTCGGTACTGCCATGGATTACTACAATGATTTCAATGCGATATATGGCTACTACCCACCCTATCAGGCGGCGGAGTCTACGGCCTCGGTACAGGTGTTCGTTGACGCCATGGAACGAGCCGGGTCCTTCGATACAGAGGCCATTCGGGATGCATTGGCGGCGACTGATTTGATGACCTTCTATGGTCCCATCAAATTCACGGAAGCTGGCAACAACATGGCTAAACCCATGGTTCTGCGTCAGATTATTAATGGCAAGTTGGTGGCGGTTGCTCCGTCGCGTTTCGCGTCTGAGCCCGTTGTTTACCCCCGGCCTGATATGTAAGCCACGGTGAAATTGTGCCCTGCATCCGCCTGAAACGGATGTAGGGCATTTCACGTATCAAGAATATTTCATATGAATAATCTCGAACTGCTTATCGTCGCACCTGTTTTTTCCATGCAGTTGCTTATCGACGGGTTGCTGGTGGGCTCCATCTTTGCGCTCGCCGCCTATGGCATGGCACTGGTGTGGGGCGTCATGAACATCATCAATATTGCCCAGGGCGAATTCGTTATCCTGGGCGGCTACGTGACGTTCATTTTGGCTGGCTACGGCATACACCCGGTTCTGACGATCCCGTTTGCCGCGGTGGCGCTGTACGGGGTGGGGCTCCTGGTGTACCGCGTCGTCATCGTGCGTATCGTAGAGCGCGATTTATTTATCTCCATCCTTGCCACCTTTGGTATCAGTATCCTGCTGCAACAACTCATGAACCAGACGTTCACGGCCGATGTGCAGACAGTTGAATCCGGGTTCGGTACATGGTTCCTGTTCAACAACATGGTAACGGTGAACCAGGTCAAGGTTTTGGCCTGCGCCATTGCACTGGTGGTTGGCACCGTGCTCATGATGTTTTTGAAGAAATCGCGCACAGGGCAGGCAATCCGAGCCACGGCCCAGAATGCCCGCGCGGCCCGTATTCTGGGCATCGATACAGATAAGGTCTACGCCACGACCTATGCCTTGAATGCGGCGATCTGTGGTGCAGCTGGTGCGTTAGTCGTTATGACATGGGTTATCCAGCCGTTCATTGGCTTGGCCTACACCGTGCGATCTTTCATGATCGTTATTATCGCCGGTTTGGGCAATGTGTTCGGTGTGGTTGCATCCGGCATGATGTTGGGTGTCAGCGAGAATTTTGCCGGCTTTCTGCTGGGGGCCGAGTTCCAGACGGCATTCATCTTTTCGTTGCTCGTGGTCATTCTGGTTTGGCGGAGTTGGCGATTGCGCCGGAAACGGCAGGTATTGAAATGAGCCGCAAGAAACTTTACCTGCTTTTGCTGGTCGGATTGATGTTGCTCGCACCTGTGCTGATGCCTGCCTTCAAGACGCAACTGGCCATGTTAATGCTGATGATCACCTTTGCCCTGACCTGGGATATTATGGGCGGGCAGATGGGCTATAACTCTTTTGGCAATATCGTTTTCTTTGGCACCGGCATGTACGTGACGGCGGTAATTCAGCGTGACCTGTTCTTTACAGCAGAAGAATACGAGTCTCTGGCCGGGTCATTGAATATCATCAATGGTACAGATTATCTGACCGGATTATTTCTTGGACTTGGGGTTTCGGTGGTGGTTTGCGTGATTCTCGCCGCTATTCTGGGGGCAGGAATTTTGAAGTTGCGCGGGCATTATTTTGCCATCTGCACCTTGGGCCTCGGGATTGCTGCTGCGGAAATTGCTGCGGGCATCGACTACATTGGTGCCGGGTCCGGTCTGGTACCACCCACGTTCCCGCACGAGGACCTAGGCGATCGCGGGTATTTCTTTTACTATTATTTCCTCACCCTCGCTGCGGCCACATTTACGGTGTTGTCGTGGTTGTACAAAGGCCAGTTCGGTCTCGCCATCAATGCCATCCGGGATGATGAAGACAAAGCCGAGGCCATGGGCATCCACACCACCCGCTATAAAACATTGGCGTGGTGTATATCTGCCTTTTTTCTGGCATTGGCTGGCGGCGCGCTTGGGAACATGGTTGGGTTTATTGATCCCACAGAGGTGGCATTTGCGGGCGCGACCTTCGGGGTCTGGATGGTGCTGATGGCCATCCTTGGGGGCAAAGGAACCATATGGGGCCCCGTCATCGGTGCCACTGTTTTTCATATTATGCAGGAACTGTTTTGGACATATCTGTTCGGCTGGCAGCGGGTAGCTCTGGGTATTTTGGTGATATCCATCGTGGTGTTTTTCCCCGAAGGAATAATGGGCTTCATCCGCGACCGGTGGCCCGAACTTTTAGGCCACAAGGTTGATCTCAAGTCATCCAAAAAAGGATCAACGCCATGACGACACCATTGTTGCAGGTTACCGGAGTCAGCAAGGCGTTCGGCGGGGTGGTGGCGAACAATGATATTTCTCTGGAAGTCCCGGAAGGGCGCATTATCGGCCTGATTGGTCCCAACGGGTCTGGTAAGACGACGCTGTTCAATTCAATCGTCGGCTTTCACCCCATCGATTCCGGCAGCATTTCATTCTGCGGTGATGATATATCGAAAAAACAAGTGCCGGAAATTGCCCGACTGGGCCTGTTACGCACATTTCAGCAAACCCGGGTTTACGGTCTGATGACGTGTATGGATAACATGCGGATCAGTGTGCCCCATGTGAATGAAGGCCTTCGGGAAATGTTGGCACGGCATCGAGATGAGGTGGCCGAGCGGGCAGAAGAGTTGCTGGAATTCGTGGGCCTTTATTCCAAGCGCCACCTGATGGCCGGTGATCTTTCCTTCGGTCAACAAAAATTGCTGGAATTTGCCATGGCATTGATGAATGAACCACGGCTGTTGCTGCTGGATGAGCCGACCGCCGGCATCAATCCGACCTTGATCAATGGCTTGATTGACCGGCTGCAACGGGCCAATGAAACGTTGGGGGTTACGTTACTGGTGATTGAGCACAATATGCGAGTGATCATGAACCTGGCCGAACACATTTACTGTCTGGCCCATGGCGAGATGCTGGCTGATGGCACGCCGTCTGATCTTCAGAATGACCAACGGGTTATCGATGCCTATCTGGGGGCGCATTGATGGCTGAACCTACAAAACAGTCGGGCAAGACAATTAGCGGCTATGGCTTGGGTGGCGTGGACACGGTAATGTCGGTCGACGATGTGGCGCGCGAAGCCGAAGGCCTGTCTGCGGATACCCCAACTCTGGAACAACTGTCTGCACTAACACCCGGCGATCCGTACCTCAGCATTGATGGTCTGGTTGCCGGTTATGGCAAGATGGAGATCATTCACGAGTTTGATCTGCGGGTGGGCGCCGGACAGTCATTGTGCCTGATTGGCCCGAATGGGGCCGGAAAATCCACCATCCTGCATTCCATATACGGCTTTACCAATATCACGGATGGCGCGGTAAGTGTCGAGGGTCGGGACGTGACCTCCTTTAATCCTAATCGGAAACTGAAGGATGCGGGTATCGCTTATATTCTTCAGGACAATTCCGTGTTTCCGGATATGACGGTAGAAGAAAATCTACTGATGGGCGGTTTTCTCATGAAGGAAAGTGCTGAGGCCCAAGCAGCGACCGAGCGGGTGTTCGAGAAATACGACCGGCTTGCCCAGCGTCGCAACCAACGGGCCGGTGTGTTGTCTGGTGGGGAGCGGCGTTTGTTGGAGATATCACGGGCGCTGGTCATGAACCCGAAGGTTTTACTGGTGGACGAGCCCAGTATCGGTCTTGAGCCCCGGTTTATTGATATGGTTTTCGAAATTCTAGAAGATCTTCAAAAAAGTGAAGGCAAGACCATTATCATGGTTGAGCAAAATGCCAAGAAGGGCCTGGAATTTTCGGATATCGGATATGTGCTTGTGTCGGGTCGGCTGGCACTGGCCGGAAAAGGTGATGAATTGCTGGATAATCCCGATGTAGGGCGCCTGTTCCTGGGGGGATAGAAGGGGGGAATGGCACCGGTAGCGGGCCAGAGTACCACGTGCTGTCTGCTATTTATTTTTACCATTAATCATGTCATCCACCAGGAATCCCTGAAACATATTGATGCCCAGTGATTGGCCCAGTTCGATGGCGGAATGCTCATCCACGCGCGACAGGATCAGAATGCGGCCCTTGCTGGCCATTTCTTCGATTTCTTGTCTTAGGTCAGGCAGGGATGTCTCTGCACCCTGTTGCCAGAAAATTTTGGCCATGGTAGCGCCCACGCGGCCCAGATTCATCACACCAATAGTCTCCGGGTGAATGGCATCAACGGCCACATTGCCCTGTTTCCCATAGATGGTAGCGGCCGCCACCTCGTATTGATCAAAGTGTTGCAGAATATCGGGTTGACGGAACTCGAATACCAGATTGGCAAATCCGTCGTCACCAAAACTTTCCTGAAATTTCTGAAAAGTCTGGGTGAAGACGCTTTCTACGTTCAGATTGATGGATGCCTTGGTTTTTTTGTCCACAAAAGCCCGAAACAGGTTCATCAGGATAGTATCCAGTTCCACCGTCAACTGATTGAATACATTGCCGGATCCGCGCAACTGAACCTCAGGGAATGCATGCCGTCGCAACTCTTCCATGGCCACAAAATACTCATGCATGACAACGATCGGTGGCTGGTTTTTTTTCAGGGCGATGATGGGTTGGCTTTTAATGAACAGCTTGGTGAAGGCTTCTGGTCCAATGGTTTTCAGAACCTCACGAACCCGTTCGATATCCTGTTCACGTAGATTTCTGAGCTTGCCGCCATCAGTTTTGGCAACGCTGGCTGCGGCTATTTTGTGTTCCAGATAGGCAACGGCATTCTTGTGACGCAAGTGCAGGTCGATAGATCGGATTAACCGGTTTTGATCGACCATGCCAAAGAAGTCTGGGAAGTTTTTCTGGATCAGCTTCAACAGATCAAACTTCAACGATGTGTTGATATTGATTTGATTTTGTTCGGTCACGTTCAGCAAAACGCCGTATTCAGACGTGGAGATTTGAAAAATATGAGCATCGAACGTGATCTTCAATCGCTGCAGAACCTCGGACAACTCAATCCAATACTCGTCAGAGTCAGATTCCGGCAAGCTATCCAGCGAAACCAGAATAAGGGTGTTTTTACCGCCAGCATTGGGCCGCTCGCTCTGAAGTGTTTTTAACAATTCATCTGCGGATGGTGCACTAATCGCCATAGTTTCCCCAAGTTTCTTCAATCGCTCTTAAACCAGCCACTATCCGTTAAACAAGAATGTCGCCTTTTTGGCAATAAATTATTTTATTACACCATTGGGTGGCCTATTGCATGCCACAGTTGTTATTCTCCATTGAATATCGGCCCATGAATTCATAGGTAAAGATACAGCGGCATTACGTCCTGTTTCATATTGTATTGTGAAGCAGTGAATTACGTGCATGATTCTGTTCGCACACACGATAACGGTTATTTGAGTTAGGGAGTTTCACTGAATGACTTGGTTTTCACGGCTATTTTCGATTTTCTCGGTGTTGGTATTGGCACCATCCATGGCATTGGCTTCCGTCGATGCCGAGACTTTGGACTTAACGACTAGCCCTTGGGGTTATTTGTGTATTGCCATCTTTGTGATCGCCTATCTGTTTGTGATGACAGAAGAGGTAACGCACCTTCGTAAATCAAAACCGGTCATTCTGTCAGCGGGTCTTATTTGGGCCATCATCGGTTATATTTATGCCAGCAACGGCCTGACTTATCAGGCAGAAGCTGCTGTCCGTCACAACATCCTGGAATACGCAGAACTGTTCCTGTTCCTGTTGGTCGCCATGACGTACATCAACGCCATGGAAGAGCGGAACGTGTTTGAAGCGCTGCGCTCCTGGTTGGTGCGTAAAGGATATGGTTTCCGTCAACTGTTCTGGATGACGGGTATCCTGGCTTTCTTCATCTCTCCAATTGCAGACAACCTGACCACAGCCCTGTTGATGTGTGCTGTTGTGTTAGCCGTGGGTGGCACCAACAAGCCATTTGTAGCCATCGCCTGTATTAATATCGTTGTTGCGGCCAATGCCGGCGGTGCGTTCAGCCCGTTTGGCGATATCACAACGCTGATGGTGTGGCAGAAAGGCATTCTTGGGTTCTTCGAATTCTTTGCCCTGTTTGTCCCGTCTGTGGTGAACTTCCTTGTGCCGGCCGCCATCATGCATTTCTTTGTGCCCAACGAGCATCCAGCCCCCAATGATGAGGTGGTTGACATGAAAGACGGCGCCAAAATGATCATGCTGTTGTTTGGCCTGACGATTGCGACGGCTGTCAGCTTCCACCAGTTCCTGCACTTGCCTCCCATGTTGGGCATGATGACGGGGCTTGGTTACCTGAAAATTATGGGCTTTTATCTTAAAAAGAAAGCTCACCGCCTGCACGAACGCACCGATACCGGGCAGGTTGGCGATGTGGCGGTATTTGACGTATTCGCCAAAGTGGCCCGCGCCGAGTGGGATACGTTGTTGTTTTTCTACGGCGTGGTGCTGAGTGTTGGTGGCCTGGGATTCATGGGCTATCTGGCACTGGTTTCAGAAATTATGTACCTAGATATGGGGCCAACCACGGCCAACGTGCTGGTCGGCTTCCTGTCCGCTATCGTGGATAACATCCCGGTCATGTTCGCGGTGTTGACCATGCAGCCGGACATGTCCGATGGGCAATGGTTGCTGGTCACGCTGACGGCCGGTGTGGGTGGTAGTATGCTATCCATTGGCTCAGCCGCCGGTGTGGCCCTGATGGGGCAGGCACGCGGTATGTACACCTTCGGCAGCCACCTGAAATGGGCTCCGGCGATCGCCCTGGGGTATGCGGCCAGCATTTATACACATATCTGGGTCAACGGCCTTCAATAAACGCCAAGACAATTGACATGAAAAGGGGGCTTCGGCCCTCTTTTTTTGTGTTTAAAAGATCGTGAAACCGCCGTCCACCGGGATGGAATGACCGGTGATGAAGGACGAGGCGTTGGACGCCAGGAAAATGACCGGCCCGACAAGTTCGCTCGGGTCACCTTCACGACCGAGCGGGGTCAGATCGAACTGAGAGTCGTCCGCAGAGGTGTCCGTATGGGCTACCGATTTCTTGCCCGATTGACGGTGTTGCATTTTATGGGTCATCTCACCAGGGTTGATGGTGTTGACGCGAATATTATGCTCACCCCAGTCTACGGCCAATTGTCGCGCCAATTGATCCACACCGGCCTTGCTGGCGCCATAAGCGGTTAACCCTTTAAATCCCACCAAACTGGCGTTGGATGAGGTCATGATGATGGACCCGCCGTGGCCCTGTTTGATCATCTGTTGCCCAGCCGCCTGGGCGCAATTGAAACAGCCCGTCAGGTTAATATTGACGATGCGATGCCAGTGATCTTCATCGATGTCCTCGGCGGTCAACACGCCGCCCACCCCATGATTGACCACCATGGCGTCCAGATGCCCGAACGCCGACACTGTTTCCGTCACAAGCTGCGAGCAAGCGGCCCGTTCCGTGGCATCAACCTGCATGGCCCGGGCGTCTCCGCCGGCATCAAGGATGGCGTGAGCCGTATCCTCGACCTCGGACAAAGTGCGAGCCGCACACATGACGGATGCGCCCGCCGCGGCCAGCCCTTTGGCCATAGCCGCACCCAAACCGCGTCCAGCCCCGGTAACCGCAACACCCTTACCGCTCAGATCAAAAAGATTGGTACTCATCATTGTTCCCTTTATCTCAATTCTGTGGCGTAAGTGTTGACGGGAACCTCACGGTCGATCAACCCCCGATTTTTCAGGAATGTGGAAAATGTTTCGTATCGGTTATGGTCCAGCGCGCCTGGACGCAGGGCAAAACGGGGCAGGGTGTCGCGCCAGGCCCGCTTGTTCAGCTCATCATCCAGATCGGGATAGGCTTGGGTAAACGTATCCCAGCCTTCCTTGGGGTGATTGACCATATATTGCACCGCTTGTTCCAGGGCGTGGACGAAGGGCACCAGCCGGGGATCATCCAAATGGGCCGAATTGGCAACGATAATCAATTCGTCATAGCCCGGAACACCTTCTTCTTCCGGATAGAAAGCCCGGCCCGGCTTACCCACGATATCCATCTGGTTGAGCTCGAAATTGCGGAATGCGCCAATAACGGCGTCAACCTGTCCTGATATAATGGATGGCGATAGCGAGAAGTTCACATTGATCAACTCAACATCACTTAAAACCAGCCCGTGGCGCTCAAGCATGGCGCTTAACACGGCGTCTTCAAAGCCACCAATGGAGTAGCCCACTTTTTTGCCCTTTAGATCAGCAATGCTCTTGATGGGGCCATCTTCCAATACCACCAGTGAATTGAGCGGTGTGGCCACCAGTGTGGCGATTCGTGTCAGGGGCAGTCCCTGGATCACCTGTACCTGCAACTGCGGCTGATAGGATACCGCCAGCGGGAATTTACCGGCGGCCACTAGCTTGGGCGGGTCATTGGGATCAGCCGGGGCGATTAGTTCCACATCCAATCCGGCATCCGCAAAGTATCCGTTCTCCAAGGCAATGATCAGCGGCGCGTGATCGGGATTCACGAACCAGTCCAGCAAGACCGTCAACTTATCACTTATTTGTGTTTGAGCGTGGGCCTGAGCCGCCCCTAAGAAGGCGGCCAATACAATTACCAAAATACTTAATGTTGTAGTGTAGAAGGCGTTTCGTAAGCCCATGATATAGAATCCTTTAATGTGATACATTAGCTTGGGTGTCTGGTTGCCACGCCACGATACGGCGCAGCAGAAAATCCATGATGAAATAGAGTGCCAGCCCCATGGCGGTAAGCACCAACAGGGCCGCAAACATCACATCGATCTGCATGCGGGCATTGGCATGAAGCATGAGGTACCCAAGCCCCTGACTGGATCCCACCCATTCACCCACAATGGCGCCAATGGGGGCGACAGCAATGGCGACCCGGATACCAGATGCGGCGGCGGGCAGGGCGGCGGGCAGGCGTATATGGCGAAGGACAGCCCACGGCGTGGCACCCATGGTACGGGCCAAGTCCACCCAGCCCGGTTCGGTGCGGCGCAAACCGTCGAGGAACGTGGCGGTGACCGGGAAATAGATAATCAGGGCAGCCATAAAGACCTTGGACGACATGCCGTATCCAAGCCAGAGCGTTAGCAACGGGGCCAGGGCAAACACCGGCACCGCCTGACTGGCGACCAGAACCGGCAACAACCATCGCTGAACCGGTCTAAAGTACGCCATGGTCAGGGCCGTGCTCAGGCCCACGGCGATCCCCAACACCGCTCCCAGAATGATCTCAAGCGCAGTCACACCGGCGTGGGGGGCGATCATGGACATGCGGTCCACCAACACCTGTGCTACGGTCGCAGGGCCCGGTAAAATATAGGGTGGTGCTTGCGTGATCCAGACGATCACCTGCCACACCGACACCAGTCCACAAGCGATAATGATGGCGCGGATGAGGCTATTCATGCTCACAAGCCTCCCGTATCTATTCCATGAGCGTTACCGCCCAATGCATTAAGAAGTTCGCCCTGCAAGCGCAGAACGGCATCGTTGTCCACGGCGCGGGGCGCTGTTCCGCCCGGCACAATAGCCTCACCCAGTGTAGCCGGGGCACCGGACACGATATGAATGTTATGGGCCAGCCTGATGGCTTCCAATGGATCATGGATAACCATGACAACCGTCCGCCCCACCAGCAATTCTGCGGCCAGGTCCTGGGCATGCAGGCGGGTAATGGCGTCCAGAGCTGAAAAGGGCTCATCCATCAGAACGAACGGTTTGTCTTCAAACAGGGTTCTGGCCAGGGCCACACGTTGACGCATACCGCCTGAAAGTTGCGCCGGCAGGTCACCCGACCGTGACAGCAAGCCGGTTTTTGCCAACAATTCATCGGCGCGATCGGTATCGGGGTGATGGTCTTGGCGCAGGCGGCTACCCAACAGGACATTTTCCCGCACACTGAGCCACGGCATCAGCAAATCCTGTTGCGCCATATAGGCCACGTTGTGGTCGAGCGTTGCCCCGGTGTCGGTCAGGATAGTGCCCTCTACCGATACATTCTGGGCGCCATGGTCATTCACTGGGCCATCCAACAGGCCCATCATGGCCCGTAACAGCATGCTTTTACCCACGCCACTGCGCCCCAAAAGGCAAGTCCACTGACCGCCCGTAAATTGATGGCTGAGGTTGTGGAACAGGGGGGGACCACCAATGGTCACCGTCAGGCCATCCAGACAGAGTCCTGATGGCGTTGAAATGGTGTTCGAGTCGGGGCTAGTATTGGTCGCCATGTGCCACGCATTCCTACGCCGGTACTAACCGGATCAGGTTCATGGGGTCGTTTCTCGAGAAACCTCTCAGCCACCGGTGTTCTAACGGGCGGCTCCCCCTGGTGTTAGGCGTAATATATGCGGAATTTGACCCGTTTATACAAGGCTATTGTTGCATCAGGCGGCTGTGTGGGCATAGTTGACATATGAAAATAACATGGAAATTCTGGCAGGTTTTTGCCGTTGTGATGTTTTTTGGCGCGCAAGTCCTGGCGGCGGGGCTGCCTGTATCTCAGCTTGAAATCAAAACCGCCAGTGGACGTTACATTTTTCGGGCCGAAGTCGCCACAACGCCTGAAGACAGAAGCACCGGGTTGATGTTCCGAAAAGACCTCGGCGCCCGTGAAGGCATGTTGTTTGTCTATAAGACCCCCAATCTCATGGCCATGTGGATGAAGAATACGCTGATCCCGTTGGATATGCTGTTTATTGATCAGGATGGCTACGTGGTGAAGATCGCTCAGAATACGGTTCCCCTGTCGCTCACCCCCATATCATCGGATTTTCAGGTCACCATGGTGTTGGAGGTTCCGGGCGGCACGGCACAGGCACTGGGCATTCAAATTCGCGATCAGATCACGGTTCAAGGCGACCCATAACGGGCAAAATCGGGAAAAGCGACACAGTGTCCATTTTCCTGCTTGCCTTAAATCATGCAAAACCCTAGAAACCTCGCAGTCGGGGTGTAGCGCAGCCTGGTAGCGCGCCTGCTTTGGGAGCAGGATGTCGGGAGTTCGAATCTCTCCACCCCGACCATTTCTATATTAAAAACCATAAATCGTGGGCAGCAGCCACGACAGGCAGAGCCACACGATGATGGTCAACGGCACGCCGACCCGGACAAAGTCTGAAAAACGGTAACCACCCGCATTCATCACCAGTAGATTGGTCTTATAGGCCATGGGCGTTGCATAGCTCATGTTGGCACCGAACAGAACCGCCAATACGAACGGTTCTGCGGGCAATGATAGCTGTTGGGCTATTCCGATGGCGATGGGCGTGCCAATGACGGCAGCTGCGTTGTTGGAAACAATATTTGTCAATATGGCCATCAGCAACATCATGCCGCTTAACAGCATCGCCGGTGAAGCGTCGCCGGCAATGGCCAGAAACACCTGTGCCAGGTAGTCCGCACCACCCGTTTTCAACAAGGCCGTGCCCAGTGCCAAGCTGGCGACGACGATCATGATGACCTGCGCACTGAGCGCCTGTGCGGCGTCACGCCACCTGATGCATTTGGTAACGAACATGATAAAGACACCACACACGGCACTGATGGCGATGGGCAGTATGCCCAGCCCAGCCGTTACCACAATGCCAATCATAATGACCAGTGCCAAGGGGGCGCGTTTTGTGTACGGCAACTCAACGGTGGCATCCAGTACCAGCAATTTACCCTCGCGCTTTATGGCGGCGATTTGATCCAGGCTGCCTTGCACCAGCAAAACGTCGCCGACGCGTAATCGCACGTCAGCAATATCTTCGCGTATGGTACGGATTGATTTACCATCACGGTGTAGCGCCAGTGTGGCCAGTTGATAGTGATCGGCAAAGCGCTCTCTCGACAGGGTGGAGCGGTCCAGCGGCGATCCTTGCGTTACCACAATTTCGGCTATTTGCTGGTCGTCCGCGCCCAAGGGATGTTCTTCGTCGACCGGTGTTTCCCCGCTATAAAGTGATCCGCCCAGAATTTCTTCAAACTCCTTGAGCTTGGTTGGCGTATCACGAATGCTGATGTGATCTCCCGCTTGCAAAACCACGTCTGGCAGCGCCCTGATTATCACATCAGGGCCACGGTGGATCTCAGAGACTTTAATCTCCCCGCCCACAGCTTCAATAACATCAGAAAGCGTTTCACCGTTGGCGAAGCTATCTTCTTCCACATGCAGGCGGCCTGTGAACAGCCGTGGTGACATGTCACCGAGCGGTGTCTCGCGCGGGGGCAACATGCGTGGTGCGAGCAACCACAGGTACAAGACGGCGACGCCTGCGGTAATCGCGGCAGGCACAAAAAAATCGAACATGTTCATCCGCGCCAACCCCATGTCAGCGGCAATGGAAATAACCAGCAGGTTTGTCGATGTACCAATGGTCGTCGTCATGCCACAGACCAGCGTGGAAAGCCCCATGGGCATCAGGATTCGAGAGGCCGGTTTGCCTGTACGCAGGGAAATACTGGTGAGGATCGGTAAAAGCAGGACGACGATCGGAACGTTATTAACGAACGCACTCAAAGCCCCACCAACAACCAGCGTCAGCAGCAGTGAAAGTGCCGGACTTACAGACCATAAACTTGCCAAAGAGCGACCAACCGGTTCCAGTGCACCGGTGCGAACAAGGCCCTGGCCAGCGATCATCAAGGCGCAGACCGCAATTAAGGCTTCGTGGCCGAAGCCGCTGAAAAAATCGATGGCCTGCAGGGCCTCGCCATTTTCGACGTAGGGAAACAACTGGAACCCGACAACCAGCAACACCAGCACCGCCAGGCTCGATGTTTCCAGCGCAATACTTTCCCGGGTAAACAAAAACAGCGCAATAATGATCAGGGCCAGTACGGCTAGGGTGTGGGCATCAGGCAAAGCTGGAAAAATCATATGTCGCACCTATCGATCAATATGGTCAGATAAAATTGGATGAATATGCCATGAGGCGGCTTATTTTTCTGGCAATCCGATGGCGACCAACGCGTCCATCATCCCGTTACTTTTCATCATCGCGGTGAGTGGTCGACCAACCTGCTGCGCATACTTTGCCCACGTCAAATCAGGTTTAATATCCAGTGTTTTTGCCATAGCGACTTCGGCCTCCTCGGACCGATCAAGCAACTTGAGCGCGAGGGACCGCGAAAGGTATGGATAGTACGTGGTAACCGGTAGGTGACAGGCCGCCTCATAGGTCGCCAGGGCAGCTTCGTATTCGTCTGCAAACATCTGTACAAACCCAATTGCCGTGTATGCCGTCCAACTAGCGGGGTCCTTTGGGCTTAATTTCATGCCGGTTCTTGCGGTATCTTTGATCGCGTCACCATCACAAGCACCGGACAGCATCATCGTCAGTGCCTTGTAAATATAGGCTTGAGCGAAATTGGGGTTGAGTTCAATGGCGTAATCGAAACCCTTCAAAGCTGCATCGTACAACCCCATCTGCGTTTGAATGGAGGCCAGTGTGGAATAGGCGGTTGCGTCCCGATTATCCAGGAAGATCGATTTCGTGGCATCGGAAAACGCCTGGCTCAGCGTTTCTTCAGGTGTTTCAGTGTGCCCGATAATGACGCGGGCGTAACCGATCCAGCCTAGTAATGCATAGGCGGCGGCAAAATTGGGATCATGGGATAATGCTTCTTTTAACAGGCGTTCCGCCTCGGCGTATCCTTCCTTGGAATATCGGAAACGATTCCATACCGCATGTTGATACAAATCCCAGGCATCAAGGCTTTCCGTTGGTTTTCGTCTCGCCTTATCCCGTTCAATAACACTGAGTTCCGGCTCGATTGTGGAAACCAGCGTCTGTGTGATTTCGTCCTGCAAGTCAAAAATATCGGTTAACTCGCGATCGAAACGTTCAGCCCACACATGGCTTCCGTCCGAGCTATCGATTAATTGGGCATTGATGCGGATACGGTTTCCAGATTTCCGTACACTACCCTCAACAACGTAACGGGCGCCCAGTTCCTGACCGATGACCTTAATATCGACAGATTGCCCCTTGTAAGCGAAGGTTGAATTTCGGGCGATGACCTTGAGCCAGCGAAATTTTGACAATTCTGTGATGATGTCCTCAATAACGCCATCGCAGAAATATTCCTGTTCTGGGTCATTGGACATATTGTCAAATGGCAGAACCGCAATAGATGTTTTTTCCGAATCCTGGACAGCGGATGAAGCCTCAGTAGGATCGGGTGTGTGATCCGGATTGACGTTGATAGCATAAACACGCACGGGCTCGGACACGTGCTTGAGTTGTTGCTCTCCCATATCATTGAAGCTGGTATTTATCCTGTTGCGTACCTGATTATACACATCGCCGGAAATACAAATGCCGCCAGAATCAGCCAGGGCCTCAAGCCGGGCAGCGATGTTGACCCCTTCGCCATGAACATCGCCCCCATCATCTGTGATGTCGCCTACATTGACACCCATACGGAAATCCAATGGGCTGGACATGAGTTGTTCCTGCAAAGAGATCGCGCAAGCTACCCCATCCTGAACCGACGGGAATTCGGCGAGAAAGCCGTCGCCGGTGAATTTGATGATGCGTCCGGCATTATAATCAATAAGCGGTTTAATAACCTCATCGCGTGCGGCTTTCCAGGCGGCTACCGTACCGTCGGTATCCTGCTCAACAAGCTTTGTGTAACCGGCCACGTCTGCCGCGAGAATTGCCACAAGCCTTCGTTGGTTCGTTGTATCGCCCACGCGCACTCCCAAATAATCTTTCAATTACATTCTATGGGTTGCGACCGTGACCGGTCAACGCAACACAATCGCCCAAATAGCCCCGTCGTATGCGTTAAGGGGCTGGCTATTTCAACCGGGGTCAAAAATGAGTATCTAACGCGTTGTCATTTACTGTAAATTTTGTGTAGCTTCACCCGATAAACAATTTCAGGTCTGAGACGTACCATGAGCACCAAAGTCCGCATTTATCGCCCCACCAAAAATGCCATGCAATCTGGCCGCGCCAATACCCGTAAATGGGTGCTGGAATTCGTGCCCACCATGCGCAAGGAAATTGACCCGTTGATGGGCTGGTCAGGATCGGGGGATACCGCCACGCAGGCCAAGCTGCGGTTTGTCTCAAAAGAAGATGCGGTGGCGTACGCTGAACGCAACGGCCTGGATTTCACCGTCCAGATGCCGCAGGAGCGGGTCATAAGACCTAAAAACTATTCGGATAACTTCTCGCCCAACCGGATTTTATAAGCTACAAGCACAGCCATAAAATAAATCGTATCCAGGGCGCCCGTAGCTCAGCTGGATAGAGCAGCGGTTTTCTAAACCGCAGGTCACAGGTTCGAGTCCTGTCGGGCGCACCATTCCTTCGGGAATGGTCGCCCTTTTATCAAATAAGAGGTTCGAACAACGTTCGAACCGGCGCACCATCCCTAACAATTACTGCTATCGCAGCCGTCTGTTTCGCGCAGGTTTGACCGCACCACGTTCAGGGTGATGGTGCTGGCGAACCGGGTGAGGCGTTCATCATCCAGTGAGGCGGGCATGGGGCCTGTCACAAAGGCCCAGTCCAGTGGTCTTCCCCATACACAGAGCGCGGCAAAGGCTGTTAACTGGTCGTTTTCCGGGGGTATGGATGCAGCCAGCTTGTCGGGGACACTACAGATCGTTTTGAGCGTGGTGGACGGCGGGGGCTGGAACTGCACCACAAACCTGGCGTCGGTTACCGGGTTGGCCGGGGCATCGATCAGGAAATCGAATGTGGGGCCGAAATGGGAAGACTTGAACACACTTAAAATATGCTCGATCCATAGGGCGTCGGATACCCCGAGTGGGTTGCCGGTGATTTCGGTGCGGATGTAGCCCTTTTTCGCGGCCTCGGCCAGATGCGTTGAAACATGCCGTGCGTTGAGCGACCCTTTGACCTGGATCGAATCCTGCACACACCCGGTCATCACGCCCATGCCCAAGACCATGACCAGCGCGAACGCTGTTTTGACTATACTGGATGGCATGTGGCACCTCCCATCACACGTGGCGTTGATTTCAGGGACAATAATGCACCTCAGGGTGGCGATTTTCAAGATGGCCGCACAGGTTCACATAGGTAACGTGACTATACGTCGACCTGCTCCACGAACCGGGCATTTTCCTGAATGTAGGCGTAGCGCAGTTCCGGCTTTTTCCCCATCAGGGTTTCCACCAGCTTTTGCGTGTCGCGGTAATCTTTCACGTCTTCACGCTCATTACCCATGGGCACGGTGACCCGGATCAGAATGCGGTTTGCCGGGTCCATGGTGGTTTCCTTGAGCTGATGTGGCGGCATTTCGCCGAGCCCTTTGAAGCGGCTGATCTCTACCTTGCCGCGACCAGAGAACTCTTTCTCCAGCAACTCGTCCTTGTGCTCGTCATCGCGGGCATACAGGCTTCTGCTGCCTTGGGTGAGACGGTAGAGTGGGGGGGATGCAATGAAAAGGTGCCCAGTTTCAATAAGTTGTGGCATTTCTTTATAGAAGAACGTGATCAGGAGGGCGGCAATATGTGCGCCGTCCACGTCGGCATCGGTCATGATGATGACTTTTTCGTAGCGCAGTTTTTCCACATCGAAGTTGGAGCCTATGCCACAGCCCAGGGCTTCCATCAGGTCTTTCAGTTCCTGATTGGCATTCATCTTTTCGCGGGTGGCGCTGGCCACGTTCAGGATCTTGCCGCGCAACGGCAATACGGCCTGGGTTTCGCGCTTACGACCCTGTTTGGCGGAGCCGCCGGCTGAATCACCTTCCACCAGGAAAATCTCGGTGCCGTCAGACGTGCTGCGGGTGCAATCGGTCAATTTACCGGGTAGGCGCAAGCGCCGGGTGGCGGACTGGCGTTTGGTTTGTTTGTCCTGGCGTTTGCGCAGGCGTTGTTCCACCCGCTCGAGCACGTATTCAAGTAAGGCACCCGCCGTTTCCGGATCGCCTGACAGCCAATGCTCGAAATGATCGCGCATGGTGTTTTCAACCAGCTTGGTGGCCGACTGAGTAACCAGTTTTTCCTTGGTCTGGCCCTGAAACTGCGGATCAGAGATAAATACCGACATCATAACGCTGGCCCCGCCGATGATGTCTTCCGCCGTAATCTTGGATGCCTGCTTGTTATTGATCATTTCTGCGTGGTTTTTGAGGCCACGCAGCAATCCGGATCGCATGCCTGAATCGTGTGTGCCGCCCAGGGGCGTGGGCACGGTGTTACAGTAGGTGCTGATATAAGGTTCCTGATCCAGCGGCCAGGCAATAGCCCATTCCACTTTACCACTGGCTGGCCCGCCGCCATTCAGCTTGGCCTGACCGGCAAACGGTTCAGCCGACAGGGTACGGCGGTTTTCCAGATTGGCTTTCAGGAAATCCACTAGTCCGCCCGGAAAATGCAGGCTGGCGCTCGTCGGTGTGTCGTCATCGTCCGGGATCAATTCCGGATCACAGGACCAGCGGATTTCCACACCACGAAACAGATAAGCCTTGGAACGGGCCAAGCGGTACAACTGGGCCGGGCGGAACTGCGACACATCACCAAAGATTTCTGGATCGGGCGTAAAGGTGATGGTGGTGCCGCGCCTGTTGCTGGTCGCGCCGTCGTCTGTAAGACCACATTGGGGGTTACCTTGTGCGTATTCCTGCCGCCATATGCGCTTATCGCGTGCGACCTCAACGGTCAGGTGTGCGCTGAGCGCGTTTACCACACTGAGGCCCACACCGTGCAAACCGCCCGATGTCTCATACACCTTGCCGCCGAACTTACCGCCGGAATGCAGGGTGGTCATAATGACCTCAAGGGCTGACTTGTCTTTGAATTTGGGGTGGGGGTCTGTGGGGATACCGCGACCATTGTCCGAAACCACCAGCTTGTTTTCCGGCAACAGGGTGAATTCAATACGACTGGCATGGCCCGCAACGGCTTCGTCCATTGAATTATCGATAATTTCAGCGGCCAGGTGGTGCATGGCATGTTCGTCGGTGCCACCGATGTACATGCCGGGGCGGCGACGTACGGGTTCCAGACCCTCAAGAACTTCAATATCCTTGGCCGAATAATCGTCCGCATTGTCCGCTGAAGCTTTAGCCGACTTCGGCTTTTCAGACTTCGCGGGGCCAGACTTCACAGGAACAAGCTTCTTGGCTGCCCCCTTTGTTTTCGTTTTTGAGGAAGCCTTCGATGTAGGCTTATCAGCCTGGCTAAACAAATCGTCCATGCGTATCCGGGTACCACTTATAAGGTTGCATTCGGGTGGTTCAGGCCGAGTGTTCAGAAACGAGTGCCTGAGTACAGGGATAAAGTAGCCGAAACGCAGGCAATCACAAGAAGTCGTGATTAATGAGCGGGGAAAGAGGGAACGGAGCCCATATTCCTGCGTTTCGGCTCATGGGCCGCGGGCAACGGCTCAGGTAACGATGAGCAAGGCATATCCAGCCCAGGCGAAAACGGTCATGCCGAGAAAGTCGCGAAACATCTGATTGGTGATCATCATAATTCTGTCTCCTGCCCAGTTAATTTACAGCGTGTTTGCCGTTTGGTTGATTGTTTATAGGCGCAAAGAGAGAATAAAACAAGAACAAAACGAGAATAAATGTAATTTTTACCAATGGCATGATTCACCGCAGAATACCGGGCCTTCCTGGCATGGGCACTTCCTGCCGGAAAACACCATCGTCCTGTGGTGATGTTCATTAGCTCTTTAAGTGGTTCATTCAAGCGTGGGGTAGCTGAAAAGTAAAAGACACGGTATGATCGGGTGGGGATGACAGCACAGGGCAATTTCGGGTCGCATCATGATGAAAACAGCAAAAAACAGCGAATCGGGCGGGCAGATCGGCATCGACCGACTATCGCGTTCTTGGCTATTGGCCCTCTTTATGGTGATGGCATTCTGGCCTCTTAAAGCCGCAACGGCCGACGACGTTATGATTCTCGATGCCACGACCGAGGTTCAGACAAACGGGCTCTATGCTTTTTCGGTTACCCTGCAACATGCCGATGAAGGGTGGAGCCACTATGCGGACCGGTGGGAAGTTATCGGCGAAAACGGCACGGTGCTGGGCGAGCGAATTTTGTTTCACCCGCACGAGAACAACGTGCCGTTCACGCGTAGCCTGGCCAGTGTAAACATCCCCATTGGTACGCTGAATGTAACGATCCGTGCTAATTGTAGCGTCGATGGCGTGACCGCGATTGAGTACCCGGTGGCGTTACCGCCGAGGTAACAGCGTGATAACCGGAAGACGGGCGAATATCACTGGACAAAGAGTTTTAAAATGATACGTCTGCGGCATCCTTAAACCAGACATTGTCCGGCCTGTTAGATTGATATGGGCTGTAACGTAGTGGAGTTGTGTTGTGCCAACCAAAGGCTCGCATTTCACCGATGTACGCTCGGTCATTGAAAACCTGACACCCGGTTACCCGGTTTACTGTCTTCGCCCCAAAGAGTTGGAACGGTCAGCCAAGCTGTTTCTGGACAATTTTCCGGGCCGCGTGCTTTACGCCATTAAATGCAATCCAAACCCGTTGGTGTTACAGACGCTGTACGATGCCGGTATTCGCCATTTCGATACAGCCTCACTGGTCGAGATCGCCACCATCCGCGAAATGTTTGCCGACGCCGATACCTATTATATGCACCCGGTGAAATCCCGCGCCTCCATCCTCAGTGCCCGTCAGATCTACAATGTTGATCACTGGGTCATTGATCACGAGAGCGAGTTGGACAAATTGATCGATGTGGTCGGTGCCGGTGATGGCCAGGTGGTTCTGGTGCGTATTCGTACCAAGTCATTTGGTGCGGCGTTTGAGCTTTCCGATAAATTTGGTGCCCCCACACAAGCTGCCGCATCGCTGTTGGACAAAGTCGCTGAAGCCGGATTCCAGCCGGGCCTCGCCTTTCATGTGGGATCACAAGTGCGCAACGTAGAAGCCTTCCGCGATGCCATCGCCACGGTGGGGCAGGTGCTGGAAAATGCTAACACCCATATTCATTATCTCGACGTTGGTGGCGGTTTCCCGGTTCACTATATCAATGAGGACATTCCAGCCTTCATGGATTTTATGGACGCCATCAAGGAATCGTTGGCTACCATCAATCTGCGCGGTGACTGCGTTATCATGTGCGAGCCCGGTCGGGCGCTGGTGGGCAGTGGCGCATCCTTGATCACGCAGGTGCAACTTCGCAAAGAAGACACGCTTTATTTGAACGACGGCATCTATCATTCCATGTCGGAACAGCGTGGCGGATTCCAAATGCCCGTGCGCGCCCACCGCCTCAAAGGCGAGATGGCGTCCGAGACTATGGACTACACCATCTTCGGCCCGACGTGCGATAGCGTTGACGTGCTGCCCTACAAACTCGCACTACCCGCCGATATAAACGAAGGTGACTGGGTCGAGTTCGGCCAGATGGGGGCGTACTCCAACTCCATGGCCACCGCTTTCAACGGCTTCTTTACGGAAACCTACGTGACCGTAGACGAAGCCCCGTTGCTGCCGGACGAGGACTAGTTTCCAAACATAAAAAGGGCTGCTCGGTTTCCCAAGCAGCCCTGATTTTTTGTACGCGGCCTGGCTTAGGCTGAGTAGTACTGCTTGAACTCAACCGGGTGTGGGGTGTGTTCCAGGTTGTAGATTTCTTCCCATTTCAGTTCCATGTAGGAATCGATCAGGTCGTCGCTGAACACGTCACCTTTTTTGAGGAAGTCACGATCGGTATCCAGTGCTCCCATGGCTTCGCGCAGTGAGCCACAAACTGTGGGCACATCGGCTAGCTCTTCGGGTGGCAGATCGTACAAATCCTTATCCATGGAATCGCCCGGATGGATCTTGTTCTGAATACCGTCAATGCCGGCCATCAACATGGCGGCGAACGCCAAATAAGGATTGGCGGTGGGATCAGGGAACCTAACCTCAACGCGTTTGCCGTTTGGTGAGGTGGCAAACGGAATGCGGCAGGAAGCCGAACGGTTGCGGGCTGAATAGGCCAATAAGACCGGTGCTTCAAAACCCGGGATCAGGCGCTTGTAGCTGTTGGTCGTCGGGTTCGAAAAGGCGTTGATCGCCTTGGCGTGCTTGATGATACCACCGATGTAATGCAGGCAAGTATCGGACAGATCAGCATACCCGGAACCAGCAAAGGTAGGTTTACCGTCTTTCCAGATCGACTGGTGTGCGTGCATGCCAGAACCGTTATCGCCGGCTTTTGGTTTAGGCATGAAGGTGGCTGTCTTACCGTAGGTGTGGGCCACCATGTGCGTGCAGTATTTGTAAACCTGCACGTTGTCGGCAGTGCGCAGCAAGGTATCGAACACCATGCCCAATTCGTGCTGGCTTGGGGCCACTTCGTGGTGATGCTTGTCCATGGTCAGGCCCATTTCGCGCATGACCGTAACCATTTCGGCGCGCAGGTCATTGGACTGATCCACCGGCGGTACGGGGAAGTATCCGCCTTTGACGCCGGGGCGGTGACCCATGTTACCTTCGACGAAATCTCTCCCGGTGTTGTAGGAACCTTCTTCTGAATCAAATTCGTAGAAACAGCTGTGTGGCTGTACATCGAAACGTACATCGTCGAACACAAAGAACTCAGGCTCGGCGCCGAAGTAGCAGGTGTCGCCGAGGCCGGTTGAGGTTAGGTACGTGCCCGCTTTCTTAGCGATAGAGCGAGGGTCGCGTCCGTATGACTGTCCAGTGGTGGGCTCCATGATATCGCAGAACACAATCATGGAAGGCTGGGCTGAAAACGGGTCCATCACGGCGGTGGATGCATCGGGAATCAGCGCCATGTCTGATTCGTTGATGGCTTTCCAGCCAGCGATAGAGGAGCCATCAAACATGATGCCGTCTTCGAAGCTGTCATCATTGATGGCGTCGCTGCACATGGTCAGGTGCTGCCACTTGCCGCGCGGGTCGGTGAACCGTAAATCCACAAACGGGATATCCTCGTCTTTGAGGTATTTCATCATTTCAGCGGGGCTGTTCAGGTTTAGAGACATTTTTTCCACCTATTGTTATACGGCGATTGCCGCGCGTTAGTATCTGAATTGAGTCGTGTAATAAATTAGATAGCGTCTGAGCCGGTTTCGCCGGTGCGGACGCGGATGGCGTCTTCCACGGGCAGAATGAAAATCTTGCCATCGCCGATGCGCCCGGTATGGGCCGCTTGCTTGATGGCCTCGATGGCTTGTTCCAGCATGGAATCTTCGATGACCAGCTCGATTTTGACCTTGGGCAGGAAGTCGACCACATACTCGGCACCCCGGTACAATTCGGTGTGTCCTTTCTGGCGACCAAAGCCTTTTGCTTCTGTAACCGTGATGCCCTGAAGCCCAACTTCCTGTAGCGCCTCTTTCACATCATCCAGCTTGAACGGTTTGATAATAGCTTCGATTTTTTTCATGTGTGGTTGTCCTCAGGCGATCTTGTAATTTCAAGTGCGCAGAAACACCCACGCGCTCGTATATTTGCAGGATGCGTGCCAGTTCTGGCGTCAGGGTAAAAAGATAAATAAATCAAACAGTTGCGTGAAAAGTTCAGGTTAATGAAGATGGCGCCTGAAGGGGTAGGGTGCTCACCACATAGGCAGGTGCACAAAAAACAGGCAAATGATTGTTGGCCGTGCTCAGTTGGCATCACCGAGCAGGGTTATCATCGTAAATTCGAAAAGGCCTCACCCTAATGATTAAAATCATCCGGCCAACTCCGCCGGGTGTGCAGGATGGCGAGGATTTGCACGGTGCGGTCCGTTATCCGGTATCCAGCGATAAAGGGTAGGGAGGGCACCACCAACTCCAACGTACCAGACACCCGCCCGGGACGGCCGATTTCGGGGAATTGGGTTAACTGGTCCGCCACATAGTCATGGATGGTGTTGGCCACACGGGTGGCCATGGCCGGGTTTTCCCGACCGATATAATCGGCAATACCTTCCAGGTTAGTGGCAGCCTCTTCGGTCCAGCGTAAATCCATATGATGAACCGATCCGACAAGGCTTAATCAGATGCAAATTTGTTAAGCACACTGTTTAACCGGCCCGTATCAGCAAACCGCCCGGCATCGGCATCTTCCAGACCGCGCCTGATCCGTGCTGTCTGCACCTTCTCAAAGGCGAGCTTTTCGGCAATAGCCTCTTTAACGAAGTCATTGCGTGATCGATCATTCTTACGGGCGTGGGCGTCCACGTCTTTCACGTCGCCGTCATCCATTCTGACCGTGAATGTCATGGTGCTCATGGCGTGAATACCTCTGCTTGCATGTTGATATGTTAATGATATCAGAATAATATCATTTGGTCTATGGCGATGATTTTACGTTCGTTGAATAACGGGGACGTATCGGCGAAGCATGGTGGAAACCGAAATTTCTGCCTTCACGATTCTGTTGTAAAGGAAGATGGCCGAATCAGTTGGGCCGCCATCCGAAATATTGATAAGCGTTGAGTTAATTCTTGCTAGAATCAATAGGCAGCGTGAAGTCAAACTGCGCCCCTTCTCCAGGGGTACCCTTGGCCCATATCCGCCCGCCGTTTCGTTCAATCATATCCTTGCAAAGGGGGAGCCCAAGGCCTGTTCCTTGTTCACCAGCAGTCCCCGGAGTCGAAGTCTTTTTATCCAAAGAGAAAATGTTTTTGGCTTGTTTGTCGGTCATGCCAATACCTGTGTCGCTCACCGTTACCTGGACCATATTTCCAACATTGAACGAGGACACCTCAACCACCCCACCGGATGCGGTGAACTTCAAGGCGTTACTGATGAGGTTGCGGATGACTGTTCTGACCATTTCCGGATCGGCAAAAGTATTTGTTTTACAGATATTCGTTGTTAAGGAGATATTCTTCTCCGTAGCAATAGGGGTGAGAATATCAACGCTATCCTGGACCAGAACATCCAATTGGACGGTCTCCGGATACAGCTTGGCGCCCGTCATTTGCAAGCGGGACCATTCCAGAAGGTTTTTCAGCAAATCAAAGACCTGCTCTCCAGCCTCGTGCACGGTGGATGAGTATTCAACTAACTTCTCTTTGCTAAGATTGTCCGACAATTGCGACATCATTTGGGTCATGCCAAGTAGAGCCGTAAAGGGGCCTTTCAGATCATGGACAATGATGGAGAAAAATCTGTCTTTGACGTCTACTTCATATCTGAGTTGCTGGTTTTTCTTGCGAAACTTCAACATGAAAAATGCGAGCGCCAACAGCGCGACGACAAGGAAACCGCTCAGGAACAAAATTGTTCTAAATAAATTCCTGAGTGCCGATTGCTGTTGAATTGACAGCTTATGTATAGCAATGACAGATTCAGTATAAATGTAGGCGATACTGGCATTTACGGACGCCAGGTTATTCTCGATCTCCTTTTGCTCAGTCTTCAGTAATCCAGGCTTGCCTAAAAGAAGACTAAGCTGCTCGAGAGCATCATCAAAATATCTAAATTCCTCATCTAGAGATTTCTCGATTTCCTCTGAAAAATGTCCCCGTAACGCTTTGGGCTGAATTAATATCTGACGAGATCGCAGCACATTATTGAGATGTTCAAGCTCCGCCTTTTGTTCCTCTGAAGGGTTCAGGAAATAGGCCTTGGCTGCATTTTGATATGTCGTGTTGTGAATTTCGGTCCGCGCTAGGTCGATAACCAGTGATTGTGTCTGAGCGCTGAGATGCTTCTCCGTGCTACCAAGAGTTCCAAACACCGCATACACGGCATAAGCCGAAGCGCTGATCAATATTGCTGCAATGGCTGCGAATATAAAACGATTTTTAATCACCGGAACCATGTTAACGAATCTTCTGAATTTCAACAGTACTCCATGCCCATTTCGTTGCTGTGACCTTTCCGGACATTACATCTTCCGCCTGATCAGGCCAGACAATAAAAAATGGCCCCTTGTCATCCAGCGAGAAAGGCTCTCCGTTCAGGCGGCTCGCAAGAATAGCATTGTCGATGCCTTCGTCTGTGCTCTCGATTGTGACTTTATAGTCATTAGAGGCCCGAACGTAGAGTCGTTTAAACTGGGTGATGCCAGCATGTTTCAGTAAATCAACGAGCTTCACCCCGATAAATTCACCCGACGAATCCCAGTTCGTTTCGATAACCGACTTATAAAGGGGCAACTTTTCGAGCTCGGAAATCGATAGTTCAAGTTCGTTTCCGTCGCCATGAACTTTAACAGTATATCCAGCCGATGATACGGGGCTGAGATCGCCGCCATAGGGTGTCACCTCCGCAGCCTGCAGACCGCCACACAGAAACAATGCAACGCTCAGCGATGCGAATAACAATGCAAGATTCTTTGAACCAGCCATATTAACCCCTAATATTAAGGTAAGTGAATTGACATGCCATAAGGGGAGCTTAAAGTTCCCCATATACAGCAACTAGCCTTAGTTTTAATGTGGGAATATTGGCCGTAATTTTCAAGCAGAATCAATATTCGACGCCCTAGTCTTCCGAATAAGGAAAGTCGTGAGGATCAATGGGCCAGGACAGGCTGTATTTACTGCGGCCGTCGATGTCCTGGCTTTCCATGTCGGCGGTGGCCATGGTGACCTTAATCACCGCCAGCATGAACTGTGAACATTGCTCTGTCAGGACAGTGGGGTCGGTGATGTACTCAGGGCTATATAGTGTCTTATTCAATGCGTGCACATTTGCATCAAGAAATTCGTACAGCACCTCGATCATCTCGGGGGGCTCCAGGTACATGGGCAGGGCTTCGAGGGTTTCCTTGAGAACGATGAACGGCAAATTGGGATAGTTCTCCGTGCGTGGGTCGTTCTCAACCTGATCGACCACGCGCCCGAAATAGGCAGCTCGTTTTTCATCAAGGCTCTCAATAAGAGGAATGACTATTCGTTTATGTAACACGCTGCGTTGACCTCTGCTTGACCTTTATACCGTCATACCCTCGGACATGACTAACCTATAGCTATATCCTTTCAAATCCACTCGTAACACTGAAAATTCTAAAAAATTTCTCCCACCCTCTCGCCCATCGTCATTCGGGCTGATAGGATTGCTGTATGTGATGAATTGCGGGGAACCGATCCATGCTGAAATGGATGTTTGGCAACAAAGGCAAGAAGGCAAGTAACAAGAACCTGCCGGCCTATGAAGAGTCGCGTACCATTGCCGCATCCGGCACCGCCGACAAACGGCAGTGGCTTGCTTCGCAAGAAGGCTTGCAGCCGGAATTCCTGTATCTGTTTGCCACCGACGAGGACGAAGCTGTTCGGGTCGCCGTTGCGGGCAACGATTTTACCCCGCTTCAGGCCGATGCCATTCTGGCCACGGACGAAAGCGAAGACGTGCGGGTTGAATTGGCGGCCAAAGTCAGTCGATTAATGCCAAACCTGGATCCGTCAGGGCGCGACAAAGTCACCGAGATGGTGTTGGAGATCGTATTTCTGCTGGCCGCTGATCGCGCGGTTGCGGTGCGTCACATCGTGGCTGAGGAAATCAAGTCGCTGGATAACATGCCCGAAGGAGTGGTTGAACAATTGGCGTGGGATGCTGAAACCACCGTATCGGCTCCTGTGCTGGAATTCTCACCCTTGCTGTCGGAACGTCAACTCATGGAAATTATCCGTAGCGGCGTTGATGGTGGTGCGCTGGAAGCCATTGCCCGACGACATGGTCTCAGCAATGATGTCTCCGCCGCCGTGGTCAATGAACGCCACGAAGATTCCATGACCTGTCTGTTGGAAAACAGCAGCGCTAATATCGCTGAAAATAGTTACGAGACCATCAGCACGATGGCTGAGGAATCCAGTAAAGTTCTTGGCGGTATGATTGAGCGTGATGATCTTACCCTGTCCACCATTCGCCGGATCGCCAGTTTTGTGGGAAACTCCGTTATTAATTTGGTGCTCGAGCGCAACCAGCGGTATGCGGGGCTGGACGAAAATATGGTCCGTGAGATTCGCAAGAACGTGCACGAGCGTGTAATGAGCGGCGGCGCGGATGAAGAATCCACCCCGGGCGAGGAGGCCAGGGAACGGGCGGAAGAATTGTTTGGCGACGACAAGCTTGATGAGAAAGTGCTCAAGAAAGCTATTCGCGATGGCGAGCGGTTGTTTGTTATCCATGCCCTGGCGTTGTTGACCGGCATGCCGTGGGAGAAAGTACGTGACATGATCAACAGTAAAAGCAGCAAGCCTGTTGTGGCGCTGGCCTGGAAAGCGGAGCTATCGGCCAAGATGTCTGTGATCCTACAACAAAAAATGGCCCGCCTGACCGGCAGCGCCATCATTCGCCCCACACCAGAGGGTGAGTATTCAATGACTGAAGATGAACTTGAATGGTTCTTTGAGTTCATGGGGTGACCTGACTATAGGCACCGATTTTTATTCCCACAATTGAAAGACTGACGTTCTATGAAGCCCGTAAACAGTGTCCTTTCCTCATTCGGCACCACTATTTTTGAGGTTATGTCCACGTTGGCGCGTGAGCATGGCTCGCTTAATCTGGGGCAGGGATTTCCCGACGAAGATGGCCCGGCGCACCTGAAATCTGTTGCCGGTAACGCTATGAGTGACAACCCCAACCAGTACCCGCCGATGCCGGGTGTGCCGGAATTGCGGCAAGCCGTGGCCGCACACAACAAACGATTTTATAATCTGGATGTAAATTGGGAAAATCAGGTGTTGATCACATCAGGGGCCACCGAGGCCCTGGCCGCCAGTATGCTGGCCCTGATCGAGCCCGGCGACGAAGTGATTGTGATGGAACCGGTCTATGACAGTTACGTGCCCATGATTATGCGCGCAGGCGGCATACCGAAACCGGTCCGGTTGCTGCCACCTGAATGGGAACTGAGCGAAGATGTGTTACGGGCAGCGTTCTCGGGCAAGACCAAGCTGTTGTTATTGAACACGCCCCACAATCCGGCTGGCAAAGTCTATACCGATCAGGAACTCGGCATGATCGCGGCACTGGCGGTGGAACACGACTGTTACGTCGTGTGTGACGAGGTTTATGAGCACATCGTTTTCGATGGTCACACCCACAACCCGATCATGAAGTATCCGGGCATGGCGGAGCGCACGTTGCGTATTGGCTCGGCGGGGAAGACGTTTTCCATGACCGGGTGGAAGGTCGGGTATGTGACAGCGCCTCCCGCGCTGTATGCGGCGCTGGCCAAGGCACATCAATTCCTGACGTTCACAACACCACCCATGCTGCAATATGCGGTGGCCGAAGGGCTGCACAGTGATGATGATTATTTTGAAAGCTTGCGCCTGAGTATGCAGCAAAAGCGCGACCGGTTGAGCACTGGATTGGCTAAGGCCCGCTTCGGCGTGCTGCCATCGCAGGGTACATATTTTCTAACCACAGATATTCGCCCCACCGGGTTTACCGGGACGGATGTGGAATTCTGTCAGCAAATAACCGTAGGTGCCGGGGTGACGGCGCTACCCATGAGCGCGTTTTACCTGCCCGGTGCGGTGAACGGTCAGGCGGCACCCGACAATTTTGTCCGTTTTTGCTTTTGCAAGAGAGATGAAATGCTGGATGAAGCATCGCAAAAACTGATCGAATATTTCACTTAACAGGACTGTTTTCGGCAGTTGTTGAACGATTCGTGGTTTTGACTGACTGTTCAGATTCCATCACATTCCCTCGTGTTTTCAGGTACGAAACAGGCTTTTTTTGGTCCAAAATTGGTGGATGGCTTTGCCTTAAATCGTGTGGCTGCGCTGAGCTACGCCACGCCCGTTCTCCGCTGTTAGCCGCGATGGTTCTGCCTTTCAGCGTAGTAAATGGAAAGCGGTAGGGACAGTTTTGACACTTTCGACAAGGTTTTGATCACTCACATGAAACAAAATTTAGTACAAAGTGCATATATATAATTGACTTTGTGACTCCACCACGGGCATGCTTGCGCCCGACAGGGCGAATTCTTGTCATAATACTAAGGGATAAACCGGGTTGCACGAATGGCTGATGCAATGCATTCGGCCATTTATGTAACATTATATCAAAGAGAGGGATGCCTAAAATGGAAGATCAATTAGGCGCTTTAACAACGATTTTCACCGAGGTCTATTACTGGATCACGGTGGTCTTCATGTTCTTGATTCACGTAGGCTTCTGTATGTATGAAGTTGGTGCATCTCGGCGCAAAAATATGATGCACACACTTATGAAGAACACGATGGTTATACCATTGGTTACCGTCACGTTCTTTTATTTCGGCTGGTACATTTACTTCGGCTGGAACAACGGAATTCCGGGTATTATTGGTGCTGATGCAACGCCATACGGCCTGACGGATATTAACTGGGCCGCTCCGTGGAGCCCCTTAATGGGCAATACACTGAGCAGTGAAGGCGACGGCTACTGGTCACACATTAACGGTGTGTTCTGGGCTGCGTTCCTGCTGTTCTCATGGACGGCTGCCTCCATTGTTTCCGGTGCGGTTATCGAACGTATTCGTTCTGGCGCATTCTGGATCCTGGCTGTTGTCATTGGTTCATTCACATGGATCATCGACGCTTCCTGGGGCTGGCATCCTGATGGTTGGATGGTTCGCGAACTGGGTTACCATGATGCGTATGCATCCGGTGTTATCCACGCCATCGCGGGCGGTTTTGCCTTGGGTGTTCTGGTGGTTCTCGGACCACGTATCGGCAAGTTTGCCGCTGATGGAACGCCGCGTAACATCGTGCCACACAATCCATGGCTGGTAACCGTAGGTCTGTTCCTGATCTACACCGGCTTCTGGGGCTTCTATGTGGCCTGTAATATTCCGATACTGGACATTGGTGCCATGGCTGGAATGGATGGCTCGTTCTTTGCAACGACCAACATTTACCTGACGCCAACGACCACATCGGCTATTACCTTTAACTTCCTGATGTCGATTTCGGGCGGTCTGATGATGGGTTACATCGTTTCCAAAGGCGATGCATTCTGGACGTATTCATCCGGTCTTGGTGGTATTATTGCCGCATCTGCAGGCAACGATCTGTATCATCCGATCCAGGCCATGCTTATCGCAGCTGCTGCTGTGCCGATTTTCTATCATTTGCATTTCTGGGTTGAGCGGAAATTCAAAATCGATGATGCCGTTGGTGCTGTAGCCGTTCACGGTTACGCTGGTGTTATCGGTGTTGTGGCTGCTGGATTCATGCTGTGGGGATATCCATCCTCCATGTATGCGGAAGGTACTTGGGGCCAAGCTATTATTACCCCCTGGGGTCAAGCTGCTGGTGCCTTCATCATGTTCTTCGTACTCGGATTTGCCCCGGCCTGGATTGTCTCAAAAATCCTGAATGCCATGGGAATGCTGCGTATTCCTGAACGTGTTGAAGTAGCAGGTCTTGATCTGTCCGAATTCCATGGTCGCTACCTTGACGAAGCAGAAGTTGATGCTGCTGAGGAACAGGAAGCCCGCAACCGTGGTCTTATTTGACCTAAGAAGGAGAACAACACATGTCTACAGGAATAGAAACCTGGAACACTAACCTGCTGGAAGTGAGTGAGGTATATCCTTTCGTCGGTACGGAGGGAATACTGGCTTTCGTCGGTATCGCTTCTTGGATTATCTGGCACATTATCCAGATCAGATCGGAAAATAAGGCTCTCGCAGAAGAGGAAGCATTTTTCCAGGATAAAGCCAAACTGGCTGCCGCCAGAAAACTTTCAAACGCGGAAACTGTCTCTGAGACAGCCCGTGCACACGCAAGTGGTCTATAGGCAACCGGTGACGTAGCCCCATAAGGGACATACGTTAAAGGTATAGGATCCGGCCACCCTGGTAACAGGGTGGCCGGTTTCTTTTTGGCCGTATATCATCGCCAGAGGCCTTTGGGGATACCACATGGATGATCAGTTAAACGCCCTTACCACGATTTTCACTGAGGTCTATTACTGGATCACCGTGGTCTTCATGTTTCTGATACACGTGGGGTTTTGCCTGTATGAAGTCGGCGCATCCCGGCGCAAGAATATGATGCACACGTTGATGAAGAACACCATGGTGATCCCGCTGGTTACCGTCACGTTCTATTATTTCGGCTGGTGGATCTATTTTGCGTGGCCCAATGGCCCCGGTTTTATCGGTGGTATTTTAGGTGCCCCCCATGCCACATCGTGGAACCCTCTGATGGGGCCCAGTTTGAATGACGAGGGTGGCTGGTCACACATCAATGGTGTGCTCTGGGCGGCGTTTCTGTTGTTCTCATGGACGGCTGCCTCCATTGTATCAGGGGCCGTAATCGAACGGATCCGGTCCGGGGCATTTTGGCTGCTGGCTGTCGTAATCGGCTCGTTTATGTGGATCATTGGTGCCGCCTGGGGCTGGCATCCGGATGGTTGGATGGTTCAGGTACTTGGCTATCATGACGCCTATGCGTCTGGTGTCATTCATGCCACTGCCGGTGGTTTCGCGCTTGGCATTCTTTGTGTGCTGGGGCCACGCATTGGCAAATTTGCCAAAGATGGCACCCCGCGCAATATCGCACCGCACAATCCATGGCTGGTGACGGTGGGCTTATTTCTGATCTACACCGGGCTCTGGGGCTTCTATATGGCCAGCAACACTCCCATCATTGATGTAGGCGAGATGGCGGGCATGGACGGTTCGTTCTTCACCACCACGAACATCTACCTGACACCAACAACAACGTCGGCTATCACCTTCAATTTCCTGATGTCACTATCAGGCGGCCTCATGTCAGGCTACCTGGTGTCCAAAGGTGATGCGTTCTGGACCTATTCGTCGGGCCTGGCCGGCATTATCGCCGCCTCAGCGGGCAACGATCTGTATCATCCGGTCCAGGCCATGCTGGTTGCCGCTGTGGCCGTACCGGTTGTTTATTATATGCACAGGTGGGTGGAACGGACTTTCAAAATTGATGATGCCATAGGGGCGGTGGCTGTTCACGGTTATGCCGGGTTTTTGGGCGTGGTGATTGCCGGCTTTATGCTGTGGGGATACCCGGCCTCCATGTTTTATGATTCCATGATCACGCCCTGGGGCCAGTTCTCAGGCGCGGTTATCATGTTCTGGGTGCTGGGGTTCATGCCAGCCTATGTCATATCCAGAATACTGAACCGAGTAGGGCTGCTGCGTATCCCGGAGCGTGTAGAGATTGCCGGTTTGGACCTGTCTGAATTCCATGGCCGTTATCTTGACGGGGTCGCTATTGCCGCCGCGGAGGAAGAAGAAGCCCGCATCCGCGGCCTGCTGTAGTGGTTGCGAGTCCTGGCGGGCAAAATTTGCGCTATTTCAGACGCAACGACACTTGACGATCAAATGGCCAACGTCTAAACAGAGCCACTTCCCTAGGGCGGGAGTAGCTCAGTTGGTTAGAGCGCCTGGTTGTGGTCCAGGAGGTCGCGGGTTCGAGACCCGTTTCTCGCCCCATTTTTCCCTTTTTTATATTGAGCATGGCATACAGCGCATCTGCAAGTGCGGGCGTTTGCGTTAGGCCTTGGGTAAAAAAATTGCCGGGTGATTAACCCGGCGAGTTTGACAGGGAGGAGAAAAAAGTCTTCAGGTGTCAATTTCTAATCATAAGAATACCCCAACCATTGGGTTTGCGCTGTGCGCTTTATCACACCCAATTAATATTGTTATCGCCACGTTTATAGAGAGACGTGACACCACGTAAATGCAGGGAGATTACAACGTTTAATAATCCTTGTTGAACAGGGGGCGAACGCCCATATATGCATGAGCGCTTATAGGAAGTGGAAGTTTCAGATGCCATCCCAAGATACAGTTCGCACCCGCGCCACAGTATATACAGTCACTGCCGTGGGTTTAACCCTGGGATACACGCTCCTGCGCGGCAATACCTGGCAAGGTGGGGCTACGCTTCACACAGTGATGGAAGGTATGTCCACGCTTCTGGCCGTTATCGTGGGCGCCATGGCCTTGGTTCATTATTATTCGAAGAAAGAAAGTGTCTTCCTTTTGGTTGGCGTGGGATTTCTTGGGACAGGTTTCCTGGACGGTTATCACGCCCTCGTGACGTCGGCCTATTTTAAACCCTTTATGCCGTCTGATTTACCTACCCTAATCCCATGGAGTTGGGTTGCTTCGCGTCAGTTTCTTTCCATCTTCATGGCCTTGTCCTGGCTGGTCTGGTGGCGGGAAAATAAACTGGGTCAACGGATAAATTTTAGAGAAAGCTCGGTATTTATTCTTTCAGCTGTTTTTGCTGTCGTGTCCTGCCTGTTTTTCGCATTCTTTCCGTTACCCCCGGCATACTATCCTGATGCCCTGTTTCACCGCCCGGAAGAGTTCGCGCCAGCCATATTCTTCCTGATGGCGCTCATCGGTTATTTGTATAAGGGGGCGTGGAAGCAGGACGTGTTCGAACACTGGCTCGTGTTGTCGTTGATCATTGGTTTTGTTTCACAAGCCGTTTTCATGTCATTTTCCGGCACGTTATTTGATATTGAATTTGACGTCGCCCACACACTGAAGAAGGTGAGCTATATATGCGTCCTGACAGGACTGCTGTTCAGCATGCGAGAAAATTTTTATCGGGCTGAAGAGGACAAGAAAGATCTGGTGTTTCAGAAACATGCGCTGGACGAGCACGCCATTGTCAGCATTACCGACGTGAAAGGTCGCATAATTTACTGCAACGACAAGTTCTGTCATATCAGCGGGTTCCCACGCGAAGAGCTTATTGGCCAGAACCACCGGTTGCTTAATTCTGGCGAACATCCGTACGATTTTTTCACGGAACTTTGGGAAACCATCAGTAGTGGTAAAACCTGGCACGGCGATATCAAGAACAAAACCAAGAGCGGTGAACCCTACTGGGTTCGTGCCACCATTGTTCCTGGCGTGAATGAAAAAGGGCTACCGTTCCAATACGTCGCCATTCGAACGGACATTACGGAACGCAAAGTAGCAGAAGAAGCGTTGATTGAATCGCGTGAAGAGGCCCTTAGCGCTGTTCGGGCCAAGGCCAGTTTTCTGGCTAATATGAGCCATGAAATCCGCACGCCCATGAACGGTGTTATTGGCATGCTGGAACTATTGCACGGCACCGAACTTGATGACGAACAGACGCATTATGTGGATACAGCAACGAAATCTGCGGATATGCAGATCACGGTGATCAACGATATTCTGGACTTCTCGAAAATTGAGGCCGGACGCCTTGATCTTGAGTACATGGATTTTCAGGCCTGCGACGTTCTGGAAGACATCAGTTCTTTGCTCGTGGCGAGCGCCAACGCCAAGGGTGTACTGATTACCTGTTATTGCGATCCGGATATTCCGATTAATGTGAAAGGTGACCCGACCCGTCTTCGTCAGATTCTTGCTAATCTGGTTGGTAATGCCGTCAAGTTTACGGATAAGGGCGAGATCAATGTTTCGGCCACACTGTTGTCTTCATCAGAAGGTGTCGCGACTGTTCGTTTCAAAGTCCATGATACGGGCATTGGCATTGACCGGGATGCGGTGGAAGTTCTTTTCGAGGCATTTACCCAAGCCGATGTGTCGACAACCCGACAATTTGGTGGCACAGGCCTGGGGCTGAGCATCTCAAGTTCATTAGTGGCGCTCATGGGGTCAATTATTGAGGTCAGAAGCGAAAAAGGCGTTGGATCTACATTCTGGTTCGATGTTCAATTCCCCATAGGCGAGGCCCTTAAAAGGCGGAAAGCAGATAATCTTGAGGGCATTCGTGTGCTTGTTGTGGATGACACGGGTACCAATCTGGAAATTCTCAGGCGTTATCTGGAAGCCTGGAGAATGAAACCTGTTTTGTTCAGTAACAGCAACGAAGCCTTGGCATTTTTGCGTAAAACAGAAGAAAAGATCGATCTGGCAATTCTTGACTATCACATGCCAGAGAAAAACGGGTTAGAACTGGCTAAAGAAATTTCGCAGGATGAGTCCCTGGATACGCCTCCCATGATGATGTTGAGTTCTTCGCAGCCAGACGACTTGGATAGCGTTCAGGCCGCTGGTATTTTACTTCGTCTCAATAAGCCTGTTGGGCGATCGAGACTGTTGGGAGGAATTATCTCTGCTATGGGGGGGCACGAGAATGATGCCGAGGAAACTGAAACGCAGATAACGACCACAGGGGCTGTGACTGGACGTGTTCTCCTGGTCGAAGACGCCTTCATAAACCAGCAGGTAGCCGTGGGAATGCTCGGTAAAATGGGCATACAACCCGATATAGCGAACAATGGTCGTGAAGCCACAGAGAAGGTCATTGAACGAAAATACGATTTGATTCTAATGGATATTCAGATGCCCGAAATGGACGGGTATGAAGCCACCGCATTTATTCTAGAACACGAAAAAAAATCCAACTTACCCCATACGCCTATCGTCGCCATGACGGCGCATGCACTGGAAGGTGATCGAGAGAAATGCCTGGATGCCGGTATGGACGATTACATCGCTAAACCCATCCGCCAGGAGATTATTGAAACGGTTGTACGCAAATGGATATCCTCTTCCAACGATAGTAGCGAGCTAGGCCCGCGCACCGAAGGGCCAGGGGGCCTAGGCGACGATATCCTGGACCCCGATGCACTGGTTATATTGAAAACAGCGCTTGAAGCGTTACCAGATGGGTATCGCAAGGTGTTAAATAACTTTCTGGAGTCTGTTCCGGATCATTTTACTGATATCGGAGATGCGATTTCATCTGCTGACCCCCTTAAGATGGAGCATTCGGCGCATAAGCTTAAATCCAGTAGTGCGACACTGGGGGCACTCTTCTTGTCCGAATTGGCGGGGCGTGTGGAGTATATGGCATCAGAAGGTGAAACATCACCAGCCGCCGACCTGCTGGCTGAGATGGAGCAGGAATACATCCGGGTAAGACCCGCCATAAAACAAGTCATTAGTGAGGGCTAGCAGGTTTCTCGCGTTTCACATGGTTGCTTCCACTAGAGCCTGAACGGGTAGTGCCTACAAAAAGGTGCATGACGCCACCTACCCAATAAGGTAGCCTAAACGAAATAGGGTACTTGTGAGGTAGAAATGGCACTGATCAATATTGTGCTGGTGGATAAAAGCCCGTTGATTCTGGCGGGTTTGAGCAAGATTTTCGAAGATGACGAACGGTTCTCCGTCATGGCCACGGCCGCCGATGGCGAGCGCTTTATGGAAGCGGTGGATCGTCTGTCTTTTGATGTGGCAGTGATCGGCTGGGAAATGCCGTTCATGTCTGGGCGTGATGTTCTAACCGAAATCAAGGGTAGGCAAGACCCACCCCGAATAATTGTCCATACAGGTAGCAGTAAACCGGGTGTGGCCCGGCAGGTTCTCCAATTGGGTGGGGCCGGGTTTTGTTCCAAACAGGACAGCCCCCAGGTGCTGGTCGATACCGTGTTTTCGGTTTCTGAAGGCCGCATGGTCTTTCCGTTTATGAATATGGATTCCGCATCGACCGACAGTCTGGATTCCCTGACCCCGCGTGAGCGCGACCTGTTGGCATCACTGGCAAACGGGCAAACCAACGCTCAGATCGCCAAGGAACACGGTATTTCGCTGAATACGGTCAAGTTTCACTTGAAGAACCTGTATGAAAAATTGAGCGTGAACAATCGGGCGCAAGCCGTGGCTCGGTTCCTCGCCGGTGGTGATTCGTTTTGATAGACCAGGTGAATTGCCATGCCCCACAATAGACTGGCAGATCGGCCCATTATCCTTGGCATCGTTGGGGATTCGGCGGCGGGGAAAACCACGCTGACCAAAGGCATCGCCACCATGTTAGGCGATGAGCGCGTGGTCACTATCTGCACCGACGATTATCATCGCTATGACCGCACCGAACGACGAAGCCGTGGGATCACCGCACTGGACCCGGTCGCTAACCATATGGATATCCTTGAGCAGCACATACAGCTACTTCGACAGGGACGGCCAATCCTCAAACCTGTCTACAATCACGAAGACGGAACCCTGGCACCGGCAGAATACATTCAGCCACGGGAATACATCATCATCGAAGGCCTGTTGGGTTATACCACCCGTGCCATGCGCGATTGCTATGACGTGAAAGTTTATCTGGAACCAGTAGAGGATTTGCGGGTTCGCTGGAAAATTGACCGCGATACATCTACCCGTGGCTACACTCGTGATGATGTTGTGAACACCATTTCAGGCCGCAGTGCGGCTGGCACTCGGTATATCCACCCGCAACGCACCTTTGCCGATATGGTGGTTCACTTTTTCCCACCCGAAGAAAACGAGCAGGAAACCGGCGCCGGTTTGAGTGTACGGCACACCTGGCGCCCTACGTTACCGCATCCTGATCTGTCACCGATCATCGAGGCCGGTGCTAAAGCCGGTATCAAGCTGGAACTATCTCGCGATACCGATGGCAAACCCGTCGACGTGCTCGATATTCAAGGTGACATCGATGGCAGGCGTGCTGGCGGTATGGAAGATTTGCTGTGGAATTTGATTCCTGAAGCTCAATACCTGCGCGATGAATTGGGTCGATTTGATGTTGAGGACAAGAGCCAGATCAGCCACACGCTGGCGCTTTCACAATTGCTAATCACCTACCATATCGTGAAGGCCGCACTCGGGCATCATGCCGTATAGCGGATATGGTTGGAACGAGTTAATCATTTTCTTTAATAGCCAGAAGCGGTCTCTTCAGCCTATTGAGTGGATGGTTTGATTTTTCAAAAAATCTTATCACGGAATAATTTCAATGGTGCGTAGAAGCTGCAAAAGGAACATTAAAGCAAACGAAATCCCCGCGACGACTAGAGCTCCCACAAAGCGTTTTCGTTTCATGTCCCGTAACAAAGAATTTTTTTGAATTTCATATGTCAATTCAACCTTCCAGTCGCTTTGATCAAATGCTTCAATATAATCATCCAAATTAGAGTATCGTTCAACAAGGAGGTAATAGCTTCGTTGAAGGTTATCGATTTTGCTCCCAAGCTTTGGTGCCATACTGCGAGACGGATAAAGGACATAACCAAACAGGACAACTGGCACGACACCAAGAATCCAGGAAAGGATTACAAAAGCTAGCGAGTATATAGGAACTTCCGGAGCCAGTTCTCCTATCGTTGTTATGAGGCCCAACGAAAAGATAAAGCCAATACTAACGACCTGTGCTTTGGTGTCATAAGCCCGGATGGCGTTTTGTACCCCGAGTAACGAAGATAGCAAAATTGATAGAGTCGTTGAATCTATTTTATTGTTATCGCTCAATATAGTTTCCTTAAAAATGTAGAACAAGACTCTGCGATACTACCCCAGTGCTATGATGGTTTTGCGTCAGAATCATTACATCTTCGTGTTTTTGCGAAATTCTCAAACAATTTAACCAGCTAACTTAGATGAAGGGTTTCTGTGGGAGTGTCCGTTAAGGGGCAGACGGAGATATTGTTGACAGGGCAAAACAATGGCTGTTTTGCTACGCTACGCGAGAGGCCTGACATGAATCTTATAATCTGTAATCTGGAGCATGCTCGATGAGTATCACGGTCGACAAAAGTCATCACACCATTGGTGCTGTAGTTTACGATGTCAGCCTGTCCAAAGTACCTAAGGATATAGTATTGGGTCAGATTGAGGACGCTCTTGAGGAGCATGGTGTTCTGGTTTTTCCAAAACAACACGCGGTGACACCAGAGCAACAAATTGCTTTTAGTCTTGCATTGGGTCCGTTGGACGTAACGGACGTGGATTACGCGTTCCTACCGGATCATCCTGAAATTTTTGTCGTCGGTAATACCGGCGAACAGCCCGTAACGTTTTCACCGGCGGATGAGAATGGTGAACTGGAGTGGCATACAGATCATATCCATTTGGCGGTGCCGGCACGTGCCTCACTATTGTTGGCAAAAGCGGTCCCACCAATAGGCGGCGACACGTTATTTGCATGTATGTATTCGGCCTACGACACGCTCCCCCCTGATCAGCAAATTCTGTGCGATAGTCTGGAGGTTGTGAATGATGTTTCAGGTTTGCTCAGTTATCTTGACGATCAAGGGCTAGATACGGAAACACGCAACAACGAACGTGACTCTCCTGTTACTTGGCCGTTGGTTCGTGCGCATCCGCGAACGGGACGAAAGGCGCTGTATTTTGGTAACCAGGTGAGCGTGGGTATTGTAGGCTGGACTGATGGGGAGGCGAAAAGCTTTATTTCCCAGTTGACGGAACACGCTTGTGCCCCGACTTTTCAGTACCGACATAAATGGCAAGTAGGCGATGCCGTTCTGTGGGATAATCGCCGTGTACTGCATGCAGGCACACCTTATGATCTTGCCGGTGCACCGCGAGAGATGCACCGAACTACCATCAGGGAAACTGAGAAAATCCGCCGCGTAGGTTGAGTGTTCGAGTCGGGCCATTTGCAGACGTTCTTGTAAACATCATGTGGCATCTGTTTTCGAACCTGAAGCAGGCATCTCAGGGACGGCACCGCTTTTCTGTTTTGTGGAATAAGAGCGCTTTATTCTCAGCATTTGCGATTTATTTCGCCAGATTGGTGTTTATGAACAGAAAACTGCGTTCAGGTACTGGACTTTTCCACCTAGATTCGCGACAAGCAATTATAGAATTCCTGGGCAATAAAGTTAGGTAGGAGGCACTACATGACGAGTGCGGATACAGCTTTGGCTGCTGATCACCAAAATATGGCAAATGCCATCCGATTTTTATCAGCAGACGCTGTTCAACAGGCAAAGTCCGGCCATCCCGGTATGCCTATGGGGATGGCGGATGTGGCAACCGTGCTTTTTTCCCGGTTCCTGAAATTCGACGCATCAGCGCCAGATTGGGCTGACCGCGACCGGTTCGTCTTATCGGCCGGGCACGGTTCCATGCTGCTCTATTCAGCACTTTACCTGAGCGGTTATCCGGGGATGACCATCGATGAAATCAGGAACTTCCGCCAGTTGGGCTCCAAGACTGCCGGGCACCCGGAATATGGCCTTGCGCCGGGCATTGAAACAACAACTGGCCCGCTGGGGCAGGGCCTGACCACGGCGGTTGGTATGGCGCTTGCCGAACGGATGGCTAACGCGCGCTATGGCGATGACCTTGTTGATCACCACACATACGTTATTGCCGGTGACGGTTGCCTGATGGAGGGTATCAGTCACGAAGCCATTTCCATGGCAGGTCACTGGGCGCTCGGTAAGCTCGTTGTGTTCTGGGACGACAATTCAATCACCATTGATGGCGCAACCGACCTGTCCGTCGGTGATAACCAACAAATGCGTTTCGAGGCCTGTGGCTGGCACGTACAGTCTGTAGATGGGCATGACGCGGATGCTATTGCAAAAGCAATCGAAGCCGCAAAAGCATCTGACAAGCCTTCCATGATTGCCTGCAAGACCCTGATTGGTCGTGGCGCACCCAACAAAGAAGGCAAATCCGCCGCGCACGGCGCACCATTGGGCGATGACGAAATCGCCGCCGCCCGCGAGGCTATGAATTGGCCTTGTGAGTCATTCGAAGTCCCGGAAGACACACTGTCCACATGGCGCAGAGCCGGAACGCGCGGTCAAACCGATCGCGCCGCATGGAATGACCGTTTAGCGGCATCACCCGAGGGCGAACGCTTCACCTTTGAAATGTCTGGCCAGTTACCGGGTGGATGGGAAGATGCACTGAACGCGCACAAGGCTCGGGTTTCAGAAGAAAAACCGTCCTGGGCCACGCGCGTGGCATCTGGCGAAACGCTGGGGGCTTTGTCGCCGGTGTTACCGATGCTGATCGGTGGCTCCGCCGACTTGACCGGGTCTGTTAATACCAAGGCGCCCGAAATGACCCCGATATCGCGCACCAACTTTGCGGGCGACTATATCCACTACGGTATTCGCGAGCACGGTATGGCGGCGGTGATGAACGGCATGGCCCTGCACGGTGGCTTTGTTCCATACGCCGGCACGTTCCTTGTTTTCGCTGATTACATGAAACATGCCATGCGTTTATCGGCGCTCATGAGCCAACGGGTAGTCTACGTACTGACCCATGATTCCATCGGCCTGGGTGAAGACGGCCCGACCCATCAGGCGGTGGAAACGCTGGCGTCCCTTCGCGCCATCCCGAATTTTCAGGTTTTCCGGCCCTGTGACGGGGTCGAGACGGCTGAGTGCTGGGCGTTAGCGCTTAAATCAACGGAAACACCGTCCGGTATGGTTTTGACCCGCCAGGGCCTGCCAACCCAACGGGTTGATCATACTGAGGACAACCTTTGTGCGCGCGGTGGTTACGTATTGGCCGAGGCAAATGGCGGCTCAGACGCCCGCGTGGCAACGATTATGGCAACGGGCTCAGAAGTTTCCATCGCCATGGCGGCGCGGGATATACTGGAAGAGGGCGGTACGCCCACGGCGGTGGTATCCATGCCGTGCTGGGAATTGTTCGACGCCCAGTCTGATGATTATCGGAGCAGCGTACTCGGCACGCCAGAAGCACGGGTCGCCGTCGAAGCGGCTTTACGTCAAGGCTGGGAGAAATACACCGGGGCTGACGGCGGATTCGTCGGCATGACCGGTTTCGGTGCATCCGCACCGGCGGGGGAATTATACAAGCATTTCGGCATTACACCCGAAGCCGTTGTTATGGCTGTACGGGACCGTTTGTAGTGCTGAATACAAACGCTTCAGAATAGGAAAGGCAATCGCTATGGCGCTCGTATCATTGAGGCAGCTACTGGATCACGCGGCAGAGAACGACTACGGCATGCCCGCGTTTAACATCAATAACATGGAACAGATGCTCGCCATCATGTCGGCGGCTAACAGTACCGATAGCCCGGTGATCATGCAGGCCAGTCGCGGTGCCCGTAAGTACGCAAATGACATTGTGTTACGGCATCTGATTATTGCCGCTGTAGAAATGTATCCTCATATTCCCGTCTGTATGCATCAGGACCACGGCAATAATGCGGCCACTTGTATGTCCGCTGTGGCATCCGGGTTTTCATCCGTCATGATGGATGGCTCATTGGAAGAAGACGGCAAGACCCCGGCATCCTACGACTACAACGTTGAGGTCACCCGAAAAGTAACTGAGATGTCTCACCTGGTGGGCGTTTCTGTAGAAGGTGAGTTGGGCTGCCTCGGATCACTTGAAACAGGTGAGGGTGACAAAGAAGACGGCCACGGTTTCGAAGGTAAACTGGATGCCAGCATGCTGGTCACCGACCCGGATGAAGCTGCCGACTTTGTGGCCAAGACAAAAGTCGACGCCCTGGCCGTTGCCATCGGCACGTCACATGGTGCCTATAAATTCACCCGCAAACCGACGGGCGATATCCTCGCCATGGACGTGGTGAAAGCCATTCACGCACGGTTACCGAACACGCACCTGGTCATGCATGGCTCGTCCTCTGTTCCGCAGGAATTGCAGGATATCGTCAACCAGTACGGCGGTGAAATGCCACAGACTTACGGTGTGCCCATTGAGGAAATCGAAGTGGGTATTAAAAACGGTGTTCGCAAGGTAAATATCGATACCGATAACCGTTTGGCCATTACCGGCCAGATCAGAAAAGTGCTGTCCGAAAATAAGGCTGAATTCGATCCGCGCTCATACCTGAAACCCGCCATTGCAGCGATGGAAGCGGTCTGTGTTGATCGGTTCCAGCGCTTTAACTGTGCCGGTCAGGCATCAAAGATCAAATCTATCCCGTTGCCGGATATGGCAGCACGTTATGCCGATGGCTCTTTGGACCCTACAATCGCTTAAGGATAAACGATGACCAGGGTAATCAAGATATCGCCCTCTATTCTGTCGGCGGACTTTGCTTGTCTGGGTGATGAAATTCGGGCCATTGATGACGCTGGTTGTGACTACATCCATATCGATGTGATGGACGGTCACTTCGTGCCGAACATCACGCTGGGCCCCCCCATCATAAAGGCCCTTCGCGGCGCGACGGATAAGCCGTTCGATGTGCACCTGATGATCAACCCGGCACAACCTTATTTGGAGGCTTTTTCGAATGCCGGTGCCGATATCATCACCGTGCATGTGGAAGCCGACGGTGATCTCGAACAATCATTGCAGGTCATTCGATCATTGGGAAAACGGGCAGGGGTATCGCTGAATCC
>JABJGO010000013.1 GCA_018662225.1 Rhodospirillales bacterium | reverse complement strand
TTAAATGGTGCGCGATTTCCCACATGACGAACAGCGAAACAACGCCAAGTAAGCCCAGTATGACGCTTTGGCTTCGCGTAACTGTACCACGCAGGGCCAGAAAACTTTCGCGTGGCGGCATGAAGAGTGGTGCATTGCCTTCAACCGATATGGTTTCAGATTTTTTTTCTATGTTTTCACTCATTTCCATCCCCCATATCGTTGGGCAATAATTGCCTAACCCGGTTGCCATATTTTGCAACGTCTTAATAGGTAAATAGCTATATAAATTCTAATGATCGCGACTTCCTTCAACACATCTCATCACAGAGCTTCTTCATTTGAGCATAGAGTTTTATCATTTGGAAAGGCTCTTGCAGATGCCAAAGTCAACCATGGAGGCAATCGATGCCATGTTCGATTATCCGTAACATTATTGGCTAACGATTGTCTGGGATAGTGAAATGGATCGCTAACAGCTTCAGCGGACAGGCCGGAACGAGGGCGAGAACATCTGGCGTAAACAACATCAGGGTAATACTTTAAGCGTCGAACAGTCTCAGTAGCGCTTGCAGTTTGAGGATTGGTAAACTGCTTTATACAATCACCTACATAAGCAGATGTGACCACCCGGTCTGGCGCAGGCAGGCTCGTGCCGGACGAGCGATGAGCTAATCCCAAGACCCTCTTTAACGCGCTTTCACTCCCAGTGCTCACCTTAGCCCCCGTTTTTGCCGGAGTTTATAATAATTAACTAATCAGATAATTAAATACCTGTCAATAAAGTAACCAAACTTACTTGGTCGCAAATCTCTTGCCGAATTTTCATATATCATTCTATCGTTATAAAAATACGAAATTCAAACTATTTTCTAAAATAATCTATAATTGCCTCGTTAATTTAAAAATACAGTGCGGATATCGTAATTATTTCGAATTTTTTACCGATAACCGCATTAGTTGAAAGAGAGATGCTATCACCTGGGGATATACTCGCCCGTGGCAATTCAGGCGCTGGAACGGCTCGGACGCGGTGTGAGCAGAGATCAATGGGGGAGGGCAAAATTCTTGCCCTGGTAATCGAGTTGACTCCATATCAAAGCCTCAAGGGCTGCGATTGCTTTTTTCACGTCAAATCCGTCAACAATTCTGGAACGAACCATCGCGCCGTCCAGAAAGGTCGAAACAACGATCCATATGGATTCAGGATCCACCTCCGCAAAAATGCCGAGGCGAATTCCCTTCTTTACACAATCCAGCAAGATGGTTTTCTCAGAGTCATAGAAGCGTTGAATTGCCTCGTCAGTTCTCTCCGTCCGATCCTTGCCCATTTTATAGTCAAGATTTAACTTCATCATCTTTGTGAGCGCCTCCACGAGCTCTTCGTGAGTACGAAGCCATTCGTGAATCAGGGCGGCGGGATGCTCGATGTCTTGGCTCAGCTTTTCAAAATGTTCGAATGCGTTATCGATCGCGTATTCAATCGCGGACCTGAGAAGGTCATCTTTATCTTCAAAGTAGTAGTAAATCATCGCGGTTGTGACACCGGCTTCACGCCCAATGTCCTTGATGGTTACCTTGCCCGAGCTGCCAGAAGACAGAAGGTCCAGCGCACTTTTCTTAAGAGCCAGCGATCGATCAAACGCAGTTTCTTGCGAACTTGGGCGGCCAACTTTTCTCATTATTGCCCGCCTTTTCCTGACTGCATTATGTTACGCCAAGTTGTCATGATTGCAGCATTCCTGACTCAGTACCCATTTATTGAGATTGAGAGCGATGGTAGCAGCGATGCAGATGGCTGGAAAGAAGGTATGTGCCAATGGTGACTGGTGTTGTTAAAATTTGGAAATTCATCGAATTTATTGCATTAAACAGCGAATTTCGTCAAAAAAAATAACTTTGACTACGATTGTCGTACTGTGTTTAATTGATCGCACATAGAGAGCATTGTCTCATTCTAATATGGCGGCACTATAAAACCGAACGATGAAGGGTCACCTGACCTGTGCATGAGCTATCGATTGCAAAAAGTTTGATTGAACTTGCCTGCGAGCACGCAAAGAACGAGGGCGCGTGTAAGGTAACCCGTATATCGGTCAGGCTTGGAACCGAGTCCGTGGTCATGCGGTCCCTGTATTTTTGTTTCGATAGCGCCACCAAAGACACGTTGTGCGAAGGGGCCGATCTCGATATTGAAGAAATCCCTCTAAGCGCCTATTGCCCAACATGCGATGAAGCGAAGTTGTTGCTATCGAGGACGTCTTTTCGGTGCCCGGATTGCGGAACACCCACACCCAAAATCTTAACTGGCCGCGAGATGCAACTTGTATCTCTAAATCTCGAATATGCAGACAATGACACCCTCCCCCTCCCCCCAACAATCAATTCGACAATCAATTCAGGAGAACATCATGAGCACTGATGGACACCAAGCTTGGGAGTTCGTCCCGCATCAGCACAAAGGCCCGGCGACACACATCGGCAAGGGCGATCATGTTCGATCTCCTACCCTGCATAATGGTGCGTTCAAAGCCTCGGGGTTAAACACCTTCATGGGTGCTCCTTATTGTGAGCCCGACCGGCACAAAATTCGCGCCATGGGGGCGAAAGTATGTTTCCTCGGCGTGCCCCATGATCATGGCAACATGGTCCGGTGCGGCACTTCTCAGGGTCCTGCTGGAATACGCGAAGCTTCAACCCAGTATTTCCCGTATATGTTCGACTATGATGTGGATCTCATTGAGTTCTTCCGACCCGTGGATTGTGGCGACGTCCCCGCCATCCCAAGTAGCAACGCGCGAAGCCACCAATTGATTTACGACTATGTGAGTGAATGTCTGCACGGGGGGGCCATGGTTATGCTGTGTGGCGGTGACCACTCCGTTCCCATACCGGCAGCGCGGGCCCTGTCTGATTATCTTGGTGAGAAGACCATGGGTTATCTGCACGTAGACTGCCACTTGGACTCAGCGCCTGATTGGGATGACAACGTCTTCACCAACTGTTCCGGAACGTCGCGAGCATTGGACCTGCCAAACTGTGCCGCCAAGAACATGGCGCATATGGGTTCGCGAAATGGTCTTAACCCAAAAGACTGGGTCGATACACTGGTGGACAATGACATCCGGCTTCTACCCATGCGTGAAGTGGTTAAATCGGGCATGGATTCCTCGGCTCGGGAGATATTTGATCGGGCGTGGGATGGAACGGATGGCGTTTATTTCTCCTGGGATACAGATTCTCTTGATGCGTCATGTGCCCCTGGAACGACAGCGCCCGAGCCATTTGGGATCAAGCCACGGGAAGCGCTGCAACTTGCCAGAATTGCTGGAGAATACGGTGCCAGCATTATGGAAATTTCAGAGCTATGCCCAATGTGGGATTCAAACAATATCACCAGCAAGCTTTCGTGTTGCATGGCCTACCAGTTCCTTGGTAGCCGCGCAAAGACACTTCGTGACAACAATGAAACACCTTGGAATCGGAAAAACGCCGCCTGAACCAGGCCGTTACCGATAATTGGAGAACCAAATATTATGAACCCCGCTAAATCCTATGAACACATATTCTCTCCCATCGGCGGTAGGGACGATAGTTTCAGCGCACCTGGCGTCATTACCTTTTTACGAGCACCGCATGTGCCCCTGGAGGCCGAGGCATTAAAGGCATCAGGCGCACGATATGCGTTTCTGGGCGTGCCGTATGAAGAGGGCAACATCGGTAAGCCGGGCTCCGTCGAAGGGCCACGAGACATTCGCTTCATGTCACACGAATACTTTCCCTACTGGTTTGAATACCAGGTTGATCTGAATGGCGACTTTGTTGATTGCGGCGATGTACGAATACCCAAGGTCGATCCTGAAACCGCCCACAACTGTATTTACAAGGCCGTCAGCGAGATTCTTAAAGCGGGACTGGTCCCCATTCTCTGCGGTGGTGATCACTCCCTCACAATTCCTGCGTCCAAGGCGCTGTCCGACCACTTGGGTGACAGCAAAAAGATGGGGTACTTGCAACTCGGGGCGCACCTGAATATGGCCGAGAGCTGGGCAGGTGAGAAAAGCACGAGCGCCAGCTCCCTTGCGCGGGTTACTGAACTGCCCAATGTAGCGGCTGAGAATGTTGCCCACCTTGGTGTTCGGAACTCGATGAACCCCAAGGACTGGATTGATCTAGCCGATGAACGGGGTATCAAGTACTTCTCCATGAACGAAGTTCTGAACCGCGGTGTTGACGAAGTAACTCGCGAAGCGGCGAAGCGTGTTTGGGGCGGAACGGATTCTCAATACCTTAGCATCGACATGAATGTCATGGATGCCTCCGCGGCGCCGGGAGTCACATCTCCTGAACCCGGCGGGCTCGAGGCTCGTGAAATAATGATGATCAATGAAATTTTGGGTGAGAACGGTAGTATCGGCATGATCGACCTGACGGAATTGTGTCCGGTTGTCGACGTCAATGCCATCACCACCAAACTCGCCGCCTGTGCCTTGCTTCGCTTTATTGCGGTCATCGCCAGTGTAAACGGTGAGAAGGTAGATCAAAGCATCAAGCGAGAAGACCTTAAATAATAGCGAGGAATGTCGGGTATTAGGCCCGGTAGTGGATGTGGTGAAGCGGACAATCATATTCATGATAGCGCTCACGAGGGGCACCATCACTATGGGCAAGGTGAGGCTGCTGTTTAAACCTGACATTCCTGTTAGCCGCAGACCAGTAGCCAACACGGAAGCACGCTTGTGGGAGCTACGGATTACGGCTGTTTTATAATTTTCGATAGTTAATTCGTATTTTATTGGATATATTATACGAATAATTCATTAATTATATTGATTTCTAATTTATTCGCAATTACTGTCACAGTTCATCTCGACGTGCGAGAGCAAATCGTTCAATGACACGGATGATAGTCCTATGGCTGACAAAAGATCAGACGATAAAATTATGACCATCGACGACCGTAAGTTCGCGGCGCGTCGAACACGGCAACCTGACAAAACATCACCGGATGACGAACTAAACCGTTCGATCATTGATATGCTACAACGTGATGGCCGTATGGCTTTCTCTGAGATTGCCCAGCAGTTGGGTGTATCGGAAGGCACGATTCGAAATCGCGTTAGTGGCATGAAGCATGCCGGCATGCTGGAAATCGTTGCGATCGTTGATCCTGTTATTGCGGCATATAAGACAGCCGCCATGCTCGGCATAAAAGTCGCATCTGGTCATTCCCCCCAAGCGGTGGCAGAGCGCCTCGCGGTTTCACCAGACGTGGTCTACATCCTTTGGGTGAGCGGGCGTTTCGACTTGTTGATCGAAGTGGTGACCAATGATCGCGATAGTTTTTTGGACTTTCTGGACACAGAAATCCACAGCCAACTAGACATTGCGGAGAGTGAAACAATGTCTGGATTAAAGAATTTCAAGAATCAGTTCCTCCTTAAGCGGAACTGGAGCTAAATCAATCGAACGAAATTATCATACAGGAGATAATAGATGACTGCTTACGTCGAGAATTTTAAAGATGCCCTACCCACAGCTGAGCGTATTGCTGAGGTTCGCAAAGAGCTTGAGGAAGCTGGTGTAGAGTACGTAATGTCCGCGTGGATCGACTTGTTTGGTATTCCAAAAACCAAGCCTGTTCCAATGAGCGATTTTGAATTGCTTTGCATGGGGAAAGGCCCGCAGTTTGCTGTTCATTCGGTCTCATTTGTACCCGAGCTTTCCCCTGCCGACCCTGATCAGGTCATGGTCCCTGATCTTGATGCTGTCTATATCTGTCCGTGGGACACCTCCATCGCTATCATCTTTGCTGATCTTTTTTGGATGGACAAACCATACAACGTATGCCCGCGCCAGGCTCTTAAACGAGCAATTCATGACGCAGAAAAAGCCGGTTATGTAGGGTACGCGGGTGTTGAACCTGAGTTCATTGTTATGCGGTACGACGAAGATGGTAATCCCGTCAAGGCAATCGATGACGAACCGCAAGGTGGGTCGAAGGTACGGCGCCAGGCATTTGGCTACGATGTGGAATTATCAATTGACTCAATGCCTTTCCTCAAAGACATGATCGACATTGTCGAAGGTCTTGGTTGGAACATGCACGATGTGGTTTGTGAAGGTGGCTATTCGCAGTTCGAGTTGGATTTCCATTACACGACACTGCTGGAAATGGCCGACCGTCTGGTGTTCCTGCGTATCTTGCTAAAGGAAGTTGCCAAAGAACACGGCATGTTCGTCACGTTCATGCCAAAACCGACCACCGGTGATTGGCGTTCAGGTGCTCACATCAACTTCTCACTGCAGAAAGTGGACAATCCCGGCGTCAATATTTTCGAAACAGCAGAAGGTGGTGACTTCAGCGAAGAATGCATGCACGCCGTTGGCGGCTTGATGGCGCATTCTGAAGCTCTGACGGCTATCGTGTGTCCCACGGTCAATTCATACAATGGATTGGTTCCCAGAGTTGGTGGATTTGAAGGTGGAACCGTTACTTGGGCGCCAACAAACATTACCTATGGCCACAACAACCGTTCTGCACAGTTTCGCCTGCCGCAAAGCCGGTTCTGTATCGAAAACCGTGCCGCTGACATGTGCATGAATGTGTATCTGGGTTTTGCTATGACGCTGGCAGCCGTTCTTGAAGGCATCACGAACAAGATGGACCCAGGCCCCGCAACCGATATTGATCTCTACAACACTCCCGAAGAAGAGATCAAAGCGCGTGGCATCCGTCGTTTGCCACGCAATCTGATGGTTGCGACAGAAGCATTGCGAAATGATGACCTTGCGGGAGACGTTATGGGGCAAACCATGAGAAACTCCTTTCTTGCTTACAAGGTTGATGAATGGGAACGATATCATCAAGCTGTTACCGATTGGGAAGTCGAGGAATACCTACGGCTTTACTAAGCATCAAAGATCAACTGGCGGGTTTCGACCCGCCAGTTTTTTGTCTGGGCAAAGGAAAAACCATGAGCGATTACAATGTTTTCAACTTGGGTGACGTGGAACTTCAATCTGGCGTTGTTCTGCCAGATATCAAATTGGCGTACAAAACTTATGGTGCGCTCAATCAGGCGCGAAGCAATGTTGTCGTTTTACCGACGTTCTACACAGGGGACCACATTCGAAATGAAGGTTTCTTTGGGACCGGTCGAGCCATAGACCCGGCGCGACATTTCATTGTTTCGGTGAATATGTTTGGAAATGGGTACTCGTCATCGCCCAGCAATACACCACCACCTTTTGATGGGCCTCGGTTCCCTGCGATTACGTTGCACGACAACGTTGCTTGCCAGCATCGTTTATTGACCGAAGAATTTGGTATCGAAAGTGTCGCACTTGTTGCTGGCTGGTCAATGGCCGGATGTCAGTCCTATCAGTGGGCAGCCCAATTTCCTGATATGGTAAAGGCGATCGTGCCGTTTTGTGCATCTGCGAAAACATCGCCGCACAATATTGTGTTTCTTGAAGGCGTCCAGGCTGCTTTGCAGGCTGATGGCGAGTGGAATGGCGGTGACTACGATACTCAGCCGGAACGGGGATTACGGGCTTTCGGACGCGTCTATGCCGGGTGGGCATTCTCTCAAAGCTTCTATCGGGAAGGATTGTACAAAAAACTAGGGTTCGAGACCTTGGAAGACTTGTTGATCGATTGGGAAGAAGACCACGTCATCAATTGGGACGCCAACAACCTGCTTACAAAGCTTCAGTCATGGAAGAACGGCGATATCAGCAACAACGTCTTGTATCGCGGCGATTTCAAGGCGGCGTTGGGTGCAATTAATGCAAAAGCTATTCTGATCCCCAGCACAACGGACCTTTATTTTCCGCCCGAAGACAATGAAATCGAAATCATGCATATGCCAAATGCGGAACTCAGGCCATTTGAGTCAGTTTGGGGTCACTGTGCTGCGAGCCCGGGCAACGATCCTGAATTTGCAAACTTTCTTGACTGCGCCATCAATGATGTTCTGGATATAGCTTAAGCTTGGAGACGGTGCGATAGACCATTGATCTGGTTAAATCCAGTTAGCCGCAACGATAAATCCACCTAGAGTGATCGTGGCGAGGCCCATGGACAACCTGATAAACTCGCCGAACAACGGCATTTTACGGGCAATAATTGTTGCCGGACACGATACGACAATTGACAAAACGGCCATTCCCAAAATTGATCCCAACCCAAAGACAACAATATAACCAATCCCAAAAAGCTTGCTGTCCACCGATGTGGCGGTAACGAAGACGATCAATGCCGCCGTACCCGCGAGGCCGTGCATGATGCCCACTGTCATGGATTGCATCAAATCACGCAGCCTCAATTTCATATGCCGATGTTCATGCATTGATTGCCCGTGTTGGCGTTGTTTTTCGTGCCCATGGCTATGCATGTGAATATGGTAAGTACCGCAATCGTGATGGTGAGCGTGAATGTGAACGCGATCGCGCACAACACTAATCGTGACTTTCAGGCCGAGCGCCAGCAACATCACGCCAACGGCGAACTCCAGCCATTTTGCGAGTTCCTGTGACAACTGAGCGTCGAGGGCTAACGCCAAGCCGCCAAACATCAAAAGTGTGATGGCATGCCCCACCCCCCAAGAAGCCCCATACGCTGTGGCCTGACGAACCGATACCCCCCGGCGCGTTAGGGCCGCAACAGCGGCAACATGATCTGCTTCTAACGCGTGCTGGATACCTAACAGCAGGCCCAGTCCGAATAAAGAGTACATAATGTCCCTCTAGAGAAGTGGAAGGATAGCTGGTGCATCTGAGTCCTTCCAATGGCCCCTGACACACCATCTATCCGGCGGCAGGCGTTATTCAGGCCTCATAACCTTATCTCTGTGCCCAAGTTTCCCTTCGGTGACCATTGTGCCCAACGTGTCCAATATTACACGGCAAGCCAACTGGGAAGTGCTGTCGTTTACGTCATAGGGAGGAGAAACTTCAACCACTTCCATGGCGCACAACCCTTCTTTCGCGATTATGCGCACCATTTCCAAGGCTTCTCTCGGTGTGAAGCCGCCTGGTTCCGGCGTTCCCGTTCCGGGTGCATATCCAGGGTCGATGCTATCAATATCAAAAGACAGGTAAACAGCATCACAGCCCTTCCACGCCAGATCCAAGGCCATGGCTGCTGTTCCCGCGGTTCCGAGTTCTTCGAAGTCCTTCATCGTGATAACGCTGGTGCCCCTATCACGGGCCACTTCTGAGCCGGGGCGATTGCCATACCAGCCACCGATACCGATCTGAACTAAATTCTTTGGTGGGCAGTTGGATAAACCCACGTCATGCATATGGCTATGAGCCTGGTGTGCCTTGTTATGTTCCACACTCTCATGATCGTTCGTCGTCCAATACCACGGCGTGGTGTGCATCCGTTCATCCATATCGATATCCTGGGTATCAAGATGTCGATCAAAGTGGATGATACCAACATTCCCGTCTATGTGTGGTGCGACACCGCGCACATTGGGATACCCAAGGCTGTGATCGCCACCAACAATGATCGGAAATACACCAGAAGTATAAATATGCGAGACTGCTTTCGAGACTTGGTCAAATGTCTTTTCGATACTGCCGGGAATAACGAATATGTCTCCGGCGTCACATAGATCGAGTTCCTCGAACAGGTCAACGGCACCATCGACGCAGTACCCATCATAGACGGCGGAAATCCGGCGAACCCCTTGTGGACCAAACCGCGTTCCGGGGCGGTAGGTGGTCCCGCCATCAAATGGCGCGCCAACAAACGCTGCCTCATAGTTTCCTACTTCGCGGATATCCTCACAATACGGCGTTTTCATGAACGTATTGATACCAGCAAATGCCGGCAAATGGCCTCGACTGAATAGTGAAATGGAGCGATCATTGATAGAATCTGCAGCTTCGAGGCCAAGTTCCAACCCACGTTGAATTTCCTCTTCCTGCTTGGTTTGGGAAATTCGCTCCAATGTTTTTAAGTTTCGGTTGCCGCGCAGTTCACCGGTTTTTTTATCTGGCATAGGGATATCCTCTCGGCGTTTCAATTCGCCACGGTTAAGGGAGGAGAGTGGCCATAGCGACTCTCTCTATAGTGGGGTTTCTGGCTCTTATCGTCAGTATTAAAAATTCGTGTCAGACATAATAGATCATAAATAACAATGAACATCATCAGTTAAATTGATGATGTTCATGAGCGCGCCTATGGAGATGCTCGACGCAACCTTAACGTAAGAATTCAAGCATTCTATCACAAGCATGGTGCTGCGGTGCGTCGGGATTCGATATGACAAAAATGGTCGATACCGGATCATTCCCGGCAGCGAGTACGGGGTGAAGGTTTCCATTATTAACATCTTTGTCAGCGAACGCCTCTGGCAAGAAGCATAACCCCACGCCTAAAATTGTTAATCGGCGGGCTTCCTCCAGATGTTCTGACAACCCTGCAAGGTGAGTTCCTAGCCCAGAACGTTGGCGGAACCTTGTCAGGCTTTCGGGCTCGTCTGCACCTGTCAAAATAAAGGCATATTCCGCCAAATCCTCGGGTCGACTTATTGTTTTCCCAAACAACGGGTGCCGGCGGCCACAATAGGGACGATAGGTTTCCTCAAATAAAATGTCGTACCGTAACCCGGCGGTCCGCAGGGTCACGGGTGCGATACCAATCTCGACTTCATTCCTCATAACGCTTCGCTGGATCACATCCCATGTTGCGATGCTGACAAATATCTCGACGTTAGGAAATTTTCTATGAAATTGCTCAATGGCATCATCAATGTGATTGCCGACAAGGTTGCTGATTAATTGCACCCTTAGCCGACCCCGAATCTCAACAGATGCATCAGCCAATGTGTTTGGAATGCTACTGGCGACCCCAAACATCGTGGCGCATTTCTCAGCCAGCAACTCGCCGTTCAAGGTAAGGGAAAAACCCCCGGGGCCTCTCCTGCACAAAATCGTGCCCATATGCTGCTCAAGACGCCTAAGAGCCATGCTGATTGACGGTTGCCCACGGTTCAACCGCCGCGCAGCTTCACTCACGCCCTCTGCGTTCACAATCTCATAAAATGTGCGTAATAGGTTCCAATCAAGATTTCGCGCGAACCGTTGACCGGTAAGCGGACTGGTTTCTATACAACGAGATGAATCAGATTTTTTCACGGCATACAATTCTACTAAAATTTAGTCCACGGCACTTGTATTATGAGGATAATACGATGGTATTGTCAGAGGAAACTCGCTTAAGTCAAACGGGCGTCCTTCGCTCCGTTCGGCAAGAATAGCAATGTAGGGAAGAGTTTGCCTAAGCAAACATGGCTGCAATCGGCCATATGCAGAAATGTATGATCCTGAAAACGAAAACTGTAGTTTTATTTGTGATTTTTTGTGAGTCATATTACGCGCGTCACATACATCGGTTCACTTTCAACCACGTATTGCGGGGCTCGATTTAATCTGCAAAACTTGCATGCTGACCTCGTAAACTGGCCTCAATTCAACGATCAAGGAAGTACTTGATGAATTCTGTCACGGCTGAAGAATGGTATGAGGTTCGGCACATCGACGATGATGTGAGTTTTATCGCGGAGCCATTTATCAAGGATTTTTACCGCTGTAATATTTGGCATGTCCGTGGAAGTAAACGAGACATGCTTGTTGATACGGGCATGGGTGTCGTCAGCTTGCGAACCCATATTCCACTCGTCACTGAAAAATCCTGCATTGCAGTCGCCAGCCATGTTCATTTCGACCATATCGGTTGTCACCACGAGTTTGCAGAGCGGTACGTTCATGCTGATGAAGCTGACATTCTTGCTGAGCCAACACGTGCTGCGACACTGGCCGATCTTTATGTAACAGACGATATCTTTACCAAGATGCCGCCTTCGCCCTACTCGTCGACCAAGTACGAGGTTCAGTCAGCACCTGCGACCCGCATTCTTCAGGGGGGAGACGTTATTGACTTGGGGAATCGTCAATTTGAAGTGATCCACACACCAGGACACTCTCCCGGTGGCATTATGCTGTTTGAGAAGACAACGGAAATTCTGTTTTCAGGCGATACCGTTTATGATGGCCCCCTCATTGATGACGCGTATCACTCGGATATTCCAACCTATATTGAAGTCATGAAACGGATCATGGAATTACCCGTGAGGGTCGTGCACGGTGGACATTTCCCAAGCTTTGATGGAGAGAAATATCGCGCCCTAATCCGATTATATCTGAAAGAAAAAGACAAATGACGCCTGTATAAGTCAGTTGGATGCCACCGAAACTAACTGCGCAGGCCGAATTGTATCCTGGCGGACGCCTTCTTCATAGCCGAGTAAGGTCCACAACGCCCACTTCAGGTCGAGCATTGCCCGCGCAATATCATCATCGGCCCGAATAAAAGAATCATAGAAAATACCATCAATATGAGTTGATATAAATGTCGCAATGCGCGCGGGATCAACATCCTTAAAGCGGCCCTCGGAAATACCCTGGGTTACACTGGCGGTAAGAATTCGGTGCTCTTGCGCATAAAAATCCTTGATAGCATTAGCAACCGACGGAGAACCTTGCCGCGGCCCGGCGTAATCAAACATGATTTTTACCAGTTTACGAAGTTCTTTGGATAATCTGATGTTGTTCTCAAACCAGTCTTCGATCAGGTCAACAGGATCGTGATGGTGTTTACGAGATACCTGATAGCCCTTGATGGTGTTTTCGATCAGATTTGTCACAGCGCGACTGAACAGTTCTTCCTTGTTCTTAAAATGATAATAAACCAATGAATGGGTCACCCCGGCGCGACGCGTAATATCCTGAATTGTGACAGACGCGTAATCACGTTCCGTAAACAGATCGATAGCAGCAGCCATCAATATCTCTGCACGCTCCTGGCCCTTTGTGCTTTGTTTTCTTAATGTTTTTGTAGCCATGCCACTCACCATCAACTCTCTAACATATCCCCGCTCACTCGAAGTTTAATCCCTGAGCAATACCGCATCTGATTGCCTGGCGTGAATGTTCATTGTATCGCCTTTTGAGACGGCGTGGTCTTGCGGCAATCGCAATAACAATTCAACCTCAAGGCCTTTCCCGGCACGTACATGACACAGTCTATGTGTGCCCTGGAAGATAACTTCGCTGACCTTAATTTCACCCAGAGGAATCATGTTATCTCCCTCGGCATTTCCCAACCTTATCTGTTCAGGGCGCAAGGAGACATGGACGGTTGCCCCTGTTTCCGCTTCGCCAGTAAAGGCTAGTTGGCCCATTTGGGTATCAACTCGGATTCGGTTGTCTTCACAAGAAACGGCTATTCCTTCGAAGATGTTGCTGTCACCCATGAATTTCGCCGCGAACAATGTGGCGGGGCGTAAATACACCCGGTCAGGCGGACCGTAATCCTCAATCCGCCCTTGATTGATCAGCGCAATATTGTCCGCAATACTCATGGCCTCTTCTTGGTCATGCGTCACATGGACAAACGTAGCCCCCAGACTTTTTTGTAAATGGACAAGTTCTTCCTGCATTTGGCGTCGTATCTTTAAATCAAGTGCGCCCAGTGGCTCATCAAGCAACAGGACCGAAGGTTCAACCGCAATAGCCCGCGCCAGTGCCACACGTTGGCGTTGACCGCCTGAAAGTTGATGAATACCGCGGTCACCAAAACCGGTTAGTCCTACAGTTTCAAGTGACTCCTCGGCGAGCTTATAACGTACTGATTTGGATACTTTTCGCATGGCCAACCCAAAACTCACATTTTCGCGCACTGTCATATGTGGGAATAGGGCATAGTCCTGAAATACAGTTACCGTGGGGCGCGACGCCGGTGGTACTTCCGTTACGTCCTCACCATCGATGATTAACTGTCCTGACGTGGGGGCTGTAAACCCGCCCATCATGGAAAGAATGGTAGTTTTTCCACTCCCCGAAGGGCCAAGAAGAACGAGAAACTCGCCTCGTGAAACGTTCATGTTAACATTATCGACCGCCTTGATAGCACCGTATTCCTTCGTAACGCCTTTAAGTTCAACCAGGCTGTCACTCATTTTTTTACTCCGTAGTTAAGAACCATGACAACCGCAGCGATACCGACAGTGACCATCGAGATCGCGAACACCATGGTACCGGCTGCATTGACTTCAGGTGTTAGGCCCGCACGCAGCATCTCAAATATAATCACCGGCATGGTGACCTCGAAACGGCTGAGCAGGAAGGCAATGATGAACTCATCCCATGACAAAGTGGCAGACAAGCAGAAAGATGCGAACAGGGACGGCTTCATGATCGGGGCAATGACTCGCGTCAGAGTATGGAAATCGCCAGCGCCCAGATCCCGTGCCGCCCAGTCGATGTTACGTAAATGATCGCCAAACTGTGAATATATAATCGCGAAACACAGTGGTAGATTGATCACCACGTGTCCAATCCCCACGGCGAACAGGGACTTTGGGATACCGACGATATTGAGCGTAATTAGCAGACCAATCCCGATAATCAGATATGACACCGTCAATGGTGCCATCAGAACAAAGCGAATAGAACCTGCAAACCGTGGCTTGCGACGGGCCATTCCATAGGCCGCAAGGAACCCCAAAACTGTTGTAACCAGGGCCGACGAGATAGCAACAACAACTGAATTGAGTAAGGAATCCATCAGTCGTTCATTGGCAAACATTTTTTCATACCACTGCAGGCTGGGGCCATTAAATGGTGGTACCGGTAACAGGCCATCCTGGAATGAAAATACGACCAGCACCACAACGGGCAGATAAATGAAAACTAATGCCGCTATCAGGTAGGCTGCCGCTGGTGCGTTTTTGATCCATGCAGGCATGGCTATACGCGCTCCATCTTCAGGTGCTTGGCTGAGATAAAGTAGACAGCGACAACCACGACCATAAGCGTAATGCTCATCACCGATGCCATAGGGAAGTTTGCTGCACGTGAGACCTGTAGCATAATGGCCTGTGGGATCAGTACTTCAGTACCGCCTCCCAAAATCTGTGGCGTAATATAATCACCAATACAGATCACGAAGGTAATAAAAGCGCCAACGGCAACACCAGGGAGACTCAGCGGCAATGTGATCCGTAAAAACACCTGGAGCGGGCTCGCACCAAGATCCGCAGCCGCCTTACGATAGGAAGATTTTATTTGCACAAGGTTGGCGTAAATGGTCAGGGTCAAGAGCATTGTAAAAAAGTGAACAAACCCGAGAACAGTGGCGCCCCGGCTATAGGACATGGCCAACGGTTCATTAATCAAACCAATGTCCATCAACATTACGTTAAGGATGCCTTTTTCAGAAATCACCAAAAGCCAGCTGTAAGAGCGCACCACATACGCTGTCCAGAAAGGCAGCACGGTTAGGATCAGGACAAAACGCTGCCAGTGGGCCGGAATTCGGTAGGCGAGAATATAGGCCAGTGGGTAAGCCAGCAGGATACTGATCGCAGTGGTCGCCAGCGTGACCTCGATAGAGTTTAGCAAGGCGTCCAGCAGGTAATCCTTGGCAAAGAATTTACTGTAGTTGGCTAACGTCCACGTTGCGGTAAGCTTGCCGTAGACCCGTTGCCAAAAGCTGACGACGACCATCGCCGTAAGTGGCAGGGCAAAGAATACAACGGTGAAGATCAACGCAGGATGGATGGCCCATCGTGTGAAATCAAATCCGGCACGCCTTTTCATTTGTGCGCTTGACGGTGACATCGCACATCCCTGTTACGAGTGAAATTAAATTATAACAATTATACCCGTGATCCTGGTCCCGGGTAGGCCTGAATTCTTATTCTGGTCTACCCGGGCACGCAGGTTCAGGGAGATACTCTTAACTCTAGCTCTGCAGGAATTCGGTCCAGATATCGAGCATTTCAGCATCAATATCCGCCTGAGAGATAGTTGATGGTACAGAACGATCGAGGAATGCGGGTTGTTCGTCCCAACGCAAAATCTTCTTCTCCGCATCACTCAGTACGGCGTTCTTATTAGCTGGCATGGCCCAGTAGCATTCTGATGTTGCCAGAGACCCTTGGCCTTTCGGACTCAGGACATGGTTCACGAAGTCGAAGGCAAGGTCCTTCTTGTTAGAACCGCTAAAGACACAGAGACCCTGAATCCACATCAGTCCACCTTCGTTAAAGATCGTCCAGTCAAGTTGTGGCATGGTTGGCATCAGACCGGAGACAGCGAACTCTGCACCGTTCAGAATTATGTCCACATCACCGTTGACCAGGGCATTCTGTACACTAACGATATCACCAACCATTTTCACATTTGGCTTCATAGCCAACAACTTCTCCCGAATGCTTGGGAGGTCATCCATGGAGATGTTGTCGGGGTGAATGCCCATGGAAATAGCGATCAATTGCATGGCCGGGAAATAATAATCATAGATGGCAACACGACCCTTATATTTGGAATCCCACATAACCTGCGCGGAACGCATGTCCGCTTCATCAACTTTATCCTTGTTGTAGGCGACCCCGTAGTACCCGAATTTCTCCGGTACGGCGTACCGAACGCCATCCACGTGATTGAATGCTGCGGATGTAAGTTGCGGCAGCAAGTCATTCAGAGGCAATGCGCCTTCATCCATAGGCTCAAGCAGACCCATCCCCGCTACCAACGGTGTGTCGGGAGCATCTACAACGAGCACATCCCAGTCACCTGGTGCGGATTGCTCGATGATCGACAGGGCGGTGCCGGTTCCTTCGTAAGTCTTCACATTGACCTTTACGTTGTGCTTGGCTTCAAAGGGAGCGAGCAGCTTTTCATCCGCATGATCGCACCATACAAGGACATTGAGGTCACCCGCAGCACGGCCGGCTTTTGGTAAAACTGTGCTGGCGACGGCAGCCCCGGCTGCACCAGCTACAAATGAACGCCGGCTAACTTTCCTTTTGATTGAATTTCTTAGAGTTCCCATAACGTATTCCCTATTCAAAATTGTTAATGTTGCGTTGGTCTTCGTCGGTTAATTATTGTCTAGTTCTTGAACTTCCATCCAGGACGTCGGAGGGATTCATCAAGGGTCTTGCCGTGCTTAAGCGCAATGCCGGCCATGATCCGCATCACCACACAACAGGCCATGCGGGATGTGGAGCCGCTGACATCAAACATGGGGCAAAGCTCCGTTACATCAATGACACTAAGCCCACCTCGCTCGCTGATTTTGGATGCCACACGCATTATTTCACGGGATTCCAGACCACCTGGCTCGGTTGCCGTTACCCCCGGTGCCGACGATGAATCCATGACGTTGAAATTAAAGCTGAGATACTGCCCATCCGTGCCATCCCAAACTCTGGATACGGTTTCGTCCATGACGTCGTCAACGCCGCGTTCGAGGACTTCAAACATAGGATGGAAACGCATGCCCCTGCTTTTTGCCAAATCAATGTGATCTTTTGGATTGAAGGAGTTCCGAGCGCCGATATGTGCCACGTTATCCATGCTCAAATTCTCAAGCTCAGTAATGCGAGCCATGGTGCAGGTGCTGACATTACTTTCACCAGCCCATTGATCAGCCATATCCAGATGTGCCCCCAAGTGCATGTAGCCCATTTTTTTATCTTCACCCAGATGATCCGAAAGCGCTTTGGTGGCAGGAATGGAAACCGAGCGATCACCACCGCAAATGATTGGAGTCTTGCCAGCGGCCAACGCCTTACGAACAGCCTGATAAATACGGTCCCGCGCAACATCCGGACTCACCCGCGGCATGGATACATCACCACTGTCAACGGCAGTTCCGTGAAGGTCCACATTAAATTCGAACCAGTATGGGAAGTAATCCAAAGATGCCACGCGGAACTCTCTCGGTCCGTCTTCACAACCCGGTTTTCCCACATTGCCTTCATCAAATGGTACACCAATAAATACATAAGGCGCTTCGTGATTTGCCAGTTCATCACCGTCAAGCGAGACAAACGGTGCGCGCAAGAAGGAAATTTGACCTGGTGACCGGTAATTGTCACCATCATCTCCACCAAGGGGAGAGAACAGGTGGGCGAATGCTTTGGCTGGGTTCATTATGACTTCTCCTGTCGAATTTTATGCGACGTCGTCGACGATGTTATTTTAATCAAGGTTGTTCATTACGGCTGCGAAGCGTGGCGGCTCTGCTGCCCAAATAGTGGTAAATCATATTGCAGGCGAGCTTCGCGCTCATCATGCTCACATCGAAAATCGGGGAAAGCTCCGCCAGTTCCAGCACGTCAACACCGTATTCTCCGGTAAGACGGGCAAATGCCAGGGCTTCACGTGCTTTCAGTCCGTAGCTCTCCGGACAACTGGTGCCCGGCATGCAACTACAATCGATGGAATCCGTATCCCATGACAGGTAGACGGCGTCTGTGCCGTTCCAGGCACGGTCGAGGATGTCGCGGCCACAGGCCTCAACCCCTCGCTCGACAACTTCCGACATGGGATAGATTGGCATGTTATTGTCGACCCAGAAGTCCATCCAATCTTTCGGATTTAAACCATTGCGCGATCCCATATGAGCCATATTTTCACTGCTCACATTGGGTAGCTTAAAGGCCTCTGTCGGGCCGGAAGCATTGGTGATTTCAATCCCCGCCCAATCAACAGCAGCATCAAGATGGCAATCCACATGCAAGTAGCCCATCTTGCCTTCGGGGTTATGGCGTCCCAACCATTGCGATAAGGCCCGTGCACCGGGGATCGGGACCGAATGATCGCCACCAACCAGAATGACTTTGGCCCCCCCTTCGAGACACTCTGTGACGTAGTCACACATGTATTGCTGGGACAATTCGTTATTGCCCGTTACCACAGGAATATCGCCGCAATCGACAACGTTAAAGAACGTCATCAGGTCCACATCGTATTCGAACATATATGGGAAATACTGGGATGATGCTTCGCGGATACCATGCGGCCCGCTGGATGTGCCGGTGCGTACAATCGTTCCCTGATCCCAAGGTGCGCCGAGGAAACATATCTTGGCACCCATTTCGCGGATTTTGTTGCGATCAGGCGGGCAATAGGGTGCCCCCATATAAGTCAGAACGCCTTCTGACTTATAGGGCCCATTATGCTTTTCGGGAGAATATATATGAGCGTTCTCACGAGTTTCCTGATGCGGTCCCTGATGTTGATGAGGAACAAATGTCCACGGATTTTCTGGTTGTACCGTCATATTGAATTCCTAGTTAATGGCACTGTTGACAGGCGTTGATGTGTGCTCCACAGATCTAGCAGCGCTAATTGCATCCGCTGTCTCATAGAGTTCAATGGAGGTCAGCTGCATCTCACGCCCTGTGACAACATTGGGCGTCGGCAAACCGCAGTCGGGACAGCGAAAATTATATCGACCATTCGGCGTTTTAACGGTATCGCAGGATTCACAAAACACCGTAAGAGGGATTTCCTCTATATTCAGGACGGCACCTTCGCATGAGGTGCCCTGTGCTGCTGATCCAAAGCAAAAATGCAGTGCTCGGGTCATAGCGGACATTTCACCCAGTCGAATATTGATCTGCTTGATACGCGTCACGCCTTGCTGCAACGCGTAATCGTCAACCATTTCAGTGAGGCTACGGGCCAGGGCAATCTCATGCATGCGCATGGCTCCCATCGCGTGAAGGCGGTGATACAGGACGGGATGCTGCTTCCTTTGCCCGTGTGATGATCCAGTCCTGCCATTTCTGAAGCCCTTCGCCTGTCTTGGCCGAGAGCCGCATGAATTCGAGATCGGGATTTACACGGCGGGCATATTCTTCCGCCTTGGTTACGTCAAAATCTACATAGGGCAACAGATCAACCTTGCTGAGAATCATCAGATCGGCAGCCGCAAACATGTCAGGATACTTGATGGGCTTATCTTCGCCCTCGGTGACTGACAGGATAACAACCTTGGAGGCTTCGCCCAGATCAAAGGCCGCAGGGCATACAAGATTTCCTACGTTCTCGATCAGGACAGCACCGCCACGATCGACATGAAGATCCTGTAGGGCATGACCAATCATGTGAGCATCCAGATGACAGCCCCTTCCCGTATTGATCTGTATAGCCGGGACCCCGGTTTCGCGGATTCTGTCAGCATCATTCGCCGTTTCCTGGTCGCCCTCAATCACACCCAGCGGGATTTCATTCTTCAGGGTTTGCAGGGTTTCAACGAGCAGCGTGGTTTTTCCGGCACCTGGGCTAGAGACCATATTCAATGCCAATAACCCATGCTCAGCCAGCCATTTCCGGTTTCCTTCAGCATAGTCGTCATTTTTTGACAAAATATTTTGTTCAATCTGGATCAAGCGATCCTGGCTATAGCCAGCAACGGACACTCCCGCTGCGCCTTGACCAAAATGATGATTGTGGGGTGCGGCGGTATGGTCGTGTGAATGATCGTGTGTGCCAGTTTCATCACCACATCCACAAACGGTACACATATCCGATCCCTCCCCATTCCCCCTTTGTTTTGTTGGGGATTAAATAAACTGACTAATCAGTCAAATATACACTTTCATATAACTGACTCTAGAGTCAAATATTATTTAACTCAGTAAGAACCACCTTAAAAAGCTTGAGAAGGTTTACGCCTGTTCCAGCTTGCGCCAGATATCCTGGACGCGCCGCTTGATGATGAGGGCTTCATCCCAGCGATCGGACTGTTCATACCCATCGGGGCCCGTTATGGCATATTCTCGGGGTCCCAGCTCACACAGGAAGTTCAAGACCGCATCGTCAGCTTCGCGAGCGCGCCAGGCTCGAAAGCCCTCTTCCCACCAATCGGCGAACAGATCGAACCATTCCTGATGGTGCGGGAAACTAATTTGAATCTGAATTTGTTCACGCGACGCCACACGGCCCTGAAACGCTTTCGCGCGATCCAAAATTCGCCGTACCAGACCTTGCGTCCAATCATCGATAGGCCAGCCAAACTCGCGGCCAACCACATAGTGAGACAAATCAGCACACATCCACATTTCAGGCACCGCCTCCATCAATTGCAGGGTGTACAGCATATCTGTGGTGATGCAGTCGCGGTGCGTTTCGATGGTTATTGCAACGCCGGATTTCTCAGCCATGTCGATCCAGGCGCGAATGATGTCGGCACCTTCCTCGACGGTAAAAGGGTACATCTGTCCAATAACATTGATATGCACCGCCCCCAACTCCAAGGCCAAATCAATGTCATGCTGAAAGCCGGTTACTGATTTAGGGAATGCACAGCAGGTGCAGCCAAGCCCGGACTGGGCGAGCAGTTTTTGTGCGGCGCGTGCTTGTTCCGGTTGAAAGGTTAGCAAATCTAGACCGTCATATCCGGCCTCAACAGTCATCTCCACAATCTGCTCGACAGTCCACTCCTGCCCATCTGGTCGCCTTTGTTCCATAGCCCATATTGACTGAAATACGTTTAATTGTTGCATTGGAATTCCTCTCCTACCCACCATATCGCGCTCAAAATCGAGAGCAATATCAACTTTCGGCAAATCCGCCGTTGGGATGATACTTAACCCTGGGCCCCGAAGATTAGCTTTGGCAAGCATCATAAATGAGCATCTCGTTGTCCCTTCTCAAAATATGGATTCTATGTTGAAAGCTCAGCTCATTACGCTGCCACCCGTTCGTATCGACGCTGTAGCCCACCTACCCCTCGGGGAAGGAGTTGATTCGGCCTTGAGGTGCTGGTGTGAGTGGCCTTGGGTCGACCAATGCGCCGGGATTTCCAACGCCAGTAGAGACGGAAACCTTCTCGGTACCACCTCAGGATCGTCTTGGGCGGACGATCAGTATGAAATCCACCGATCTGGGCCACAACTTCAAAAACACTTTAGAAGATGGCATGGTCGGATGGTGTCATCTTGATGCGTTTTGGAGCGCGTCGTCTCAACATCTCGATCTGATGAGACAGAGGGCGTTTTCGGCTTGTAGTGCGAATCGTGATCTAAGGGCGTTGATGAATTGACGAATGATTAATCTGATAATTGTGAGCATGGGATCGGTTTAGCGGCCCCGCACCAAACCTGGCGATAGTAGTGTGAATGTGAGAAATCAGTAACATTCTGCTTTTTGGTACTTTCTATTAATTTGTTTTGGTGCTTTGCAAACTACTCCTCGAACCATAGCGTATTTCCGAATTAACATAGGAGGACAACGAAATGGTTGATGACCTAACCCCCCATGATGAAATAATGATGGAGTCCCTATATTGGTGGGGCATACCCACATTGTTTCGATGCCCTGTTATCAAGGATCCTGCGGAGTGCGACATCGCATTGGTTGGTGTACCGCATAGCACCGGCAATGGTACGACAGAAAGGGATCAGCATTTAGGCCCTCGTTCTGTGCGTGATATTTCGGCGCTGGCGCGCCGCTGCCACGGCCCGTTTCAGTTGGACCCCTGGAACACCTGTCGTATCGCGGATTTGGGTGACGTGCCACTCCCGGAAGCCAATGATAATGAAAAATGTATCGAGCGTATTACGCAGTTTTTTGAGAAAATTGACGCAGCGGGGGTTCGACCTGTCTCCATCGGTGGTGATCATTCAATCACGGGCGGCATTCTACAAGCCCTTGGTGGTGAGAACTCAAACCTTTCCAAAGGGGGAAAGGTTGCCATTCTTCATTTCGATGCTCACACAGATGCGTTTGAACAAATTCCGCATTTCCTCGGGGCGTACAAATCAGCAGCACATTGGGCTGCCTATCTTGTCCGAAACTGTCACGTGGATGCCTCGCGTAGTGTGCAACTGGGCATTCGTGGATATCCGCGGACACTTAATTGGACTAAGACCAGCAACGATCTCGGATATGAGGTTATTGACATCGACCGCTATCATGAACTTGGTGCAGAAGCGACAGTAGAGATCATCCGTGAACGTGTTGGTGACATGCCGCTCTATATCACCCTCGATCTCGATTGTTTTGACGCTATTGTTGCCCCTGGTGTTTCAAACCTTGAATGCAGTGTTGAAGGAATGTGGCAGCGGGACGTTATGCATGTTCTGCGCGGTATGCGCGGTATGGATATCATTGGTGGTGATGTGGTGTGTTTGATGCCCACCAAGGATTCACCCAACAAAATGACGTCCCACCTGGCCGCCGCCATGATGATGGAGATGGTTTGTCTGATTGCTGATCGGCACCACAGAGATTAGTTGGGAGTTTTTGTCAAATCATCTCAAATATCGAGACCCCCGGATTGTCTGCATAGGGTCATCTGCATCTGGCAGTAAATAACAGCCTGATCGGTCACTTAAAATTCACAAGATGCCCAGCCTGGAAGCCGCTTCTTCTAGGTCCGCAGATACATCGCGGCTTCATCAGCAACGATTCCGGCAATGTCCTGACAGTCCTGTTCAGAAAATGTCAAAGGCACGCGCATGTCACATGTGGTCGACAGAATACGGATTGTTTGTGGCAGTGGGTCCATTTTGCCAAGATACGCCCAGCTGTCGTATCGGCTGGTAAAGGCGACGGGCTCTTCGCCACCGAACCATTTTATTTCTACGCCTCGCGCCAGGCAACGTTTCAGAAAATCTGGAATGTTATCGGCGCCAATGCCCGATGCTTTGAATTGAAAGGACGAGCCAACAAATTCTTCGTGCTGTTTGCGTTCAACCACTTCGAGGCCAGGTGCCGAGCGAAAACCCGATTCCAGAATGCCGTACCGAACGTTCCAGCGGTGGATGTTTTCTTCCAGCAGTGGTAATTGCGCCCTGATGATGGCCGCGCGCAAATTATCCAGTCTCGCCGAACAATTGGGGCTTTCCAGCCGTACTTTTTGAAAGACCTCTTCTGGTGGAATGGCACCATGGCTTCCGTACAGCATGTAGGAGCCTGATCCGACAACGGCCCGGGCTGCAAATTCAGGATTATTGGTGGTCAAGAATCCACCTTCGCCAGAATTTATGTGCTTGTAGGTCTGTGTGGAAAAACACGAAATATCACCGAAATTCCCGGAGCGCGTTCCTTTCCATCTGGCGCCCATGGTGTGGGCGCAGTCCTCAATAAGCGTAATGTCAAACTCTTCACAAATTGCGGTTATTTCGTCCATGTCCGCAATATGACCGCGCATATGTGACAGCATGAAAAATTTTGCGCCACTTTTCTCGGCTTTGGCACGTAAGTCATCCATATCAGTGTGCCAGTTATCGTCGATTTCCACGAGAACGGGCTTACCGCCGGCGGCAAAAATGGCACCGGGTACGGGTGCCAGGGTATAGGCATTGGCCAACACTTGTGTTCCGGGGCCAACACCAGCCGCTCGCAAGGCAATTTGTAATGCCTGTCCACCGGACGTTACAGCCAGGCAATAGGACGCACCTTGCCAATCCGCATATTCTGCTTCCAGAAGGCTTGCCTCAGAGGTTTCGCCGGACACTGTGTTGTATCTGTGCAAACGTCCGCCTCTCAATATGTCGGCGACCCGGGCGATTGCTGATTCTGGAATTGGTTCCTGCTGCGTGAATGGTTTATCAAACTGTTTGGCCATGATCAGTCATACCTCTGCTGATCGGCCACATCGAAATCCCAGTCGGTGTCGGGAAAGTATTTTTTAAGCCGCCAATCGCATGCCCTGGCGTGGCCGTCCATGCCTTCAAGTCGGCTGATACGCGACGCGACGGAACTGAATGTGAAATTGGCTTCTTCGCTAATTTTCTGCCAGGTGAGTATTTTCAGAAACTTCATAACATTAAGACCACCTGTGTAGCGCGCGGCACCTTTGGTCGGCAGGATATGGTTGGTGCCAGAGCACTTGTCGCCGTGGGTGACATTGGCACCTTCACCCAAGAACAATGAGCCGTAGTTTTTAAGTCGTTCTTTCCACCAATCCAGGTCTTCGGCAATAACTTGTAAATGCTCACTGGCATAACGGTCGGACACCTCGCATACTTCTTCGCGGGTTTCGCAGTAAACGATTTCGCCATAGTCGCGCCATGCTGCTGCGATTACGTCGCCGCTTGGAAAGTCCTTGGCGATTTTAGGTAAAATCCGGTCAACCGTATCGGCCAATTCTCGGGATGTGGTGAATAACCATACAGGTGAATTTGGCCCGTGCTCGGCTTGCCCGGCAAGATCGATCGCAACCGTCATGGGATCCGCCGTTTCATCTACAATAACGGCGCTTTCGGTGGGGCCGGCAAAAACATCAATGCCAACCTCGCCGAACAGAAGCCGCTTTGCTTCGGCCACATAGGCGTTGCCGGGCCCCACCAGAATATCGGCGGGCCTCGCACCAAACAGCCCAAAAGCCATGGTGGCGACGGCCTGTACGCCGCCCATTTCCAGGATCATGTCGGCACCGGCCAGATCCATGGCATATGCCACCTGCGGTGCGATCGAGGCACCCCTTGGCGGGGATGCGGCAACAACGAATGGCACACCGGCGACCTTGGCCGTGGCGATGCTCATGATCGCCGAAGCAGCATGGGCATACCGCCCACCCGGTACGTAGCAGCCTGCGCAATTGACGGGCACAATCCGCTGTCCCAACCGGACACCAGGTTCTGTTTCCATATCAAATTCCGTCAGGCTCGCCCGTTGGGCTTCGGCAAAACGTTTGATCTGGGCATGGGCAAATTGAATGTCTTCTTTTTCCTGATCAGTGACCTCTGAGATCAATCGGCGTTTCTTTTCTTCGGATAATACAAAGGGCTGGTCCCAGCTATCCAGGGTCCGGGCATATTCAGCAACCGCGGTTTCGCCCTCAGCCCGAATTCGAGACAGCATGCCCTCTACCGCTTCGCGGATTTTGTTATCTTCGGCCTCGGACTCGACCTGCGAACGTTTTATGTATTCCATATTAGAATTCCAAAAAATTACATTTCAATCAACAGGAATGAGTTCACTATAGAACTATGCCTCGTCATCAGTTCAACCTTTGGCAGGGGGTTTTTCCAGCGTACATTGGCCTATTCAGTTTTTTTGAATTGTTAATTTCGAAAATCAGGAATGGCGAGATGCTAAATGGTGATGGCCTCTATCGCATCCGCCATATGCGGTACAAAACCAGCGAACCGCGGACTTACCTGGCTTTCGATCAATTGTCGGCAGTCCTCGGCCAAGCGATCAGGTAGGTCCCCTAGCTCTGTGGTTCGCGCAATCAGGTAGACCTCCCTCGAAAATGCGGGAAAAGGAACTTGCAGCACATCGATCTGAGGGAAAAAACGTTCGCCATCAAGCAGGTTCAACGGCGAGGTAATGGTCCAACCTTTATCCTGCACAACCATTGCAATCACAGAACGCGACGCTTCAAAGGCTAGCCTGCGCGGTGTATCGAAGCGAACGCGTCTCAGGTGCTGGGTTATCGTCCGGCCAATGGGTATGTCGTCAGAGTATGGAATAAATGGGGCATTGGACAGTTGTTCAAGTGTATCCTGGTCCTTCCGCAATAACCCCTTGGCCGTCACTAAGATAAAAGGTTCACGCAATATGGGAATCGAGCGAAAGGTATTCGTGTCTTCAGGAAGTAACGCCGAAACGCAAATATCCACATCGCGATTCTGCAACATTTCCATCATATGATCAGAGCGTCCTGAGTAAGCATTGACGAAACAACCCCGGAACCGTCGCTGCAAATTGGCGACAAGAACGGGAGTCAGTGACGTATCAAGATCGTCAATGATGGCAAGGGTCAATTTTGGTAGATCAACAAGGTTATGCTCGGATAGTTCGGCTTGGGCATCAGATACTGTTTTTAGAATTTTGTGAGCGTGCGCACGCAGCATCTGGCCGACTGGTGTCAATCTCAGCGGGCGTGATTGCCGATCAAAGAGCTTTGCGCCAACGGCCCCTTCCAGTGCCGTGATCTGTTGCGAAACACCTGATGTACTGCCGCCGATCCGTTTCGCGCCATCGCTGATAGAGCCGGTTTCTTCCACAACCACGAAAGCCCGCAAACCTCGTAGCGTTAATTCTGGGGTGTCCTTGTTGGTCACGTGTGCAAGCTCCTTAATTTATCAGGGAATACTGATGACTAAAAGATCTCCGATTTTACCGATTACATCGGCTCACGACACTAAATCCACTAAATCAAAATCCCTTATAGTTTTTAGGATTAATGGAAAGGCATTTCAAGTTATCTAAATGTAGGGCGTTTCCCTTGAACTCATGCCGCCAACCGGGACACCATAGCGTGTACAAACATGATCGGAGAAGTTTTCTCCATTGTTGATCGCAATAATAAACGAATATCCATACTTAACGTCCCAACAGGAGGGAAAATTTATGAAGTTTAAGAACTTACTCGCCAGTGCTGCAATAGCATCCGCGATTGCCTTTACAGGCACGGTCCAGGCCGCCGATTTGGTCATTGGTGTTCCTAATTGGCCATCCGTGCGTGTTACCGCACACGTTCTCAAAGTCGTTATGGAAGACAATCTCGGTCTAGAGGTTGAATTGCAGAACGGTACGAATCCGGTGGTATTCGAAGGTATGGATGCCGGCTCCATGCAGGTGCATCCAGAAGTATGGATGCCCAATCAGGTAAACCTGAACAATACCTATGTGAAGGAAAAGGGATCTGTTCGCATGAACCCGAACGGTGTCGCTGGTGATCAGGCCATGTGCGTGACCAAAGGCACAGCTGAGCGGACTGGCATTGTTAATCTCAGTGATCTGACCGATCCGGACATGGCAAAGAACTTTGACACTGACGGCGATGGCATGGGTGAAATCTGGATTGGTGCTGCCGGTTGGGCATCAACGAACATCGAAAAGATCCGCGCTAAGTCATATGGCTATGATCAGACAATGTTCCTCAAGGAAATGGATGAAACCCTGGCATTGGCCGAGGTGGACAACGCTGTAGCACAGAATAGTGACATCGTTTTCTTCTGCTATACACCACACCATATGTTCGCATTACATGATCTGGTTATTCTGAAAGAGCCAGCACATGACGAAGCAACATGGAACGTCATTCAGCCTACGGATGATCCCGAATGGCTTGAAAAATCCGAAGCTCCGAATGCCTGGAGCACGGCTTATCTGCATATCCACTATGCAACCGAGCTTGAAAGCACTCATCCGGCTGCTGCAGCTTTGCTGTCAAACGTGAAACTCGATACGGCTATTGTATCAGCAATGACCTATGCATTGGTCGTCGAAAAACAGGATCCTGAGGCATATGCCAAAAAATGGGTTTCTGAAAACAGTGCCCTGGTTGATTCCTGGTTACAGTAAATCTCCCGACTTGGCTGGCGGCGTGGTAACATACGCCGCCAGCCACTCTATTTTTTTAGCAATTTTATCGACTAGATGATGAAAGCGGTCGTCACAAGAGCCGCCCAGAATATGAGGTGAAGCGTGGACGACGAAGTCATCAAGCTGGATGCCATATGGAAGATCTTTGGCGATCGTGCCAACGAGGCTATGGCAGCAATCCAGAAAGAAAATTTATCAAAAGCCGAAGTCCTTCAACAGTTCCAATGCGTTGTCGGTGTTGCCGATTGTTCGTTTTCCATTGGGCGTGGCGAAATTTTCTGTGTTATGGGCCTGTCCGGGTCTGGTAAATCGACCATGGTCCGGCACCTTAACCGCCTAATTGAACCCACAGCTGGGCAACTATCAGTTCTTGGCAAGGATATACTCTCACTGGGGGCCGAAGACCTACGCGAGATGCGGGCTAAGCATATCGGCATGGTGTTCCAGCACATGGCGCTGCTGCCGCACCGGACGGTACGTGATAATGTGGCGTTTCCGTTGCAAGTGCGAGGCGACCCCAAGTCCCACCGTTGGGAAGTGTCTCAGCGCTGCCTGAACCTGGTCAATCTGGACGGCTACGAAGATCGCTTTCCCCGTGAGCTGTCGGGTGGCATGCAGCAGCGTGTAGGTCTTGCGCGCGCGCTGGCGTCTGATCCCGAGGTTCTGCTTATGGATGAGCCGTTTTCGGCACTGGATCCATTGATCCGGCGTCAATTGCAGGACCAGTTTATGGCTCTATCGGCCGAGTTGAACAAGACAACGGTCTTTATTACCCACGATCTTGACGAAGCCATTCGCATTGGCCACCGGATTGCGATCATGAAAGACGGTCGCATTGTGCAGATTGGAACGCCGGAAGACATCGTCACCAAACCGGCCGACGATTACGTGAAGGACTTTGTTGAAGGCATCTCCCGGCTTAAGCTGGTGTTTGCCCATTCAATCATGGAAGACATCAACAGTTACAACGGGGCGCCCCTTGATGGCGCGCACCGGGTGCCGCACGGGACTGACCTGGATCATCTGATTGATATCTCAACCGAGACGGATCAACCGATCGTGGTTCAGAACGATGACGGCGTGGATATCGGCATCATTGACAAATCGACCCTTCTGAAGGGCATTCAGGGAGGAAAGGCATGAGCACCGATACAGGCTTAGAGCTGGGGGCCAAGACACTTTCAAGTTCTGTTAGTGATTTTGCCCAGGTCAACGAGACATACTACACTGAGCAGTTTGCAAAAATTCAGGGAACCAATGGATTCGCCTGGTCATGGAATACAGCGGCGGCGGCCACTGGTCCTTTTTGGGCGGCACGGCGAGGTATATGGGGGTTCTTCTGGACCTTCATCGTTCTGGAACTATTTGCGTTCGTACAAATAGGCCGCGGTCTTTGGGGTGAATTGGGTGCCGATCAGGTCGCACGCTACGAACGGTTGCTGGCGAACATTGCCAAACGGGAAATTCAGGCGCAGGAAGCCATAGCTGCTGGCGATCAGGTGGCGGCAGATGTTGCGCTCAAGATTGCCAATAACCTGAAAAAGGTGGCGGACAAGGCCAGCGCGATGGCAGAGCAGGCTGCGGGTGAGGCAACATCTGTCCTGCTAACAGGGGTCGCCCTTCTTTTAATCGTAAAACTGATCGAAGGCTTCTACGCCAATATGGCATACGAGAAACACTATCTGAACTGGCGGGCTAATCCCACGTTACAAGCTGGTGTCAGCAACGCTGGTGCGGCATATGGCGTTCTACTCTCGATCGCGATCTGGCCGCTGACCATGTTCCGGTTCACCGTGGCCGACCCGGATAAGGTTCTCAGCGGGCTCACAAATGGATTTATTGGCGGAACAATTCCGATTACGGATTTTCCGGTCAAAAAGGAAATTTTTGCGAGTTGGGCCAGAAAGGGCGATGCTGGTTTCGACTGGTTGGCCAATAACTTCGGCGATGTATTCGACGGTGTTACGTTATCAATTCGCACCATCCTTGATGGCATGGAGACTATTTTGATCGACACACCATGGCCGGTGGTCATGGTGGTGATCGTGGTGATGGCGTTTCGTCTGGCTGGTCCCAGGGTCGCCATATTCACAGGCGCCTCGCTGGCCTACCTGGCATTTATGGGGCTGTGGAAAATTTCCATGATCACGGTTGCGCTGATCGGTGCTGGCGCGACGCTTTGTATTGTTTTTGGCATACCATTGGGTATCTGGTTTGGTAAAAGTAGACGAGCCTATAACTTCGCCGAACCGGTATTGGACTTTATGCAAACCATGCCAGCGTTTGTGTACCTGATTCCCATTATCGCCTTTTTCGGCACCGGAAAACCACCGGGGGTATTGGCGACGATCATCTTTGCTATGCCGCCGGTGATCAGGCTGACAGCACTCGGTATGCGAGGCGTTCCTGAAACAACAAAAGAAGCGGCCATCGCATTCGGGTGCTCCAAATGGCAACTTCTGGTGAATGTGGAATTTCCGCTCGCCATGCCATCGATCATGACCGGTATCAATCAGACTATCCTGATGAGCCTGTCCATGGTCGTGATTGCATCGCTGATTGGGGCTGAAGGTCTCGGCGCGCTGATCCTGGAGGCATTGCAGTATGCGGCCAAGGGAGAAGGGTTGCTGGGCGGTCTCGCCATCCTGTTCTGTGCCATGGTCATCGATCGGATTGCCCAGGGCATGTACCGACGAAAAGTTGGCGGATCGTGATCAAACGTATTCTCACTGCCGTAGACGGATCTGACTCATCACACCGCGCACTCCACATGGCTGGTGAAATGGCCCAGAAATTCGATGCTGAACTGGCTCTTCTATACGTTATTCGTGACACGCAAATTCCGGATGGTGTGCAGAAAATGGCTGACGTGGAGCTTTTTCATGAAACCCGGTTGACGGCCATGCAGATGGTCGGAAAGCAGATTGTGGATGAGTGTGAGACACAGGTAAGATCATTAGGCGCAGATAAGGTCAAGTCGGAGGTTCGCCCAGGCGATCCCGCCGGGGTCATCCTGCATTATGCTGACGAAGCCGACATTGACCTCATTGTCATGGGGTCGCGTGGCCTTGGCAATCTCGAGGGAATGCTCATGGGAAGTGTTTCCCGTAAAGTTACCAACCTCTCCAAGGTAGCGTGCTTGACCATCAAGTGATATCCACGAATAGATTTGATAGGATGACATGTGATGAATACTAAACCGATTCATGAAAGTGAAAGATGGGGGATTAATAATGACTATGCTCCCCTTCACGATGTTCTTCTGGGTAAGCCTGATTTCTATCGATGGATTGATGCTGGCCCCTTGACGAAACGGACCTTATTGAATGCCGACAGGACCGGGGCAAAGTTTGATCTTCAGCTTGCGCAAGCTCAGCATGCCGAGATGGTGCGGATTTATGAGGATGCCGGCGTCAGGTGCCACTATCTGGCACCTGACGAGGCCTTGCACCGAAATTTCTTTGCACGCGATTCAAATGCCATGACCCCATGGGGGGCCCTGATCTGCCATATGCAATTGAAATCACGGCGTGCCGACTACGTGACAGCAATTGAGTTTTTTCAAAGCAACAACATCCCTATTTGGAAGTACGCAACAGCCGGGCATTTTGAAGGGGGCGACTTCGTTATCCTGGAACCAGGGTTGGTGTTGATCGGCTACTGTGGTGAGCGATCGGAAAAAGAAGGCTCTGAACAAGTGGCACAGTATGTCCGGGACATGGGCTGGGAAGCCATTGTTGCCCCCATTCCGGCACTGTTTGTACATATGGATGGTCTGGTGGTTCCTCTCGCCGAGAAACTGTTGGTTGCCTGTGTGGATGCAATGGAAGAATGGCTGGTGGATATGTTGAAGTCCCGAGGGTTCAAATTCGTCGATGTGGGGTTCCGTGAAGCCAAGGCCCTGGGCGTTAATCTTGTCGCCCTGGGAAATGACAGAGTCCTTTCCATGAAGGGAGCCGACAATCTGAATGCTGAAATGCGTTCATTGGGCTTTGAAGTTCATGAACCGGACATGTCCATGTTCACCCTTGGCGGCGGTGGTGTACACTGCCTCTCACAAGCTCTGTGTCGTGATCCAGCCTAACATTCCTTAAACAAGATTCCTCGTGGCACCGCTCTACCGCCGCAAGTCGGGAACGTCTAACAACTGCCGACGGCAGCAACAATCGACCATCTATCATTAGCCAGGGGACAGTGTTTTGACGATCAGTGACTCTGCCTCTGGGCTTGCAAAGTAATCTTTGCAGGCGTCGATGACGATTTCCACAAGCCGTCGCTGGCGACCGCCGAGATGACCCACAAGCAACTTTATCACCTTGGCCTCAGGCGGCAACGGCACCGCTGAAACCTGCTCGCCACCGTATGTGATCATGGTTGCCGGGCGCATGTTGAGAATGGCGCTACCGAACCCGGCACCGACCAAACTGCGCACCATTTCTGTGGATGATGCCGCCGCAACAATTGGCGCCTCGACATCATGATCTTCAAGCAGCGTCAGAAGGTAATCACGAACGGCCGGCAGGTCCAACATCACCAAAGGCTCATCCGTAAGTCTATCGAACGAAACAAACGGCTCCTTCTCCAGCGGATGGCCAAGCTTGACCAGCAAATAAGGAGGTGCCTCGGTTAGCAATTCACATGTAATGCCGGGGCTGACATTTTCAGCGGCAAAGATGATCAGGTCGAACGTCCCGGCCAACAGACCGGCCTGGGCACCTTCATTGTCGCATTCGTGAAAGCTAAATCGGATGTCCGGGTTTTCGCCCATGAGCGGTGCCAGAATGGTCGGTAAAAACCCCGGCGCGATGGGTGCGTAGTATCCAATGGTGAGCTTGCCAGCGATCGTCGAGCGAAGTTCCCCGCCTTCCACCAGCAGATTATCGAACTCCTCAATGACGTGGCGGATTTTGCGGATCATGGCCACACCGTTTGGTGTGGGAACGATACCCTTGGCCGGATAACGCTGTACCAGTTGAAGATCGAATTCTTCCTCTACTTGATCAATGGCGCTGGAAATTGCCGATGCGGCGACATTCAGATGATCGGCGGCACGCGCAATTGAGCCGCGCTCGGCGGCGGAGAGAAAGTAGGTCAGGGCCCGGATGGATAATCGCATACCGACTGTTCCATGTTGTCTAATTATAACATCTGATTAATAGAGGTTATTACACATAATATTCTGTTTTTCAAATGATCAAGGTTACGACAAAATCGCCACAGCCAAGGAGACTTCACCATGACCACAGAAAATGCGACGACCGCTATGAATTCAAACCAGCCCAGTGAAATGGCACGGCAATGGCACTACCGACCCGATGTGCCAATCCAGGTATCTCCCTTGCTAAGCTGGCCGTTGTCGCCGCGTCGCATCGCCGAGTGGATTGCGAAACGCTGGTTAAGGCTGGCTGAAAACTCGATCCTTGTGGTGGTAGCAACCCTCACCTGGTTCTATTTTCAGCCACCACTCGACGTCACGAAGACCCTGGCATTCGATTGGGTCGCGGCCATGTACATCCGAAACTTGATCATGATCGTCGCCGTTGCGGGTGGCCTTCACCTTTATTTCTACCGCTTTCGCCGCCAAGGGGACTTTCGGTTATTTGACAGCCGCCCGCTGAAGACCAAAAGCCGCGTTTTCACCTTCAATGATCAGGTTCTGGACAATGTGTTCTGGTCGGTAGCGAGCGGCGTCACATTCTGGACAGCGTACGAAGTGCTGATGCTGTGGGCCATGGCCAACGGGTACGTGCCTGTGTTGCGATGGGACGACAATCCGCTGTGGTTTGGGGCGCTATTGTTCCTGACGCCGATTTGGATATCGTTTCACTTTTATTGGGTACATCTCTGGCTGCACTGGCCACCGGCTTACAGGTTGGCACATGCGCTTCATCACCGAAATATTAACGTGGGCCCCTGGTCGGGCCTCTCCATGCACCCGCTCGAGCATCTGATCTTCTTCTCGTCCATACTCATTCACGGGGTCATCGCCGCGCACCCAATTCACATTCTGTTTCATATGCAGCATCAGGCATTAACGGCGGCTACGTCACATACTGGTTTCGAGAATCTGAATATCGGCAACAAAAGCTGGCTTGGCCTCGGCACGTTTCATCATCAAATGCATCACCGTTATTTCGAATGCAACTACGGCAACCTTGAAATGCCAATTGACAAGTGGGCCGGATCCTTTCACGACGGTACAGACCAGTCTCACGAGGTGATGAAAGAACGCCGTCGCCAGATGATGAGTGGGTCGTGATGGCGAAATTAACCGTCAAAGACCTTCTGGCGGCGAAGGGAAAGCGACAACTTGCCTTTGTTCAGGTTGCAAGAGCGGAGGAAGCGGAAGCGGCAGCGGCCGCCGGAATGGATATGATCGGCACCGGATTTCGCCCGGAGACATTCAACTTTCCAGCCACCGCAGTGGACACCCATTTTCAATTTGGTTTGATCTGGGGGCATCATGCATCAGCCGAAGAAGCCCTTTGCGAAGCCATGCAGGCGATGGAGGCGGGAGCAGATTCCATTTACTGCGCCATGAGTCCTCACGTCATTGAGGTTCTTGCGCGCGAGGGTGTGCCTGTCATAGCCCATGTGGGACTGGTGCCGCCAAAGGCCACGTGGACCGGCGGCATGCGCGCTGTCGGTCGAACGTTTGATCAGGCGATCTCAGTCTACCGCGAAACCAAGGCGTTTGAAGCTGCGGGAGCCTTTGCCGTAGAGATGGAAGTCGTGCCGGCACGGCTGGCAGCCGAAATTACCAGCCGTACGTCTCTGCTGACAATTTCCTTGGGGTCCGGTGCCGGATGCGATGTGGAGTATCTTTTCTCAGCAGACTTGCTGGGTGAGAACCGCGGCCATATTCCTCGTCATGCCAAGACATACAGAAACTTTGCTGCCGAACGTGACCGCCTGCAAACGGAACGGATCGGCGCTTACAGCGAGTTCATTGCCGATGTAAAGAGCGGCGCGTTTCCCGAAGACCGACATATCGTTGGCATAACAGATAATGAGTTTGAATTATTTTTGGATGCTGTCACAAACGACACAGATGTCGAGATTGGCGCCTAAATCGACGCTGCATTGAGCAAATGTGACCACGCCGTTTCTGCGAAATCCGGGCGCGTTGCCCGAACCCGCAACATGACCACATCCATCCTGTAATCACCGAGCGTATCGGATAAATCCTGTAACGATCCGCTGTCCATATGAGATTGAACCATCCCCACAGGTAGCCAGGCCACACCAAGGCCCTGAAGCGCTAATTGCAGGGCGGCCGGAGTCAGAGCCAGCTCACAGGCAACGCTGACACGAAAACGCTCAGAAACGCGGGGTAGTATCTGGTTTTGCATGATTTGACCGAGAAACCCGTCCGTCGGATACGAAACAATGTTCAGGCGCTCATGACCGGGATTGAAGGTTCCCGGCGAGCAAACGGGGATCAGGCGATCTTCCCGAAATAGCTGTTTTTCCAACATATCATGGTTCACAGACACAAACCGGGCATCGGTTTCGTAACCGAACATGACCATTGCCTGCCCCGTCATTAACATGGCGTAACACTCATCCCAGTTGGCCGAGTTCATGCGAATAGTCATCGACGGCATGGCTTTACGGATGTGGGATACGACGTCAGGCAAATGTGCTACGGAAATAGCGTGCTGCGCGGCAATGACCAAACGCTGCTGTTCGCTTTCCCATACCTGCAAATCATTTCGAAGACGATGTAGACCACGAGCCAAGGCCCGAATATCTTCGATATGTCGGCTAATCGCTGGCGTGGGGCGGGCCGGTCGTCTGGACCGATCGATAACGTCAGCGCCCAGATAAGCCTCCAATGCCTGAATGCGCCGCGTAAATGCCGGTTGCGTGATGTTTCGGTTTTCTGCCGCCTGGGTCAGGGTTTCCGATTCTACCAGAGCGACCAAATCTTCCAACCAGTTCGAATCCATGTATTTACCTCATTAATATGCAATATGTGCATATTAATGTTATAAAACAGCATTGGAAATGACCAGAGATTTCGGATTTACTATAGCCTGATATTCACACTGTATAATTAGAAGGCATATAGTCACATGAACCTCGCTCGATTTCCACGAATTCATCTAGCTCACCTGCCCACACCACTAGAGCCGCTTGGCAATTTAAGCCGCGAACTGGGTGGTCCCAACATCTGGATGAAGCGTGACGATTGCACGGGCATGTCCACTGGCGGCAACAAAACCCGCAAGCTGGAATACCTCATGGCCGACGCCGTTGAACAGGGGGCCGATTTAGTCCTGACGCAGGGCGCGACCCAATCAAACCACGCCCGCCAGACCGCAGCCTGTTGTGCACGTCTCGGCATTGCGTGCCATATCCTGCTGGAAGATCGTACCGCAAGCACCAACGAAAACTACAATCACAACGGTAACGTATTCCTTGATCATTTGCATGGCGCCACGTCTGAGAAACGACCAGGTGGTACCGATATGGCAGCCGAAATGGAAGCCGTGGCTGATACCTTCCGCGCGAAAGGTAAAATTGTCTACGTAATTCCCGGCGGTGGATCTAACCCGATTGGCGCACTAGGGTACGTTAACTGCGCCATGGAACTGGTTACTCAGGCCAATGACGCTGATTTGCGGATGGATTATCTGGTCCACGCCACGGGCAGCGCTGGCACCCAGGCCGGCCTGATTACGGGCCTCATGGGCATGAATGCCGGTGTGCCGTTGCTTGGTGTTGGCGTCCGCGCGCCAAAAGACAAGCAGGAAGAGAATGTATTCAAGCTGGCGCTTGCGACGGCCGAGAAAGTTGGCTGCCCCGGTGCCGTAAAGCGTGAAGACGTTGTCGCCAATTGTGATTATGTGGGCGAGGGTTATGGCATCCCGGCGGACAGTACCATCGAAGCCATCACCATGCTGGCCCAACTGGAAGGCATCCTGCTGGACCCGGTTTATTCAGGAAAAGGGATGGCGGGACTTATTGATTTATGCCGACAAGGATTTTTTAAGAAAGATCAAAACGTGGTATTTCTCCACACCGGCGGCTCAGCCGCTCTGTTTGGCTACACCCAGGCTTTTAGTCTGTAGCGCCTGCCAGCCACCCAATCGTCCGTATACTGGGCGGTATGGGGCCAGAGGTCACCGTCGCCGGATACATTATCCACGAACCTTTTCATTTTCGGGATCATAGCGGCAAAAATCGACGACGCGAGATGTGACGCGCTGCCCGAGCATCGACACTTCCAGCTTGGTATCAATATCGACGCAGCCAGCATCTACAAACCCCATTGCCAGGTTTTCCTGTGTTCGGTGACCATAGGCCGCTGACGTAATAACACCGACGACGTTGTCGCCGATATAGATTGAATCACCTGGGTGCGCAGGCGCGTCCTCGGTGTCGAGCACCATCGAAACGAATTTCTTTTGCATAGCTTTGGCAAGTTGCTTCTCGAGTCCAGCCTTGCCAGGAAAATCCGGTTTGTCGCGTTTTACGAACCGATCTAAAGCACTTTCCATGGGATTGCGTTCGTCTATGAGGTCGGCTTTCCAATGGCGATACCCCTTTTCGATCCGCATGGACTCCGTCGCGTACAGCCCGAAACGTCCAAGGCCAAAGGCTTCGCCCGCCTCAGTCAAAGTTTTGTACGCCAACGCGAGCTGTTCTGCCGGGATGTGCAGCTCCCAGGCAAGTTCACCGGAAAAGCTTACCGACATGGCGGTCGCTTCCACATGACCGATCCGGACGGATTTTACAGATAGCCAAGGAAAAGATTGTTTTGACCAGTCTGTATAAGGCGCCACCGTCGATAAAAGATCGCGAGAAAGCGGGCCTGCGACGACCAGTATCTGATGAGAATTGGTCAACGCTTCAATGTTTATGTTGTCTGGTTTACGCGCCATCAACCAGTCCCAATCGTGGTTCTCGGCGGCGGCAGCTGAGCCCCACCAATACCGGGAATCGTCTAGCTTGGCCAAAGTCGCCTCGCCCAGAACGTTCCCCCGTTCGGTCAGGAAATAGCCCAACCCGACTTTGCCGGTTTTCTTAGGGATTCGCCCGCAAAACAAGCTTTCCAGCCATTCCGAGGCACCATCCCCGGATATCTCGTAACGGTTAAAGCCGGAAACTTCCATGATACCGACCTTGGTTTGTACGCAGTCAATCTCTTTAGCGACCACGTCCTTTGTTGGCGTAAAGTGGAATGAATGTTCTTCAACAAAACCGGGTGAAGGTTTAAAGAACAACGCCCGTTCCCAACCATTGACGACACCAAAGCATGCGCCCTCATCCGCCAGAATCGGCGTTATCGGTGTTGTTTTAGCCAACCGTCCCGCCGGACGGAACTCATGCGGCATATGGAATCGAAACTCGTTCTGGTAGTCTTCGATCGCTTTCAACGCCGTGTATTCCACATTCGCGTATTTGGTAAAACGCCTCGGATCAATACACCATGTGTCATAACAGGCTTCGCCATGGGCGATAATTTGCGCCAGCAACCAGCCATGACCACCGCCTTCACCAAGGCCTGCGCGCAAGCCGGTAATGCAATAGGCATTACGCTTACCCGGTATTTTGCCGACCAGCGGTAAACCGTCGGGTGTATAGGTGATGGGCCCATTGATAATGGTATGAATACCGGCTGTTTCAAGACACGGCAGCCGATGAAAAGCCCCCTCCATCACATCGATCACCCTGTCTAAATCATCCGGGCATAACGCACTTGTAAAATTGGGATCGATACCACCCATCCCCCAGGTCTTGCAGCCTTGTTCGTAGAAGCCGATCAACAGTCCCTTTTTCTCGGCACGTTGATAAAAATCGGCTGTCGGGCAACGGATCAGTGGTGCACGGAAGTCATCTCCAAGCTCTTCAATTTCCGCAATTGTATCGGTGAGCATATACTGATGCTCCATCGAGGCGACCGGATGCTCCACACCCATCATAGAACCGACTTCATTGCACCTGTAGCCGCCGGCGTTGACCACATGTTCACAGGCAATGTCGCCCTTTTCGGTGTGAACGATCCAACTGTCGTCTGCTTTTTGGGTCAGATCAGTGACCGGTGTAAAGCGGTAAACCTCAGCTCCGGCCTTGCGCGCCCGGCGGGCTAGCGCCTGGCAGAGCTGTGCGGGATCAATGTCACCATCAAGCGGATCCCAGAGTGCGCCCAGAAGGTTGCCGGTCG
>JABJGO010000012.1 GCA_018662225.1 Rhodospirillales bacterium | reverse complement strand
TACCGAACCTGGATACGTGGATATGGAAAAGCGCCTTTACTCAATGATGCGGGAAGAAATTCAGGGGCGCATTAGCTAACAAACTGCATCACAACCGGTTACATCACTTTAATCCTAAGGAGATTGAACATGACTTCAGAGGTTTCAAAAAAGGTAGCGAGGACTCTCTCGCGATTTTGTATCGGCGCTGTTTTACTCATGGCATTAACTATCGGCACCATTGGAACTGCCGTTGCAAAAGAGAAAGTAAGGGTCGGTCACTTCACATGGCCTGGATATGGCTTTTTGTATGTGGCCCAGGAAAAAAACCTGGCGCCAGACCTGGAGTTCGAATTCACCATTATTGAAGATCCAATTCAGCTCTTCAGCTTACTTTCATCCGGACAGCTAGATGTTGTTTTCAGTACGGTTGAATTCGGACCTATTGCGACGGCAGAAGACATGGGGTTCAAACTCATTTCTTTCACGAACTTGAGCAATGGCACTGACAATATTGTTGTTCGCCCCGATATCAAAGAAGCATCCGATCTAATCGGACAACAGATTGCTATTCTGGAGGGGGGCCTTTCTCAAATCATGGTGGCCATTTGGCTCGAGGAAAATGGAGTCAGTGTGGACGATGTTCAGATGGTTAACCTGATTGCGGGCGATGCTGCTGCGGCCATGACAAGTGGTCAGATCGCCGCCGCTGAACTGTGGGATCCGTTTGGTGCCCAGGTCCTGGCTGATCTTCCTGGCGCACGTTCTGTTAGTAATTCACGTGAAGATTACTGGACAAAAACGGGCCTCATTGGCGATGCGATCTTCATGTCTGACACATTCACAATTAAACATCGCGACACAGCGGTCAAAACTACGAAAGCCATTTTTGACGCTGTTGAGTACTGGAGAGCAAACCCGGTTGAAGCCGGAAAAATTATTGGCGACGCAATCGGCTTTTCGGAAGAAGATGTCGCGTCAATTCTCGTGCCCACCGAGGACAACGGTATCTATATGTATGGCCTGGAACAAGCTGGCCGCTTTTGTGGCGTACTTCCCGGCGAAGCTCCATTCGGCCAACCAAATGGCCAAGCAGAAGCTAACTGGAACACCACAAACGACTGGTGGATCAAGTTTGGATTCATGACCAAAAAAGTTGATTTCAAAGAAGGAACAGATTGCGCACTCTTAAAAGAGGCGTATGAAGCCAACTAACAAACGTATCTACTCAAATAACTGAAGCCCCTGAGACATTGATAATTCAGTGTCTCAGGGGCTTTTTCATTTCTAAATCACAGTTATAAACGTTCATCGCCTAACAGAAGGTCATCTATATTTGGGGTGCGCCCCATTTGTACATTCTCATACCCACCATGGTGTTTACAGATGAAACATTTTTGTTGGTGTGGCAGAAATCTTCCAAAAACTGTTGGAGTTCTTCGGGGGATTTGGTCCAAATTTCAATCATAATATCAAACGTCCCTCCCACCACACCAACCCATATAGCATTCGGGTTCATTGAGAACTCTGTCGCCAAATCATGCGGGCTTGAGCCAGCCGATACATTGATGCCGAGCATTGCCCAACACCTGTAGCCCACATTGACGGGATCAATCACCGCGAGAAATCGAAGGTGCTCGTTCTCTTCCAGATAATTGACACGAGACCGAACAGCACCTTCAGAGACGTTTAGTTCGCGTGCGATCGAGGAAAATGACCGCCGCCCATCTTCTTGCAAAAGAACCAATATCTGGCGGCTGAGCTTGTCAAAATCTTGCTGACTCGTCTTAAGCGCCGTGGCGGGTTTTGGGTTTTTCTTTTCAGGTTTTTTTTTATTTTTTGCCGATTGTTTCGCCATTTTTACTATCGCGCCTTAAATTGGTGTTGAGTTTTCACATCGACACTGCGGAAGCAATGCTATCTTGCGCAGTCCTCCTATTCTATCGAATAATCTTGCTTCTAGGTACGCATATCTTTGGCTGTCGACCCATTAGCTGTGCCATCTGCGTATTTGGAATAGGCCTTAATGTGAAAATCCGTCCCATGGGCTGTCTCTTGCACACTTGATCGTTCACTTACGCAAGCCATCCATTCGCGTAATCCCCCGCAACTATCTGGAATTCTAATCCCTCGATAATGTTCCAACACGGCTAGGCGTTCGAAGTGGGGGTACACTGCCATATCGACTAGCGAAAAAGTGTCACCCATCCAGTAGCGTCCCCCACGGCGTTTACTCATCACGTTTTGTTCGATAAAGAGCAAAGCATTAACCAGGGCCGCCGCCAAACCTTGCTGCTGGTCCAAGTCTTTTTCCAGCAACACCTTGTAGAATAGGGGCACAAATTTGATGTTGTCGTAATCTATCCAGATTCTGGCTTCTGCACGTCCGGCAGCGGACGTAGGCATCATCGGTGGTTCAGAAAACACCTCATCGATGTACTCATTGATGATCGACGACTCATAGAGAGTCACATCACCATGTACAAGAACCGGAACCTTGCTATATGGAGATACTTCATTGAATCCATCCGGCTTGTTCGATAAGTCGATTTCCTGTAGCTCGTAATCGAGTCCCTTTTCACTCAACAGAATCAATGACCGTTGGGCAAACGGGCAAACTTCGGCGCTCAATATTTGTAGATTGGCCATAAATAATGCCTCCTGTTTACTTGTAGAACCATGTTCCTATCGACATCATTTTAAGAAATCGACTTTGGATTGTATGCTACTAAAGTTAGGTATTGTTTGATAAGGAGCACAGTGTGCCATGTCCTCGTCTAACGTGGAAAATTGAAGTGCATCCAAATCACGAATGGAAAACTTGGCCATCACTTTGGGGTCACCCATTTGGGAGACTGGGTTATGGACACCTTCCGCAAATGCTATCTTATGGCATTGATCGGGCTCCAACATGTAATTGATAAAATGGTGAGACAAGTCTGTGTTGGGGCTTTTTGCACAAATGGATGTAACCTCAACAAATGCAATACCGCCTTTTCCGTCAATGGGACCACGATTTGGCGTAACGGACATAATATTCATATGGTCGGCCTTACGGGCAACGCCTGCTGTATACACACCGCCACTTACATAAAACCGGATTTGGCCATCAACGAGCGCCTGATTCAATTCGTGATAATTGCTTGTACACAGACGCGCACTGGCATTCCAGCCATGCAATCGTTTGACCACACGGGTCTCATCACTAGATAACATTTCCTTGAAAGGGTCTATGCCGCATGCGATTGCAGCATGCATTACATTAAACTCCGGGTACAAAAGTACCCCAAACTTCTGGTTGTTATTTGGATCATCGGCCATGGAAAAGCCTTCATCACGCGCCGTCGAAGCGCTGACTTGATTGCTGTCGATGACAAGATTAAACGGACCGAAACGTTGTGCTATTCCTATCAGGGAAGAGTCTTCTTGAGATTGCGTACAGTGAAGGAATCTATCCAGACAGGGTAAATCTCGCTCACGTTCTGTTTCGAATCCCAAGCCATCAAGCGACGATATCCGACCTGCCGGATACAGAGTACTTCTGACATACGGATTGTTAATATTGATCATATCCCAATGATGTTCGTCAACAATACGGTTAGCCGCGATCATGTCTGAGTCAAATGCCTCGCCATGCACCTTACAATCCCAGCGCTTTTCGAAATCCTGTATAAACTGAGGCGTTTGGTAGCCTGCCCAACATAACAGATTTAGCGGCCTTGGATTGCTCGACATAGGGTGTCAGTCCTTAGAAAACAGAAATGCCTAACTTTTGAGTAAGATACTCGAGAATCAATTGGCCCACGACTGAATTACCGTTTGTGTCCAATTCTGGGGACCAGACACATATCGCCATCCGTTGTGGAACAATAGCCAAGATGCCGCCACTCACACCACTTTTCGCTGGTAATCCGACCCGAAATGCAAACTCACCGCTACTATTATACATACCACTCGTAACTAATAATGCGTTCAATTCTCGTGTCTCTTCTGCAGAAACAATACGCTGCCCTGACTTTGGATCCACACCGTCATTGGCGAGATACAACGCCGCTTGCGCGAGTTCCGTACAGCTCATCTCAATCGCACAATGGCGAAAATATAAAGACAGTACATCGTCCACTTTGTTGCTGATGTTTCCATAGTCTTTTAACAGGTAAGCAAGAGCGAAATTTCGGTGCCCGGTCTCCGCTTCATCCAAGGCAACCTGCTGATCAACATAGAGGTCGTTTTGCCCTGACAACGTGCGCATGAAGTCCAATACGATCCGGTTGGGCGCCGCGCTACGGGAAGCAATAGCGTCCGATACAACTATGGCACCAGCATTTACAAATGGATTGCCTGGAATTCCGTTGTTGTTTTCCAGATCGCTGACGGAATTGAAGCGGTCCATGCTCGGGTTTCGATGGACCCGCGTCCACAATTCAGGGCCCACTAATCTCATGGCCAGAGTCAACGTGAAAAGTTTTGAAACACTTTGGATAGAGAAACGTGTGCCAGAATTGCCCGCCTCAACAATGTCACCGTTACGGTAAACAACGGCCAGACCGTATTGATTGGGATTTACCTTGCCGAGGGAGGAAATGTAATCGGCCACAGTACCCTTGCCGAACCCATGTTCGGCAAGTTTGGAAATTTCAGACAGTATTTTTCCCGTTATCTCAATGTTGCTTTTGATATTTTGATCGGATGAGACAGCCATGGTTTGTTAGAAAAAGCGTAGATACTTTTCTTTTTCCCAGTCGGATACGTGGTTCAGATAGCTCAACCACTCATCTTTTTTGTACGTCAGCCATGCGTTATGCATCTTGTCACCAAAGACCTGTTTACCCAGGGAATCAGCTTCAAATGCGTCCAGCGCTTCGCCTAACGTTCTTGGGAGCATTCCGATCCCGAGATCAGTGAGTTCCTCAGGTGTTTTCTCATACATGTTATCTCGATTTGGCTCGCCCGGATCAAGGTTGTCACGTATACCTTCCAGGCCAGCCGCAATCACGAATGCGGCCGCAAGGTAAGGGTTACACATGGGGTCGACGGCTCGAAGTTCAACACGGCCACCGCCCATGGGAATACGGATTGTGTTGGTTCGATTGTTGTCACCGTAGCACTGGAACACCGGAGCCCAAGTAAATCCTGAATTACTTCCCTTCATGATCAAACGCTTGTAGCTGTTTACGGTAGGCGCGATAACCGCTGAAATCGCGGGCAAGTGACGCAAAATTCCTGCGATAAAGTTATATCCAATGTCGCCCAGGTCACAGTTTCGCGGGTCAGCGCCGTCTTTGGCTTCGAACAAGTTTTTCCCGGATTCAAGATCACGGATGGACATGTTATAATGGGCGCCACTGCCGGCGAAGTCGCCAAATGGTTTGGGCATGAACGTCGCGAAAGCGCCATGCTTCCGTGCGATTTCATCTGCTAATCGCCTGAAAAATACGAACCTGTCGGACGTCACGAGACTATCATCATAAGCAAAATCAATCTCGAACTGACCAACACCGTCCTCATGGTCCAGCGAGTATACATCCCAGCCCAATTCGTTCATGGCATCAACCAGTTCACCGAGCCATGGCAGGTTTTCCAACAATCGCGGTACATCGTATGCAGGCTTCGACAGGTTATCGCGGGTACTGACGGGAAGGCATTCGCCGTTCTCATCATCGCGAAATACGAAGAACTCCGCTTCGAACCCCAGATTGATGCCGTATCCCATACTCGCTGCATCTGCCAGAACTCGTTTCAGGATATTACGGCTGCACGGCTCAAACGGCTTCCCTTCACACCATAAATCACTGGCGAACCAAGCCACATCGCGCTGCCAAGGTAAGATATGGCATGAATCCGGATCTGGGTGCGCGGCGACCTCTTCGTCACTAATGATTTGTGGCACTCCGTCCAGAGCCGCGCCGGTGCAAAGTTCCGATCCTGACATCATGCGGTCGAAATGATCGATAGGAACCATCTTACTCTTCGATGCCCCATGCATGTCTACGTAACTGGGCAGTAGATATTTGACCCCGGCATCTGATATCTTCTTTTTCAATGCCTGCGTATCGGTGTTTGTTGAATTGGTCATCAAAATGGTTCCCCTGCTTACATCGTGAACTCGGCTCGTATCCAAGACATGAGAGTATAATGTCATAATTAATCGTTTAATTAATTCCAGTATTATGTGTGGATGTCAACGTAATTTTCGACTGTGATGGCGACACCGGTGGTCAAATCACAAGTGATTTACAGAAGACAACAGGCAAGTAAGATTGCCATTAACACGAAACCCGCAATCAGTTGACTTACCCGAATGAAGGACATTCAGTTGCCTATATTCAGAATATTTTTACTCCCCGCCATTCTAACACTCTCAGCATTTCTACCACTTCACAATGTATCTGCCACAGAACCAAACGATTCAGTTTTTGTGGCATCCGTAAAGGTTCTATCGGGCTATGACCGTATAATTGACCTGTCATTGTTTTGTGGAACGATTGCTGACAAGGACCACTTTGCTGAGTATCAAGAACTTGCGCTGAAATGGGATGAACAATTTGCCAACGTCGCGCAAAACGCGCGAGCCACAATCGCGATCAAACTTCTGAATGCCGGGGAAATATCTAGAGAAGAGGATGCGTTACTCCACTTCAAGCAACTAAAGAACATGGCTTTTGCATCGTTCAAATCTAAATATCAAAAAGATCGAAATGGGATGATGAAGCAATGCGAAGACTTGCGTTTATACAATCCGAACGATCTACCGCTCAGTCCATACGACGGATTTAGCTCTGACTACCTGGCGGTTCTCACTTTCTTGAAGGAGGAGGGGGGTATTTAGGCGATAGGGGGATTGCGGGTATGGGCAAACTGCGCCATTTCCATCGGTTCTTCAAAAGAAGATGAGGCTTGTGAAGAGATGGCAACATTTTCCAATTATGATGACAGAACGACTACGCCACCAACGATCAAGATAATACCCAGCCACTGGGGTATGCTAATGGATTCCTTCAAGATAATACGGGCCAGCAAAACAGTTACGGCACCAAAGGTTGCGGCAACCACCGTGACAACTTCCTTGCCCGGGCCATAACTACCCGTAAACAATGCGATGTAACCGCCCGCATCCAGGAGCCCCTGTATGCATAAAAATGGCCACCACCGCATTGGTATCACTGGTTTGCGTTGGCGAAGCCCAAATAATAATAACAAAAATGAAAGACTGACGAGGCGCCCCAACCAAAGCGTATGCGTCTGCCCGTGAATTTCTGATGCGGCCTGTCCTGCAACGATAAGCACGGCGTAGGCCACACTCGAGCCAAGCGCAATGATTATCGTCGTCCTTATATCGTTCAGGGCGCCACTGTCAGCTTCAACAGTTTCTTCAGCATTCGCGTAACGGGCGACAATAATGGTCCCTGCCACGGTGCAGGCTATGGCAAAAATTTGTAATGGAGCAAGTTGGTTCCCATGCCACAGGGCGTAGTACAAAATAACGAGTACCGGATGGGCGGTTACAATCGGCGCAACGACACTCACTGGTCCTCGAGCAAGGCCTAAGTACAGCAATAACGTCATGATTGTTGTTGCGACGCCGTTTATCAGTATCCACCAAACACTGAGCCCTTCCAATGAGGGGAACCCGGCAAACAGGACAACCCACACGGTAAGAGCGGCGGAGCCTACGACCAGCATCCCAAGAAGTGCATTGTAGTGGTCGATTGCCCGGCTACTAAACCGGCCCATAAAATCAGCTGTGCCAAGACACAGAGCCGATATGCCCCCAAACAAACCTGGCGTCATCATATAGCGTCACCTGCGCTGGATCTAATTTTCGGAAGCTTATTCATTTCAGATTTCACCTGTATCTTTTGATCTGTCACCAGAAGTATGCAGAACCGATAACATCCATGCTAGTGGGACGGAAGTACAATTTGCGAAATGCCATATCGCGGTAACGGTGTACTCATCAACTCAAAGTGAATCTTTGATTTTCCTTACGATTTAAAATGGTTTTGTCAGGGGAAAACGATCTGGGCTACGGACCCCATATATAGAAAACCTTTAGGCAGCAAGTCGGCACCACTCAGGCAGGGCGGTGGCGCGGTACTTCTTGAAAAAATCTCGGGGATTTAAGTGACGGTCCTGGTTGAAGTGGTGATATGGTTTTTTCATTCGTGAAAGCTACGAAAGTTAATCCGTCGATTCAAGTTAGCTTCCCCTGACACTGCCTTGTTTAGTGCTTGGGCAAAACAACTGTTCGATCATCGGGCCGTAACAAGGCGACCTCGGCATTAACTTCATTGTGGCTAACAATACCCAGGGAATGGATCAGTTTTTCCGCAGCGGCAAACCAGTTTTCATAATAGTCCCTAAGTTCACCGGTACTTTCCGTGCGGCCGATTTCTTCGATCAGCGCTTCTTGAAATTCCTTCCATTTGAATGCGCCCTGACGGTGTAGGCTGACGATGATCGCAAATATTCGGGCTTCCCAGGGCTCGCGAAATACCGGCTCGTCACCCTGCCGCGGGATGGAGGGCAGATCGGGCAGTGGTAGTTTGCTGATGTCCATTTGGGCTGTCATCCTTCGATCGATAGGAGATAGGGCTCAAATAGGTCGAGGACGATACTGTCCCCGTTGACGGCTTCATCGCCCCACAAGTCCTGGGCATCGAATACCACGGTATAAAGATGAACCGGTTGATGCTTATATTCAGCAGCGTTGGCGTCCGCGTATATGAACGTCCCCCAGGCCCCCTCTATGGTGCCGATCTTGTCGCGGGCGTAACGGGGCAATCGGGTATGGCCCGTCCCCATCTGCGCAAGCGTTCGGACCCGGTCGCCAATCTGGAAACCCTGTGGAACGTCGCTTTCCGGCATGGATTGTGAAGCCCCAGCATGGATATTGTCCCAGACCTCTTCGGCGACTGCTGGCGGGTTGCCGCTCAGATTGTCCGGAATAGGTGCGACGGGACCGCCAGCAAGCTCCTCTTCGGTCGTAAGGCCGAACTCCTTTGCGATTGAAATCGTCGATTCAAGCCATTTTTCGTAATAGCTGGAGTTCAGATACTGCTTGGGGCTAATGCGTTCAATCTCTCTGCGAAACTGGTCGTCACCTGTTAACGTAACGAACCCCATGACCGTGGTCATGGCAAAGATACGCCGCTCCCAATCCGCATGGAAAAAAGGCTCGTTCGGTTCCGGCACCACTCTCCCGAAACCGTGCATGCCACCAAAATCGTGAATACCGTCCATTGCTACCTCGTGTCCCTTTAAACTAGCGCTGTGCCGATCATGCCGTCTCGCGTAACAATATCCGCGAGCCCTTCTTCATCAAGATCCTCCGTGCTCGCTGGGCGCTGCGGCAGGATCATGTAGCGGAGATCAGCACTGCTGTCCCATACCCTGATTTTCTTACTTTCCGGTAGCTCCAGACCAAACTCTTCCAACACAGCGCGCGGTTCCCGAACAATGCGTGATCGGTAGGGCGGGCTCTTGTACCAAATCGGTGGCAGGCCAAGTACCGGCCACGGATAGCATGAACAGAGCGTGCAAACGACCACGTTATGAGTCTCGTCCGTATTCTCTATGACACGAAGGTGATCGCCCTCCAGACCGCTAAAACCGAGCTCACCGATTGCGGCCACACCATCGTCCAACAATCGTTTACGGTAATCTGGATCAGTCCAGGCCTTGGCGACAACCATCGCCCCATTGCGAGGGCCGATTTTGGTCTCGTATGCATCGACGAATTTATCAAGCGCTTCTGCATTGACGGCACCTTTTTCCACCAACACCCGCTCCAGCGCCTTTACCCGAAGCGCGATTCCGCTCTCTTCTTCATCATGCAAATGGTCATGACCGTGCTCCGACATTGCTGATATACCTCCTAGACCATTGTTAATACGTACTTTACTTCAAGTTAGTAACACTGTCAGCCCTGTTAGAGAAAACTCGCTTGTGGCACAAGTTGACTTCCGGTGGCCATGGTGATCTTGGCGTGGTCGGGACGCGCAGCACAATCATTCGCAATACAGCGCTTCGACCGAGCTTAATTAGCCCTTGAGAAGAAATAGTTCCGGCGGTCTTGTTGTTTTCTCCTTGGCGCGCGCTTCGATTACATCCGCGAGACAGGTGTTTGTCTTCTCACCGTCGGTCAGATTGACCAGCACGCCCTGTCTGTCACTTATATCGTTGGGCAGATTGTCGGTGAAGCTATCTGCCGTCTGGGGTTCGTTCGGCAAAATCAACAGAACCATACCGTCATCACCCTCAGCAGAGAGCACGCGGCCACCGCTGGTCTGCATGCTTTTCAAATCGCTGAGCCTTTGTGGCAGCAACGTATTCAGGCTTGTTACAAGTCGGCTCCCGTTCTTCGGGTTATACAGTCTGTCCACTAGGCCCAGGCAACTGCAGTAACCACGATCTATCTCGACAAAATTATCGATGACGACCGATATATCCGGGTTTGCCCGTGCCACCATAATGGCTTCGGCCACGCGGGCGAGCTCTTCATTCTCGCCGGCCTCATCGTTGTCCGCCAGGGACCAGAACATGCCGACGCTTGGCACATGCAGCAAGGGTTTGTAGTTCGTACCAGCGAGGCATTGCCGTGCCGCCGTATACCCGTCAAGCGGCGACATATCGCGCTTGCTTCCGAATATGAACCCATCGACGGCGTCTTTCAGATCAGCCTGGCTCAGTACCCAATCCACCTCGTCCGTCAAATCCACATGCATCCCGTGGGTCGAGGTCCAGCCCTGGACTTCCGGACGGACCGCGTGCAGGTAGATTTCAAAATCCGATCCCTGGCGCAGCTTTTTCAAGGGTGCTGCAAATTCCGGCCACTGATCGAACACGCCGACCACCTCGATCGCCTTGATGCCATCCGAATGCTCGGCCAGTGCAGCAAGGCGCTCTTCATTCGGCAGGCCGAATATGACGACCGTGAACCGGTGACCGAGGGCTGAGAGCTGCTTCACCCGGTCCGATATGCGTGGGTTCAGAAGGTCGTAGATGGGGATTCTGCAATCCTTGATTCCCATCTCCCACAGGGCGGCAAGCGGATAGTCATTACGGATGTGCTTGCGTTCAAAAATCTCCACACCCCACGGTGTCGGAATATCCACTTCGTCGCACCAGGGTATCCGCAAATCCATGGTGACCGTTGGCGCGGTGGTGTCCCATGAATGGATGCGGTAGGGATGTTTGTCGTTTGTCCGGATCATGTATGGCACATGCCTGTCTTCATACACATCGACCCAGAAGAACCCGATCTTGTCGGGGTCGAAACTACCCATTTCACGGCTCGGCGCGGCGCGGAAAAATTCCATATAATCAGCGCGGATAATACCCGTCGACGGCAGCACGAATTGGTGCATGTCGTTCAGGTAGTTATAGAAGAAATTATGAACGTGTCCGGCGTAGTACCCTTCAACCGGGTATTGCGCCAACAGATCGATGAGCTGGGTGCGTGCAGGCTCGTCAATGTTGTCGTAAAAATCGGGCTCGTCTCGTGCGGACAGATAAAGCGGGTAGTGGGCGAAGATGAAGATACGCTTGTCCGAGCCATCCGATAACGTCTGCTTCAGCCAATCCCATTGCTCCTGCTCCTCCTCAAGACCTGAGTTATGCAGCATGCTGTTGATTACCAAAAACAGACAGTCTTCGTGTTCAAAGGAGTATCGCTGCCGACCGAAGTGTTGCTCGTATTGACCGATGGCGCGTTTGGTGATGGAAACCTGATCATCGATTCGGGGCAGAGCCGGGTGAATCTTCTCACCGATGTCGTGATTACCCGGTACCAGGTGGTAGGGCATGGAAAATACTTCGGATGCTTTGTGAAACACCTCAGCCGAACCATCATAATCTGGTGAGACCGGTACGGGGTCCGTAATGTCGCCCAGGTGAACGACAAACGTGGGGTTCATGGCGTTCACACGCGCAGCCAGATCCTCATACAAGTTACCAAGCCTGTTGCCGGATGCATCACTGCCTTCGAAGGACAGAATTTCGTTCCTGGTAAGGTGTGTATCAGCGACGATGGCGAAGCTGAAAATTGGGTTGTCGCTATCGCTTTTCACTCGTTTATCTCCTGATTTAGGTCTAGCACCGCGCCTAAACGCATAACAATCACTGTACTTCAAAGGTTTATGCCAGTTCGGCAATCTCCGAGCGGAGTCAAATAACCGCTGCGGCTTTACCGTTCAGGCTCAGAAACTCAGTCCTTATTCAGGAGCACAACGGCATCATTAGACCAGCTCAACCAGACCTGCCCCTGATTACCATCACCATGCAAATGGGTCTGATCTATATTCTGAGCCGATACAGCCACAGGCTTATCAACGCCGGGGACCCGAACATAAAAGTGACTACGATCGCCCAGATAGGCCGCCGCATCCATAGTGCCTTCCACAACATGGCCTCCACTTGGTTTCTCACTGGAAATCGAAATCTTCTCAGGGCGAATGGCCGCAAGTGCCGCTTGGCCCGACGAAAACGCCAGGTTGCCAGGCGAAACCGACAACTTACCCAACGGACCGGCATCAATCGAAGCCTGACCATCACCCACATCCTGCACGCTGGCATCGAAGAAGTTCATGGTGCCAATGAAGTCTGCAACCTCCCGGTTTTGAGGAGCCTCGTACAACTTGGTCGGTGTATCAATTTGCAGGTAGCGGCCTTTGGACATCACCGCGATTCGGTCTGACATGGTCAGGGCTTCTTCCTGATCATGGGTCACGAATACGAACGTAATACCGACTGCACGCTGCAATGACCGTAGTTCAAGCTGCATCTGTTCACGTAACTGTTTATCAAGCGCCCCTAATGGCTCATCCAGCAACAGCACCTTGGGCCGCCTGATCAGGGCACGGGCAAGCGCCACGCGCTGACGTTCACCACCTGAAAGCTCGTGACTGGCCCGGTCTTCGTATCCGGACAGTTTGATCAGGTCCAGCATCTCGCCCACGCGGCTGTTAAAATCAGCTTTGGACAGTTTGTCCTTGCGTAGGGAGTAACCGATGTTCTGAGAAACGTTCAGGTGCGGGAAAATGGCATAACTCTGAAACACCATGTTCACGGGCCGGTGATTGGGCGCAACTGTCGACATGGCTTGGCCGTCAATGAAAATTTCACCGGCGGTGGGAAACTCGAACCCGGCCAGCATACGAAGCAGGGTTGTCTTGCCGCACCCAGAAGGACCGAGAAGCGAGAAGAACTCACCGCGGGCAATATCAATGCTGACCCGGTCAACGGCATGAACGTCACCGAAGTGTTTGCTGACGTTCTGGATTGAGATGAATTGTTCGTCTGACACGATACTTAAACTCCACTAGATGTTTTTATTTGCACGCCACGCCGCCTGAACCATTCTGCAAAGGTAACGAGAACGAAGGAAACCGCCAAAATACAAGCGCCAAGCGCCAGAATGACGGGTAATTTGGCGGGGAAGCGTAACTGACCCCAGATGTAAACGGGAAGCGTTATATCTTGGCCGCCAAGGAAAAAGGCAAGAATGAACTCGTCGAAAGAAATCGTGAATGACAGCAGAAGGCTGGCGATAATGCCCGGTACCGAGAGTGGGAAAGTAACCCGCCAGAAGGTTCTCCAAGCACCTTCACCGAGATCCTGGGACGCCTCTTCAAGGTTTTTATCGAAGCCTTCCAGACGCGATACCATAATCAGCATGGAAAACGGCGTGCTGACCAGAAGGTGGCCAAGGCCAATGGTATAGACCGACATTTCAATACCGAGCATATTAACAATGACCAGAAGCGCGATCCCCATGATAATTCCGGGAATAACCAAGGGGGTCATGATGAAGGTGATCACCGGCCCACGGCCCGGTATCTTGTACCGGGTGACAGCTTTCGCCGCCAAGGTACCCAAAGCGGTCGCAAGCACCGCCACCACGGCCGCTATCTTAACGCTATTGTAGAGGGCATCGATAAGGCCGTCACTTGTCGCCAAGGCCCTATACCATTCAAGGGTGAAGCCCTTTAGGGGAAAGGCGATAAAAACGGAATCATTGAACGAAAACATCGGCAGAAACATCACAGGGATGTAGACGAAGGCGAGGTAAGTAATCGCGTAAATGCCGAGAGGACCGAAGCGGGGCCCCGTTACTGAGGTGTGGGTACTCATTAAGCGCGCCTCCGCATGATTCTATTTATCCATAGGAACACAACGATCATTATTGTAATCGCGGTCATTGAGATGATGGACAGGGACGCGCCAAACGGCCAGTTGTGCGACGTTCCAAACATGGACTGGATGACATTGCCAATCATGACACCATCGGTGCCACCAACCATTTTCGGTGTAACGAAATCACCGACTGTAGGGATAAACACCAGCATAGCAGCGGCGATCACGCCGGGCATGGACAATGGCAGGGTAATTCTGAAGAAACGCATGATCGGCGTATCGCCCAGATCCGTTGCTGCTTCCAGCAGGGAGCGGTCGATTTTTTCCAGCGATACATAGATCGGCAAAATGGCAAATGCTGCCCAAGCATGTGCCAGTGTGATAACCACGGCGAAGGGGTTATAAAGAATAAACTCGAGGGGCTCGCTGATCAGGCCAAGCTCCATCAAGCCGGAATTGATGACGCCATTATATCCAAGAATGACCTTCCAGGCGAAGACTCGCAGAAGATAGCTTGTCCAGAACGGCACGGTGATGAGTATGAGCCAGACCAGTTTGTGTTTGTGTACCCTGAAGGCGATGTAATAGGCCATGGGGTAAGCCAGTATAACTGTCGCTATCGTCACCGACCCGGATATCAAAATAGATTTCCCCAACAGGTATGAGAATACCGGCCGATCAAAGAATTTGGTGTAATTGGCAAGCGTGAAGGAGTAGTCGATATCGAGATAGTTCTGTGTCCAGAAACTGAACACCAATAGCAGACCGAGAGGCAGGGCCAGAAACAGGATCATGAACAACAGGGTTGGCGACAGCAGGTTATAGCCGCGCAGAGCTTCACTGCGCATTATGGCGCGGCGATACTTGGCAACAACCCCCAGCCGGGCAGGCGTAACAACATCGGGGGCGGAAACGACACGATCAGTCATGAAAAAAACCTCGGTTTTTCGGTGAACTCTAGATACGGAACCACAGGGACAGCTTCCAGGCCAATTTTGATCTCCTCAAATCGGCCTGCCGCCCCGGCTGGTTGCCAATGGGCTCCTGAATAATAGTCGATATTTTTGGTGTTCATAGATACATTTCTTTCTAATTCAGGAGGACCAACGTAGGGCCGCCAGAGTTCTCCGCCACGTTGTCACCAACGGCCAGGTCGATCCAGCGTCCCGTCGACCGTGATGGCGCAGATGACAGCGTAGCCGGGTCGTTACCGTTTGCAGGCAACAGCAGTGTAGCTTTAGGATTATTCAGTTCAACCAACCGGTCATTGCCACTCTCATTCACCGTGCTGATTTGGCATCCATCCGGCAAAGCCGCATGCAACTGGCGGACGATGTGGGCACCGGCAATCGGATTGTACAGCCGGTCAACCAGACCACCGCTGAAATAATAGCCCCGATCGATGCCGGTGAAATTATCGAGAAACACCGTCATGTGGTTGTGGGCCAGGGCACCAACGACGGCTTCTGCGATCCGGTTGGCGTCGTGCCGTTCAGTTTCTTCCTGCCCCAGGGGTTTGCGGTGGGCAAACTGCACATGAACGGCTGCCTTCACACCCAGTCCGGCGACGCTGTTACTGATCTCGTCCAACACCGCTATGGGTGATTCCTGCCAGCCGATGCCGAAAACCACGCCGTCGATGGCTTGCTTGGCGCTCTTAAGGGCGAGCAGCGCCTCAACCGTGCCACGCTCATCGGCGAGCAATCCATGGCTGCTGCTGAATGCTTCCACATCGGCCCGGTGGGCGTTGTAATAGACCGGTGTATCGCCCTTTAGTGCCGCAATGTCAGCAAGCAAATCGGGCGCGCTGGTGGTGGGCGCGATGATTTCCCAGGCGCTCAGAATATGGCCGTGATCGCTCAGCGCCTGCTGGGCCGCACCCTTGGGCAGTCCATAGGAATAAGCCGTAAAGCGGTGGCCGAGGGCGGCGAGTTCTGACATGCGGCCCCGGGTCTCGGCCTCGGCGAGATCATCGAGCGGCACCCGCAGGTCGCGAACTCCCATCTCCCACAAGGCCAGCAGCGGATAATCGTTGCGGACCCGCTTGCGACTGAAGGCGTCCAGTCCCCAGGGTGTGGGGATGTCGGCGCTGTCGCACCAGGGCTGGCGCAGATAGAGGCCGACACTACTGCTATTTTGGCTGCTCGCCGGCGCCAGGCCATGAACCAGAGGCAGAGACTCAGGTTCTCCGTTTGTTTCTTTGGCCTGCTCATCTGATCGGCCATGGGTGCGAATGATGTGATTAAGGTGTCCCTCACCATGGACCTGGACAACGGCATAGCCAAGCTTGGCACCATCGTGTCGCCCTTGCTTCATGCCCGGCGCCACCCGGAACAGCTCATGGTAGTCATGACGCAAGAAACAGACCGACGGTAGCACGTAACAACTGGTCTCTTCATGGTGATTGAAGAAGAAGTTATGTACATGCCCGGCGTAGAAGGCTTCGACCTTGTGACGTTCCAACACGCCTAACAGCCATGATCGACCGGGCTCGTCGGTAGCATCGTAATGGCCGGTCTCGTCGGCGCGGGACAGGTAGGGCGGGTAATGCGAAAACATGAAGACGCGCCGACCTGAGTTCGCCTCGAGCAGGGTTTCGAGCCATTGGCGCTGTTGTTCTTCGCAAGGCAGACCCGAATTGACGATCATACCGTTGATAATCACGAACAGGCAGTCCTCGTGCTCGAAAGAATAGTACTGAGCCTGAAAATGGTCCTCGTACTCGGCAATCATGTCATCGTTGACAGTTCGCTTCGCCTGCTGCGGGGAAAGCGGCTCGCCGGGAAATGCTTTTTCACCGATATCGTGGTTACCGGCGACCAGATAGAGTGGGCAATCGAGGCCCTCATAGACCGAATGAAAACGTGCCGCCGAATCCTCATAGGCCGCCGTACCGGGTTCAGGGTGTGTAATGTCGCCTAGGTGAACAACGAAGTCAGGGGCGAGACGGTTGATCTCGCGAACCACATAGGCAGATCTGGACGTGCTTAGCTTAACGGTGTCCACATCGTACCCACCGATGGCCACAGCCTCCTCCTCGGTGACATGGGTATCGGCGACGATAGCGAACGTGAACAGGCGTTCACCCGTTACCATGTTCTTACTCATTGGATCAAAATGTCCTGTGGGCAGCAGCCATCACTGTGGCGTGCCGAGTCGCTGCCTTGTATTACAAATAATTGCCAAATAACTGTCGGGCGCGCTGCCTCACGCGCCCGACAGGAATTGCGATTAGCTTACATACCGAGTCTGACTTCTTCCCAAAGCTCGACATACTTCTGGTCGAATTCGGCCGGAATCGGCTTCAACAGTCCTTTCGCAAGGAATGCCTCGGGGTCGCTCAGACCGACCTCGGCGACACGCTCAGGCGCGACCAGATCGAAGGCTTTACTGTTGGAAGAGCCATAGCTATAGGCGTCGATCAGATAGGCACCGGCTTCAGGTGACATCATGGCGTCAAGGAAGTCGTAGACGCGCTCGTCACTGGCAACCCGGGATTCGGGTGCGGTCAGGACAAGACCACAGACCCAGTTCCGTGCACCTTCTTTGGGCACCGCAAACTTCACCGCAAGTCCCTCATCGGAAACCGTCTTGTAGAGATCGTTCCAGGCGTAGGTAGCAACGAGTTCGCCCGCGACCATGGCCTGACCGGCTTCGGTCTGGCTGTCCCAATAGAAACGCAGAAGGCCACGTTGCTTCACAAGAAGTTTTCTGACTTCCGCCAGCTGTGCGTCAGTCAGTCTGTCCAGGTTCGTGTAACCGAGCACCTGAGCGCAAGTCTGTACACCAGCCTGCGGCGAGTTGTAGGTCGCAAGCTTGCCTTTATAACGCTCGTCAAACAGGATGCCCCAAGATTCCTCCTCACCTTCAAGATCTACAATGTCAGTGCGGTAGAGAATCGACGAGTTACCCCAGTCCCACGGAACGAAAAGATTTTCGCCCGAAGGTGAAAGGGTGTGATCGATAGTCCTCAAGGTTTCGAAATAATCGGGCCAATGCTTCAACGCGGAGGTGTCGAACGGCGCGATGATACCGGCCGCGTTCCATGCCGTGACTTCGCCCGCACAGGGGTGAGCGACATCGGTCTTGAAACCAGCTCTGATCTTGTTCATGGCCTCGGTGATGCCGCCAAAAGCGGAAAACTTGGGCCCTGTGCCATATTTGTCGATATAACCCTGATGAAACTCAGGTAATTCATAGCCCGACCATGAGAAGAAGTTAGCATCTTCCTCGGCATGGGCTTTGCTTGAACCCAATGTGGTGGCGGCGAAGCCGAGCCCCAGAGCGCCAAGTATCTTGTGGAATTCCCGCCGGTCCATCCGGTCCGATAGCAACATGTCTAAAGGATCGCGTGTTACATGTGAAACGTGTCTTTTCATGATTTCCTCCCGGTTATCAATTTACTGATTTGTCATCATTGTTTTTTGCACTTGTAGAATAAGCGGATAAAGTCGATCTTATAGTGTGCAGTATGCAGCTGTATATATCATATTTGAGCATATTATGCGTCATACTGATCAAATAATGAGATAAGTTGAGAGAATCATCGATTTCAATAATTCGGATGAATGAGGCACAGCAGTGTACCCATACGAAAAAAGTGTCTATATCCAAAAACCTGGCGACGAAAGATACGGACAATGAATCACGAGCCCGCAAATCACACACCGATTGATGATTTCGCACAAAATCTACGGACCCTTTGTACGTCGCACCGATCGGTTTCGGAGGTTTGCCGACTGACGGGAATCAATCGTCAACAGTTTGGGCGATACCTGAAAGGTACCTACCGGCCATCCCGTTTTAACTTGCGGCATATATGCGACACACTTGGTGTTCGCGAATCTGATCTCATGATGCCACCCACCGATTTTGAAACGCTTTTCAGGTCGAATTCGGGAAAAATACAACAAGGCGGTGGCGCGAGTTGGCTCGGCAAGAACATTGAGAATCGAGTGATAATGAGCGATCCCGGCCTTCGCAAGTACATAGGATGGTATCATTCTTATTCATATTCTTTTGGTTGGCCCAACAGGGTTCTTCGGTCGTTGGTTAGCGTGCACGAACATCAAGGACGAATGCTTAGCAAGACGATTGAGCGCGTAAAAGACCCAATACACGGCGCACGTTTCATATACAAATCTGATGGTTTTATAACCACGGGTGCCGATCAAATTTTCATGGCTGAGCAGGACACATTGCAACGTGACGGTTTTTCGCTAAGGATACTGTTTCGTACCCACCGAAGCCACGTGGACTTCCTGTCGGGTCTGACGACAGGCACGTCCAGTTGGCCAGACCGCCAGCCAACCTCTGCACGCGTTGTTCTTGAGTACCTGGGCGGAACAATCGACACGCGAGGGGCATTAAGAAAATGCGGCATATTCGTGCCAAGCCACCACAACATCAATCCCAAGATATTGCCACTTATTGACAATACGATCACCGAAGGCGAAACAACCCTCCATGCCACCGCCCGCTAATGGGGCCTTTGTAAGTATCCATCTTGGAGTCAACATTCATAAACGACCGTCATACCATCCATTTCGGGTATAACCATATCGAGGAATATGAGATCGACGGAACCCGCAGCCACCGCATCCAGCGATTCCTGATCTCAAAAAGGCTTCTGCAATGTTTCTGAGGGGAGCTTTCAAGAAAGCTTGTTGTGAAAGTTCTGGATTGCAAGGAACGCCACCTCAATTCCCTTCAGCATTTTCTTCACGTCTGCCAACTTACCGTCCGGGGCCTGATTCTCCATGTGCCGACAAATCCATGGCAGCGGTGAAGGAGGCTGCACTCTTGGCCGCATCCCGGATGATCCGACGATCTTTTCCTTTTATGGCCGCCCGCAGGTCGTCAAGCAGCGCCAGTCCCTTTATCATGTGCCGGAGACGCCACGGCGGTCATAAGCTGAGATATCAGATCATGAAGACTGAACGGGATGGCTTCAAGTTCCAGCCGCCCGGCTTCCAGCTTGGACACATCAAGCAGATCATTGACGATTGCCACCAGTGTTTCGCCTGAACGCACAATGGTCTCTGCGGTTTCACTCTGCGTAACTGTACTCTGGTTGGTATCAGTAGCTAATCTGCAGGTTTAACCCGGATTTTATTTTTGCCAATCTTGCTGCCATGCAATTCCTCGATGGCAATCACAGCTTCGTTCTCTAGCGCCATTTCCACAAAACCAAAGCCTTTTGAAACGCCGGTTTGATCATCAATTACTAAGTTACAGGCTTTGACCGTGCCATGGGTGTCGAATAGTTTTGCAAGGTCATCCTCGTTGAAATCGCGTGGCAGATTAAGAACAATTAATTTCATTTGGACTCCGGTGAATAAAAGATAAGTCTCTTAACATCATATAGGCTTCTTCGTTTGGTAACGAATACTTGGAGAACTTCACCTTCATGATCAACCGATCACCACAGGTGGTGAGTTTCTCCGTTGGTCCTGTTTGATCTGTTACCACTCGGTTCGGGTTTTCCAGCTGTAATGCATCAGTTGTGCACGAACGCCGAGATCAAGGAATATCTTAGGTGGCAGAGGCTTGGGATTCGAAAGCGCCTGTACATCATCAAGAAGGTCCGATTCTGAACCCATGGCATATTCGGCAAGTAACTTGCCTGAAGCTGTGCCTCTGGGCAGGCCAACCCCACAATAACCGAGAGCCGCGAACACACCGGGTTCCACCCTGCCAAAATGAGATGCCCAATTTCGGGTCATGCAGAAGACGCCGCTCCAGGTACGTTCAAACTCAAGCTTGTCGAGCATGGGGAAGCGATCCAGTATCCCTTTCCTGTGTGATTTCAGGAGGTCTCTTCGCTGCCCCCTGCTCAATCGGAAATCGCTTGTATAATAAGTACCGTGCCGGGCCAGAATGCGGTTAGAAGGTGTGCGCCTGACCGTCGCGCATCCGGTAATGCCCCACTGGGGGGCACCGCCCATGGCAGCCTGTTCTTTTTCGGTAAGGGGGCGTGAAAGACTGGCGCAGGCGATCAGCGGGAACACGCTGTTCTTAAGATAATCGAGTTCCTTGATGTTAACATTATTTGTGAGCAAGACATTTTTCGCCGTGATCGTGCCCTCGGCGCACTGGATTTTTGTTGGCGGGCCGGACGCAATTTTTTGAACCGGAGACTCTTCATAAAGCTCCACATTCTCGGGTAGGTTTTCGCCGATACCACGGAACATGGCCGCCGGGTTCATCAAGACTGTGCGCGGTGTCAGGACGGCGGCATGATAATGATCCGTTCCGACAATATTGGCGAGCGTATCCTTGTCGTACCACTCGTAGGGCTCATCGCTGGCATCAAGCGTGCGACAGGTGTCATGGAGGTGAGAAATACGTTTCTCTGAGACACAGGCTGTCAGATGGCCAATGGGCGACCATTCACAATCGATGTCGTGTTTCTTGACAAGCCTTTCCAGCTCGGCGCCCCCGGCAACGACCAGTCGCGAAACAAGGCGGTTAGCGTCGGGGCCGAGTTCTTCTGTGAGGTGAGGGGTGTCTATAATGAAGCCGGCATTGCGGCCGGCAGAACCGTAACCGACACGATATGAGTCGAGAAGAATAATTCGCGCTTCCGGGGCTAACTCGCCCAGCCGCCGTGCAGCAGCCAGCCCTGTGGGACCGGCGCCAACCACGACCCAGTCTGCAACCTGATCACCCTTCAGGCGATTGGCTGGTGCTGGCTCAGGGAGAACGGCGTACCACCCGGAGGCCTGGCTCATATCAGTGAGGAGAGGATCGTCGTCAGCCATTGTAATATTGTCCTGGTGCCATAGTCCGGTTAAACGGTATCAGGCCGCAAGTTGACGCCACTCGGCTCGATTGTTCAACCATTTTCCCGCCCCTTGACAATACCCGCAATGCACAACACACAACCGATTACACGGCGTGCAGGCGTTCGCGTTTGGGATCATAGAAAGGAATGCTTGTGGCTACAGCGCTGCACTGGATAGTTGATCCTTTTAATTCCAGTTTCGTGCCTTCCTTGGCAGCAGACGGAATGAGATGAACCAGCGCCAGCGATTGTCCGAGACGATCAGAATAGGCAGGCGTCGTGATGCGGCCTACGACCTCACCATCCAGGAACAGTTCAGCGTCACGGTCCACTACTTCGTCATGGCCGGCGACAATACCGAAGAGTTTCACTTTTTCTTTGCCTTCCAGCTCAAACAGGGCCTTCTTGCCCCGGAAATTATCCTTGGTGCGTGATATGGCCCACCCCATGTCTGTTTCCCACGGCGTATTCTCTTCGGTGGCTTCAGCGCCGTACAGCAGCAGACCACTTTCCACACAGATATACTCAATTGCCTCAACCGACATGGGCATAAGGCCCAACGGTTGCCCGTGTTCCATCAACCCTTGCCACACCTCAACAACGTGCTCAGCGCGAGTGAAAATCTCGTAACCTCGTTCACCGGAAAACCCGGTCCGCGAGATCATCACGTCCTTGCCAAACAGATCAGTATCGATCTGGTAAGAAAAAACCAGATCCCCAAGGTTCGAACTGGTATGGGCATCAAGCAATTCTAGAGATTTTGGCCCCTGGACGGCGAGCACGTGCATGTCGTCGTCATCTTCGATGCTCACATTGCGGCCTTTGGCGTCTTCCTCCAAAAGCCTGAGCGTGGGGCCAATCCCACCGGCCACTAAATAGTGATCGTCGGCCAATCTGTTGACGATTGAGTCGTCATAGAAATGGCCATTGTCCTGCAAGATCGGGCTATACACTGATTTGCCGACTGGCACCTTGGACATATCCCGTGTCACCAGATAGTCCACAGCGGCCATGGCGTCGGTCCCACGCACATGAATTTTGTTCAACGCGGACGTGTCCCACATACCGATGGCTTCACGAACCGCATTCATTTCTGTTTGGCGGTCCGTGGGATAGGTGTAGGGCAATTCCATGCCATTCCAATCGCCCATCTCGCCGCCGAGTGCGCGTAACGTGGCATCCAGGGCCGAAACTCGTTTAGCCATAAACGTATACTCCTTGTAATGCGGTCAGAAAAATAGTCGAACGCGGGTGAAACCCACGGTCAGCCTTTCGGTTTAACCCCTGTCACAAGGGAATAGACGCCCGTTGTGGGTATTTGTTTGGTATCGACGAAACCTGCTTCTTTCAGGAAATCGACAGTTTCATCACCGGAGACCACACCGCCGGACCCACCGTAGAACACCGCAGCCACCAGGCTTTCCAGCGCAATCTTAGGCGTGGTTTCAGTGTAGGGTCCGATCCGCAGGATGTCTTGAATAATGACCAGTCCGCCGGGTTCGAGCGCATCGAAGGTTTTCTTCAACAGTTTGATCTGGCCTTCGGGTGGCTCTTGAATCAACGCCCCGGAATAGAGCGCCACATCATAGCCAGAACCGAAATCATCTTCATAGTAGTTCCCGGCTTTACTGGAAATCTGACCAGCCATGCCAGCCTCTTCCACCATGGCCAAGGCAAGGGGCAGGGCTTTTTCTTGATCGAAAAGGGTACCCTTGAGTTCAGGATACTTTCCACACAACGCCCTGGTGTAAACGCCGGAACCACAACCGATATCGATGAGGCTCTTCTTGCCGCTCAGATCAGTGTTATCGAGCAGCATGCCTTCCTGCATCCTGCCGCCCCACTGATCCATGGCCAGCATGTAGTGCTTCCAATAAGCCGCTTCGTCTTCCTCAGTGGCGAATTCATCCTCATGGGACATCTCTTCACCCGACAGCATGGCCGTATCCACCTGATGGAAGAGATCACCCAGACTTGAGAGATAGGTAAATGCCTCGCCGTAGTATGCCGGCGAGCTTTTAACCAGGTATTTGGCGCTCTCTTCCGAGTTCTGGAACTCGTTGCCGATCTTTTCCAGCAGACCAGCCGCAACACAGGAATTCATCATTTCTTCTGTGTGCAAAGGGTTTGCCCCCAGCTCTTTTGCCATCCAGGCCGCGGTTTGCTTGCCACCGCTCAGCTTGTCGCAAATACCAAGGCTCACCGCTGATTTAGCGGTGCCAGCCAGCCAGGAAGCCCGGGCCAATTGAGAAATCAAAGGAGGCTCACCAGTGTCAGCCAGGTTTGCAAATACGGCGCCTATATCGGTCATTGCTCTTCTCCCCATATGTTTATTTATTTATAGAATTCAGACTTAAATCGACCTTATGTATTCTTAGTTTTATTAAGCTCCCGGCATATTATTTATGAAGCCGGAATGTAGAGTCCAGACATTTACGTCTTTCCGTTATTACATGACGTGGAGGTTTTTCCGTTCTGGATCAACGAAAGGAATGGGCGTTGCCGTCGCGCTGCACTGGATGGTTGGCCCCTTCAATTCCAGCTTTGTCCCGGGCTTGGCAGCCGATGGAATCAGATGAACCAGCGCCTGTGATTGTCCCATTCGGCGGGAGTAGGCTGGCGTTGTAACATGGCCCACGACCTTGCCGTCGATTAAAAGTTCGGCGTTATGTTCCACCACATCATCGTGGTCTGCAACGATGCCGTAAAACTTCACGCGTTCTTTGCCTTCTAACTCAAACACAGCTTGCTTGCCGCGGAAATCACCTTTTTTGCGCGACACTGCCCAACCCATGTCCACTTCCCAGGGCGTGTTTTCTTCGGTGGCTTCGGCACCGTATGCCATCAGTCCGCTTTCAATGTGAACCATTTCAAGTCCACCAAACGAAACCGGGATAATACCAAGAGGCTTGGCGTGTCCCATGAGTTGTTCCCAAACGCCAACGACTTCGTGGTCGCGCATGTAAAGCTCGTATCCGCGCTCACCGGAATATCCGGTACGGGAAATCATCATATCCACGCCACACAGGTTGGTGTGTATCTGGTGACAGAATTTAAGGTCGCGAAGGTTGGCTTCCACCAGCGGGTCCAGCAGATCAATAGATTTCTGCCCTTGAACGGTGATGATGTGCAAATCATCATCCAGTTCCACACTCAAGTCCCGGCCTTCGCCGTATTCTTTCAGTAACTCGAATGATGGGCCGATACTGCTGGCAACAAGGAAATGATTATCTGTCACATGAAAGACGATACCGTCATCACAGAAGTGCCCATCATCCTTCAGGATCGGGCAATAGGCTGACTTCCCAACAGGAATTTTGCTCATATCACGGGTCACGAGATAATCGATGGCTTCCAGCGCATCACTGCCTCTGACCTGAATTTTCGTCAGCGCTGATGTATCCCAGATACCCGCGGCCTCACGAATAGCATCATGTTCAAGATGGGGATCATTGGGGAAAAAGGATGCCACGGGCATGTCGTTCCACTCTCCCATTTCAGCGCCGAGGCCCCGTATTGTTGCGTCGAGCGCGGAAATCCGTTTGGCCATACTGTTATTCTCCTGAGGGACGGTGGACGAGGATCGCGAATCAGACAATACTGTATCCGCAAACGAAAAAACTATATTCCTTAAGTGGTATATACCGAGCAAGGCTAGTAGATTAGCTTTTTACTGAGAGTAAATAAATTTATCTGTGACACGGGGAGACGTACACATGGGCACAGGCAAAACAATCGCATTTTTCCCAGAGGCCTGCTTCGGCCCGGCGCTGAATTCCGTCGGCATTGCTCAGGCGTGTGAAAAATTGGGACACAAGGCTGTATTCCTGACTGACCCCGGACTTTCCGGCGTCTACTCCGGGTATGGCTTTGACGAATACCCGGTCAACATGTCCGAGCCCATGGAACCGGAAGCCATGGCCAAGTACTGGACAGACTTCATTGACGGCCACATTCCGAACTTTGCCCTGTCACCGTATGACCAGATCGACAATTACGTGAAGGAATGCTGGGAAAACATTGTGAACACCTCTGTTTGGGCAGAGAAAGAACTTCCCGGCATTCTCGCCAAGATCAAGCCCGATATCATCTGTGTGGATAATGTCATTTTGTTCCCGGCCTGTAAGCAATACGGCGTGCCGTGGGTGCGCATTGTATCGTGTAGCGAAAACGAGGTTACGGACCCTGAAATTCCACCTCATCTTTCCGGTTGTGGCGAAAACGATCTAGAAGCTCACAAAAAATATCGCGACAAGTTTGCTGAGGTGATTGCGCCCATTCATGCCGAATTCAACGCTTTCCTGAAGGAATGCGGTATCGACCCCTATCCGGTTGGGCAGTTTTGTGAAGATTCACCCTATCTGAACATGCTGCTCTACCCAGAACCTGTGAAGTTCAAGCGGAGCGTTCCGCTGGATCCGAATGTTTTTCAGCACCTTGAAGGGTGTGTGCGGAAAGACGTGGAGTACGATATTCCAACGTTTGAGAAAAACAATGACGGGGCGCTCATTTATTTGAGCTTCGGCAGCCTGGGTTGCGGCGATACCGGGCTCTTGAACCGGATTATCGATGAACTGGCTAAAACACCTTACCGGGTTCTGGTAAATGTGGGCGATTACATGGATGCCTACAGCGACCTGCCGGGCAACGTGCAAATCAGTAGCTGGTTCCCTCAACCGACCCTGATCGAACAGGTCGATATGGTTATTCACCACGGCGGCAATAACACGTTCACCGAATGCCTGTATTTCGGCAAACCGGCGATCATCATGCCTTACGTGTGGGATGGCCACGACAACGCCACGCGCGTGCAGGAAACCGGCCATGGCTTCAAGATGCACCGTTCCAATTGGGAGCCTGCGGAACTGCTGTCCAACATTGATAAGTGTCTGACCGATCCTGCCATCCAGGCCAAGATGGCCTCAACAACGGCACACATGCAGAAATTTAATGGCCCGGAACGGGCTGCTGAGATGCTCGACAAATTGTTGAAGGATACCGCCAATGCCGCATAAGGGGCTTTCATCATCAGCACCTCATATTCATAACGCTTCCACGATCGACAATGATCTGGAAGATTGGGGTGACCAACCTGATATGATCGAGGGGCAGTCTCATTCCAGCGGTATTCTGCTGTGGGCGAATGAGGATAGCTCGTCGGAATCTGCCATGTGGATATGCACACCGGGCACCTGGCGGTTAAGTATCCCCAGTGACGAGCTGTGCTATTTCGTCTCGGGCCGCGCCACGTACACGAGCGACGATGGCGAAGTTATCGAAATAACGCCGGGTACCGTCATTCATTTCCAGAAGGGCTGGACCGGTCAATGCATCGTGCATGAGACCATGCGAAACACATTTATGTTGCGGTGAATGAAAAAATGAAAACACCAGTATTACAAGATCCACTTACCGCCGAGCCCACCGAAGACTGGGGCGTCATACCGACAATGATCGAGGGAGAATCCCATACGTCTGGCGGAATTCTTCATGTTGGGCCCGATGGTGAGGCTGAATCCGGGCTCTGGATTTGTACGCCCGGATATTGGGATTGCCATGTGACGTCGGACGAGTTCTGCCACTTTATTGCAGGACGGTGTACATATACGCACGAATCAGGCGATGTTATTGAAATCAAACCTGATACGGCAGCATTTTTCCCCAAGGACTGGAAAGGTACATGCCGGGTTCACGAAACCATACGGAAAGTCTACTTGATACGATAAGGCAATTCGACTGACAGTTAGACGTCCTTACGGGTACATTAGATGCCGCAAATATATAAATAGTTTCTGAAACTGGCGATTACCGTGAAGATAGATAACCATAATAAAATTTCGACACTGCTATAACCTCAATCAAACAGAACCTAAAACTTAGGTCAGGGAGTTAAAAATGGGAATTACACGTAGAGATTTTGTAAAAACAACAGCCGTTGGTGCCGTTGTTGCCGGAGCCGCTTTTCCGAAGCGCGTTTTTGCTGCAGGACAGAAAACAATCAAAATCGGGATGAACATTCCGATGACAGGCGATTACGCCCCTTGGGGTCTGCCGGGCCTGTATGGCTGCCAGATTGTTGCTGATGACATCAATGACGGAGGCGGCGTCGATATTGGCGGCGAAAACTATGCCATTGAAATGGTTTCCTATGATCACGGCTACGACATTGAAAAAGCCGTTCAGGGTTACAAGAAAATGGCATCAGAAGACGATGTTAGCATGATCATGATGCTTGGTGGTGCCACCATCGGCGCTTGTATGCCTTGGGGTGATCGCAAGAAAGTGCTGACCACCACATTGCTGTCCAGTGACGTCACGCCGGATACGGAATATCTGCTGGCACCATGTGAATCACACCCGCTGTATATCTGTACCAGTGTTGAATATCTTGCCAGGGCTCATCCTGATGCCAAAACAGCCGTGATCGTCACCAACAATGATGTGGAATACGGACTGCAAGCTGTTGCGACGTTCCAGGCTGCATTTGAAGTGGCGGGCATTGAAGTTGTCGACATGAACCTGCACGGTTTTGATGTCACCGACTTTGCGCCAATCGTCAGCTCTGTATTGGCTAAAAACCCAGATATCTTCTGCATGGCAACCAGCTTCTACACCACGGCTTTGATGGAACAACTTTATCACCAGGGCTTCAAAGGTATCGTGGTCACCACGACGCTGGATTACCACGAAGACGTTATTGCGAAGACCAGTCAGGAATTCGTTGATGGCACAATCCATCAGTTCCCATCCTTCGATGATCCGAAACTGAATGATGCGAGCGTTAATTTCCCCGATCCAAACGGCTTTGATGCCGAGTTCAGAAAGCGGCATCCCAATGATTGGTCTGCTGTATCCTGGGAATACCCGGCCATCATGTTGCAGTGGTTGGAAGGCGCGAAAGCGGCTGAAAGCATTGATTCAACGGCTGTGCTGAACGCCCTCAAGAACAACCCGAACCCTCCACATCCCTTCGGTGAAGGCAGATGGTGGGGTAAGGAGCTCTGGGGTCGTGACAGCATTGTGGTTGGCAACTGGCCGGTTGTCGTCATCGAGGGCGGTAAAACCCGGATCAAGGAATTCGGTAGCGTTTCCGGATGGCTCGATAAGCACTCTGACGTGCTGATCAAATACATGAAATCTCACGGTCTCCGGACTGTTAGCTGAGATTAATCTCTCGTGAGGCCGCGTAATTTTTTAGTTGGCCGCACGAATTGCCTCTGAGGCGCGGTGGTGCAAACTCAACGTTCGCACCACCGCCGCCACAGTGGTAAATTGGCGCCGGAAATGATCAGGTTGTTGATCCTCGTCCTGACACGGGCCTGAAATAATCGCTTATTAGAATAGTTTAGGTAGTTAAATGGAGCTCTTTCTCCAATCAGTCGTCAACGGGTTGATCCAGGGTGGCTTTTTCTCCCTGTTTGCGGTTGGCCTGGTGCTCATTTTTGGTGTTATGCGGGTTGTGAATTTCGCCCATGGCGAACTCGTCATGGTGGGTGCTTTCACGGTCTGGTTATTGCACGCGCAATTCGGTCTGGGGTACATCCCGGCTCTTGGTGCCGCAATCATTTTGGTGACGTCGATCGGCTTGGTAATGGAACGCATTCTGTTCCGTCCCACGCGGTCCGATCCATTGGCAGGTTTGATCTGCTCTATCGGTGTCCTGTTTATTTTGCAGGTTATCGCGGCTGTGATTGGTGGCGATGGGCCATCAAAACAGGTGCCACCGCCCTATCATGGCACATTAATTCTATTTGATATGATACGCGTACCCTATCAACGGGTCTTTAGTCTGGTGATTTCTTCAAGTGCGCTTATCGCGCTGTGGTTTTTCCTGACGCGCAGCAAGTTTGGTTGGGCCTTACGCGCGGTTGCCATGGACAGGGAGGCAGCGTCCTTGCAAGGCATCGATGCGAACAAAATCTCCATCATTGCCATTGGCGTCGGCGCCGCGTTGGCTGGCCTGGCTGGTGGATTGATTGCGCCGCTTGGGAACATCAATCCCCACATGGGTCACAACGTCATTGTTACGGCATTCATCGTTACGATCGTCGGTGGGGTTGGTAGTCTGTCTGGCGCGGTTTTGGCCGCGGTCCTGTACGCCATGTTCCACACCATTGTTACGGTCTACTTCGGTGCAACCATTGCCACAATATGTGGACTGGTGCTGATGGTTGGTGTGCTGATCGTCAAACCGACCGGTATTATGGGAGTACGGGTCAGTGAGTAAACCAAGCATTTTTACAATCCAGAACGTGGTTATGGGTGCCGTGCTTCTTGCCGTTATTCTGATTCTGCCGCATTTCCTCAAGCTTCATCATCAGGATCTTCTGATCTTCATGACCATCAATGTGTTGGCTGTGTGCAGCTACCGACTGGTAACCCTGACAGGGGAATGGTCGCTGATCCATGCCGTCATGATGGGGGTGGGCGCCTACACCGTTGCCCTGCTGGCTATCTATTCTGATCTGGATATTTGGTTCACCTTGCCGCTGGCTGGTGGTGCCGCCGCACTGATCGCTGCATTCCTGTGTTTCCCGTTGCTGCGAATGACGCAGTTTTATTTCCTGATTGGCTCATTCGCTGCGGGTGAAGCCATTCGGCTGATCTGGGTGGAATGGGTCAGCCTGTTTGGCGGGACCAGTGGCCTGCGCGGTGCGGAAGCACCTATTCTCTGGGGCATCGATTTTCTTGACCCTATCCCGTATTTCTATTTCGTGCTCGGTGTCGTTGGGTTTTGTCTGTTTATCCTCTACCGGATCGAAAACTCGCGGATTGGACTGACGCTCCACGCTATCCATTGGAAAGCATCACTGGCTGAGTCTGTCGGTGTTGATGCATGGCGGTATCGGGCCCTGGCTTTTATCATAGGATCATTTTTTGTTGGCATCGCGGGCGGTTTGAAAATTCACTACCTTGGTGCCGTGACACCCAACCAGTTTACCGTCGGGTTCATGGTTTTCATTCTGATCTGGGTGATCGTTGGTGGATACAACAGGTTCTATGGCCCCATTATCGGTGTTGTTGTGCTGACGGTATTTGATGAATCTATCCGCGATTTCGAAATCATTCGCCCGGCCATTTATGGCGCTATGCTGATCGCATCCATTCTCTTCCTGCCGCTGGGGTTGGAGAGTGTTCCGGGAAAAATAAAAGTGTGGTTTGGCATTGGCTCTTCGCCAAAAGAACCGCCGTTAACTGATCGATAAGAAGACACACATGGCTATTCTCGACGTCAAAAATGTAACGAAACAGTTTGGTGGCCTGACGGCATTGGATGACGTCAGCTTCCAGGTTGAGCAGGGCGAGATACGCGGTTTGATCGGCCCCAATGGTGCCGGCAAAAGCACCATGTTCAAGAACATTGCCGGGTTTCAGGCTCCCACAAGCGGTAATATTGTTTACCAGGGCGAAAACATTGATGGCAAGAAACCCCATGTCATTGCAGAAAAGGGCGTGGTGCGAACCTTTCAGGAAACTACGCTGTTTCAGGAACTGACCGTCTTTGAAAATGCGCTTGTGGGCTCTCACATCAAAGCACGAACCAACGTGTTTTCCGCGATCTTGGGCCTGGACAAGCTGAAACAAAAAGCGGCCGCAGAAAAAGTAACAGAGGTTCTCGAATTCATGGGGCTTGTGGATCGCAAGGATCAACTTGCCTCAGAACTACCTTTAGGTTCACAGCGGGCATTGGGCATGACGATTGCTCTTGTGTCTGAACCCAAGCTCATGCTGATGGACGAGCCTTTTGCCGGTATGAACGGCGAAGAAACAGGCTACATGATGGACTTGACCAGAAAAGTCCACGAGTCAGGCGTTACCATCGTCCTCGTCGAACATGACATGAAGGCCGTTATGGGCCTGTGTAGCTTCCTGACCGTCCTGAACTTTGGGCAGGTATTGGCGCAAGGTAAGCCGGAAGACGTCCGCAATGACGAAAAGGTCATTGAAGCCTATCTGAGCGGGGTCAAATAGTATGCTTTTACAAGTTAACAATATCCATGTTCATTACGGTCCCGTTGCGGCTCTCAAAGGCGTTTCCATCGAGGTGGGTGACGCTGATTTTGTCACCTTGATTGGCTCCAATGGCGCGGGCAAAAGCACGACCTTGCGAACCATATCAGGTCTCAACCACCCCAGCGCCGGTGAAATTATTTTTGACGGCGAACGCATTGAAAACATGCCTGCTGATAAAATTTTGAAACTGGGTATCGCCCACGTGCCGGAAGGTCGCCGGATATTCAAGGACCTGTCCGTAACCGAAAATCTTCTTCTGGGTGCGTTCACGCGCGATGATCAAGCGGGTATCAGGCGGGATCTGGATGGTGTTTTTGATCGTTTCACGCGGTTGAGCGAACGGAAAAATCAGACTGCCGGCACCATGAGCGGTGGTGAGCAGCAAATGTTGTCCATCGGGCGGGCGCTTATGTCAAAGCCCCGTATCCTGCTGCTTGATGAACCGTCGCTTGGCTTGGCACCCAATATCGTCCGTGAAATCGCACACCTTCTTACAGAAATAAACAGCCAGGGCGTTTCCATTGTTTTGGTCGAACAAAATGCAGAACTTGCCCTGGAACTGGCGCGACATGGCTACGTGCTGGAAACGGGCAATGTTTCGCTGGAGGGCGAAGCTAAAGGCCTTATGGACAATGAGCACGTGCGTAAAGCCTACCTTGGTATTTAAAGAATTCTGCATCACGACTAGAGCATGGTCTCACTAAATGCCATGGAAGCTGGGGCTTTCAGGCTCTTTGCTGCCGTGGAAACCAGAATATTGAAATGGCTGATAGGACCGCAAGAATTGCTGCGAGTAGTAGCGCCGTCGAATAATCGCCACTTCGTTCATAAAGCAACCCTGCGATCCAGGGTGCGAACAAGCCGGCTGTCCCCCAAGCTGTAAACACCTTGCCATAGACTCTGATTCCAGCGACGGCGCCAAACAGTTTTGCGATGGCGACCGGAAAGGCAGCAATTGTTGCACCATAGGTAAATCCCACAATCGCCAACCCCACCAGAGCCGTGGCCGGTGACAGGAAAATCCACATCAGGGTGAGCGACATGGCTGAAAAGCAGTTCACCAACCGTAGCAACCGCCTGGCTCCCCACTTGTCGACGATGTATCCACCAAAATAACTGCCCCCGATGTTTCCCACCGCGATCAATGTGGGTGCCATGAACAACCATTCTCTGGACAACCCACTTGAATTTGCAATTCCCGTGGCATGACCGATGGCCATCAGGCCCGCGGCGACAGCCGTTCCATACGAAAACCACAACCGGATGATCACGCCACGCACCGGCCTGGCCTGATCCAAATCCGTGCCACTGTCAGTGGATAGGCTGAAACCAGAGCGAGCGAAAAGAACGCCGACAACAGGTCCCACAATGACCAGCGCAACGGCAAGGCCGATCATGCCACCCCTGAACCCGAAGGATTGAACCAGTGTTTCAAAGGGTAGTGGAGAGATGGCGGCCCCGAACCCATAGGCGGCCGTAACAAGACCCATAGCGGTGCCACTAAAACGCGGGTTGGCTTGTGCGGAAAATTGAAGAACGAAAGAATAGCCAAGGCCGTTCGCCGCGCCAAAAAGCACACCATACCCAAGCCAAATCGTGTACAGGTTCCCACCATATCCCGCCATCAACGCCCCCGTCGTAGCAAGCGAGGTAACGATGACGATTAAAAGGCCGGGCGACAGGTGCCGGAATATGCGATCGCTGATCAAAACATGGATCGTCAAAACAGCCAATGCCAGCGAGTACGTCAGGCTGGCGTTTGATCTGCTGGCGTTAAATTCGCTTTCTATAGATGTCAGGAAAATGGAGAACGCATGCACAGAACCCAGCACCAGCATTAACAACATGCTTCCGGCCAGGACCAGAATGCCACTGTTTAGGGATATTTTTGATGGTAGCAGCGCCATTCTCCGCATATCGATATTTTATGGTCAGGTGGATTCCCTAGTTCAAACCCAGTGCCAATTTTCTTTTGTTCGCCCATGTGCGGATGATCTGATCAACGGCCAGACCGATGAATGCGACACAGACGCCGAGGGTAATGCCGATACCGGTTCCCTGGGGCTCTGAAATTGCCTTCAGAATAAGCTGTCCGAGATCAATGGTGCCGATGAAAGCCCCTATAATCACCATCATAAGGGCGAAGTTGACGGTCTGATTGACGCCCAACATGATATGCGGGAACGCGATTGGTATCTCGATGGAAATCAACCGTTGAAGACGTGAAACGCCACACATGGATCCCGCATCCTGCAATACCGGCGGTACGCTTCTGAGTCCCTCTACAGTGAATCGCGTCGCTGGTACGCTCGCGAAGGCCAGTGAAGCGATCAATACAGACGTATCGGTAATACCGAACAACATGATCACCGGGATAAGGTAAATGAACGACGGGAACGTTTGCAAGAAATCGCAAAACAGCAGGACCGCTTTGCTTGCAAAGGTGTTCTGTGCGCAGGCCGCGCCTAGCGTAATGCCAATGATCCCGGAAACAACAACCGCGAATGTGGCCATGTACATGGTGATCAACGCCCGATCCCAGTACTCGGAAAACGCAATAAAAAGAAGAAATCCGCCAACGATCAAAGCGGATCGTAAGCCGGCAAGAATATAGGCAGTTCCCATCACCAGAAGGAACGTCGCGACAACCGGCATCGCGAGATAGGCATCGCGCATGGGCACCAGAACCCCGGTGATGAGCCACTCATTAAAGCTCTTCAAGGTGTAGAAGAACGTATCCCAGACCCAATCGACACCCGCCTGCCAGAAGGGTGCCGTTGTAAGACCCTTATTATGGGGTACGATATAGAAGTAATTGAAATCTTCTTCGAAGATGATGCTACCAATCATAGCCATTACGATCCCGCCAACCAAAATGGCTGCCATGATCAAAAAATGACGGTAACGCTTGGTAAACGACAGATCAGCGAAATAATCTGTTTGCTTGTTTGCCCAGGCAAGCGACATTTTGTCGAAAACCACAGCAATCAGCACGATACAAATACCGATCTCGAGACCGGTGCCGATCCTCAACGAGTTCAGTGCAATCAGTAGGTTAGAACCTAATCCTTGGGCACCGATGAATGCCGCGATTACAGTCATCGATAAGCATTGCATGACCACCTGATTGACGCCAATCAGCACGTCACGCTTGGCCGTTGGAATGAGTACACGAAAAAGCATCTGAAAATCGTTGCACCCGCTCATTCTGCCGGCATCGACCACATCAGTGGGGACATTCTTGAGGCCCAGCAATACCAGTCGGACCATTGATGGGGTTGCAAACAAAATTGTCACCAAGGCAGCGGCATGATCGCCAACACCAAACAACACGATGATCGGTACCAGATAGGAGTAGTGCGGCATTGTTTGTGCCACATTGAGTAAGGGATTGAGGAATGCTTCCACTGCCTTGCTCTTATAAGCGAAAACGCCTAACGCCAAGCCCAGAAACACCGAGACAGGTGCAGCAATCAATATGAATGATAATGTCTGCATCGACGGCGACCATTGCCCAAAGGCCGCGATATAGAGGCCGGCGACGCCGGTGAGAAACGCCAGGTTTCGGCCTTGAAGTTTGTATCCGAGGACCATTGCCCATCCAACAACGACCGTCCATGGTAATGCGGGCCATACAGCCCAAGGGTTCTCCTTGATGAAGTCCCAACTGGAAAAGGCAACGATGGTCTTCGAGCCACCAAGAATGAACTCTCGTACCGCGTTAATAACAAACGAAAAAGAACTGGAAATCGCACGGGTGATCTCGCGGAACAGGGGCTTCTGTTCATACTCATCAATGCTCGGATCGTAGACGTCTATAGGCATCCATTCGAACATTAGCCCACGGACGAGATCGTTTATCAGGAACGGAATGTCTTTTAGTAGTGGAGGCAGTCGCCATAGATAATTGGATTCGGACGGCCCAATGAGGGCGTTCAACAGGAAGAATGCGATAAACAGGACGCCGAACTGAATAGCTTTTGATGACTTTAGGTATGACGGCATTGACGTCTACTCACCCTTGCTGTTCCTGTGAACGGTTACCGAACAAAACATTAATGACGTGGGACGAGTGCAGGCTGCCGACGATGTTGTCGTTATCGTCGACAACGCCGACAGCTTTGTCCTGGCTCAGGATTTGTTCAGCAACCACCTCGATGATCGCGTTCTTCGAAACTTTGATATCGCTCATTTCTTCGGTGCTATCGTAGGGGTCCATAACGTCTTCAATCTTGAGAACCTTTTCGCGCGGCACCTCCTGGGTGAATTTACGAACGTATTCCGTCGCAGGATCGAGAACAATATTGGCTGGTGTATCCAGTTGCTCAATGACACCTTCTTTCATAATGGCGATCCGGTCCGCGAGTCTTAAGGCCTCATCGAAATCATGGGTAACGAACAAAATCGTTTTATTCAAAACACTTTGCAGTCGCAGAAACTCATCCTGCATCTCTTTCCGGATCAATGGGTCCAATGCCGAGAAAGGTTCATCAAGAAACCAGATATCCGGCTCGACAGCGAGCGAGCGAGCAATGCCGACGCGCTGTTGTTGTCCGCCAGATAATTCGCGTGGAAAGTAATTTTCGCGACCACTGAGGCCGACCAGTTCGGCCATATTCATGGCTCGTTCAATGCTGTCTTTGGTGTTAATGCCTTTCACCTGAAGCGGAAAAGCGATGTTTTCAAGAACCGTCTTGTGCGGCAATAAACCGAAGTTTTGAAAAACCATTCCCATTTTGTCTCGGCGGACTTCCATGAGTTGCTTACTGTTCATGGTCAGCAGATCTTGACCATCCACAAATATCTTACCGCCGGTCGCGTCCGTTAGTCTAGAAATGCATCGTAGCAGTGTGGATTTGCCTGAGCCTGAGAGCCCCATGATGACCAGCAACTCGCCCTCTGAAACTTCGAAGGAAACATTGTTGACGCCGACAATACATCCAGCGGCCAAGGCGTCTTTGGCGTCAATTTTACCTTGAGCGTTTTGTAACAAGCTCTGCGCATTGTTTCCGAAAATCTTGTAAACGGACTCACATTTTATGACCGCTTGCCTTTGCTCTGCCTCATCCCCTTGAGAAGCCATGGACTGTCCTCGACTGATTGTTACGGCCTGTATCTTTCAGGCATTAAAAGGAGTCTAAACAAAGTATCACACGGGTCAACAATACGATCGCGTATAACACCGCTATTTCTGAATCTGGTTATTCTAAAACAGGTTCCCCCCAAAGATGAGGGGAACCGTTTTAGGGTCGCTCTCTGAATCGAATATCAGAGAATCAGTTTCCTTCGCCAAGAACTGACGTTGCCCAAGGCTTCCAAACGTCTTCGTTATCAGCCAGCCACTTTTTAGCGGCGTCTTCGTGGGTCATTTTATCTACGTCAACCAACGCCGCCATGGAACCAATCTGTGGCGTCGTGAAGCTCAACTGCGAGAAGGCCCTGTAAGCATTGGGGTGAGTTTTCGGGAATTTCCAGAAAGCACCTTTCTTCAACCAACCTTTTGGTGAGCCACAACCAGTTGTGTCCATGGTGCCGCCATCGGCGATCCTGCAGCCGTCGTAGTACTCTGGAAACTCGATAAAGGTAAACCCGGAAGCATCTGTAAAGTTTGGTGTCCAGTTGAAGATAACCGTACCACGACCTTCCTTTTTGGCGGCTTCAAGTTCTGTCCAGAGCGCATCAGCACCACCAGCGAATTTGACGGTCCATGTGTCATCCAGACCCAGGCCTTTAATGCGGTTGGGCATGACTTCGCCGTGCCAGCTTTGCGGGCCTTCTAACCAACGGCCCTTGCCACCGGAATCAGGTGTTGCGAAGGCTGCTGAGCAATCTTTCAGGGCTTCCCAGCTCGGCAATCCAGGGCAAAGGCCCTGTTCGATAACCCAGTTCGGAACACCCATTTCTTCCAGGGTTTCTGCTGCATGCGTACCTGCATCAATCAGGCCACCTTTTTCCATAGCATTGTAGTAGGCATTCTGCATGGTTGATTGCCAGACTTCTTGCAAAATCGTTATGTCACCAACGCGGACAGCCTCAAAGCTTGCCTGGTTATCCACAGGAACGTACTCAACGTTGTTACCCATGCTCTCAAACATGCCGCCAATAACATGAGCCATGACGATCTGGCTGGACCAGTTCTTGATTGGAATTTTGATAGGCTCGCTGCTGTCAGCGCTTGCCGCGCCTGTAGCAGAAACGAGGGCCAGTCCTATGGCGAAGGTCCCAGCCATTAGTTTTTTTGTAAGTCTCTTCACTTTAGCTCTCCTTGTTTAGGCGGCTTCCCGGCCGCGGTAATCATTACAATCCGCGTTTACTCGCAGAATTATTTGTTGATTCTCGTCAGGTTCCACCCGCTATTGCGCCTTTTTTTACGCCGTTGCAGCTCTCCCCTCTATGACGCTAGCAATCTGATGTGAACGACAAGCAGGCCAAATATGAATGGTCTGTACTTTTTTGTTAAAATTTGTTAAAATTACCCATGAATTCAAATCACCATGTCCTGATTGTTGATGATGATGCCGTAACGCGGGCGAAACTGGCCGGGTACGTGGAAGCCGCAGGGCATCGTGTTACAGAGGCAGAAGACGGCCCATCCATGCGCACGGCGCTCGCGAACGATCCGGCAGAGCTTATTTTGCTGGATATCAATTTGCCGGGGGAAGACGGGCTCGATTTAACGCGTGAACTCAGGAACGGGTCCGACATTGGCATCATCCTGGTCACCGGACGAATAGACGAAGTAGATCGAATCGTGGGATTGGAAATCGGTGCCGATGATTACATAACAAAGCCGTTTAACCCGAGAGAACTTTTGGCGCGGGTGAAAAGCTTGCTCCGTCGTATGGGCAGTGCGTCGATCGTTGATCGTCCCGTAAAGCGATTTGCGGGCTGGATGTTCGACACCCGCACCCGAAAGCTGGTGTCACCAACAGGCCACCATGAACGCCTGACTCGGGCAGAGTATGAGCTTTTAAATGCATTTGCTGAACGACCCAATATCGTGCTCACGCGTGACCGCTTGCTGAATTTGACGACCCACCGTTCATGGGAACCCAGCGACAGGACAATTGATGTTCTGGTAAGGCGGCTACGTGGGAAGATCGAGCCTGATCCTAAGAACCCGGAAATCATCGTCACGGCCCATGGCGAGGGTTATGTATTTGCGGCCGATATTGTCGAGCGTTGAGAACTAGACGACTTGGGTCCCGTAGGTGACGTGGTTAATTGCGCCCAATAAGATTGAAGAGCTGTTCTGGAATCATCATGCAGGGCTCTGAATTGATCCACCTGCTGTTTGACGACAGCCACATCACCATCTTTCATCGCGACCTCCAGGTCGTGCGCGAAATTCGCCAGTGCCTGCAAACCCAAACTTGATGCGCTACCCTTCAAATAGTGGGCGACATAGATTGCGGCTGGCCAATCATCCTCATGCACGGCGGTGTGAAATTGCTGATGCTTTTCGGCGGATGCGTCAAGGAATGACGACACCATGCGCGATGTTTTCTCCAGGCCGATAACCGCCAGGTCTTCCCTGAGAACCGAAGCATCCATTAGGGACGATACGTCTTCAGTAGCAGAGCTTCCCTGAGAGAGGGTGGCCAGTGAACTGGGGGCTCTCACCTCGTTCAGCACCTCGGCCAACCGTTCTGGTGATACAGGTTTGCCGACAAAGGCGTTCATGCCTGCCTCCAGAACCGCAGAAACCTCGTTTTGAAATACGTGCGCCGACATGGCGATAATCGGGATGCGTTGATGATCATCTTCCGATAATGCGCGTATCTGCCGGGCGGCTTCAACACCATCGATACCGGGCAATGAGATATCCATCAGGATGGCATCGAACGTCTCCGTCGCTGCCGCCTTGACCCCCGACTCACCTGATTCAGCATGAACGACAGAATGGCCCATCTTTTCGAGAAACGTCTGCGTGACAAGGGCATTTATATCGTTGTCTTCCACCAACAGAATGGATTGCGCCGGTGTTGCAGGCAAGGCGACGGGCAGGTCGAAATTGGCATCACGAAGGGCCGATTCCTGCCCCCGTTCAGATCGCACTGTAAACCAGAACCGGCTGCCCTGATCAACCTTACTCTCCACGGCAATTTCACCACCCATGGCATCCACCAAACGGCGACAGATCGCTAAACCTAGACCTGTTCCACCATATTTGCGCGAAACTTGCTCATTTGCCTGGTAGAAAGCTTCAAACAATTTTTTCTGACTTTCAGAACCAATGCCAATCCCTGAGTCCCGAATTTTAAATTCGAGCATCACTTCCGAGTTGTTATTACGCGTAGTAGAAAAAACCGTAACCTCGACTGCGCCTTTCTCTGTGAACTTGATTCCATTCCCGATCAAATTCAGCAGAACCTGGCTTAACTTGCCGGCGTCACCTTGCAGAATGGTCGGCGTTCCTTCTTCTATATGGGCGGTAAGGGAAATACCCTTTTCCACGGCGCGGAATCGCATCAGAACGATGATATCGTCGAGTAGCTGGCTGAGATCATACGTGTCTGATGAAAGATGCACTTCACCAGATTCAACCTTCGAATAATCCAGAATATCATTGAGAATGCCGAGCAGGGTCTGGCTCGAAGAGCGGACAATGGATAGTCTTTTCCGCTGCTCATCATTGAGCGGGCTATCCCTTAATATTCTCAACATACCCAAAATACCATTCATGGGTGTTCTGATCTCGTGGCTCATGGCCGCCAAGAATTCTGTCTTCGCAGCATTGGCACGTTCAGCGTGTTCGCGGGCCTCGTCATGGTTGATGACTTCGTTTTGTAGCTGTTCGTTAATGAGGGACAGTTGTGCCGTTCGCTCGGTCACGATCTGTTCCAGTTCGGTTTTATGTCGACGGAGTTCCGACTCCGTTCGATCACGCTCGCGTTCCAATTCATTTTTGATCACAGCCTGATCACGGAACACTTTAACCGTTTCCGCCATATCAGTAAGTTCGTCACTACCCTCAGTCTGCACGTGAGCATCCAGATCACCACTGGCCAGACGACCCATAACGGATGCCAATGACCGGAGTCGACGAATGACGTTCCGCTGCACGTACAACCAGACAATCAAACCCGCAACGACAACAAAGAGAAGCGTCTGAAACAGTATCGTCGCAAGGCCTGCCTCCACGGCCTTTTCCGCCCCAAGGGCTGCCTCATCGGCCAGCGATTGTGCATGCTCTACCAGATCGAGAACCGTTTTACTTAAGGCTTCCGAAACACCCCGGCTGCGTTCTACGAGGGACCCGATTTCTCGATCTATTTCCAGAAGGCTCTGTCGGGTCTCGAACACATTAGGCGTATCACCACTTAGCGAAATTAACTGAGTCATCATTTGACCAGCTTGACGCCTACGCACGGGATCCGAAATGCCGAGCGTTCGGCGTTCGAGAATTCGGACGTTCTTTTCAAGCGTCTCTTCAATCCACAGCACTTCATCAGGCGTTGCCGCACGTGATAACTGGTTGAGCAGAAGGCCCGTCTGTGACGCTCTCAACCGGAGTTCGAACATGCGCTCCATCAGGTACAGGTCTTCTTCCAACAACCGGTCCAGCGCGTCCATGGACTCATCGATACGATCTTGCTCTTCTATCAGTTCATAAAGGTTAGATATAACGGCCGTCGCACCAGATGCCGCATTCGATACAAGCGTTTCCGATAAATCAGAAAGCCCTTGTGCCGCAGCAAGAGAGTCACGGATATCACTGGTCAACGATGTTGACAGATCAATTCGCTGCGCAACCAGGGTATTCTGCTCGTGCAGCGTGGCTATTAGGTCCTCTGCCAACTGATCAAGGGAGGTCAAACGAGCATCGTCATAGCCATACTCGTGGGTTCGCTTGAGCGTATCGCGCAATGTTTCTGCCTGTTCGAATAATTTCTGAGCTTCCTCCTCGCGAATGACCTGGTTTGCTGCACTAGTCAGTAACGGCGCGCGCGCAATAAGCTCATTGGATATCTCTGCAACGTGGCGTGCATCGGCAACCGCTGGCATGGCGCGCTCAACGATTGACGTCTGGGCCTCGTCCACATTGCGCAGTGTCCACCAGCCCACAGCTCCCGAAACAAGAGACAGCCCGGCAATACAGACAAAGGCAAGGAACAAACGACCCGCAATACCAAATCGCGTAATCATCTTTTGTCACCACGATTATTTGCGTTGTGGGCAAGCATACTTCACTATTCTGCCTACATGATAAAAAGTTTGCACTATCTGATCTCTATCACCTTTGGTGTTGCCCTGCTTCTACCCCTGTCTGTGCCTTTGGCGAGGGCGAACGATTCTCCGTGGCAACTGGAAACGTGGCAAACACCGTACGACTACCAAAGCCCATCTTCCGTCATTCAGTATGCTCCGCTTGAAAAATCCAGCCAAAAGTGGCGGCTTTGTGCATCCTACCCTCATTTGAAGGATGCCTATTGGCTTAGCGTCAACTATGGCATGGTTGAAGAGGCGAAGCGTCTTGGTGTGTCACTTGAAGTTGTCGAAGCCGGTGGCTATCCAAACATGGCCCGTCAGATATCGCAGGTCAAAGAGTGCGCCAAGAACGCTGATATTCTTATTCTGGGGACAGTGAGCTTTGGCGGGCTGACGAAAACAGTTCTCGAAATCGCTAAGCAGATTCCAGTGGTCGCCGTCGTCAATGATATTGCTGATGAAGGGATCAGTGCGAAAACAGGCGTGTCCTGGATTACCATGGGTCGCGTAACGGGTGAGTATCTGGCTCGTCAGCACCCGAAAGGTTCACCACCCGTAACGGTCGCCTGGTTCCCCGGCCCGACAGGATCAGGTTGGGTGCCTTTTGTTGAACAGGGGTTCAGAGATGCACTATCAGAAAGCTCCGTACAGGTTGTGGTGACGAAATACGGCGATACAGGCAAAGAAATCCAGCTTCTACTTATTGAAGAAGCCTTGGAAGAGCAGCCGGACGTGGATTACATTGTGGGTAGCGCCGTAACCGCCGAAGCCGCTGTTGGTTTGCTTCGTGCCCGTGGACTAACGGATGAAATAAAGGTGCTGGCGGACTACTTTACCCATGCCGTCTACCGGGGCCTGAAACGTGGCCGTATCGTTGCTGCGCCGACAGATTTTCCAGTAAAACAAGGTCGCCTCGGTATCGAGCAAGCGGTTCGCGTGCTGGAAGGTAAGCTCGAAATCAAACATGTGGGGCCAGCGATCAAGCTGGTGGATACAGAAACCGTTGATGAAATTGGAACAGATGGCTCGCTCGCTCCAGCGACATTCGCCCCGACATTTGTTGTGGAGTGATAAATTGGTGTGCGTGATTGAACGCATTTGTCTCCACAGGGTGTTGCACCAGCGCGTGCCTTATGCGGTAATCGTCACCGTGTTAATTGAGGATAAAACATGCATATCAAGACAATTAACGTGTATCAGGTGGACCTGCCGCTCAAGGAAGGCCGGTATTCATGGTCTGAGGGCAAGTATGTGGATGTCTTCGATTGTACCGTGGTCGAGATTGAAACCGACGAAGGCGTGTCGGGATATGGTGAGGTCTGCCCGTTGGGACCATTTTACCTGCCAGCCTATGGTCCCGGTGTGCGGACAGGCGTGGCCGAATTGGCACCGCATCTGATTGGGGCCGACCCGACCGAATTGGGCAAGATCAACCTGATCATGGATGCGGCACTGCTCGGACATCCATATGTGAAGTCAGCCATCGACATGGCGTGCTGGGATTTGCTGGGTAAGCGAGCCGGGCTTTCTGTCTGTGATTTAATGGGTGGTCGGCAGGGCGACTCAGTAGCGCTGTACCGGGCGATCAGCCAGCAATCGGCGGATGCCATGGCGAAGAATATCGCCGGATACCGGGACGAAGGATATACGAAATTCCAGCTCAAGGTTGGCGGCAATCCTGATGATGATATCGACCGTATTCATGCCACACGTGAAATTCTGGATAACGGCGAAGTGTTGATCGCCGATGCCAATACAGGTTGGCTCATGCACGAGGCGGCGCGGGTTTGTGACGCGGTGGCAAAAGTAGATGTGTATATCGAGCAACCGTGCAAAAGCTACGAAGAGTGCCTGACCATCCGAAAACGAACGGCCCGACCCTTTATTCTGGACGAGAATATCGATGGTTTGCAGGCTTTGCTACGCGCTCATGGTGATGGCGCCATGGACGTGATTAATTTGAAAATATCGAAAGTGGGCGGGCTGACCAAGGCACGGCAAATCCGTGACCTGTGTGTGTCGCTGGGCATCGCCATGACCATCGAAGACAGCTGGGGCGGTGACATCATTACCGCAGCTATCGCCCATCTGGCCCACTCAACCCCGGAACGGTTTCGTTTCTCGGCCACGGATTTTAACAGCTATGGCACCGTGCGTACGGCCACCGGCGCGCCAACGCGTGTGGACGGCAATATGAAAGCCAGCGAAGGCCCCGGCTTGGGCATTGAGCCAGATTTCAGTTCACTGGGCGCACCAATTGCAGAGCATTCTATATGACGAACCCTTATGAACAGCACCTAGATAAGAATGACGCCAACTTTACGGCGCTGACACCGTTGACGTTGATCCGGCGTTCGGCCCGTGTGTATCCCGACCAGTTGGCACAGGTCCACGGTGATGTCCGCTATACGTGGTCTGAAACCTATGACCGATGCCGCCGACTGGCCTCGGCATTATCCATGCGCGGCATTGGCCTCGGCGATACCGTGGCGGTCATGGCCCCCAATGTGCCGGCAATTTTTGAGGCCCATTTCGGTGTACCCATGACTGGCGCTGTGCTGAACGCGTTGAATATCCGGCTCGACGCCGAAGCCCTGGCGTTCATTCTGGATCACGGCGAGGCCAAAGTTCTGATCACGGACAGAGAGTTCTCAGGCGTTATTCGTGATGCCCTTGCCATAGCCGCCGTATCGCCACTGGTGATAGATATTGATGACCCCGCCTTCGAAGGCGGCGCTTTGTTGGGCGAGATGGACTACGAGGCATTTCTGGCCACAGGCGACCCGGCCTATGACTGGCACCCCCCCGCCGATGAATGGCAGGCCATCAGCTTGAACTACACCTCAGGCACAACTGGTGATCCCAAGGGCGTTGTCTACCATCACCGTGGCGCACACTTGCTGGCTACCGGCAATGCGCTGGCGTGGAATATTGCACACCATCCGGTCTATCTGTGGACCCTGCCCATGTTCCATTGCAATGGCTGGTGCTTTCCGTGGACGCTGGCGGCTGTGGCCGGGACCAGCGTCAGCCTGCGCCAGGTCAACGCACAGAACGTCTTCGATGCTATCGCGGATTACAAGGTCACGCATTTCTGTGGTGCACCGATTATCCTCGGCATGCTGGTCAATGCCACGCCTGAACAACGCAAAGGCTTCGATCATAAAATCAATGTGATGACGGCGGCTGCACCGCCGCCAGCGGCTGTACTGGAAGCCATGGAGAACGACGGCTTTGATGTTATTCACGTCTATGGTCTCACCGAAACCTATGGCCCGGCGGTGGTTTGCGCCTGGCACCCGGAATGGGACGCGCTGCCACCCGAAGAACGGGCCCGGATGAAATCTCGCCAAGGCGTGCCCTATCATATGCTGGACGACTTGATGGTGGCGGATCCGGAAACCATGGTGCCGGTGCCCAAAGACGGCGAAACCATGGGCGAGATATTCTTCCGGGGCAATATTGTCATGAAGGGCTACCTCAAGAACCCGCCGACCACCGATGCGGCATTCCGTGGTGGCTGGTTCCATTCCGGTGATCTGGCTGTGTGGCACAGCGATAATTACATCCAGATTAAAGACCGCTCAAAGGACGTCATTATCTCCGGCGGTGAGAATATCTCGTCCATTGAAGTGGAAAGCACCCTCTATAAGCATGCGGCAGTTTTGGCCGTTGCGGTGGTGGCCAAGCCGAACGAGAAGTGGGGCGAGACGCCGTGCGCTTTTGTGGAACTGAAAGAAGGTGCCACGGCCACAGAGCAGGAAATCATCGATTTTTGCCGGGAAAATCTAGCCCATTTCAAATGCCCTAAGGACGTGGTATTTGGTCCCTTACCCAAAACGTCGACGGGTAAAATACAAAAATTCAAACTGCGGGACTAACATGACGCAAAGCCACTGTGGAAACTGGCGCAAATTGGATCAATTTGCTCGGGTTTTGCTTTAAGTCCGCGAAAGGGTTTCGCCAGTGCTGGCTGCCAATCTGGGTCTTGTCCTGACGGTTATCGCGTGGGGATCGACCGCCCCTATCTTAAATGAATTGCTAAAGACTTGGGATCCCGTTGTCCTGTCAACGGGGCGGTTTATGCTGTCGTCTGTGATCTTCCTCATTTGGCTACGGATCGCCGAGGGACGCATTGCCTTTCCTCGCGGTGAGTTGCTGCACCAGACGCTCTGGATCGGGGGCATTCTGGTTGTGTTTGTCACGCTTCTTACATTCGCTATCAATTATTCCAACCCGATCAACATCTCGATCATCAGTGCCTCAGCCCCCATTGCAGCCAGTTTTGTGAACAGGTTTTTGACTGGGAAAAACCCGCCGCGCGCCATTCTGTTTTCTATTCCGGTGGTCGTTGCCGGGGGCGTTTTTTCCGGGGTGGATATGGATGCCTTCGGCCAGGGGGCTTCGGTGTTTCAGTTTCAACCGGGTGACGCCATTATGCTGGTCGCAACGGCGCTGTGGGCCACGTATTCTGCGCTTTTACAACGCTGGTTCGGTGACACCTCACAGCTTCACCGTACAACGCTGTCGTTTGTCAGCGCCACACCCATGATCATCGTCGTTTGCGCCGTGCTCATGGGTGTGGGCGTTGAATCGTTACCGGCACAGATGCCCGATGCCAAGGGATGGGGATTTCTGATCTGGACCAGTCTGGCCACCAGTATCCTGGGCACTTATTGCTGGAACGTGGGTGTGAAGCATTTGGGCATTGTGGTCGGTACCATGTTCCTGAACCTCATTCCCATGGTGGCGATTGCTGTATCCATCTGGTTCGGGATTGAACCTCGGACCGAACAGCTCATGGGCGGTATTCTGGTGATTATCGGTGTGGCCTCGGCACAATACTGGTCCCTGCGTGTACAACGAACTGCGAAAGAATCGACATAACAATAAATGGCCTTGGTTCTGCTTTCGCTCCTCTAGAATGGCCTAATCACTGTCTTAATCCGAAAAATTCACCACAAAGCCATGTGCGTACTGGACCCCGTGGAGTCTACGCGCTAGATAATGGGCGTATCACCACAATCCCTGCGGAGGGATGGCAGAGTGGTTGAATGCACTGGTCTTGAAAACCAGCAAGGGTGCAAGCCCTTCCGGGGTTCGAATCCCCGTCCCTCCGCCACCCTACGCCCCATTGTACCCATGGGGCTTCGGGCGGCAGGCCACTTTTTGCTCTGCCCCCTTTGATCCACCGTACAAACAGAAAGAACATCAAATGAAAAATATCATCGTAACAGGCGGTGCCGGTAAGGCTGGCCGTGCGGTTGTTCGGGATCTGCTGGAAAACGGGTATCAGGTTGAAATCATTGACCAGGTCGCGCCAACGGAGCCCACAAGCTTCTTCACCGTGGCAGACTTGACCGATTACGGTCAGACATTGAGCGCCTTGCAGGGCACCGACGCCCAGATGGAAAATATCGATGCTGTTATTCATTTGGCTGCTATACCCGGCCCCGGACGTTTGCCGGACGAGGTCACATTCGAAATCAATACGGTGAGCACCTACAACGTATTTCGGGCCGCCACACATCTGGGCTTGAAACGTATTGTGTGGGCATCAAGCGAAACCACACTCGGGTTGCCATTTGATACGCCGCCCGTCTATGCCCCCATTGATGAAGAGGCTCCCGTTCGACCAGAGTGGAGCTATTCTCTGTCGAAAGCGGTGGGTGAGGAAATGGCGCGTCATTTCAGTCGTTGGTATCCCGAAATTCCGATTTTGGGTCTGCGCTATTCCAACGTTATGGAACCTCAGGAGTACGCAAATTTCCCGGCATTCTCAGATGATGCCAAAGAGCGTATGTGGAATTTGTGGGGCTACGTTGACGCCCGGGATGTGGCACAAGCCACCCGATTGGCGCTCACCGCTGACGTGAGCGGTGCGCGGAACTACATCATTGCGGCGGCCGATACCGTGATGACCCGACCGAACAGCGAACTGATGGCAGAAATATTCCCTGACACGCCCCTGAAGGCCGGAACAGGAGAGTTCGAGACCCTCCTGTCTATCGACAAGGCGCGGAAAGAACTGGGATATGATCCACAGTTCTCATGGCGAGATCAGGTTTGATCGCTCCGTAAACATTCAGTTTCGGGCAACAGCCCAACAGGATTGAGAAGGAAACCTAAAGTTATGAAAAATATAATATTGGCAGTAGCAATCACCACAATTGTCCTTAGTGGCGCAGCGATTGGATCAGCAAAGGCTGGCTGGTGGGAAAAGATCGTTTCCCTCACACTTCCAATGGTGGAGGCTAAAGAGTTTGCAATTGAAGCGTCCGGATGGAACCTGCGAGGTTATGTCTTTGCCGTCGAAGAACTTGGGCGCATGTGTATGTACGTGGCAGGCGACGCTAAAGGCGGGTTAGATTGCTGGGAGGTAAAGCAGTAAGCCGCGTCTCGTGTATGGCCAAGGGGCTTTAAAACATCTGAAAATGACCCAGGCTGTGTAAAAACAGTCACCGACTTCCCTATATGCCATGGGCGTAGGTTTGAGTGACTTTAGCTTGGCCATTTTTTACCTTACCACTTTCGGAAGTTGTCGAGTCGGATTTGACCGTTCTTGGGGCTGTATTGCTGAGTACGCGCCCAAAATGACGCAAACGAACGCCTATGCTTCCATTATCGCCGTTATCAGCGGGCGGATGCCCATGATATTGATGACGCGCTTGATATTGTAGGCCAGCACATGCAGCGCCATTTCAGTGCCGACCCGTTTTAACGTCTTCATCTGGAAGTGCGTATAGCCCATCCAGTGTTTGATCGTTCCAAACGGATGCTCAACCGTTTCTCGGCGTTGCTTCATCATCTGCGGGTGCTCATCCAATCGCCGCTGTACATCTTCAAGAAGATGCTCATGCTCCCAGCGGGTGATCCGGCGCTGTTTGCCTGTATCAGCCACGTAGCGGAAGTCCTGTTTGGTGAACTGGCCACCGGCCTTACTGCCCGAGGTCATCAACAAACACATCGACAACGCGGACGGGATTGTCCTCGCCAACATAGTCATCAAGACGTTCGGGGAGCAAAGTGCTTTGGCTACGGTCTTCACCTTCAATAAAACGCTTCATCAAATCCTCCCGCTAACACCATGGGAGAATCATATCATGCATCACGTTTTT
>JABJGO010000103.1 GCA_018662225.1 Rhodospirillales bacterium | reverse complement strand
CTTTGCTCATTTTTTTACTCCATATGCCTCTTTGGTTGCCTTCACGACTTTAGCCAAGGCGTTGCGTTCTGCTTTCCACAGGTTAGATTTTTCATTCTTGGCGAACAGCGCGTGTAAAAACATTGAATGCAATCAGTAGCGTCAATGTGGAGATGGCCAATCCTTGTAACACTTCAGGCCATATCGTAAAATCCTGATTTCTGAGTGACCATAATATCAAGCATATTTCAGAATAGAATGGCCCGACATATTAAGTGTTGCTGGCACAGCACACTGGGTCCTTGATATTTGTGCAATCATTGATTATTATGCTATCATTGATTTTTTTAGGGCGTGCCCATGGCAAGCATCACGATCCGAAACCTTGATGACAAACTAAAACACAGCCTACGTGTCCAAGCCGCCTATAACAGTCGGTCAATGGAGGATGAGGCACGCGACATCTTACGTAACTCGTTGGCAACAAGAAGGCGACAAAGCACGAGCCTTGCAGAAGCAGTTCGCCAGCGTTTTGCCCCGTTTGGTGGCATCGACATCGTTATTCACCCCCGCGAGCCAATGCCAGAACCGCCAAGGTTCGATGAGTGATCATCGTTGACACCAATGTCCTGTCGGAATTGATGCGGCATGAGCCCGACCCTTCAGTGGTTGGATGGGTTAAGGCTCAGGCTACCACTAGCTTATTTGCAACAACGATAACCCAGGCAGAAATTTTGTATGGAATTCGGTTATTGCCTCACAGCAAGCGTCGGGCCGAGATCGAAGAAGCCGCGCGTGAGATGTTCCAGGCCGACTTTACGGGGCGTGTTCTGCCATTTGATGGGGACGCCGCTCAAGCGTATGCAGAGATAGTAGTTGCCCGCCGTGAGGAGGGCCGACCCATATCCCAATTTGATGCACAGATTGCGGCGATTTCTTTTTCCCGAAACAGCATTGTGGCGACTAGAAATATTTCCGATTTCGAAGGATGCGGCATACAACTAATCGATCCTTGGGATGCTTAGTACCAGGGATGTCTCGGATCCGGGCATAATTCCGGCGAGGCAGTCGTTATAGGGATGGTGGAGCTAATGATTGCTTCGTATATCGTTAGCAGATCCTGCATTCGGTGTAGCTAGCTCAACACTACATATTGACAACTCCGCATCCATGCGTGTACATAATGCACTGTGGTGGTGAAAAACCGTCACAATATCTGTCCCTGACAGAACTCTTACGGGATCAAACGGGACCTTTGGCCGCAGCTTAGCGGACAGGGTCGTTTGTCCTAATTATTTACCCAGACACACTTCTCGGTTCCTAATGCTGCTTTTACAGGCTGTTTCAATGCCGCCTGTAAATCACGTTTTGATTATTTCAGGAGCCGATACAATGGCAAAAATTAAAAAAGATGTTCGTCAGCGAAGCAGGAAAACATCTGAAACTCCAGACACAGCCAATTCCGCCACCGGCGAGGCTTGCCCGGCGAACCAGTGTCCGGGTCCAGACGACGACGCGTCAGGTCCTAACGAACAAGCAAATGACCACGGCGTATCAATCGACGATGCCAAGCTAATCAAGCTTGCCGGCCTCATGTTAAGGGGCAAGAACCAATTAGAGTGTGCCGAGATCTTCGGTGTTACCGACCGAACCATCAGAAACTGGATCAAGCGTCTCGATAAGAACGGCTTGCCCAATATTGGTGAAATCGATTTATTCGCCCATTTCCAAATGCAGTTGCTGAAAGATGAAATAAGAGAGCAGCAAATAGAAGAGCACTTGCGGCTTGCTGATGCGCAGAATGACGGCCGCCAAGTCGCGCGGCTACTAAATCTACAGCTGAAACTGAGTCAGCAGCGTTGGGTACGGTACAGCAATCTCGATCCAAATTTTGCCATTCGCACACAACTCATTAAATCTGACACGCCCAGTTCTCAACATACTGATAATATATTTTCCCTCATGACCGGGATATTAACCAGTCCGTCATTTGACCATAATTGCCCGGAGGAAAACGCCAACGACGATGATGAGAATTGGGATGAAGAGGAGAGTTGGGAAGAATAATGGCGAGCGTCAATCCCGAACAAGTCGAGCTGGTTCTGTCCAAAATATGCCGTCCCGCCGGAGGCCCGCGCTCAGAGCGAGAGACTGAGTTGTGGCAATACGCATCCGAGACGTTGGAGAATTATAATGATCTTCGGCCGCTGACTCGCTTGGGCCTGTTCAAATCTTTGCCTGTTGCAATTGATGAGTTCATCGACAGTCCAGAATTTTTGGGCAACATTGCCTCCATTTGGCCAAAATTACGAGCTGACCTTCGCGTAATCAATCCAGACATCCTCATGGGCGAAAGCCCCGTACACGAGGTTTGCCTAGGCGGGGCTACTGGTACTGGCAAATCGACAATCGCGCGAACCACCATTCTCTACCAGGTGTATTTTTTAAGCTGCTTGCGTGATTTACAACGGACGTTTGGCCTAGAGCCCGGCACAAAATTTGTTTTCCCGCTGCAGTCGGCACAATTCCATATTACGCAAAATGTCTTATACCAGCCCCTGCGGGAGGTGTATGAGAAAATACCTTATGTCCAAAAACATCACACCTGGAACCGACAATTGCGCCGGTATCTGGATATAGACGGCGGCATCCAGATTTTGCCCATGCGGGGACAATCAATCCCCCTTCTCGGGCAAGCCGTTTTTGGCGGCGTAATGGATGAAGTAAATTTCATGGACATAACGGAACGGTCAACCCGAACAGCCGGGCCACGCGGTCAAGGCGGTCATTATGACCAGGCTGAAGAATTATATGGTGAGCTCATATCGCGACGGAAGTCACGTTTTCCAAACCCGGCCATCCCGATCGGGTGCATAATATTGTCGTCTTCCGCCCGCTATCCGCATGATTTTCTTGCCCGCCGCATTACCGACGCCGAGGCAACACAGCAACGCCATACAGCCATTTTTACCCACAAACGGTATGACGTTGCGCCGCCCAACCGCTATAATGGGCAAACCATTCAGGTCATTGTTGGTGACGATGAATTTTCCACCAGAGCCCTTGGGCCCGGTGAAATTCCGCCGGCAGGAGCAGCTATCGAAGATGTGCCTATTGAACATCGTGATGAGTTCATTCGTGACCCCGAACGGGCACTTCGCGACATTGTTGGCATTGCCACTGATACGTTCCGGCCCTTCATTCAGGACAAGGGGTCAGTTTCAAGAGCGGTCGCGCTGGCAGAGGAAATCGGCCTCGAGCCATGGCTCGGAGTGACGGAAATCGATTTATCACTGCACACGCTTCCACCATGGGTGATTGATCGGGACAGTGTGGATCTAACCAAGTCACGATTTATTCATCTGGATCTTTCGTTGTCGCGGGACGCGTGCGGCGTGGCCATTATCCATTTACATGACTATTCAATAGAGACCGTGAACGGAGAGCCTGTGCAGATGCCACGCTATGCCATAGATGCCGCCGTCGCCATCAAGCCATCACCCAGTCATGAAATAAATTACGAAGATTTACGGTCGTGGCTGTTGGAACTTGTTGCAATTAGTGGCGTCACGATACATTGCCTATCAACCGACGGCTATCAAGCCACAGACATGAGACAAATATTGCAAAACAAAGGTGTCCGTACACAGGAAATCTCGGTTGATCGAGATGCCGGGCCTTATGAATTGTTGCGCGGTTGCCTCAATGAGGGGCGCGTGGCTATGACCGAAAATTTACTGCTGCAAAAGGAATTATTATCACTTGAACGGGTCGGCGACTTGGGTAAAATCGATCATCCGCCACGTGGGTCTAAAGATGTCGCTGACGCTGTTTGTGGAGCAATTTACTCAGCCCAGAAATCTCGTACAATTCGGACCATGACAGGCCGGTCGGGGCCCATCAAGCGGCGTGAGGGGATCCGAAGATGAGAAACGGGGTCACTCAGAGATGAATTTGAAACTAAAAAATCCGGAAATATCCGGAAATAGCGATGAGGCCATATTACACCTAGCTACCCATCGCTACTTGGCTAGGAACCAATACATTGACCAATCACCTATCCCTCAATATCGTCACCCCAGAGAGCAAGACACATGACAACATCAGGCTATAGTTTGTGTGGAAAGCGCATCTGGGTTGCAGGGCACCGAGGCATGGTCGGGGCGGCAATCGTGCGTAGGCTGGCTTGTGAGGATTGTGAAATTCTCACTGTGGGTCGTGACGAGATTGATCTCACGCGCCAAGACGAAGTCGAAAAATGGATGCAGGCCAACAAACCTGAAGCCATATTTATCGCCGCAGCCAAGGTCGGCGGCATTGTCGCGAACAACACCCAACCCGTGCCGTTTCTGTATGACAACATGATGATTGAAGCCAACATCATTCATGCTGCCCATGCCATTGGTGTTGAAAAGCTTCAGTTCCTGGGCTCATCATGCATCTATCCTCGCATGGCCGAACAGCCTATGAAGGAAGAGGCTCTCCTGACCGGGCCGCTGGAACCCACCAATGAATGGTATGCCATTGCGAAGATTGCGGGCATCAAATTATGCCAGGCCTACCGACGTCAGTACGGATGTGATTTCATTTCGGCGCAGCCCACCAATCTTTACGGGCCCGAAGATAATTTTCATCCAGAACACAGTCATGTGATTCCAGCCCTCATTATTAAAGCCCATGCCGCCAAAATAGCCGGTGATGCACAAATGGAAGTTTGGGGCAGTGGAAGGCCGTATCGTGAGTTCCTGTATGTGAACGATCTGGCCGATGCCCTGGTGTTTATCATGCAGCACTATTCTGCCGAATCACATATCAATGTGGGTACGGGTGATGAGGTTACCATAGGCGAGTTAGCCCAAACCATTATCGATGCCGTAGGGTTCCAGGGCGAGCTTGTATTTGATAGCAGCCGCCCCGATGGTCCGCCCAGAAAAATTATGGACTCATCCATGCTAATGGAGCTGGGTTGGAAACCAAAGGTCTCATTGGATCAGGGCTTGCGTATGGCCTATGAGTGGTACCTGAACAATAGCGACCATATTCGCGGCGCTTAGTCCGTCACCTTTGAGCAATACCGGGCTGCCTGTTCTTGCAACCAGTCCGCAAACGTTTTTGCTTCCGCACTCAACGGTCGGTGCTGACGGGTGACCATGTAGAACGCATTGTCGGGCGTCATGATGTGCGGCAAAATTTGAACAAGTTTTCCATCTGTCACCGCTGGCCCAATCAAGCTGTGCCACCCCATGACAATGCCCAACCCATCGATGGCGGCCTGTACCGCTACTCCGTAGCTATCGAAATAACGCAGTTCTCTGGCGCGGGTGCTCACGCCCACGGCACGGAACCAGTCAGGCCATCCCGCCCAATCTTCCGCCGATATGTTGGTGATCTCTAACAAGGTATGATCAGCCAACTGCTCCGCATCCACAAGCGGACCATTTCGCTCAGCATAGGCCGGACTGCACGCGGCGTAGATTCGATCCCCAAATAAATATTGTGAATCCATGCCGGCCCATTGGCCGGCCCCAAAGCGTATGGTGACGTCTGATCCCGAGGCCGTTACGTTGATGGCTTCATCTGAAATATTGTGATGTAGGCGGACGTCGGGATAGCGCCGCCAGAAATCCTGCAACCGGGGCATCAGCCACAAAGACACAAAAGCATTTGTGGTGCCCACGCGAACCTGACCCGAGCTGGTGGTGCGCACGGCTTGGGCGGCACCTGCAATGGTGGTGAATGACTCCGCCAGCGCCTCAAACAACACCATGCCATCCGGCGTCAATTGAACCTGGCGATGACGGCGATAAAACAGTGTACAGCCCAGATCCTGCTCCAGCAGCTTGATCTGACGGCTGATCGCCGGAGCCGTCACGTTCAGCTCCACAGCCGCCAGCTTGAAACTCAGATTACGGGCCGAGGCTTCAAACGCCGCCAGCGCGGTTAGAGACGGTATATCATAAGGTCGTTTTGACATTACTTGATATTATCTGATTGTGGATAATTTGTACAATTTACGAACCTTAACCTTCGGTGTTATCTATCCAGCATGAATTTTTACCAAGGGAACCAATAAATGTCAGATAATCTCAGTGCATGCTTACAGAGCGCACAAGCCGTGCTGGCCGATACCGTTACAGGGCCGGGCCTGCCCAATGCGTGCTACACCGATGATGACATGCACGCCTATCAGGATGAAGCCCTGTTCGCGACCACTTGGGCGGCGCTTGGCTTTGGTAAGGATGTGCCCAATCCGGGTGATGTGTATCCGGTAGAGTTTCTGGGTCAGCCGTTGTTTATCGCCCGCGACAAAGCGGGTACCGTGCGCGTCTTTCATAATATCTGTTCTCACCGCGGCATGATTTTGGTGTCTGAACCTGGCAATACCAAGGGGCTCTTGCGCTGCCCCTATCATTCATGGTGTTTCGATTTGAATGGCGCGTTGAAGCGCACGCCCTATGTGGGCGGACACGACAAGGATGATTGTGCAGGTTTCGATCCGGCGAACCACGGCCTCAAGGAAGTGCGAGCCCATATCCAGTTCGATACGGTGTTCGTCAACCTGAGCGGCGACGCGCCCACATTCGAAGACGTCCACGCAACGTTTCTGGCACGCTGGCACGAATTTGCAGACCGTCCGTTATTTCACGGCGGCACACACTCAACCATGAATTTCGAGCTGCACGGCAACTGGAAGCTGGCCATCGAAAATTATTGCGAGGCCTATCACCTGCCGTGGATACACCCCGGCCTGAATAGTTACTCCCGGCTTGAAGATCATTATAACATTCTGGAACCGGGACTGTTTTCAGGTCAAGGCACCACCGTCTATAACCCGGACCTGATCCCGGACAGTGGCCGGACCTTTCCATCGTTGGATGATATTTCCAGCATGTGGGACACGGGCGCTGAATATATAGCCCTTTATCCCAACGTACTGTTCGGGGTTCACCGGGATCATTTCTTCACTATTCTGGTGACACCCGACGGTCCCCATAAAACGCTGGAGCGGGTTGAGCTTTATTACTATGACGAAGCCTGTACCGGTGCAGACCATGAAGACCTGCGCAAAGCCAATTGCGAAACCTGGCGCAGCGTGTTTCTGGAAGACGTCTTCGTGGTGGAAGGCATGCAGAAAGGCCGCGCATCATCTGGCTTCAACGGTGGTGTGCTAACCCCGGTTCAAGACCCGCCCACCCGGCTTTTCCACCGCTGGGCTGCGGATCGTTTATTACAGCATCACAACAGAGCGTCGATGGCGGCGGAATAAAACCACCTTCACGCCGCGCCTTCTTCCCGTACGCCGCGCATGACCCACAGTCCGGCGATAAAGAATACAATGATGGTCGCCATGCCCCAGCGCTGGCTATCCATGACCACAGTGACCCAGCCCAACAGGGCGGGGCCCAGAAAAGCCGTGGCCTTGCCCGACAGGGCGAACAGACCGAACATTTCTGTTCGCAGTTCTTCTGGAGCAAGCCGCGCCATGAGCGTTCGTCCCGCCGATTGCGCCGGACCCACAAAAATACCCAAGGGCAGCCCTGCAATCCAGAATCCCGTTTTGGTTTCCACTAACAACAGGGCGGTGCCCAGCACGCTAAGACATGACACCGATACCATAATCACCAGTTTTGATCCGAACCGGTCGTCCACCCACGCAAAAGCGCCTGCGCCAATGCCAGCCGTCACGTTCATGGCGATGCCAAAAATGATCAGTTCTTCAAACGTAAAACCAAACGTGCCCGCCGCATAAATGCCGCCGAAGGCAAACAGCGTGTTCAAGCCATCCACATACAGCATGCGGGCGAGAAGGTAGCGGGCGATGTTGCCGTAATTGCGAACCTGGCGGATGGTGGTGATCAGCGTGGCAATACCGGCGCGCGCTGCCTGACCGAAATTTACCGAACTCGCCACGCGATCTGGACAGAAGAAAAAAAGCGGCAGACAGAAAACGCCCAACCACAAAGCGACCACCGGACCTGTAATACGAAGGTGTTCGGCATTTTCTGTGGATAGCCCAAACCATGGATTATCGGTTTGAACGAAACCTACCAACACCAGCCCCAGACAACACAGCCCGCCAAAATAACCAAACCCCCAGCCCCAGCCAGATAACCGGCCCAGCCTGCCTTTGCTCACCAGATCGGGCAACATGGCGTTATAAAACACCATGCCTATCTCAAACGCGGTGTTGGCCACGGCCACCAAAACAAGCGCCATCATGGCAAAGGATGGTTCTGGTTCCACCAGCCAAAGCAGGGCGCTGGCCATAATACAAATGGCGGTAAAAAACCCGAGCCATGGTTTGCGGCGGCCACCCTGATCCACAATGGCACCCAACACCGGGCCTACGAAGGCAACCGTCAAGGCCGACAAGCTCATGGCATAACCCCAAGCCGCCGTGCCCGACGTTACGTCGGCGCTAACCGCCTTGGTAAAATAGGCCGCAAAAACAAATGTGGTGATGACCGTCGGGAAAGACGAGTTCGCCCAGTCGTAAAGACACCAGGCGAACTGTCCCTTGACCTTACTCACTCGTCAGCGTGCGCAGTTGTCGGCTTGCAACCGCAATGATGGACAGGTCACTCATATCAGCGGCCCGCAATTCGGTTAGCATGCTTTCCGCACGGCTCACAATTTCTGCATTTTTGCCGGCCCAGTTATTCAGGGCCTGTTCAGCCGTAGCCTTCGCCTTACCTGTATCAAGCACCTGTGATGTCACATTGAGCTGATGTGAGAACATCTCGCTGATCAATGCATCAACCGCCAACTGTTGCCAGTGACCTTCCGATCCCAGCGCTTCGGCGGCGGCCATCAAACGACCCAGCTTGAAGCGAGCACCGACAGCGAAGTTCGCTTTGGCAACCTGCATGACCGGCAGCTTCTTGGCTTTAGCCAGATGAACAATGTCGCAACTGGCCGTCAAATTAACCAGACCAGCGATACTGGTGGCCAGAGCCTTAGGCACGCCTGCTTTTATAAGCGGGGCGGCGCGATCACGCACACTATCCATGTACTGCGCTGGAATAGCCTGCTCAATGCCGTCAATGAGCTCTGTTACGCCAGGGCCGTAGTCGGCAATATGGTCATCCATATCCAGGCCGGGCTTACCATTTTGCAGGAACCACATGCTGCCGCGTTCCAGCAGGTCATTAATCTGGACCAGCATTTCGGTCTGAACACTGGCCGGCACTTTATTGTCCAGCGCCTCAATTTTATCCCACAGGCCTTGAACATCGTAAACGTCACGAGCAATGACAAAGGCCCGCACGATTTCGGATGACGGCATGCCGGTTTTTTCCATAAAGGAATGAACAAACGTATCACCCACACGATTAACCAGTGAGTTGATAATGGTCGTGGCAATGATCTCGCGGCGCAGGCGGTGACTTTTAATCCCGGCCAGAAGCGTTTTGCGCACCGGTGTGGGGAAGTATGTAACAAGGTCGTCAACTGTAGCCGCATCATCCGGCACGCTTGATGCCAGAACCTCATCATACAACCAGTTCTTGGCGTATGCCAAAACAACGGACTGCTCAGGTCGGGTAAGCCCTGTATTCTTGGCGATGCGCTCTGTTATTTCCTCATCATTTGGCAAGTATTCAACGTCGCGGTTCAAGAGGTCCTGACGTTCCAGGAATCGCATGAACCGCATCTGGCCTTCTATGGCACTGACACCTTTTGACTGGATCAATGTAATGGCCTGGCCTTGTTGATAGTTATCCATCAGCACCAGGTCACCCACCTCGTCGGTCATCGTCGCCAACAGCTTATTGCGCTGTTTTTCGGTCATCTTGCCGCTGGCCACATAATGATCGATCAGAATCTTGATGTTTACTTCGTGATCCGAACAATCCACCCCGGCTGAATTATCAATGGCGTCCGTGTTAAGACGCCCGCCACTCATGGCGTATTCAATGCGGCCCAGTTGCGTGGTACCCAGGTTGGCACCTTCGCCGATAACCTGTGCGCGAAGATCGCCGCCGTCGGTACGAATGGCGTCGTTGGCCCGGTCACCCGCATCAGCGTGACTTTCGCTGTCAGCCTTGATGTACGTACCGATCCCACCAAACCACAACAGATCCACCTGTGCCTGCAACATGGTTTTCAACAATTCGTTTGGTGTCACTTTGTCGCGGGTAAAGCCAAACAGCTTTTTGATTTCCGGCGTCAGCTTCAGCGTTTTGGCACTGCGTTCATAAAGCGCCGCCCCTTTGGACATGAGCTTCTTGTCATAATCCGTCCAACTGGACCGACCCATATCAAACAGGCGCTTGCGCTCGACCCACGTCTTGGCAGGATCGGGGTTTGGGTCCACGAAAATATGCAGGTGGTTAAAGGCACCGATCAGCTTGATGTGCTTGGACAGCAACATGCCGTTACCAAACACGTCACCCGACATATCACCCACACCGATAACCGAGAAATCTTCGTTCTGGATATCCGTGCCGATTTCCCGGAAATGTCGCTTCACACATTCCCACGCACCCTTGGCGGTAATGCCCATGCCCTTGTGGTCGTAACCTTGCGATCCACCCGACGCAAATGCATCGCCCAGCCAGTGCCCATATTCAATAGACACGCCGTTTGCATAATCGGAGAACGTGGCCGTTCCCTTATCAGCCGCAACCACCAGATATGCATCGTCGCTATCACGGCGGACAACACGTTTGGGCGCGATGATTTTTTTGCCTTTGATGTTGTCTGTAATATCCAGCAAGGCAGAGATGAACAGTTTGTAGCAGGCAATGCCTTCTTCCATGAAGGCGTTGCGTTCTGTGGGGGCCTGTTTCAGCACAAAGCCGCCTTTTGATCCCACCGGCACAATCACCGAGTTCTTGACCTGCTGGGCTTTAACCAGTCCCAGGACTTCCGTGCGGAAATCTTCCGGCCGGTCCGACCAGCGCAGGCCGCCACGGGCAACCATGCCAAAGCGCAAGTGCACGCCTTCGATGCGAGGGCTATACACAAAGATTTCTCGGAATGGCCGCGGCAATGGCAGCTCGTCAATCTCCCGTGATTTCAGTTTGATCGACAGATATGGTTTCTCATTACCGTCTTCACCAACTTGATAGAAGTTGGTTCTCAGCGAACAATCCACCACATTCACAAAACGGCGAATGATGCGGTCTTCATCAGCGCTGGTCACTTTTTCCAATGCGCTAATGATAGAAGCATGGATGCGTTTGGCGTCCCGGTCACGGGTTTTCGGGCCGTCCGGATCAAACTGGACTTTAAACAAATCCACGATCTTGCGCGCGATGCCAGCATTACGCAGCAGGGTTTGTTCCATATAGCTCTGGGAATAAGGAATGCCTGCCTGACGCAGGTATTTGCAGTAGGCCCGGATGATGCTGACAGAACGCCAGCTCATGCCAGCAGCGCACACCAATCCATTAAAACCATCGCTTTCGGCCTGGCCATACCAGACCTTGAAAAATGCTTCCAGAAAGTCGGTTCGAATATCGTCACAATTGACGGACTTGCCGTCGTGGGCTTCCAGACCGAAGTCATGCATCATCACATGCCGTCCGGAGCCATCGTTGGGCTCAACCCGGTGCGGGGATTCCTCAATAACGCGGAACCCCATGTCTTCGAACAGGGGCAAAACATCAGACAGGGGAATTGTGCTATCGGGATGATATAGCTTGAACCGAACCAGCGCGTCTTTGGTGCCGGTTATATCATACAGGTTCATACCGATGACGTTGGCTTCAAGAACCTGATCCACCATCTCCATATCGGTGACCAGACTGGTGGCACCGTATTGTTCCTGGTACCCCAGACCAAAAGCATCACCGTAGCGAGCCAGATAGTCTGTTGTCTCGCGCTCGTTATAGCGCTCGCTCATGGCTTCGATCAGATTGTCTTTCCATGACCGCGAAGCGGCGACCATTTGGGCTTCGATAGCAGACACATCATAAGCCGGAATCTTGCCCGGCGTGGTTTTGACGATGAAATGAACCCGCGCCAGCGGGCCGTCGCCAAACTGAGTGCGAAACGCCACCAATCGCCCATTGAAAGCTTCAGCCAAAATTTTGCCGACGTCTTTGCGGAAGTCCGTATCAAACCGGTCACGTGGTACAAACACCATGCATGACATGTGTCGTTCCAGATCATCTTTCCGCACAAACAGCGCAACGCGGGCGCGTTCCTGCAAATGCAAAATACCCATGGCCGTTTCAAACAGCTCATCATCCGAGACCTGGAACAGCTCATCACGTGGGAATGTTTCCAGAATATTCGTCAGGTTCTTACCATCGTGGCTGGCCGGGCGGAACCCGGCGCGCTGCACCGTGCGGTCCAGCTTTTGACGCAGCATCGGAATTTCACGCGGCGAACGGTTGTAAGCCACCGATGTAAACAGGCCGACAAAGATGCGTTGGCCAATAACATTACCCTTTTCATCCAGGCGCTTGATGGCGATGGCGTCCATGTGAACGGGGCGATGAACGGTGGTGCGTTCGTTGGTCTTGGTGACCATAAGAAGATCGGGGTTACGCAGGAACGCTTTCACCTCTGTTGGGGTATCTTCGCCCTTGGCCTGGGCTTCAAAAACAATCCGGCCTGCATTCCGCAAAATGCCCAAGCCTGACTTTTTATCGATAGTCGAGATGATACGCTTGCCTTTACGCGTGAACGTGTAATCACGGTAGCCTAAGAAAGTGAAGTGATTGTCGTGAATCCAGCGCAGAAAGTCCCGGCCTTCGGCAACCTCTTCGGCAGCATGACCAGCAGCGCCGCCTGTTTCCAATTCTTCAATCAACGCCCACATCCGGTGGCGCATGCTGCGCCAATCTTCAACAGCGCAGCGCACATCAGATAAAATAATTTCCAGTTTTTGCTTGAGGTCCTTCAGGTAGTCCGGCGTTTGCTGCGTAATTTCAATATGAATGAATGATTCACGCGACACGTCCGGATCGGCAGTGCCAAGTGGAGCCACGTTCTGCATCTTGCCTTTGGCTGTCCGCACCATAGGAATGATGGGGTGTATGATGCTGTGGGTTGCCAAGTCCCGACTGGTCAATTCCGCGGTAATTGAATCAACAATAAACGGCATGTCATCGGTGGAAATCTCGACAACGGTCCGTTCGGCTGTCCAGCCGTCGGTTTTCTGGGTTGGGTTGAACAGGCGAATATTAGCGCGGCCTGGCTGACGTGTTTCATTTGCTCTCATCTGATTGAGTGCAATGGTTGCCATAATTTCAGGCGAGCGCGACGTCAGATCGGAAGCCGGGACGTTGCCATAGAAATAGCGTAAATAGCGCTCGGCCAATTCACCTTTGGGTTTTGACACGCCCTTTTTGGCTGCGGCGACAATCTTACTGATAGCGCGCACGGCTTGCGGCTCATTCTTCGATGACATGGAAATCTCCCGAATACGGTGTATGAGGTAACCCTATGGAAAAGGTTAGCTTATTTGTTTTCGATTAGGAAGCTGATGTTATGTTTATGGTTAACGCGAGCCTTACAGATGTTAACCAAAAATACGGTTCCCATTCAGGATGGTCGGCGGCTCTTGCTTGCCAGCCACAGGAGCCCGCCCGGCATGCTGGAAACAACCATGGTAAATCCAAACATGATGGAGACCACAAGGGCGTCCACTTCGCTGACACCGGCATAGGTCAGGGTCGCGACCATGGCCCCTTCGCGCACCCCCCATCCAGCGATGGATATGGGTAACGTAGACGCCAAAATTGCAGGCGGGATAAGCACCAACGCATCCATAGTCGCCAGCTCAATCCCCAAAGCGCGGGCGCCAAACAAGGCGATAACCGCCATCAGCGTGCTGCTGAAAAGACTTAAAGCCATCGTGAAAACGCCGTACTTGAGGGATAGGAATACGCTTTTTGCATCGGTTGCCATAACGGAAAAGAATGTGACAGCGCGCCAGTGGCGAATTCGGACTGGCAGTTTATCGAGCAACATGACTGTCACGATGCCCGATATGGCGATGGCGCTAAGCGCGGGAAACACATACTGCGCAGGTCCCAGATCAACATGGGCCAGAACAAATGGCTGTAAACCGGTGACCAGAAAAATAAGGCCGGCCAGGGCAACCATGCGTTCAATCACCACGCTGTTGACAGATTTCTGTAGCGGTGTACCCGTGGCTTGAAGCAAATACATCCGAATAGCATCACCGCCGATGACGGACGGCAGGGCCTGATTAAAAAAGGCTGCGATGTATTGTAGCTTAAGCGTGAAGGCGAACGGCAAATCAATCCGGATGGCGCAAAGAATAACCCACCAGCGGAACGCGTTGCTCACCAGAAGAGCAAGGAACCCGCACAAGGCAAGGCCAAGGTAGCTGAATGAATGAATTTTCAGCCGCGACCACACCTCAGCCAAATCAAACATAACGAACAGGGCAGCAAAAATTGTAATTGAAACGACCAACTTGAGCGCAAACATCAGAGTGTTTCGTGTCATGCGTGTCGCCCTTGGGATGTTGCGCAGTACAGGTCAGGGAATGGAGCGGGCGATGAGATTCGAACTCACGACATTCTCGTTGGCAACGAGATGCTCTACCACTGAGCTACGCCCGCATATTCGTCATGCGACCCCGGTGGAATAGTCGGTGGGATTGCCCTTCGAAAGCGCGCCGATAATAGTCATCCACTCTGCCTTTGCAAGGCTGAACTTGCGGTATTTATAATTCATTTGGCCGAAGGGGACGAAACCCTCATCAAGGGCGTTCAATATACAGTCAGGGTTTGAGTGACACGGCCCATGCGCGTTAGATCAGATCATGCTTTAAGGGATCGCTTGAGCGATTCCTCAAAGCATGTGAATCTGATCGTCGCCTATAATGTAGGCCGGATTCACACATTTAGATGCAAGCGCAAAGCGCTTCCATCTAAATGTGATCCGGTCTAGTATCCCGCGCCATGAAAGCAACACGTGATGATCTGTTCGCCCGTTTTGAGGGTCTGGGGCTTGAGACCTCAACGGTGGAGCATCCGCCGGTGTTTACCGTGGAAGAATCCAAGCAGCATCGGGAAGGGCAGGAGGGCGGCCATTGCAAGAATCTTTTTCTGAAAGACAAGAAGGGCGCTTTATGGCTGGTGGTAACGCTGGAAGACCGCGCCATCGACATGAAAGAACTACGCCATAAGATTGGCTCGCACCATTTATCCTTCGGTAAGGCCGAGTTGCTGATGGAGATTTTGGGCGTAGAGCCCGGCTCAGTCACACCGTTCGCACTGATCAATGATACAGAATGCGTGCTGAATGTGGTGCTGGATGCGGAAATGATGGAATTCTCCGCGCTGCACTATCACCCTTTAATCAATACGGCGACCACAGCCATCAAACCAGATGATTTGCTGCTGTTTATTGACTCATGCGGCCACAAAGCAGCCGTGGTCACGTTGTAACAAGACAATCAGGATTAGATATCATGGCGATTATTCCAGGGCCGGGCGGAACCCCGTCACCCACAAGCACAGACACAGGCAATAATGCCGACGATCCGGCGCCGCAGCCCCTGGTCGGCAGCACCGGTCCCGATCAGGGTGCCGAAGCGCCTGCCACGGCTGGAGGCGACCTGATCAAGGATGCCGACAGCCAGTCATTTGGCGCCGATGTGATCGAGGCCTCCATGAATATCCCGGTGATCGTGGATTTCTGGGCGCCATGGTGTGAGCCTTGCAAGGCCCTGACCCCGCTGCTGGAGAAACACGTGCGACAGGCTGGCGGCCTGGTTCGGCTTGTGAAAGTCAACATTGACGAAAATCAGGAAATGGCCGCCCAGATGCGGGTTCAGTCCATCCCGATGGTTTATGCCTTTTCCAATGGCCAGCCTGTAGACGGCTTTCAGGGTGCCGTGCCGGAAAGCAAAATCAAGGAAATGATCTCAAAACTGACGGGTGGCGCAAAGGCTCCTATCGATCAGGCGCTGGAAGTGGCACAGGCGGCCCTCGATAGCAGTGATATAGATCAGGCCATGCAGGTCTTTTCCGAAGTCCTCGGCGCAGACGACGGCAACCCGGCGGCGCTTGCCGGTTTGATCCGGTGCTCTATCGCCAACGGCGATGCGGAAATGGGCCGCGAAATGTTCGACGGCATGACGCCTGAGCTTCAACTCAGCACCGAAGTGGTTGCCGCCATGGCGGCGCTGGAGCTGGCTGAACAGGCGGGGGCCAGCGATGACGACACGGATGGCTTGCGAGAAGCGGTGGATAAGAACCCCGCCGATCATCAAGCGCGCTTTGATCTGGCCATCGCCCTTTCTGGGGCAGGAAAGAATGACGAAGCCATTGATGAGCTGGTTGAGATCATAAGCCAGAACCGCACCTGGAACGACGGAGCCGCCCGCGAGCAAATTCTGAAAATTTTTGAGGCCCTTGGCCACGCCCACGAAACAACCGTAGAGGGTCGGCGCAAGCTGTCCGCCGTTTTGTTTTCATGACCGTATCAGACGGAATCTCGTCACAGTTGTTACCAGACGTGTTGCCTGTCTTTCCCTTGGCCGGCGTCTTGTTATTGCCGGGCGCGCAGCTACCGCTCAATATTTTCGAGCCGCGATACCTGAACATGGTTGAGGACAGTCTGGGCGACGGGCGCTATATCGGTATGGTACAGCCCCGCGCAGCCGACATTGAATCGCCTGAGGGTGAACCGGACATCTATGGGTTGGGTTGCGCCGGCCGTATTGTCTCATTTAGTGAGACAGGCGACGGGCGATTTGCCATCACGCTGAAAGGGGTTAGCCGGTTTCGTATTGCTGAAGAGCTGCCCCTGATCAACGGTTATCGTTGCGTGGTGCCGAATTTCAGTGACTTCGCCGCCGATCTGAACGAAGACCAGGGATCGCTGGTCAATCGCGATGATCTTTTACTGGCCGTGCAGGCTTATTTCGCCGCCAATGAAATCGAAGCTGATTGGCCGTCGGTAGAGAATGCAAGTGACTCGGCGCTGGTTACCACGCTTTCCATGCTGTGCCCGTTTGAAGCAAGCGAGCGCCAGGCATTGTTAGAATGCGCCGATACCGCCGCCCGCGGCGTGCTGCTATATGACCTGATGACCCTTTCGCTGCATGGCGATAGCAGTAATAATAGTAATATAAGACACTGATATGTCCCCGTGCATTCCTTAAAGGAGCCCGCGCCATGCCTGAACGCAAAGCTGATCCCAAGCTGTTGGAAATTCTGGTCTGTCCGCTAACCAAGGGGACGCTGTCTTATGATGCCGTTAATCAGGAACTGATCAGCGAGCGGGCCGGACTGGCCTACCCGATCCGGGATGGCATTCCCATCATGTTGCCCGACGAAGCACGGCCGCTGAGCGATGATCATACGCCCGCACCGTTTCCGGGTCATCAGTTGTGAGTATATTGGCATGAGCACATTCGGGACCCAGGTCCAGCCCACTGAAATCCGCGTCAAACGCGAAGAAAAGGCGCTGGAGATTTCTTTCGAGGATGGCAGTACATTCTCCATCCCGGCCGAGTTGCTGCGCGTGGAAAGTCCGTCCGCTGATGTACAGGGCCACGGGCCATCCCAAAAAACCGTGATCGCCGGACGTCGCCATGTAGGCATTATGGCGGTTGAGCCGGTTGGCAACTATGCCGTTCGCCTTAAATTCGACGACCTGCACGACACCGGTATTTTCACCTGGGAAGCACTCTATAAATTCGGCACCGATCAGGACACCATGTGGCAGAGTTATCTGGACGCGCTGGCCGAAAAAGGCCTCAGCCGGGATCCTTGATTAGCGACGATGTGAAACATCGGCGCATCCCGGCAGAACTTTCGATAGAAAGTTCGAGAGATAAGTAGAAACGCGAAGCGTTTGTACGACACCCGGCAGTACTATCGCTTGATAGTACGAGAGGGCGTGGCGCCAACAAACCCCACCGGCACCCTTAACCCAACTTCTCGCCGCGCATCAGCCTCGGCAGGTCACCGACCAGGCCCATGGCGTGGCGCATGAAAAAGCGTTTCAGCAGGGGGATGCGGTTTACCACCGCGAGACCCAGATCGCGCGCAAGCCGGATCGGCGCTATATCGTTTGAGAACAATCGGTTCAACAAGTCCGTCATACACAGCATGAGCGTGTTGTCGAACCGCCGCCAGCGCTCGTACCGTTCCAGCACAGCGGCCGAGCCTAAATCCAGACCGAGCCGGTGAGCGTCGCTTAACACTTCGGCCATGGCCGCCACATCGCGCAGACCCATGTTCAGGCCCTGACCCGCGATGGGGTGCATGGCATGGGCGGCGTCGCCCACCAAGACCAAACGTTTGTCCAGAACACGCTCGGCAAATTGCAACGATAGCGGATAGCACCAGCGGGGGCCGGTGGGTCGTGTCTTGCCCAGAAAATCGCCGAACCGGCGAGCCAGCTCCGCATTAAATTCATCATCGCCCAGCGCCATCATGGCGGGGGCCAGCTCGGAGCGCTCGGTCCACACGATGCATGATCTGTTGCCGGTCAGCGGCAGAATGGCAAACGGGCCAGCCGGCAGAAAGCGTTCGTGGGCAATATTCTCGTGGCTCTGTTCATGCTCGACCGTGCACACGATGCCCGATTGATTATACGACCACTGGGTCAATTCAATACCGGCGTCTTCGCGTGTTTGCGAGGACCGGCCATCAGCGCCAATCGCCAACTTGGCGCTGATCGTCTTGCCGCTTTCCAGCGTGGCGGTCACGCCGCCCGCATCGCGGTCAAGATTGCGGATGCTGTCCAGTGCCAGCACGTTGAGTTTTTTAAGGCTCCCAAAGCGCCTGGCCAGCGCCACCCGGAGACGGCGGTTCTCGACCATGTAGCCGAACGGGCGGATGTCCATATCATTGTGGTCATAATGCAGGAACATAAGTGAGTCGCCGTCCGTGACACGAATGTCATCAATAGGAGCGCTGTCGTCTTTCAGGTCATCCCACAGGCCCGCACCTTCCAGCACCCGCTGGGTGCCGAGCGCAATGGCAGACGCGCGGCCATCGTATTCAGGGGTCATTTGGTCGGACGGGGCCTCGCGATCAACCAGCACCACAGACATGCCCTGGTCAGCCAGGATGCAGCCCAGCGTGCCGCCCACCAGGCCACCGCCAATGATCAGAATATCAGCTTCAATTGTTGTCATGATGTATCGCATATTCACAAGTGGCTTGGCCTGTGGGAACGATGAAACGCGCAAGGCCCTATGTCCAGCAAATCCGGGCGGGTTGGGTGCGTTATTTTATCTCTTGCAGCGCGGCTGAAAACGCCGGAAAACTATGGAAACCGGAGGCCGCCATGCAAACCAATCCACACCTCGAAACCCTGCCCGATTTTCCCTTTGATCGGCTGCGCACTTTACTGGACGGCATTGACCCCGCAGCGGGGCTGGACCCCATCGCGCTAACCATCGGCGAGCCGCAACAGCCGGTGCCGGATTGGGTCAGCAAAATCGTCATGGAAAACGCCCACCTGTGGAACAAGTACCCACCGTTTTCCGGATCAAACGCCTTGCGACAGGCGGCGGCTGGATGGCTGGGGCGGCGATATGGTCTGACCAGCGATCACATTGACCCGATGAAACATGTAGTGGCCTGCGCCGGTACTCGCGAAGCCATTTATCTACTGCCCACCTGGGCTGTACCGCTGACAAAAGGTGGTGGTCGGCCCATCGTTGCCATGCCCAATCCGTTTTATCATGTGTATGGCACAGCCGCGCTGGCCAGTGGAGCGGAGTCTCTGTACCTGTCAGCCACAAAAGAGACCGGGCATCTACCTGATCTGGACAGCTTGAACGAGGACACGCTTGCCCGCATGGCGGTGATGTTTCTGTGTTCGCCCGCCAACCCACAAGGGGTTGTCGCGGATGCGACCTATCTGGAACGGGCTATTAAGCTGGCGCGTAAACATGATTTCCTGCTGGCGGTAGATGAATGTTATGCGGAGATTTATGATAGCAAACCACCGGTCGGCGCGTTGCAGGTCTGTCGCGATATGGGAGGCGACGCGTCCTGCCTGTTTGACAACGTTATCGTATTCCATTCGCTATCGAAACGATCTAATGGCGCAGGGGTGCGGTCCGGGTTTATGGCCGGTGATCCCGCCATTATTGAGGCCCACGGCCGCTTCCGCAGCTATATTTCCGCGACGATTCCCGGCCCCATTGACGCGGCCTCTGTGGCACTTTGGAATGATGATGACCATGTGAAGCAAATCCGCGCCTTTTACCGCCGCAATATCGATACCGCCGAGCAGGTTTTGGGTGACCGCTTTGGGTTTTACCGGCCCGAGGGCGGTTTCTTTCTTTGGTTGGACGTGGGGGACGGCGAACAGGCCGCCCAGACGTTGTGGCGGGACGCCGCCGTCCGTGTCTTGCCGGGTGCCCATACCTCACGCACGGGTGATACTGGCATTAATCCGGGTGATCCCTATATCCGGATTGCGCTTGTGGAAGAAGCAAACACCATCCGTGAAGCCTGTGAGCGTCTAATAAGGACGCTGTGAGCGCTCATATTAAGATGTTGTAAACACCCACCCACTACAAATGGTGCATGGCTAGAACACTTACATCCGCGCCAGAAGGCGCTGTACTGCCCGCGGCCCTTTCGGCCTTTCTGAAACGGCGCGCGGCTGAGATTGTCGGGCTTGCGCTTGGCATTGTGGCGATCATGGTTTTCGTTGCCCTGCTGAGCTATTCACCGACCGATCCCTCGCTCAACAATGCGACAGATCAGACCGTCACCAATTTGCTAGGGCACTTTGGGGCTATTGCCGCCGATATAAGCCTGCAATCGGCTGGTGTTTGCGCCATCCTGCCCGCGATAGTGCTGCTGGCGTGGGGCTGGCAGTTGATGAGAAAGCGGCCCATTGAGAATCTGGCCGTGCGCGTGATTATGCTGATTATTGCTGTCATGTTAGCTTCGATTTCGGTCGCCGCACTGTCGGTGCCCGGAAATTGGCCGTTGGTCACCGGGCTCGGCGGCTTTACAGGTGAAGCGTTATTCGCCCAGCTAACCCCGTTCGCCGCCATGGCGCATCCGGTTTATGGACCGGTCTTGCTGGCCGCACTGGCGGGCGGCATAAGTGTGGCCCTTATTATATATGTACTGGGATGGTCACGTCGCGACTGGCTGGCTTTGGTTCAGGGTTTCCGGGCCACAGGCTCCGGCATCTATAGAGGCCTTCAACTGGGCGGCCGCGCCGCGGATCGTATCCACGCGTTGCGCGAACAGTATTTGTCCGGTGGTGGGCATGAGCCTGATGAATATCCTGAAGATGGAGACGAGAAGCCAAAAACAAAACAACGTGTCCGAAAGACGACCGACGTGACGGACCCCTTGGTTGAGGCCAGGAAGAAGCGGCTCAAGACCAGTCGCAAGGCCGACAAGGAACGCCAGAAGACCATGGATTTCGGTGATGCGAATGTATACACCCATCCGCCGCTGGAGCTGCTGGAAGAGGGGGCCACCGCCAAAGTTCAAACCCGGATCGATAAGGATCTGTTAGAACAGAACGCGGCTTTCCTTTCGACCGTGCTGGAAGACTTCGGTATTCGCGGCGAAATCGTCAAGGTTCGCCCCGGCCCGGTTGTGACGCTCTATGAGCTGGAACCCGCGCCCGGCACCAAGACATCACGCGTGATTGGCTTGTCCGATGATATTGCCCGCTCCATGAGCGCCATTTCTGTACGTGTGGCTGTGGTACCTGGCCGCAGCGTGATCGGTATCGAGCTACCCAACAGCCGCCGCGAAATGGTTGGTTTGCGTGAATTGCTGGCCTCCGAAGCGTTCGAGAAAACGGGCGGCAATCTGCCACTGGCGCTGGGCAAGGATATTGGCGGCACACCGGTTTGTGTTGATCTGTCTCGCATGCCGCACCTGCTGATCGCCGGCACCACGGGCTCCGGTAAGTCGGTGGGCATGAACGCCATGATCCTGTCGCTGCTGTACAGGCTTAAGCCCAATGAATGCAAGTTCATCATGATTGATCCCAAGATGCTGGAACTGTCCGTCTATGACGGTATCCCGCATTTGCTGACGCCGGTTGTCACCGACCCGTCCAAAGCCGTTGTGGCGCTTAAATGGACAGTGCGCGAAATGGAAGACCGCTATCGTGTCATGTCTCAGCTCGGCGTGCGCAACGTGGCTGGTTTCAATGCGCGGCTGATCGAGGCCCAAAAGAATGGCGAAACACTCACGCGCCGGGTTCAGACCGGATTCGACGACGACGGCAAGCCGGTTTACGAAGACCAGCCCATCGCCAATGAGCCACTGCCCCATATCGTCGTCGTGGTGGACGAAATGGCGGACCTGATGCTGGTGGCCGGTAAGGATGTGGAAGCCGCGATTCAACGTCTGGCCCAAATGGCCCGTGCCGCAGGCATTCATATTATTATGGCAACCCAACGTCCGTCCGTGGACGTGATCACCGGTACCATCAAGGCCAACTTCCCGACCCGGATCAGTTTCCAGGTAACGTCAAAAATCGACAGCCGGACGATCTTGGGCGAGCAGGGGGCTGAGAACCTGCTGGGCCAGGGCGATATGCTCTATATGGCAGGTGGCGGGCGCGTTTCCCGTGTGCACGGCCCGTTCGTTTCCGATGACGAAGTAGAACAGGTGGTCAAGTTCCTTAAAGGCCAGGGCACCGCAGAGTTTATCGACGAAATTACCGTAGACGATGAAGACCCGTTGATTGATGCAGGCGGTGGCAGACAGCTGGCAGCAGACGCCCTGTATGATGAGGCCGTCGCTCTGGTCGCCCGCGAAGGCAAGGCTTCAACCAGCTTTATCCAGCGCCACCTTCAGATCGGCTATAACCGTGCCGCGCGGATCATTGAACACATGGAATCCCAGGGCGTGGTCAGCGAAGCTAACCGGGTAGGTCGACGCGAAGTGTTGATCGGCAACCACTAAGCCTGTTACAAATCGCCCCATGATACGTTTCCTCACCTTTTTGCTCATTCTTGTGACAACGCCAGTGCTGTCGGCGTTGTCGGCATCTGATCCATATATAATGAACGCCGCCGACAAGGCCGACGTGGCCCGTGTTGAGGCTTATCTGAACAGCATCGGTACGATGCAGGCGCGATTTGTGCAGGTATCATCAACCGGCGACATGGCCGAAGGTGAGTTCTTTTTATCGCGGCCGGGTGATTTACGCATCGACTATGATCCGCCCGTTCCGGTCCTGATTGTTACCAGTGGGTTGTTTCTGGTTTATGTGGATGAAGAACTGGAACAATCCACCCACATTCCGATCTCAAGCACGCCCGTCGGCGTTCTGGTCGATGATATTATCAAATTGAGCGGTGGAGATTTGCAGATCATCGGTGTGGACCGAGGGTCCAGCACACTGCGGGTTGGCCTGGCTCAAACCGAGGATCCTTACGCGGGAACCATTACACTGGCATTTTCGGACGCGCCCCTGACGCTCCGACAATGGACGGTTCGCGATTCCCAAGGGGTCGTGACAGATTTCGCGTTGCTCAACCCAAGATTTGACATTGATATCGACCCTGAGAAGTTTCGTTACGTGCAGGAGCCGAAGCCCGCTGACGCGCGCAGGGACCATAAGCAGACGCCTTAAACGCATTACAGATCATTTACGCTGAGTGATGTTTTTTGACTGTAGGTTAAGATTATGCTTTTATTCTGTGGTATACCACAGCATAGTGTGCATCTGCGCGCGCTCTTGAGCAATCAACACGCGTCAGATTACAGGGCGGTGCCCCCCATCGTCCTGTTGTTTCTTTGGAAACATAAAGCGTCCGATTTCCCCAAATCGGGCGCTTTTCAAATTCTTGATATTGGTACGCAAAGCCACCGTCGCACCCTCTCGGACCACTTCGTGGTCCTGCCGGGCAGTGATTAAGCTAATTTGCTCGGGTTTTGCTATAATCAGGGAATTAATCGATATCCGCCCGGTTCCGTAACAAGAATTTGGGCATGGGAGGGGTCTTCTTCAATCTTCTGACGCAATCGGTATACATGAGTTTCCAGGGTATGAGTGGTCACCCCGGCGTTGTATCCCCAAACCTCATCCAACAAAACATCCCGCCCGACGGTTCTGTCACCAATTCGGTACAGATATTTGAGGATGGCGCCTTCTTTGTCCGTCAGGCGTACTTTCTTTTCCGACTCGTTATGAACCAACAACTTGGCGCTGGGCTGAAATGTATACGGGCCAATGCCGAACATGGCGTCATCGCTGCGCTCATGCTGTCTGATCTGGGCACGCAGGCGGGCCAGCAAGACGCCCAACCGAAAGGGCTTCGTTACGTAATCATTCGCGCCCGCATCCAAACCCAGAATTGTATCCGCGTCCGTGTCGGCACCGGTCAGCATGATAATCGGGGACCGCACCCCGTTGCGGCGCATAAGGCGACAGAGTTCGCGACCATCCATATCGGGCAATCCCACATCAAGCAGGATCACGTCATAATAGTCGCTTTTGGCCATATCCAGGGCTTCGGCCCCTGTGGTGCCCGACGATATAATGAACTCTTCATGTAACTGAAGCTGGTCTGACAACATCTCGATGAGAGTTGAATCGTCGTCCACAAGAAGGACGCGTTTACCGTTGCTCATGCCGCTCTTGCCCCTGTTTCACGTCTATAGGTCGATCAAACTTCAACATTATATTTGTATTCACGCTACCTTTATACAATAACCAACCATAATGAATAGTCTGGATATCATGAATTCATGAGCCGAACCTTCGAACTCGTATCAATGCCTGCAACCCGGGAGCCGCGTTCGCTGCTTTCCGTTGATCGCGCCGTGTCTGAATTACGCCGTGGCCGCATGGTTGTAATCCGCGGCCACGAAGGCCGTGCGGTGCTAATGATGGCCGCCGAGGTGGTATCGGAGGTCGCAACAGATGATGCTTTCGGGTGTCTGGCTGAAATCGCCGGCACATCGCCTGTGCTCGCCATTACCAATCGCCGCGCGGCGGTTCTCGGTCTGCATGGACGCGAACAGAAACAGACAGTTGGTGCAGAAGGCACAAATGGTAACGTATCACTTATATCACCAGCAGGTGATGGTGCTGGTTTTGACGCAGGCCAGATTGCGCTGTTGGCCGACCCTACGGGCGTACCGGATGCACCACAGTTCGAGGCCTTGCTTGAAAACATCGCGCAATTGGATACTGAGCCGTTTAGTTGTGAATCAGCCGCCGTACAGCTAACCAAATTGGCTCGGCTGTTGCCCGCCGCCGTTGTCGCGGAAATCAACGACCCAACGGCCAACGACCTGACCGTATGGGCGGCCCGGCATGATCTGTTTGAGACGGATGCCGGTGATATTTTTCAGCACGAAAAAACCATCGCCCGCACCCTGAACCGGGTCAGCGAGGCAAAGGTGCCGCTGTTTGATGCTGAAAATACCCGCGTCATAGCGTACCGGCCACAGGACGGGGGGCTTGAACACCTGGCCATCGTCATTGGTGATCCGGCAAAAGACGGCGATGTTTTAGTGCGGCTGCATTCAGAATGCTTTACCGGTGATCTGCTGGGTAGCCTGAAATGTGATTGCGGCGACCAGTTGCGGGGTGCCATTTCAGAAATATCCAAGCAAGGCTCCGGCGTGCTGCTTTATCTGGCCCAGGAAGGGCGAGGTATTGGGCTTGTGAACAAACTGCGCGCCTATGAGCTTCAGGATCGTGGCTTTGATACGCTGGACGCCAACGAACAGCTGGGCTTCGACGCGGATGAACGGGTTTACCTTCCCGCCGCTGAAATGCTGCGGGAACTGGGGTACGAGCGTATCCGCCTGCTCACCAATAATCCGGATAAAGTTGCCGCTATGGCGCTCTGCGGTATCGATGTGACCGAACGCGTGCAGCATGCGTTCCCAGCCAATAAACATAATGAGCAGTATCTGGACACAAAGGTGCGCCGCAGCGGCCATCTGATCTGATTCATGGTTCGTGGATCGCCCATAGCCGAGTGGGTTAAATGTGGTTTGACACATAACGTGAGAATCAAAAGCCAACAAATCTCCCACATTATGCATCGCGTTGATGCATAATGTGGGACATCTATGACTTAATATACCGAGAATATTATTTGGTATGAGACGAGATGAATTCGGCGCTATAGCTTCTGTCCGCTATTGAGCTTGGAGCGGATGTGAAATGCGGACCATCAGTATTTCTGCTAATGACCCCTTGCAGACATGTCCCATGCAACATTGGGCGATTTGATTTGCGGAAATGCCAATAATTATCTGTGCTATTCTCCTACACGGCCCAACACCGCCGCGCATTCTTCAGACGTAATCCCTCGTCTTTTTGCCTCACCAACACTTTCATGAGAACCCGTTTTCCATTCAAACGGGGATTGCCTTGTTATGGCGCTTGAGCACACTCGCTTGTCTGACCATGTGCCGGTAGAGGGAACTGGTTTCACGTATGTAATTCTTTCCGGATCGTAGACACCGTTGATACCAATAGTCGGTACAATTTGTTCAATTAGGTCGGGCGTTAGGTCGGTATGGATAGATGCGCAGTACCATCCAACTAAGTTTTGATCCGTCGATCTCAGCCCATTGACAAAGGCAAAGCAGTTCTTGCGAAATGCCCCACTGAAGAGATAGAACCTAATTAGCTTGAATTCCCCAAGTGGTGTTTGTTGACGCCACACACTCCCTTCCGTTGTGTGGTAGACATGAGCGAAGTCACTATAGAACCTTGGGATATCTCTTGGGTCCGAAACTTTATCAGCGAAGCCAGTATCCCCGGTACCGTGTACATACATGACGCATGAGTCGCCTTTTTGTTTCCCAATGTATCCCCAACATAATGACTCTGCGATTGCACCCGTCTCTGAGTTCGTTCTCAAAAATACTCTAGGGGCTCTATTGTCCATATCGAGTGGTTGGAACTGTACTTTCAGTTCCTTGCCGCTGGCAACGAAGCGTTTCTTGAAAGTTTGCTCATCAATTACGGTACTTCGACCGACTACACAGTCAGTGTACACCACGTGGTTTTTGTCCTGATCTGTATACGACCAAGAGCCCCTGCTGCATTTCTTACTCGCTCCACCAATGTCCAACATACCGAAATGTGTGGGCGATGGGGTACCACATGAGATTAGAAAAAATGCCAACAGTATGGTGACGGCGGGAATGTTCGTGTAGTTCATAACGTTATGGTAGATTGATCATTACTCCAACGCCAGAGGTTGATGATTTGGGACCAGACTGGCAACGCGTCTGTTATGAGGTGCGATTTGTGCAATGCCCGCTTATGGCTATTCTCGGAAGTGATCAACGCTCGACAAGAATGCCCGGTCCTGGTGGGTAACCAGAAACCATCGCTAACGGAATTCTCACGTTATGGGTCCACAATTCTCATCTTATGAGTCAAAATTCTCACTTTGTGAGT
>JABJGO010000102.1 GCA_018662225.1 Rhodospirillales bacterium | reverse complement strand
CAACGGATTTCTGAATAATGATCGAGCCAAATCATTTGCTGATGAGGTCGTCGCCGAGTTCAACGTGAAGACATCGGGCATCGAGCATGCGGCAAGCAGCTTATCCGGTGGTAATTTGCAAAAATTCATTGTGGGCCGGGAAATTCTTCAGGCCCCCGATGTGCTGGTGGTTTCGCAACCCACGTGGGGTGTTGATGCGGGGGCCGCCGCCGATATTCACCGGGCCTTGCAGGAGCTGGCCAGAAACGGCACCGCCATTCTGGTCATATCGCAGGATCTGGATGAGCTGATGGCTATATCAACCCGCTTTGCCGTGATATCCGAGGGACGTTTGTCGGCACCACAACCCACCGGGCAGATGTCCGTCGAAGAGATCGGCCTGCTCATGGGGGGTGTTCATAACAGTGTGGGACAATCAGGGGAGGCACATCATGCTTAGATTGGAACCACGCAAAGAAGTATCTCAGCCCATGCTGTACGCCACACCGGTCATGGCCGTGGCGCTCACGATTGCAGCCGGCATGATCATGTTCCTGGCCATGGGTGAAGACCCTGTTCGGGCTATATCCATTATCTTCTTCGATCCCCTGTTCGACAGCTTCAGCATCACCGAGATGGTGGTCAAGGCAACGCCCCTGATCCTGATCGCCATTGGACTGTCCTTTGGCTTTCGGGCCGGTGTCTGGAACATCGGTGCAGAAGGCCAGTTTACCATTGGTGCTGTAACAGGCGGCAGCGTGGCGCTCATTTTCTGGGAAGTTGAAGGCTTCTGGGTACTACCGCTCATGTCCACGGCTGGCATTCTGGGCGGTATGGCGTGGGCCGCGATCCCGGCATTTTTGCGCACCAGATTCAATGCCAACGAAATTTTGGTCAGTCTCATGCTGACCTATGTGGCCATACTGGTTCTCAGCGTCATGACCCACGGTATTCTGCGCGACCCGGACGGCTATAATTTTCCGGAAAGCCGCCTGTTCCACGACTCAGCCACTCTACCGATCCTGATCGAAGGCACGCGGGCCCATGTAGGCTTTATTGTGGCCCTTCTGGTGGTGGCTACCGCCTGGGTCTTGCTCGCCCGCCATATTATCGGCTTTCAGATCAAAGTGATGGGCCAGGCCCCCCATGCAGCGCGGTTTGGCGGGTTCCTGGAATCCCGCGTGGTCTGGTTATGCCTGATGATTTCGGGTGGCCTAGCCGGGCTGGCCGGTTTGTTTGAAGCGGCTGGCCCTGTGGGGCAACTGGTCCCCTCACTACCTGTAGGGTATGGCTTTACAGCCATCATCGTGGCCTTTCTGGGTCGCTTGAACCCCATCGGCATCCTGTTCAGCGGCTTTGTTATGGCACTGACCTACATCGGAGGGGAATCAGCCCAGATAGAAATGAACCTGCCCAGTGCCATCACCGGTGTGTTTCAGGGCATGTTGTTGTTCTTCTTGTTGGGGATCGATGTGCTGGCAAAATATCGAATTCGGTGGGCGCGACAATACGCCAGTATGGAAAAGGGATAGGATACAGTCATGGACCTTACAATCCTCATTCTTCAAGGTGTCATTGTTGCCGCAACGCCGTTGCTGTTTGCCGCGATCGGCGAATTGGTGGTGGAGCGCGCCGGCGTTCTTAACCTCGGCGTGGAAGGCATGATGATCATCGGTGCTGTCGCGGGCTTCTCTGTAACACTGGAAACCGGCTCACATATGATGGGTATTCTGGCCGCTATGCTGGGCGGTATGGTGTTTGCCTGTCTGTTCGGATTTCTCACGCAGGTGCTGATGTCTAATCAGGTAGCGACCGGATTGTCGCTCACCATCTTTGGATTAGGGATCGCTGCTCTTTGGGGGCAGGCTTATTCCGGCATGACCACAGAACCCCTCGCCAAGCTGGATATTCCGGGCCTGACGTCTATTCCCATCATTGGGCCACTATTGTTGAGCCACGACATCCTTGTGTATATGTCCATCGGGCTCACCATTGGTGTGGGGTGGTTCCTGAGCAAAACCCGGCCCGGACTGATCCTGCGCGCTGTTGGCGAGAACCACGATGCAGCCCACGCCATTGGTTATAATGTGGTGGGTGTTCGTATGTTGGCAATTATGTTTGGTGGTGCCTGTGCCGGTCTTGGTGGCGCGTACCTTTCCATGGTGCAGACGCCCTTGTGGGTGGAGAACATGACCGCAGGCCGCGGCTGGATCGCACTGGCCATTGTGGTGTTTGCCGCATGGAAGCCAAATCGGGCGCTGTTAGGGGCTTACCTGTTCGGCGGTGTTACGGTGCTTCAACTACACGCCCAGGGGTTTGGCGTGAAGATTGATGCCCAGTATCTGTCCATGCTGCCTTATTTGGTGACCATCGGTGTACTGGTGGTTATCTCACGTGATAAAACCAAGGCTAATCTCAACGCGCCAGCCTGTCTGGCTAAATCATTTTACGCTTCGTCATAAACAATAAAATTCAAACCTTAGGAGGACAATATGTCTGGAATACTGAAAAAAATTATGACCAGCCTTGCCGCTCTGGCACTGGTCTTGTCTGTGGGCGTGGCAAGCGCCGCCGAAAAGACAAAAGTAGGCTTCATCTACGTGGGTCCGATCGGTGATCATGGCTGGAGCTATGAACATGATCAGGGGCGCCTGGCTATTGAAAAGGCTTTCGGTGACAACGTTGAAACCACCTATGTGGAAAACGTATCTGAAGGCCCGGACGCCGAGCGCGTGATTCAGCAACTGGCACGTGCCGGTACCGACATTATTTTCACCACATCATTCGGATACATGAATCCTACGTTGAAAGTGGCGAAGCGTTATCCGGATGTGAAGTTCGAACATGCCACGGGCTTCAAGCAGGCCCCGAACGTCGCCACTTATTCAGCGCGTTTCTATGAAGGCCGCCATGTTATCGGCCTGATTGCTGGTAGCATGACCAAAACCAACACCATCGGCTACATCGCGTCTTTCCCCATTCCGGAAGTGGTTCGGGGCATCAACGCCGCATACCTCGCCGCCAAAAGCGTGAACCCTGACGTGAAGATGAAGGTTATCTGGGTCAGCACATGGTTCGATCCAGGCAAGGAAGCCGATGCAGCCAAGGCGTTGATCGATCAGGGCGCTGATATCTTGATGCAGCACACAGATTCACCCGCCGCCATGAAAATTGCCGAAGATCAGGGCATTTACGCCTTTGGTCAGGCATCCAACATGCATACGTTTGGACCCAATGCCCAGCTTACGGCCATCATTGATAACTGGGGTCCATATTATGTTTCCCGCGTGAAAGCCGTTATGGATGGCACATGGTCGTCCGGCGACACATGGGACGGCATTGGCGCTGGCATGGTTGGGATTTCTGATTTCTCAGACAAGATTCCAGCTGATGTACGCAAGTTGGCTGGCGATGCGCGTGATGCGCTTGCCGCTGGTAAACTGCATGCCTTCACCGGCCCCATCAACAAGCAGGACGGTTCCGCCTGGTTGGTCGCTGGTGAAACAGCAAACGATGGCGATCTGGCTGGTATGAACTTCTACGTTGAAGGCGTAGAAGGCAGCCTGCCACAATAATCGTCGGGTCTTCTAAAAAGCAGCCCGGCGTCGCTAGCGTGATGGTTCCAGAGTGTGGCTCAAATCTTGAGCCGCACTCTGGAAGCTGAATCACCCTAGCTTCAATATATCGGTGGCCTGCTTATCCCAATAATTCAGGAAACTGACTTATTGGGGCAGGACACACGGCGCCGGGCTGTTTATTGAGAACTGCATGAACAACACAAACTCAAATGAAGAAGTCTTACGCGGCCAGACCCTGTCTTTCCGTGATGATCCGTTCGCCTGTGATCCAGACGCCGCTATTGATTTCCATTCAGATGGCGCGGTGTGGATCGTAGACGGTGTGATCAAGCAGGTCGGCGCAGCGCGTGATGTGCTGGACGCGGCACCCGACGTGCCTGTTCGAAATTACGGCGACGCCCTGATCATGGCCGGGTTCGTGGATTGCCACGCCCACTACCCCCAGACCGCCATCATCGCCTCATACGGCGAACAACTTCTGGACTGGCTCAAACAATATACATTCCCCGAAGAGATGCGGTTTGTCGACGGCGAATACGCTCGTAGGCAAGCTGATCTTTATCTGGATGAATGCCTGCGGAATGGCATTACCACATCCAGCGTTTATTGCTCTGTGCACCCGCAATCGGCAGACAGCTTCTTTGAGGCGTCAAATGCGCGTGGGTTACGGATGGCGGCAGGTAAGGTTCTCATGGACCGCCATGCGCCTGATGGTCTGACCGATACGGCGACGACGGGCTATGACCAGTCGAAAGCATTGATCGAACGCTGGCATGGTGTGGGGCGTAACATGTACGCCATCACCCCCCGGTTTGCGCCCACATCCACACCGGAACAACTGGAAGCCGCCGGTACGCTGTGGCGAGAATATCCAGATGTTCTGATGCAGACCCACGCCTCCGAAAATGCCAATGAAATTCAGTGGGTAAAAGAACTGTTCCCATCGGCGCCTGACTATATGGGCGTTTATGAGAACTATGGACTGGTGGGGCCGGGCGCCATATATGGCCATGCCATTCACCTGAACGAACGCGAGCAGGAGCTGTTCAGGGACAGCGGTGCCGCCATGGCCCATTGCCCGACCTCAAATCTGTTCATCGGATCCGGGTTGTTTGATTTACAGAGCATGCGTGAAAGTGATCGTCCCGTTACCGTAGGTTTAGCCACAGATGTGAGCGGTGGCTCGTCCTTTTCCATGTTTTCTACGATGCGCACGGCATATGAGATCGCCCAGCTACGCGGCTATAGCCTGCACCCTGTCCGGGCCTACTATCTGGCCACACTAGGCAGCGCCGCGACTATGCGGATCGATGACAAGGTGGGAAATTTGGCGGCTGGGTACGAGGCCGACCTCGTTGTGCTGGACCTGTCTTCACGCCCCCTCATTGCCCAACGTATGAAACGGTCGGAAAGCATTACGGACGTCCTATTCACCCAGATGATCCTGGCCGATGACCGGGCGACGATAGCCACCTATGCCAACGGATCCATTGTATACGAGCGAGCCATATGAAACACCGAGACCTTATTGCTGCGTTACCCAAAGCCGAGTTGCACCTGCACATCGAAGGATCTATGGAGCCGGAGATGATGTTCGAGCTGGCCGCCCGGAACGGGATTGATATCCCCTACGCCAATGTGGAAGAAGTACGCAGCGCCTATAACTTTACCCAACTTCAGGACTTTCTGGATATCTACTACGAGGGTATGGCCGTGCTGCGCGAGGAACAGGATTTTTATGATCTGACCATGGCGTATCTGAAACGCAGCCACGCCGACAATGTACGCCACGTGGAAATGTTTTTTGACCCACAAGGCCATACGACCCGAGGCATTGCTTTTGAAACAGCCGTTTCCGGTATCAGTCGCGCCTTGAACGATGGCAAAAAAACACTAGGCATGAGCAGCTATCTGATTCTCAGCTTCCTCAGGCACCTGAGCGAAGAGGATGCTTTTGAGACACTGGCGGAAGCCGAGCCATATCTTGACCAATTTATTGGCGTTGGTCTGGACTCATCCGAAATAGGTCACCCCCCATCCAAGTTCGCGCGCGTCTTCGCCCGTGCGCGCGAAATGGGCTTGAAGCTCTGCGCCCACTCCGGTGAGGAAGGTCCACCCGACTATGTGCGCGAAGCATTGGACATTCTGCACATTGATCGCATGGATCATGGCAACAGAAGCATGGAAGACGAAAGCCTGGTTCAGGAAATTGTGGATAGCGGTATGGTTCTGACCGTTTGCCCTCTGTCCAACCTGAAGCTGGGCGTGATCAAGGATATGACAGACAGCCCGGTTCGCCGGATGCTGGATGCGGGCATCGCCGTGACCCTGAATTCTGATGATCCGGCATACTTTGGTGGTTATATGAATGCCAATTTCGAAGCAACGGCTGATGCATTGAACCTGACTGGCGCAGATATTATCACGCTGGTACAGAACAGCTTTCAGGGCTCGTTCCTGCCACCAGCAGAAATTGCCACCTATTTGGAGGCGGTGGGCAAGGCCGCCGGATCAGTGAGTTCCGAAACCGGGTGATCGACAAACTGCTTCACCAGAAAATCCACGAACGCGCGGGTCTTGGCCGGCTGTTGGGGTCGGGGCGGCATGAGAACCTGTAGGCTCAGATCGTCCGGCCAAAAATCTTTCAGCACGGTGACCAGACGACCGCTTTTCAAATGATCCGAAATATCCCATACGGATTTCATGATGACGCCCTCGCCCGCCAGTGCCCAATCCACCAACACATCGGAAGAATTGCTGTCCATCTGACCGGTAACAGCCAGATTGGACACAGCCCCACCAGAGTCACGAAATTGCCATGAATAACGCCGCGATCCCGGATAGCGCAGCAACAGGCAGTTATGTTTTTTCAAATCATCCGGGACCTCAGGGATACCATGTTTCTTGAAATACGCAGGCGACGCACAAGTCACCCGCAGGTCGGGAGCCAGCGTGCGCACAATATCACCTGATGCAGGCAGCACACCTTTACGGATCGCCACGTCCACATCTTCGTCCAGCAGATTGATCACCCGGTCGGTGGCTTGCAAGCGGGCTTGAATATCAGGATTTTCGCCCATAAATTTGGAAATCAACGGCGCGATATGGGCACGCCCCAGTGAAATAGGCACTGATATACGCAAAGCACCCGCCGGACGGCGCTTCATCTCGGCCAGGTGTTGTTCGAATTCGTGAACCTCTGCCATGACCTTTTGGCAATGATCGTAATAGATACGCCCCTCTTCCGTGGGCACCGCCATACGGGTGGTCCGGTTCAGAAGGCGAACGCCTAGGCGTTCTTCCAGCTTGGCAATGCGGCTGGACACCACGGCGGTGGTCATGCGCAGTTCACGCCCCGCCGCAGAAAAACCCTGGCGGTCAACAATGCGCATAAAGACAGTTCGATCATCGACGGGGTGCATGACGGTTTCCTGATCTAATAGATTGTCTAAAATTAGACGATAATCAGGGCGACTATCAAGTTTTTCAAGATATCAATTGCTGCGTACGCTCGCGGTGATGTTCGAGAACAATGGGCAAATCAATGGTCGTCATACAGCCGTTCCGGACCACAAACCGGCCTTCCACAACGGTATGGGACGCCTGAGGAGGGCCGCAAAGGGCCAATGCCGCCACCGGATCCCAAGTGCCGCTCATTTGTATTGAGGCCAGATCATATGCGGCGAAGTCCGCCCGCTTACCCACGTCCAGCGACCCCAGATCATCGCGCCTCAAAACCCGCGCACCACCCAGCGTTGCCATTTCAAGGGCTTCTCGCGCACTGAGGCTATCAGCGCCCAGGTTGACCCGTTGCAACAGCATGGCCTGTCGGGCTTCGCTCAACAAATTCGCGCCATCATTTGAGGCTGATCCATCCACACCAATCCCCACGTTCACACCAGCATCGAGCATGGCGCGCACCGGCGCGATACCGCTGCCCAGTCGCATGTTCGAACACGGACAGTGCGCGACTCCTGTGCGCGAGCGGGCAAAGAGATCAATCTCACCCGCATCCAGTTTCACACAGTGAGCATGCCACACGTCCTGGCCGGTCCAGCCCACATCTTCGGCGTATTGGCCGGGTCGGCACCCGAAGGTGGCTTCGGAATAGGCAATGTCGTCGTCATTCTCCGCCAGATGGGTGTGCATCATGACGCCCTGATCACGGGCCAGAATGGCCGCATCACGCATGAGTTCACGGCTGACCGAAAATGGTGAACACGGCGCCACTGCAACGCGGATCATAGCCCCCGGTTCAGGGTCATGGTGGGCCTGAATAGCGCGTAGGCTGTCATCCAGAATATGGGCTTCGTCTTCGACTAGAAAATCTGGCGGCAAACCGCCCTTGCTCTCGCCCACGCTCATGGCGCCGCGCGTGGCATGAAGACGAACACCTGTTTCTTTGGCGGCATCAATCTCATCGTCCAGCCGCGCCCCGTTCGGAAAGATATAGAGATGATCCGACGAGCAGGTGCAGCCACTCAACGCCAGTTCGGCCAAGGCAACCTGCGTAGATACGTGGATGTCATCCGGCCCCATACGTGACCAGATGGGATACAGTGTCTGTAACCAGCCAAATAACAGTGCATCCTGAGCCGCAGGTACGGCGCGGGTCAGGTTTTGGTAAAAATGGTGGTGGGTGTTAATCAGGCCGGGAATAACCACATGGCCTGTCAGATCAAGAAGCTCGTCAGCCTCAGCAGGTAGAACGTCGCGTGTACCCACCGCCTCAATCACGCCATCACGCGCGAACAAACCACCGCCACTGATTTCCCGGCGGTCCTGATCCATGGTGACCAGACAGTCAGCACCGTGAATGAGTAAAGTTCCCATTTACTCGTCCGGCATCCCGGCCCTGATCCAGGCACCGAGTTGAGCGCGTTCGTCATCGGTCATACCGGTCATGTTACCAAGCGGCATGGCTTCGCTCAGTACAGCCTGTGCCATGATGCGTGCGCCACTTCGCTTCATCATATCGGTGGTATCAAACATGACGCCGCCGGGGGCCTCATCGAAATCTTCACTGGTGGGGGTCGCTGAATGACAAGCGGCACAATGGGTTTGCACAATGGCAAATGCATCGCTGGAATACACGTCATCATCCACTTGAATTTCGCCGCCCGGCTTCCACGCCGACAAGGTAACAAGCCCGGCCATCAACACCGCCACCACAGGCCATTGCCATTGAATGGCAGGGCCGGTCATACCGGCGTTATGGCTGTTGAAGAAATCACGGATAATGGCGCCGATGGCTAGCACGAAGGCAACAATCAACCAGTTCCAGTCATGCCCGAATGTCATGGGATAATGATTTGAAATCATCATGAACAGAACGGGTAACGTGAGGTAGTTATTGTGAGATGATCTCAGCTTGGCGATCTTGCCGTAGACAGGATCAGGCTCACCACCCGCTTTTAGAACGGCCACTACTTTCTTCTGGTTGGGGATGATGACCATGAACACGTTGCCCGACATCATGGTCGCCACCATAGCCCCCACATGCACGAACGCGGCCCGACCCGAAAACACGAGCGAAAATCCATAAGCCGACGCCACGATGGCGGCAAACAGGATTACAAACAGCACGGTGCTGTGATCGCGTAATGGCGATCGGCACAACAGATCATAGAACACCCAGCCCAGTACCAGCGAGCCAATGGAAATCAGGATGGCGGTACCGGCCGAAATATCCATAACCGAGCGATCGATCAGATAGCTCTCCGCGCCCCAGTAGTAGACGATAGCCATGAGGCTGAACCCGGAAACCCAGGTCATGTAGGATTCCCATTTGAACCAGTGTAGTTCCTCTGGCATACGTTCGGGCGCAACCAGATACTTCTGAACATGATAGAACCCGCCACCATGCACAGACCAGCTTTCGCCGTGGGCACCGGCGGGCAGGTTTGCGTGTTTGCGCAGACTCTGATCCAGCCACATGAAATAGAATGACGATCCGATCCAGGCGATACCGGTAATGACGTGTAGCCAGCGAAACAGCAGACTTAACCATTCGTGAAGCAGAGTTTCCATGTGGGCATTCTCACCGTTAAAACAAATCTATCTGGTGTGGAAGTTGCTGTATCATAGTCTGTCTGGCAAACTTTAGGCATTCTGGATTTCACGGCTCACCTTCAAATATTTTTTGATAATAAAGCATTCTATTAAAGGTTATTGTACAATCCTTCTATTAAATCCTTCGAGAATAGTGATTACGCGATGAGCTACGACCGCGACATGATTGGTTATGGTGACGAACCGCCCCGGGTCAATTGGCCGGGCGGGGCACGCGTGGCTGTACAGTTTGTCCTGAACTACGAAGAAGGGGGCGAGAACTGTGTGTTGCACGGGGATGCGGCCTCGGAGACATTCCTGTCCGAGATCATCGGCGCACAGGCCTTCGAAGACGCCCGCCACATGTCCATGGAATCCATCTATGAGTTTGGATCACGGGCCGGGGTGTGGCGCATTCTGGATCTGTTTTCTGACCAGCAGGTCCCATTGACCGTATTTGCCGTAGCCATGGCGGCCGAACGCAACCCCGCCGTCATTGAGCGCGCCCTGAAAGACGGGCATGAGATCGCCAGCCACGGGCTGCGCTGGATTAACTATCACGGGCTGCCTGAGACCACCGAGCGCGAGCACATGGAGCAGGCCATGGATATCCTGACCCGCCTGACGGGCAGTGCGCCCGTGGGCTGGTACACAGGCCGCACCAGTGAGAATACCCGGCGTCTGGTCGCCGAACACGGCGGCTTTCTTTATGATGCGGACGAT
>JABJGO010000101.1 GCA_018662225.1 Rhodospirillales bacterium | reverse complement strand
TTCCAAAATTTCAACCACCCGGTAATCCCCGGCTTCATCGTTTAGCCAGGTGTAACCGTCCGCGGCTGACCAGCCATCGCCGTTCCAGTAGACGTTCGGTTCGTCGGGGTGGCTATCGCCAAAATTCGGAGCGCTGGACACCACGCTGTAATCATCCGGATCATCCGATGCCCATTCATATCCATCCTCAGGCGACCAACCATCGCCGCTCCATTTCACGTTCGGTTCGTCCGGATGGGCCGAGCCGTATATGCGCTGTACGGTATAGTCGTACGTATCATCGGATGCCCATTCATACCCGCTTTCCGGAGCCCAGCCGTCGCCATCCCACCACACATTGGGGTGGGATGGGTGAAATGTGCCGTATAAAGGTTGTACGGTATAATCGTCGGGATCGTCACTGACCCATTCATAACCGTCGGCAGCCGTCCAATACTCTCCATCCCAAACCACATTGGGATGTTCTGAGTGGGGTTCACCCACGTAACTGGGGCCAGACGAATAGGAGCTTGAATCGTCGTAATACCCGCTATTCGGGCTGACACAGCCACCGCCGCCACCGCTGTACCCGTAATCGCTGGTACTGTCGTCATAGCAGGGAAAGTTGTTGCCATCGTAATCTGTACACCAACCCGTTCCGCCACCCTCGGCGGGGGCAGGTATGGTGAACGACAGCAGGACGAAAGCTGCCATCAGCATGAAAGCTGCTCTTAAAATAGAAAATTGCTTTGGCGCCGACATTACGAGTCCTCCTTTAATCGTGAGGTACTGGTAACACTTGGGGGCTATCTTCTAGTCTGCCACAAAACGGCGCGAACTACAATCGTATGTGGTGATAGCACAGGTCACATATGTATCGCGCGGCCACCGACATCCATGGCGGCTTCTTTGACCGCTTCGGGCAGACCGGGATGGCCGTGACATATCCGGGCGATATCCTCTGCCGAGGCACCCAGTTCCATACCCACCACGATTTCCTGGATAAGATCACCAGCCGCTGGGCCAATGATATGGGCACCCAGAATGGCGTCCGTTACCTTGTCGGCCAGAATTTTCACGAAACCGTCGGAATCAGAATTGGCCCGAGCACGTGAATTGGCTGAGAACGGGAACTTGCCCACCACATAGTCAACGCCATCCGATTTAAGCTGTTCTTCGGTTTTGCCCACAGAGGCCACTTCCGGGTGTGTGTAAACAATGCCCGGAATGGAGCCATAATCAATATGACCAGCTTCACCGGCGATGATTTCCACGGCGGCGACGCCTTCTTCTTCGGCTTTGTGGGCTAACATGGCCCCGCCAATGACATCACCGATGGCAAAGATGCCGGGGACGTTGGTCTGGAAATTGCTGTCCGTTTTCACGAAGCCGCGCTCGCCCATTTCAACGCCGGCTTCGGCGAGGCCCAGTTTATCGGTAAACGGACGGCGACCAATAGCAACCAGCACCACGTCCGCTTTCAGCTTTTCGGCTTTTCCATCACCAGTGGCTGGCGCGGCAGTAAGTTCAACACCTTTGCCGCTCGCCTTGGCACCGGTTACTTTGGTCTTCATTTTGAACTTCATACCCTGTTTTTTCAGGATACGTTGCATGTTCTTGGAAATTTCCGCATCCATGCCCGGCATGATGTGATCAAGAAATTCAACCACGGTCACTTCGGCGCCCAGGCGCCGCCACACGGAACCCAGTTCAAGTCCGATAACACCGGCACCGATAACGATCATGTGCTTTGGTACTTTGGTCAGGTCCAGTGCGCCGGTAGAGCTGACGATGGTTTTCTCATCGATTTTCACGCCTTTAAGCGGGGTCACTTCGGAACCGGTGGCAATAATAATATCTTTGGTCTCAACAACCTCTTCCCTGGCACCTTTTTTGGCCGCTTTGACGCCCACTTTACCGGCTTCGATAATGCGGCCGGTGCCAACGATGTAATCCACTTTGTTCTTTTTCAGCAGAAACTCGATGCCCTTGGTCAAGTCTTCAACGACCTTGCCCTTGCGCTCCAGCATGGTCTTAACATCAACAGATAAGCCAGTTGTCTTGATGCCATGATGGGCAAACTCTTTATCCGCCAGCTCATAATGGTGCGATGACTGCAACAGCGCCTTGGACGGGATACAGCCCACATTCAAGCAGGTGCCGCCAAGGCTGCCACGGCTTTCAACACAAGCCGTTTTCAGGCCCAACTGGGCCGCGCGGATAGCCGCCACGTAACCACCGGGTCCACCACCAATAACGACAAGATCATATGCTTTACTCATGGGAATTCCTCTTAAATCGGATCGTTCAATCTACACATCAAGCAAAAGACGCTTGGGATCTTCGATCACGTCTTTCATGCGGACCAGGAATGACACAGCCTCGCGGCCATCAACGATGCGGTGATCGTAGGTCAGTGCCAGATACATCATGGGTCGAATTTCTACGTTGCCGCCAACGGCAACGGGGCGTTTCTGGATCTTGTGCATGCCCAGAATGGCCGACTGTGGCGCATTCAGGATGGGCATGGACATCAATGATCCAAACACACCGCCATTGGAAATGGTGAAGGTGCCGCCGGACATTTCTTCGATACCCAGCTTGCCATCGCGTGCGCGACGTCCGAAATCAGCGATGCTGCCTTCGATATCCGCAAAATCCATTTCATCGGCATCTTTCAGAACGGGAACAACCAGACCTTGGGGAGACCCCACAGCCACGCCAATGTTGTAGTAGTTCTTGAAGACGATCTGGTCGCCATAGATTTCGCCATTAACGGCTGGCCATTCTTTAAGCGCGATGATCGCAGCACGCACGAACAGGGACATGAAGCCCAGGCGCACACCGTGTTTTTTCTCGAAGCTTTCTTTGAATTCGGCACGCATATCCATGGCCGCTTTCATGTCCACCTCGTTCCAGGTGGTGAGCATGGCGGCCGTATTCTGGGCATCCTTCAAGCGCTGGGAAATGATCTTGCGCAGGCGGCTCATCTTGACCAGTTCTTCGCGCGGGTCTTCCGGGCGTGGCGGTAAATCAACCGGTGCGGCAGCCGAGGGCACACTGATGGCTGCCGGTGCTACATTACCTTGCAGGGCGCGGTAGATATCGCCCTTGGTCAGGCGTCCACCGGGGCCAGTGGATGCGATCTTGGCTGCGTCCAGATTGTGTTCTGCCACCAGTTTGCGTACAGCCGGGGACAGGTGCACATGGTTTTGGCCGGATACCGGCGCACTTGGCGCAGGCGTTGGGGTGGGTGCTGCTACTGCTACTGGCGCTGCTACTGCTACTGGCGCTGCTGCCGGGGCAGGAGCAGGTGCCGGTTCGGGTGCAGCCGCAGGCGCGGGTGCTGCTTCGGCGGCGGCGGGTGCGGGAGCCGCAGCGCCTGCAGCGCCTTCGTCGATGGTGGCGAGCAGGGCGCCCACTTCCACATCGCTGCCTTCCGTGGCCACAATACCGGCAAGGGCACCTGCAACAGGTGAATTGACCTCGACGGTCACCTTGTCTGTTTCCAGCTCTACAATTGGCTCGTCAACAGCGACGGCTTCGCCGGCGGCTTTGAACCATTTGGATACCGTTGCTTCCGATACAGATTCACCAAGCACGGGTACTTTGACTTCAACGACCATGTTGTCCTCCGGTCAGGGGTATTCCTCCGCCCAATGTATGGGCAGAACTCAAAAAATTATTTCTTCTTGGCCTTCTTAGCCACTGGTTTCTTAACCGCTGCCTTCTTAGCCGCTGGCTTCTTGGTACTGGCTTTTTTCACAGAGGCTTTCTTGGCTGTTTTCTTGACGTCAAGCGCCTCACTTACCAACTGGGCCTGTTCTATATGGTGGATTTTGTTGGAACCGGTGGCCGGGGACGCTGCCGCTTTTCGACCAGCGTAGCCAACCCGAAGACCAGGACGGCCAATGCTGTCCAGCAAGTCTTCAATCGGTTCACGAATGAACGTCCATGATCCCATGTTGCGCGGCTCTTCCTGACACCAGACAAAGTCTGCATTCACGAAGCGTTTCAGTTCCACACCCAGGGCATCATCGGGGAAAGGATAGAGCTGTTCCAGACGCATGATGTATACGTCCTTGATGCCGCGTTTGTCGCGCTCATCTTCAAGGTCATAGTAAACCTTGCCAGAGCACATAACCACACGCTTGATCTTGGCATCCGGTGCCAGCCGTTTATCGAACTGGGCATCGTCCCATAACACGCGGTGGAAGGTTGTGTCTTCGGCCATCTCATCCATGCGCGAGACACATTTTTTGTGCCGCAGAAGGGATTTTGGCGTCATGATAATCAGCGGCTTGCGGAATTCCCGCATAAGCTGACGGCGCAGGACGTGATAGTAATTCGCCGGCGTTGTGATGTTACAGACCTGAATATTGTCTTCAGCGCACAACTGCAAATACCGCTCCAGGCGCGCTGAACTGTGTTCCGGCCCCTGACCTTCGAAACCATGTGGCAACAACATGACCAGACCGGACATGCGCAGCCATTTTGACTCACCCGATGCGATGAACTGGTCGATAATCACCTGGGCACCGTTGGCGAAATCACCAAACTGGGCTTCCCACATGATCAGCATCTGAGGTTCGGCCATGGAGTAGCCGTATTCAAAGCCCAGCACGCCAGCTTCGGAAAGCGGGCTATCGAGAACTTCGAACGGGGATTGTCCAAATCGAATATTGTTGAGCGGTACGTAACGCTCTTCCGTGGTTTGCTCGACCAGCACAGAGTGGCGTTGCGAGAACGTGCCGCGGCCGCAATCCTGGCCAGACAGGCGAACCGGATGTCCATCCACCAACAGGGTACCGAAGGCCAAAGCCTCGGCCGTGGCCCAATCGACGCCTTCACCGGAATCGATCATCTGTCGCTTGTTCTTGAGTTGCCGGACAATTTTCGAATGCAGATTGAAGTTGTCAGGTACTTTGGTCAGGGCCTCGCCAACCGCTTTCAAGCGATCCAATGGCACAGATGTAATGCCACGACGGGCATCACCGGACGCGACACTCATACCCGCCCAAGATCCTTCCAACCAGTCGGCCTTATTGGATTTGTAGGTCTCGGATGCTTCGAAAGCGTCGTCCAGCGTTTGCTGGACCCCGCCCCACATTTCTTCTACTTCCTGCTCTGTCATGGTGCCTTCGCGCAACATCTTGCGGGCATAGATATCGCGGGTCGTGGGGTGGGTTGCGATTTTCTTGTACATCAACGGCTGGGTGAACATTGGCTCGTCACCCTCGTTGTGACCATGACGACGATAGCAAATCATGTCGATGACCACGTCTTTACCAAACCGCTGACGGTATTCGATACCAATGCGCGCGCAGTGAACAACCGCTTCGGGGTCATCTGCGTTCACGTGGAAGATCGGCGCCGATACGATTTTCGCCACATCAGAACAATAAGGCGATGAGCGCGAGAACCGTGGTGACGTGGTAAACCCGATCTGGTTGTTGATCACAAAGTGGATGGTGCCACCGGTCTTGTAGCCGTGCAGGTGTGACAGATCCAAAGTCTCGGCCACAAAGCCCTGGCCAGCAAAGGCCGCATCACCGTGCAGCAGCAATCCCATGACCTTTTGGCGCTCACTGTCGTTCTTCTGCATCTGTTTACCGCGAACCTTGCCTAAGACGACGGTGTTCACGCATTCCAGGTGTGACGGGTTAGCGGTCAGTGACAGGTGAACAGACCTGCCATCAAATACCCGATCTGAAGACGTGCCCAGATGGTACTTCACATCGCCTGAACCCTGCACATCATCAGGGTGCGCTGCATTGCCCTGAAATTCTGAAAAGATTGCCTGGAATGGCTTGTCCATTACATTGGCAAGAATATTCAGGCGGCCACGGTGGGCCATGCCCAGTACGATTTCTTCCAGACCCAATTGCGAGCCTCGCTTGATGATCTGCTCGATTGCCGGGACCAGGCATTCGCCGCCATCAAGGCCGAACCGTTTGGTGCCGGTGAATTTTTTATCCAGGTAACGTTCGAACCCTTCTGTTTCACTGAGCGAGCGAAGAATGGCTTTCTTGCCCTTGTCGGTGAAATGGGCCTGGTTCTGAATGCTTTCCATGCGTTCCTGAATCCAGGCTTTTTCAGCCGGATCCTGGATATGCATGAATTCAATACCAATGGTGCTGCAATAGGTGCGTTGCAGGACAATCAGGATCTCGCGCAACGTTGCGCTTTCCATGCCCAATACGTAATTGAGAAAGATTTCCCGGTCCATGTCCTTGTCAGAAAACCCATAAGTAGCAGGATCCAGTTCCGGATGTTCCTTGGCTTCTTCCAGTTTCAGCGGATCCAGCTCGGCCAGCATGTGGCCACGGACCCGATAAGCGCGGATCAATCCCAACGCCCGCATGGAATCCATGGTGGCTTCGCGCACCTGCGTGCTATTAACGGCTCTTCCTGCATTGGGCTGATAAGCGGGTTGATTGTCCGGGGACGGAGCCATCTGTTCCGACAAGGGTGTCAGGCTGGCCTCACCAACCACGCGGGAATCAACCGGCGACCATGTGGCACCGCGACGCTCGGCATCAATGATGCCAGCTTCGTCGGACATCTCCGCAAAAAATTCCTGCCACTGTGTATCAACGGCACCGGGATCATCCAGATAGCGCTCGTAAAGCTGTGCAATGTAAACCTGATTGCCGGTAGACAGGAAATTGGAAGGATCAGTCTCGCTCATGACTTCTCAGATGCCGATTGAGCGACACCTGCCTCTTGGTTGATTACATTTATGTATTGGACATATGAGTAACGTTAAGCGGATTTTCAAGCAACTCAAAGAAATCATTAGGGAAATTCACAAAAAACAGGGCCCGAATGGTGTTTTTTCCATCCGGGCCCGTGATTTGTAAAGTTTATTGTTTATATAAGGGTTAGCCGAGCGCTTTGATCATTGTTTCGCCAATGAGTGCCGGCGATTCCGTAACGTGGATACCCACGGATTTCATGGCTTCGATCTTGTCACCAGCGCCACCTTTACCACCGGAGATAATCGCACCGGCATGGCCCATGCGACGACCAGGGGGGGCGGTAAGCCCGGCAATGAAACCAACAATCGGCTTCTTGGTACCCGATGCCTTAATGATTTCAGCGCCTTCTTCTTCGGCGGAGCCGCCGATTTCACCAATCATGACAATAGACTCTGTGGCATCGTCTTCGATGAACATGGTCAGGCAATCGACAAAGTTTGTACCGTTCACCGGATCACCACCAATACCAATACATGTGGTCTGGCCCAATCCAACAGCCGTGGTTTGTCCCACGGCTTCGTATGTAAGCGTGCCAGACCGTGACACGATACCAACGGAACCGGGTCGGTGAATGTGGCCGGGCATAATGCCGATCTTGCATTCGCCCGGTGTGATGATGCCGGGACAGTTCGGTCCGATCAGGCGTGTGCCTGAACCTTCCAATGCCCGTTTAACACGGACCATATCCAAAACCGGTATACCTTCGGTAATACAGACAACCAGTTCAACACCAGCGTCAATAGCCTCCAGAATAGCGTCAGCCGCAAATGGCGGTGGAACGTAGATAACAGAGGCATTGGCTTCTGTTTTGGCCACCGCGTCGGCCACTGTATCAAAAACCGGCAGGTCAAGATGCTTGGATCCACCTTTGCCCGGCGTGACGCCGCCGACCATTTTGGTGCCGTATGCAACAGCCTGTTCAGAGTGGAATGTGCCCTGTGCACCGGTAAAACCCTGGCAGATGACACGTGTATTTTTATCGACAAGTACCGACATCAGCTTGCCTCCTTCACTGCTTTGACAATTTTCTGGGCAGCGTCCCCCAGATCATCGCCAGATATAATAGGCAGGCCTGAATCAGCCAGTATTTGTTTGCCTTGCTCAACGTTGGTGCCTTCAAGACGAACGACGAGGGGCACGTTGAGGCTTACCTCACGGGCCGCTGCCACAACGCCTTCGGCGATCACGTCACACCGCATGATGCCGCCAAAGATATTCACCAAAATACCTTCAACATTAGGATCAGACAGAATGATTTTGAAGGCTGCCGTTACGCGTTCTTTTGTCGCACCACCACCCACGTCCAGGAAGTTGGCCGGTGATCCACCGTACAACTGCGTAATGTCCATGGTTGCCATAGCAAGGCCAGCGCCGTTCACCATGCAGCCGATGTTGCCATCCAGTTTGATGTAGTTCAGTTCGTGCTGGGCGGCTTCCAGTTCCATAGGGTCTTCTTCGTCTTCGTCGCGCAGTTCTTCTACGGCCTTTTGGCGGTAAAGCGCGTTGTCGTCGAAGTTGACCTTGGCATCCAGTGCCACAACATCACCGGCGCCGGTAATAACCAGTGGGTTAATCTCAACAATGGAACAATCCAGTTCGGTGAAAGCTTTGTACATAGCCAACATGAATTTGACGGCAGAACCAACCTGCTTGCCTTCAAGGCCAAGACCAAAGGCCAGTTTGCGGGCGTGGTAAGGGAGCATGCCGGTTGCGGGATCAATGGATACCTTGAGGATTTTTTCCGGCGTATCGTGCGCCACTTCCTCAATTTCCATACCGCCCTCGGTTGAGGCCATCATGGTCAGGCGTGAGGTGTCACGGTCCAGCAGCATGCCCAGATACAGTTCACGGGCGATGTCACAGCCATCTTCGATGTACAGGCGTTTGACTTCTTTACCCGCCGGGCCAGTTTGCTTGGTAACCAGTATATGGCCCAGCATCTCTTCGGCGCTTTTGCGGACGTCGTCGATGGATTTGACGACGCGAACACCGCCCTCGCCATCAGGGTTGTCCTGAAACCTGCCTGCGCCGCGTCCACCAGCGTGGATTTGAGATTTGACCACATAAATGGGGCCACCTAGCTCTTCGGCGCATTTTACGGCTTCGTCCACCGTATAGGCGACGCCGCCGTCAACGATGGAAACACCGTATTTGGCAAGCAACTGCTTACCCTGATACTCGTGAATATTCATTTCTGCCTCGTTTCTCGTGATGGTTCCGGTAATAAGCCCGGTGATAAGCTAGGGGGGCAATTGTTCTCTCTGCCCCCGTAGCCAATCATGGTTCAATATCCTATTTCTTTTTGGCCTTCTTCGCGGCGGTCTTCTTTTTCGGTGCAGCCTTTTTCGCTACAGATTTTTTAGCCGCTGGTTTTTTCTTAGTAGCTGCCTTTTTCGGCGCAGCTTTCTTCGCTACGGATTTCTTTGCGGCAGGTTTTTTCTTCTCCGTCGTTTTCTTTGCTCCGGCTTTCTTTGCGGCAGCTTTTGTTGCTTTGGCTTCCGCTGCCGCTGCTTTCCTGGCCTTGTCGATCATCTTCTTGGTAAGCTTGATCAGGCCTTTCACCGCACTGACGGATTTGCGGAAAGCCGTTTTTTCACTGGCGTCGAGTTTGATTTCTATAATCCGTTCCACACCGCGGGCACCGATCACGCAAGGCGCGCCCACATAGATGCCTTTCTGACCGTACTGGCCATCCAGATAGGCAGCACAAGGCAGCACACGTTTTTTGTCTTTAAGGTAGCTTTCCGCCATGGCGATGGCAGAGGCCGCCGGTGCATAAAATGCAGAACCGGTTTTCAGCAAGCCAACGATTTCGGCGCCGCCATCACGTGTCCGTTGAACAATGGCGTCCAGACGCTTTTGTGTGGTCCAGCCCATTTTGACCAGATCAGGCAGCGGAATACCGGCCACCGTGGAATAGCGTGTGAGCGGCACCATGGTGTCGCCGTGTCCGCCCAGAACAAAGGCGGTGACGTCTTCAACAGACACGTTGAATTCTTCCGCCAGGAAGTAACGGAACCGGGCAGAGTCCAGAACACCAGCCATACCCACAACCTTGTTATGGGGCAGACCGGATGCTTCACGCAGGGCCCATACCATGGCGTCCAGCGGGTTGGTGATACAAATAACGAAAGCTTTGGGTGCGTACTGTTTAATACCAGCGCCGACGCTCTGCATAACATTGGCATTCACGCCGATCAGGTCATCGCGACTCATGCCCGGTTTGCGCGCGATACCGGCGGTCACGATAATAACGTCCGCCCCCTTGATCGCAGAAAAACGGTTTGCGCCGGTTACCGATGCATCGAACCCGTCAACGGGTGAGGATTCGGCGATGTCCAGTGCTTTACCCTGGGGGATGCCGTTAACAATGTCGAACATGACCACGTCGCCAAGTTCTTTCAGGCCTGCCAGATGAGCCAGCGTGCCGCCGATGTTTCCCGCGCCGATAAGCGCAATCTTATTCCGTGCCATGTGAAGTTCCCATTTCATTTCTGGTTTAGAATTAAGTCTTAGTGGTTATAACACTCTCGGGTGCGGCACACACAGCAGTTTTGCAACTTAAGACACCGCATGTGTAGCTCACCCCATTCGTTGGTATAGCGTAAACATAGGCATTCGCATGATGAAGCCTCTGTTTTTAAATGATTATTAAATTAAAAATTTCAACCCTACCGTCGTATATAGAGCCTGTAAGGACTACCCCGACACATGTTCTAGCGCGATGTACTCGGGTGATTGCATCTCCATCAATCGCGATACGGTGCGTTCAAATTCAAAAGCACCGTCGCCTTCGGTATAAAGTGCTTCGGGTGGGGACGCCGCAGAACAGATCAGATTGACCTTGGCCTCATACAACGCATCAATAAGGGTGACGAAGCGTTTGGCTTCGTTTCGGCGTTCCGGGCCCAGTTGCGGTATGTCGGCCAGGATGAGGGTATGAAAGCGCGCCGCGATGGCCAGATAATCACCCGCGCCCAACGGTTGTTCACACAGTGCTGCAAAATTTGTACAGGCAACGCCTTCAGCCGTGCGTGAGAAGTGAATATCGCGTGCTTGCACGGTCAACGTCATAGGTTCCGGGACAGCACCTGTGGTTAACCGGTCAAAATCTTCGCTTAGTTTGCTTGTGGTCTCATCATTTGCCGGATTCAAAAATACGTCCATGGCCTGAATGCGTTCCAGGCGGTAATCTGTCGGGCTGTCCAGTTCGATGACTTCCATCTTTTCCTGAATAAGATCAATGAACGGCAAGAACAGTTCACGTTGCAGGCCGTCTTTGTACAGGTCTTCCGGCGGGCGGTTGGATGTGGCGATGACAACCACACCCGCCTCAAACAAGCTTTCGAACAGGCGGCCCAGGATCATGGCATCGGCAATATCGGTGATATGAAATTCATCAAAGCAAAGCAACCATGCCTGATCCACGATAACTTTGGACAGGGCAGTCAACGGGTCTTTTTCAGCCTTAACCTTGCCCGCATTCTGAGCCTCGCGGTAACTGTGCACGCGGCGGTGGACTTCCTGCATGAAAGCGTGGAAGTGGATGTGCTTTCGGTCTTCGACCGATGAATTGGCGTAGAAAATTTCCATGAGCATGGATTTTCCTCGCCCAACGCCGCCCCACATATAAATGCCTTTTGGTGTTTTTTTGCGGCCACCCCGGAAACTCAACCGGGTTCGCCAACCGCTAGCCCCCATTTGCAGGCCATAGGTTTCCAGCTGTTGGTGCAAATCCTGAAGGCGATCCATGGCAAAAGCCTGACGCGGATCGGCGCGCAATTCTCCGTCCTGAATAAGCGCCTCATAGGCGTCGCGGGGTTGGCTGGTCACAAACATGGCGATAGCTTGGCGGAGCAGGGCATGTTAGGCAATACTGATTGATGCCTTTAGGATGGCATTGGGTACGCAGTTTAAGGTGAGAGCATGGAAATACCCGAGGTCATCGGTACAGAAGCGGTCATCCGGGGGCTAGCCTTTTTAGGCGTGCTTCTGATCATGGTCGTGTGGGAACTTATGGCCCCGCGCCGCCCTCTGACCAGACCGCGAGGCGAACGCTGGGTCGTCAACATTCTCATCATCGCCGTTAACACAATGATCGCTCGTTTCATGTTCCCGGCCATGGCGTTGAGCGCCGCTTTTCTGGCCGAAGATAACGGCTGGGGGCTTTTACATATGGTGGGGGCACCGGCGTCTATTGCCTTCGTGGTGTCGCTGCTTTGTCTTGATCTGGCTATTTATATACAGCACGTGGTGTTCCACCATGTACCTGTGCTGTGGCGGTTGCACCGGGTCCACCACATGGATCTGGATATGGATGTGACCACGGGTCTCCGGTTCCATCCCATTGAAATCATTTTATCGTTGCTCATTAAAGCCGGGGTGATCATTGCGATTGGTGCGGACGCCACGGCGGTCGTGCTGTTTGTGATCATTCTGAACGCTTCATCCATGTTCAATCACAGCAACATTCGCTTACCAAAAATCATCGATACGATTCTGCGGGCCGCTGTGGTCACGCCGGATATGCACCGGGTGCACCATTCTACGATCCGATCCGAGACCGACAGCAATTTCGGGTTTTTCCTGTCTATCTGGGATCGGATGTTCAAGACCTATCAGGCCCAGCCCAAAGCCGGGCATCTGGATATGGAAATTGGCCAAAGCAGCGTCCGCGACCCGCGCGCGCTGTCGCTGCCCGCCTTACTGGTGCAGCCGTTTCGGAAATTAGATTAGCCGTTTCCAATTGCTTTCCTGGTTGTACTAAACCTGCGGGAAGCGGGATCGTTTTTCTAACTGATAGATGGGCATGGTGTTTCTGATGTAGGCGTTTTTGGCATCCTCAACGGGTTGGTAATCCCAGCCAACACCCTGGTCCCGCATGACAGATTTTAGAAACTTTCGCCGCCGCTGGCTTTCAAGAACTGTGCCCTTCAGGGCCGCCGCATCATAGCTTTCATCGATTTCGCTCAGTAGCTTGCTGACGTCATCCGCGTGTTTCGCATCGCTTGCCAGATTATTTACCTCATTGGGATCGTTAGCCAGGTCGTAATACTGGGCCGGTCTGCCGTTCGAGGCGATAATTTTTTTCTGGCCGCGCCGGATCATAAACACCGGCATATCACCACCTTCAGCGAAATACTCGCCAATGACCTCATCATGACCACCGCCCGCTGACATGTGTGGAACGAGGGAGCGACCTTCAATCGGAGTCGCGTAGTCGCCGGGTTTACCATCCTGTGACAGTTCGACGAGCGTGGGCAAAATGTCCACCAGCGATACAGCCTCGGCAACGCGGCAGGGTGAGAACATGGAAGGCGCGTGGATAATCAGGGGTATGCGGGCGGAATGCTCAAAATAGCTCATCTTGAACCACATACCGCGTTCACCCAACATATCGCCATGATCGCCTGTAAATATGATGATGGTGTTGTCAGCCATACCCGCTTCCTGAAGGGTATTCATCACATCAGCGACCTTATCATCAATGTCGCTGATTGACCCATAGTACGCCCGGCGCGCATTCCTGATCGTGGTCTCATCCAAGTCGATTTCATCCGCGCCATATCCATGCCGCAAGCTGGTTGAATGTGGGTCTTCTTCAACCGATCCTAACGGAACACGCGGCAGATCAATGTCTTCTTCTTTATAGAGATCCCATTTATCCTGTCGGCACAGATAGGGGTCGTGTGGCTGGATCATTGAAAGCGTTAACATGAACGGAACGTCATCACCGCGTTTTGCTTGTTCAAATATGTAACGCTTGGCCTTGAAGACAGCTTCGTCATCGTAATCCAGATACATAGACCGGACGCAAGGTCCGGCCTTGGTGACCACATCCATGTTATGGAACCAGTCAAGGCGATCATCAGGGCGGTCCCATTCCGGGTGCCATGTGAAATCTGTCGGATAAACGTCGGTTGTCAGCCGGTCCTCATATCCATGCAATTGGTCAGGGCCGACAAAATGCATCTTGCCACTCAAGCACGTACTATAGCCCGCGGCCGACAGGTAGTGTGCAAAGGTTGGAACCTCAGACGAAAACTCCACTGCGTTATCCCACGCGGCAATTTTTGTCGGCAACCGGCCACTCATCATCACAAAGCGTGATGGCGCGCATAGAGGAGAGTTCGTATACGCGGCGTCAAATACCACGCCTTCCTGCGCCAACCGGTCAATCGTCGGTGATTTGACAACGGGATGTCCATAACAGGGCAGGAACATTGGTGAGAGCTGATCAGCCATGATCAAAACGATATTTGGGCGTGAACTGGCCATGAGTAGGGTGTCCTCCTATTGCCGCACAAAAAGGAACGTTACGAAATTATTTCACAGAATCAAAGGTCGTCCCCCATTTGGTCTGCGGTTGCTTCGGCGTTCTCGCCTTTTTGTTCCCGCAAGCCCGTGATCACACCCTGAACATCTTCCGGCGTCTTGTCTTGCGACAACTTCTGTTTGCCATCGATGCGGGCAATGGGGATGCGAAACACCACGATACCCCGCATCATGGCCGAAAGCGATTCGGGTTTCAGGTTGTCCATGGACCAGTCACCGGTGGACGGATTTTCGAACGTTGTCACCATTTGGCTTAATACCCCTGCCACCTGATCAGGATCATCAATGACCTCGGCCATCCCATAAACATGCACGGCCGAATAATTCCAGGTGGGTACCCGACCGGGCGTGGCGTACCAGTTTGGTGAGACATAGGCATGCGCGCCCTGAAAGACCGCCATAACGGTCGTGCTGCCATCGAAGGCGCGCCACTGATCATTGGCGCGGGCCATGTGACCGAGCAACGCAGGCGTGCCCGCATCGCTATCCAGTACAAACGGCATGTGCGTCGCGGTCATATCCTCACCCGTACCGGAAACCAGCAAGCCGAAAGGGTAATCACGGATCAGGTCCAGCTGAACGGCCTGATCAGATTGTCTGAAATGTTCTGGTACGTATATGGCGGTTATCCCCGATTGAGGAATGTGCTGACTTGTAGGGGAGCGTTTTGCCTACTGCTTATTGCCTATTGGCGCTTGGCGAGGGCTTCCTTAATCTCGCCAATAGCCCGGCCCGGATTGAGGTTTTTGGGGCAGGTATTTGAGCAGTTCATAATGGTGTGACAGCGATACAGACGGAATGGATCATCCAATTCGTCCAGACGTTCGCCAGTGGCTTCGTCGCGGCTGTCTTGAATCCAGCGATTGGCCTGTAACAGGACCGCCGGTCCCATATAGCGATCACCATTCCACCAGTAACTGGGGCAACTTGTCTGGCAGCAGAAGCACAGGATGCATTCCCACAGGCCGTCGAGCTTTTCGCGTTCTTCTTCCGATTGCAGGCGTTCGCGGTTAGGCGCAGGCGTGTCGGTTTTGATCCACGGCTCCATGGCTGCGTACTGGGCATAGGGCTGGTTTAAATCGCACACCAGATCCTTGACCACCGGCATATGGGGCAGGGGGTAGATTTTTACATCGCCCTTGATTTCCTCAATCGGTTTGGTACAGGCGATGGTATTGGTGCCATCGATGTTGAACGAGCACGAACCACATACGCCTTCGCGGCATGAACGCCGGAATGTGAGGGTTGGGTCAACTTCGTTTTTGATCTTGATCAGCGCGTCCAGAACCATGGGGCCGCATTTGTCCAAATCCAGATCGAACGTGTCGATACGCGGGTTGTTGCCGCTATCGGGGTCAAATCGGTAAACGTGGAACGTGCGCACATTCGTGGCACCGCTTTCCGCCGGGTGCGCCTTGCCCTTGGTGGGGCGTGAATTGGCCGGGAGTGTAAATTCAACCATAGTCGTTCCTATTTGCTACTCGCGGCCCTAATTAATAAACACGGGCTTTGGGTTCAATGTAGTCAACCTCATCGGTCAGTGTGTAGGTGTGGACCGGACGGTAATCCAGTTTCACCTTGCCGTTTTCGTCAACCCACGCCAGCGTATGCTTCATCCAGTTCACATCATCTCTGTCCGGGTGATCTTCATGGGCGTGCGCGCCACGACTTTCCTGACGGGCCTCGGCGGAATAGATGGTTGCCTTGGCACAGATCATCAGGTTTTCAAGCTCCAGGCTTTCCACCAGATCAGAGTTCCAGATCATCGACGTGTCGGTCACCGATATATCATCCAATCCACCCCAAATGCGGTCGATTTCTTCACAGCCTTCTTTCAGCACACCATTGGTTCTGAACACGGCGGCATTGTTTTGCATGGAGCGCTGCATCTCGAGGCGCAGTTCAGCCGTCGGTGTGCCGCCCTTGGCATGCCGCAACCGATCGAACCGATCCAGCGCCTTATCCGCACAACCAGCGCGGAACGGGCGAAGCGGTGTGTTTGGTGCGATCAGTTCGCTGGCACGGATACCGGCGGCGCGGCCAAATACCACAATATCCAACAGCGAGTTCGTACCCAGACGATTGGCACCGTGCACGGATGCGGATGCACATTCACCAATAGCCATCAAACCCGGTGACGTGGCATCGGGATCGTCGGCGGTAGGACGCAGGGCCTCGGTGAAGTGATTGGTCGGAATACCGCCCATATTATAGTGCACGGTGGGCAGCACCGGACACGGCTCCTTGGTGGCATCAACACCGGCAAAGATACGGGCTGATTCCGTAATACCGGGCAGTCGTTTTTGTAGTGTTTCTGCGCCCAGGTGTTCCAGGTGCAAATGAATATGGTCGCCGTCTGGCCCCACGCCTCGGCCATCGCGAATTTCCATGGTCATGGCGCGGCTTACCACGTCTCGGCTAGCCAGATCTTTGGCCGTCGGCGCATAGTTTTCCATGAACCGGGTGCCTTCGGAATTGGTCAGGTAACCGCCTTCACCGCGGGCACCTTCGGTAATCAGGCAGCCTGACCCGTAAATACCGGTGGGATGGAATTGCACGAACTCGTGGTCCTGTAATGGCAGGCCAGCACGGGCCACCATGGCATTGCCATCACCCGTACAGGTGTGGGCCGACGTGCACGAGAAGTACGCGCGGCCATAACCGCCCGTTGCCATGACAACCTGATGACCACGAAATACATGAATAGTGCCGTCGTCCAGGTTCCAGGCGACCAGGCCTTCGCAGGTGCCATCGTCACCCATGATCAGATCAAGGGCGATGTATTCCACATAGAATTCAGCGTTATGTTTCAGGCACTGTTGGTACAGTGTGTGCAGGATGGCGTGGCCGGTTCTGTCGGCTGCTGCACAGGCACGCTGGACCGGGGCTTCGCCAAAATTACGCATGTGACCACCAAAGGGCCGCTGGTAAATTTTACCTTCGGCGTTACGCGAAAACGGCACGCCCAAGTGTTCCAGTTCCACAATAGCCGGCACGGCTTCGCGGCACATGTATTCGATAGCATCCTGATCACCCAGCCAGTCCGATCCCTTGACGGTATCGTACATGTGCCATTCCCAGTGATCTTCCGCCATATTGCCGAGGGCTGCACAAACACCGCCCTGGGCCGCGACCGTGTGTGATCGGGTCGGAAATACCTTTGTGATACAGGCTGTTTTAAGACCAGCCGCCGCCATGCCCAGTGTGGCGCGCAAACCAGCACCACCCGCCCCCAGAATGACGACATCATATTTATGATCGATGACTTCGTAAGCGGCCATTTGAAGACTCTCTAACTCTAACCCGGGTTTAACCCGTTAATGCGACTTTGAGCGTCGCAACAATGCATGAAATTGCGCCGATAGCGGCGATGAATTTTGTGGTTATCAATAGCGTGATTTTGGTGGCTTCACCGTGGACGTAGTCCTCGATGACTGTCTGCATGCCCAGATTGGCATGGTGGAACATGGCGACCACGAAACTCAGCATCAAGACCAGATTACCGTGCTCGCTGATCCATGCCTGGAATGTTGTGTAATCAGCGCCAGTTAGTGAAACCGCCGATACCACAGCCCATATTGAGAGCGGCACCAGAGCGACGGCGGTAATGCGTTGGGCCCACCAATGGCCCACACCATGCTTGTTTGACCCGAGGCCTCGAACGCGACCCAGTTGAGAACGCATCTGATCCATCATGCGCCCCCGATCCAGGGGCAAACCGTGGCCCAGGTGGCGACGGTGGCGACAATGGCAAAAATAGCGACCAGCCAGCCGGTCTTGCGCACGGTTTCCATCTCATAGCCTTTACCCACATCCCAGAACAAATGCCGGATGCCGTTGGCGAAATGGAAATAAATTGAAAATGTGAATCCAAGCAGCACCACCAAGCCGAACCATGACCCCATCAGGGATTGCGCCCGCTCAAACGCCTCTGCACCGTATGCGGCCGAGGCCAGCCAATAGGTAAACAGGATGGTTCCAAACGCCATGGCGACACCGGTAAGGCGGTGCATGATGGATATGAATGATGTGATCTGTGGACGATAGACTTGCAGGTGCGGTGACAGCGGTCTGTTGGCTGCGGCCATGTATCAGTCCTTTCGTCCCTTGGTTGGAACACGATTAAATAACTAAAGACTATTAATAGGTATAGCGTGGGTTTGAACAAGTCAACGATCAGGGGTACATGGGTGCGCAATAAACTTTGCCTTACCCTTTGGTATACCACAGTTTTTTGTGCCTTAATCTCCAAAATTTGCTGATGAGCCGGGCAAATATTAAATGAATAAAGTAACCGTTGGATGTAAGGCGAACAGGTGCGCTTGCCTTGATGACGGGGTGGAGGGCGATCCAAGGCTAACACCTTGTTTTCTGAGATTATTGCGCTTGTTTTTCAATGGGCTATCGCGGTGCGGTGCATTGTTCTGTGGAAAAGGTGTGAGCCAATTGTGCAAAAGTCCGGCAGTTATGCACAGAAAACAGCCGTTTTTTGAGTTATCCACGTTGAATGAGGACAGCTACAGGCACATCATTCACGGGCACATGAAAGTGTCTTGCAAAGTAACTTTGCCGTGCGAAACCCGTACTTCGGTACCGGTGGCGCAGGCTTAAGACGCGGCGCAAGGGGACGTCAGCAACAGATGCCCCTGAGGTGTTTGTTGATGGTGTCTTTATCAGGTTGCCGGAATGATGAACGAAGTTCTCTCCGATCATCAGGAAAGCAACCGGGTATCAGCCACGTTGTGATACGGGGCGCGTTCTTTAGGTCGGTTTAAGTTGCTTCGGCAATGGCACCGGTTTGAAAAGCGGTATCTGGTTTGGGGGTTTCAACTCTTTGAGGAGAAGTCAGCAGGCTGGATGTTGTGGGAAGACAAGACCCTTCGGGGTCGGTTCAGGCATCCGGTGTCAGGGTATGCCCTCCAGGGGGCTAGGCATCAGATAACGGAACGCCGTTCTTTCCGGACCGCGTCGGATCCGTTGGTTGGTATTCGGGCACGCAATGACAACGAATTGCCCTTCGGGGTAGTCCAGCGTCAATGTAGATCAGCCCGAACCCTACCGAGGCCGTTTCTCTGCCCAGGGTGCACTCGGTGAGGATTGGATTGAAAGCCTGTTAAGGTGGCTTTGATATGCATGGAGCCCTGCGGGTTCCAAGAGGTATCAGGAGCATCTGGTTTCCAGATGCGTGATGGTGGTTTCCCAGGACCGCATCCCTGATACCTCTTTCTTTATCAGGTCCTGGAATCATCGCGCAACTGCCAATTTCTGGCGGTGCTTTACGGTCTACCGTCAGGCTTGAATCGCACGCGCCAATTGCTGAGTCGCCACAACGGTTTATGACTGAATGCTGTGCTATTGCTTCACCCGAAAGTTTTTTGAAATTTGGCACGGCCAGTCGGTGCTGACAGCACGGCAATATGCCAAAAGTTGAAATATCGGGTTCGATTCGTATGAAAATCCATGCCCGCTTACGGCCTAAATGATGAGCAACCGATCCGGGGATGCGTTGTGCGTGTTGCTTCCGTTGGTCAATTAATACCTTTTGGTGCCGCTATGGTATTTCCTGTTTTTCCCAATTGTTTGCATCAAAGATTGAATTTTGAACCGTCCATTGCTCTTTCAAATAATCCTGAAAGGTTCCTCGGTATGGCCAGATGTTTAAATCAACGATATTCAACGTGCGAACCCGATTGGCTACCGTTGCTGTGGGATCAACATCTTTACAAGCAACCTTGCCCTTACAAACCAGAGACGCAATGTCGGCATTTGACATCAGTAGATTGGAAACCTGCATTTTTGCAGAAGACCTTCCGACCGGTTTTTCCATCAGAAGCGCATGAACAAACCCCGGGTTTAGCCGTTCTTCGTGGCCATAGCCTACGCGTGTGGAAAAGCTCTCATCAAACAGGGGGTTATAAATCCACGAACCATGGTCAGATGCGATCACGATATGGGTGTTGTTGTAGACATCGTCACCGGCCTCCCTGATGCGCGTTATAATGTTGCCCATCTGTTCAAGAGCATAAGCGCTTTCCGGGATGTATCTACCGTTGCCTTTGAAGTCCAGTGTTCCGGAACGCGTGATAACGCTGGGAGAATGCGGTACCAGAAAATGGATAACGGAATATGTTGGCTCGTCGGTTGTTACAATCTGCTCACTGGCGAGCCGCCGCAAAAGCTCCATATGACTTATTTTCTGCTCATACAACGGTACATTGACATCATGGATGAGCCAATTCCCTTTATCATAGATAGTCGGTTTGCTGAACATCGGGGAAGACCGAAACACCGATAACATCAATAGTGTCTTGCTCACAAATGCGTCCATCGCATCCTTGTCGAGCAGCGGTTCTTTGTTAGACGCTTCATAGGCATAAAAATCCGGGTGAATGCGAGGCTTGAACATCGGGTTTACAAAAGAAACTTTGTAACCGGCGTCGTGAAATTGTTTGGGAACGTCTTCAAACGCTGCATCAAGTATCTCATCAATAGGTCTGGTATCGCCTGCCTTGATGATTTGATCAGGCGTATATTTATGCCCGGATATAAGGGCGGGAAGCGTTCCCAAAGTGCCACTATTTGTTGTCAGCGTATTCTTGTGCCAAATGAAATCAGTATACGTGGATAGAATGTGGGGGGCTTCAGTCCGGATCTTATGAAGAATGCCCCCAGAAAAACCATCAAGGACAAAAATCAGGACATTCTGCTTGTTCCTGGCTAACTCGATATGAAAATTATCTGCATTTTCATATTCATAAACCGGCCTGTCTTCGGGAAAAAGCAGCCCCTCACTGGCCGACAGTATCTGGCTCATGGAAACAATCAGGATGCACACCATGACTTTGTGCAAGAATAAAGGGGATCTAAGTGAGATTTCGAATGACGCGATAAAGAGGATTACGAGTAAATACGCTTCTATAAATATTTGCCACATTTCAGACAGTATGGTGCCATGATTCTGGATTTGAAAATTGCTGAACTTGATACCGTCCAAGCCTAATCCCCGCGAATACACAAATGTCGCAATTGCTAAAAAAACAAAAATAGACGTGAAAACAAACAGCAGTTGGCTGTTCACAATTTTGGACAGAAGGTAAACCGCGAGAACAGCGCAGAAGAAGTACAATGCAAAAGCTGTCGAAATTGCCTGAAATGTCACGCCAAACATTTCTTGTGGCGCGATCTCATACAGCACAATCGGATTTTCGATAAGAACAATGACGAAACACGCCACGGCGGACAGATTCAGCAAGCCACCATTCTTTGCCTGGTAATATCTAGAGGCCCGAAGCTTTTCAAATATCTTTCTTGTCACTTCGTGTCCTTTTTATTGTCTACTATATGAGACAAGGAGCCGGTTGTTTCCAGATAATTTTATTTTGGCGGTAATGCTGGATTTCTGACTCAGTATATCGATGAAATTGGCTTCGTTGTAATCTGGAAATATATCCTTGCGATGGCGCAATAGCTCTTGAACCATAGGGTCCGTTTTATCGGGGAATTCAATGACGCCTGCGGGCGCCAATGAGAGAAGCCAGTGGACGGCTCTGTCCAGGGGAATGTTTCTGCCAATAACAATGTGGTGAATAAAAGCGAGGGCAATAATGGCGTCTGGTTTTGCCCGGCCTTCAAAACCTTTTCGCTCTTTTTGTCCCCATCCCTGGTTTGGGGATGGGTTTGCGGCATCAAAATATAAGGGGGTGAAGGCCGCATCCTTCTTTGAAAATCTCTCGAAGGCGAAGCCCAGGGCCGCATGATCATAGTCAAACCCGATTACCCGTTTTGCCCCGGCGTTTAGGGCAACGTCAGAATACCGGCCTGTATTACAGCCAAGATCATAAAGAAGCCCTGGTTTTATCTCCTGCACTGACTGGGCGACAAAAGCTTCTTTGCGCTGAATATCCTGATCCACATATGTGTTATGCTGATCGTATTGCTCCCATACCGTCTTGTCCTTTGGGCCGGTAAGGTTTTCGATATAGTTTCGCAACCCCAGCAAAATAGCGGTGAATGCATTTTTTGATAATGTTGTATTTCTCGCCACTCTATTTGCCGTTCCGCGAGCAATTGATTTCTTCTTCAGAAGTGATTGCAAGACAACATGGCTGAAGACCGTCCATGATTTTTTTTGCCATAAGGGGAGAATTTTCGAAAGAGCTTCCGGGGCAATGCCTTCCAGGCTTCCCCTGAACCAATCATTAGGTGCCACGCCAACTTTGCTCCACATGATCAAGGGGTTTAGAAACTGCATGCAAAACTGGTGGTGGCCACTCCAAATCTCGCCTTCGTTATAAGGCTCTATGGACAGATGATCGATGAAAACAGGCTTTGTTCCCAGAAACTGCACATTGTACGCCGTCGCGTCGCAGAGCGTGAAGCCTGTTTCCAATAAAGCGATATGCAAATCAAGATGGAGCAAGGCCGCACTTTTGTGGGCCGCAAATGTCCACTCATATGGATACGAGATGAAATCCAGACGCGGGTGTTTTAGCAGATAGCTGATGTCTTCGCTTCGATGGCTCTCAGAAAGTTCCTCAACAGAGCACTCTTGCACTGGAAGTAATAAACCTTCGTCACAAAAGTGATTATAAATATCGGCTTTTCGACAAGCTTCATAGATGGCGGATTTGCTTTTCAGGACCGTGCGATAAACATGATCTTGTGCAATATAGACATGTCCGCCAGGGTCGCGAAATGAGCCCCAATCGGGTTGCTGTTCCATGTGGCGTTACTGTTTATCTGAATTTTTAGATCGAAGGTTCTCAAAAAAGGTTGTCCATTTTTTGAGAATAGATCGTCCGAATAACGCACATGCGGCAACGCCGCCGATGAGCGCTTGCAGCAGAATACTGCCTGTTCCAGGGTCCAGGTAGGCATAGGCTGGTTTGGTAATGAGCACCGTTAGCATAAAACAGAATATCAAGGATTTGAGTAACAATTTGTGGCATCTCCAAACGAAATAAATGCAGATTGTACTGTCTGTAATTAGGTACAGTGGCGCGTAAATCAATGCCATCAAAGTCGCCGAACACTAACATGGTTTGCGACTGTGTTTCAATGCGTGCAGATTCTCTTGCGACAATAGAATATCTTCCATTGGGAATAGAATGTGGCTAACGTCATGAGCAATCTGAGGATCGCTTGCGGGGGTGAGCCTGTTAATGGGAATGAGCAACACTATGTCTGAAACAAATATTAGACTAGCCGCGACGGAGGATCGGTTTTCTTCTGATCCAGAAGTCTCCTACACGCTGGCGGCGCCTTACTATTATGATGAAGCATTGTTTCGCTCTGAACAAAGCCGGGTGTTTGCTCAAAGCTGGCGATTTGCTTGCCACCGAACCGAAATCCCCCATACGGGAGACTATGTCACTCTCGGTTTAGACAACGAAAGTATCCTGATCATTCGTGATAAGGATGAGACCATTCGTGCCTTCTATAACGTTTGCCCCCACCGGGCATCACAATTGGTCAAGCCAGGATCATCAGGGAACAAGCCCTCGGGTATTTCCTGCCCTTATCATTCGTGGACATTTAACCATGACGGTACCTTGCGTGGGGCGAGTCGTTGCGAGCGGGTAAAGAACTTCAACAAGGAAGATTTCTCTCTTACACCTGTGCGCGTTGAGGAACTATGTGGTTTTATTTTTATCAGCCTGAATATAGACGCGCCGTCACTGGGCGCGCAGGCCGTCGGGCTGGATGACCTGCTTAACCGAGAATGTACGGGCCTTGAGGATTATAGCCTGGTCGCGCGTTCGGACTTCGACGTAAAAACCAACTGGAAGGTGATTATCGATAATTTTATCGAAAACTACCACCTGACCCTGTCGGGCCCTGAGCACAAAAAATTCGCAGACCTTGTCAGTTCTGAGGAACACGAGTCAAAAATTCGAACCCATGATGTGTGGACCGAATTCATCAGCCCGGCAGGACGGCCAGATAATTCAGCCTTTCAATGGACCGAGCCACGCAACCTGGGTGGCGGAAACGATTTCATTACAATTCATCTGTTTCCAGATATGGGGTTTGTCCTGTTCCCCGGTGTAAACGCACTAAGCTTGTTTTATACCCGCCCAACCGGGCCGGAAACCTGTACGCTGGTGACATCCTACTACGCGCCAACCACTGAGCTGGATGAAGCAACCAAGGCCGGGGTTCACTATTTCAGTGACGAACTAAGTCCCGAGGACATCGAACTATGCGAGGGTGTCCAGCGTGGCCTGCGATCACGGGCCTATCATCAGGGGCGATTGATGGTTGATGCTGAACGTACCGGCCTGAGCGAACACGGCGTTCATGCTTTTCATGCATGGATCAGATCATTCATGTTGGATTGAAAACGGGGCAAGATACACTGACGAGATGAAGCTCTGTTTGAGCGCTTATTGTCCGTCGTCATATAAATTGGAACACAGAGCGGTCTGATCTAAAGGAGGATCTGGTTCATCTGGTTTGTTACTTTAAGCGGCGTATTTGCGGTATTGCAAGCGCCGGGCCTCCATTGTTTTCAGTTTGATCCTTTCCCTT
>JABJGO010000011.1 GCA_018662225.1 Rhodospirillales bacterium | reverse complement strand
GACGGATGATTTTTTGATTACTCTGTAACATGAGGGTTACCTTTCGTTTGTGTTTCGATGGTTGGTTTTGCACCACCATCAAAACCGGTAACCCTCACCCGTTCAAGGGTGCGGTGTCAGATCAAGTCGGAACTAATACACTTCATCATAGGGAAATTCCCCAATTAAGGGAAGCGATCGCAATATTTCCCCGCACTCTTTATCGCTGGGGTCAATCTCTGCATTCGCAATTTTCTTTAATTCATTGAGGTACAACAAAACAATGCGTGAGGTTCCGAACATGATGAGCGGCAGGTGCAGCAAACATTCTTCAAACCGGTGGCAAATCAACGACAAGGAAGGAAATCCAAAAGCGCCGCCGGTTCCCTTGATATTGTGCAATTCACGCCGAAACTCATTCAACGCCTCGCCTCGTGCCTGCTCACCTTCGCCAACCGTTTGGAGGCAGCGTTCCATGACAATGATTCTATCTTGGAAATCTTCTACAAATTCAAGTCGAAGGGCCTCACCAACCCTATCGACACTATCATTGTCGGACATCATCTAAACCTTACGAAACGCGAGCACCAATGTGATCACACTGTATGGCGGTATTTTTCTGGTTGCAACGTCATTCCGCGCCACGGCATCACGGCTCACCTTTCGCCCGCGACAGCCTACTTAATGGTTAATCACTCTAACGAATTAATTCGTCATACATGAAATGTAATTCGTTTGATGCCTGAACCTAATCCGGTCAATGTAATATCATCAAGAGGTCCCTTTTCCAGGGGCCAGCAGCTTTAGGGATACGATAAATGCCAGATATCAGCTTGGGCCACGTGGTCGCTAAACATGTCAATCGTCAGCACGGTGCTATGGAATACACCGTGCCACCCACCGATCTTGATACCGTGCGACTGTACCGCTTGGAATGCGTTCGCAAGGCACTGCGCGAGAGGGATTACGCAGGGGTCATTCTGTATGATCAGCTGAACACACGTTACGCCACGGACGTGACCAATATGCAGCTGTGGTGCACGCACAATGAAACCCGTTATGTATACGTCCCCGTAGAAGGACCTGTAACAGTCTTTGAATACGGCGCCTACGAGCACCTGTCCGAAGATGTGCCCACCGTCGATGAAGTCCGACCGAACAAACCATTCTTTTATTTTTCTGCTGGTTGCAACTACAAGGAAAAAGCCAAAGGGTGGGCAGCGGAAATGGCTGATCTGATCAACACCCACAATGGCGGCAATATGCGGATTGCTATTGACCGGATGGCCTATGAAGGCATCGCCGCCATTCAGGCCCACGGGTTTGAGATATTCGACGGGTTCGAGCTGATGGAAAACGCCCGCGAGATCAAATCCGATGGCGAAATCGCGCTCATGAAACACGCTATTGATGTTTGCGAGTTGGGCATGAAAGCCATGCATGAGGCGATGGAACCCGGCATGACAGAAAACGCCCTGTGGTCGAAACTCCACGCCAAGAATATTGAACTGGGCGGGGAATGGATTGAGACCCGTTTGTTATCATCCGGGCAACGCACCAACCCGTGGTTCCGTGAATGCAGCATGCGGGTTATCGAAGAAGGCGAAATGGTCAGCTTCGATACAGATTTGATCGGGCCGTATGGATACTGCGCCGATCTGTCGCGATCCTGGGTTTGTGGTGACGTGAAACCCAATGACGAGCAAAAGCGCCTGTATCAGGCCGCCTATGAGCAAATTCAACATAATCTGACCCTCATGAAAGACGGCATATCGTTTCAAGAAGTGACTGAGAAAGCCTGGAAAATTCCGGACGAGTTCATCAACAACCGTTACGGCTGCATTGGTCATGGTGTGGGGTTATGTGACGAATTTCCGTCGCTGGTCCATCAGATCGACTGGGACGCGGGCAAAGGCTATCCGGGCCATTTGCGAACCGGTATGTGTATCTGCATCGAATCCCTGATCGGTACGCAAGGCGGCAAGGAATCGATCAAGCTGGAAGAACAGATCCTGATCACCGACGACGGTTACGAAATGCTGTCATCGTATCCGTTTGAGGAATCCATGCTGTCCTGACTTATATGACGCAAAGCCACCGTCATAAATTGAGATAATTTGTTCGGGTTTTGCTCTAGCTACCGGCTTGAGAATCCCAATAGGTCTTGTTCAACTTCAGAATCTCTTTGTCGTGCTGTTTGAGGATACAATAGCCGATCCCAAAGTACTTACGATTTTCGTATGAATCTGCGCAGGCATTGAACTGAGATTGCATCAGCGAATAGTCCTCACCCTGAACGTTTTCTTTCCGGGCAATATCTTCGATCTTCTCCCACAGGCCCTCACGCGTGGTCTGTGGCCAACCGTGCCATGCGGGGATGGCACGCAAGATCACACCAAGCGCCCGGGCGGACTGGGCTTCTTCAGAGCCGTCGACGAGCCTGGCCCCCATCATGCGCGACGGACCGGTCGCCAGGGCAATTTCGGCTGCGGACAGCGGGTTCAGATCGCCCTCCACAGGGTTCGGGATCAACGAGGCCTTCGATCCGATCATCAAACGGGCCGATACTGCACCCAAATCTGATAACGCCTGCTCGGATATGGCGGCTTCGACGGATTTGTAATCACGTTCAGCTTTGTAGGTCAACATGCTGGGTGCCAGTATGGATTTGACCGTGCCACCCGGCATGTTGAGCACCAGTGTAAAGCTGGTTGGGTTTGCCGCATGATAAGGCGCGCCCATATCAGGTGGGCTGCGATGTTGTTGCAGGCAATAGGTGCTGAGACTAGCGGTGCACAGGCCATCCTCACAGGTGAGCGCCGCCCCATTGCCGGTAGACAGAACAGCCAACACTTGTGGGGCCGCACTTGCTGACGGCATGTTTACCACAATCAGAAATGCCACAACGATAGATGTAAGAATAAATCGGATCATGAGTGTCTCCCGCAGCTTGAAGCCGCCTAAATGGGTTACAACACGTCTATGCCCTTAATTGTGGCATCGAATCACTGTTTTCCGCAATAGTTGGCGCCAGGTTTGCCATCAAGCTAACGTGAACACCCCGCATGCATCCCGCAATCGGGTTATGGTCAAAGAATGTGTTTCGGCGTATAAAAAATGACAAGCCATCGCAAAATCAGGAATGAACATGCCCAATTTTGGTAGCCACAGCGACTTTGGTAAACTTCACGAGGTTATCGTCGGAATCCCTGACGATTTGACCCTGCCACCGTTCAGCAAGGATTTGAACCACTACAACGATGAGCTTCGCGATGCGTTGGAGGAGACCGGCAATCGCCCACTTTCCATTAAAGAGGCCTTCCCGGAACGCTGGGAACGCACAAAAGAGCAAATGGAAGGAATCGCCAAGACCTATGAAGACAATGGCATTACCGTCCACCGGGTCCGTCCGTACACCGAAGAAGAAACCAAATATCTGGATACGTTGCAGGAAGGGCATTCCCTGCTCTACCCCGCCGATCCGGTATTTGTTATCGGCAACCATTTTTTAGAAGTGAACATCCGGCGCGCATACCGACGGAAAGAAGTGTTCCCCATTCGGGATCTGGTCATGCCCATGATCGAGGCCGACCCGGACGCCCATCACGTGGCCATGCCGGCGGCTCAGCCCTGGACGCCATCGGGTGAAGGACCGGGACCGTTCCTGGAAGGCGGCGACATCATGATATCGGGCAATGAGCTGATCGTCGGTATGGGTAGCCTGTGTAGTAATCAAGCGGGTATCAACTGGCTGAAACGCTATATTGAGCCTTATGGCTATAATGTGCATCCGATGCCCATCAAAGGCGACATATTGCACGGCCTTGGCATCATGTGCTTGTTGCGTGAAGGGTTGTTGATGACCCATACACCAGCGTTGGCAGATGGATTGCCTGAACCGCTGAAAAACTGGGACGTGATTGAAATCACCGAACAGGAAATGAACGGCCATGCCACCGTTGGGGTTAGTCTGGATGATAGCCGCTATATGATTAACCCACAGCACAACCGGGTAATGGATGAGCTGTACAAACACGGAATTGAGCCCATCTCCACCACCTGTGAGGACATTGGATACTGGGGCGGTGCCATCCGTTGTATCACCCTGCCGCTTAAAAGGGACGCTGCATGATGTCCGATAATTTGAACGATAAACTTGCCGCTGACATTCTAGCCGCCGTTGATTCTGGGTTTGAGGCGCAAACCACCTTCACCCAAGATTTGATCCGCTATCCATCTCTGCGTGGGCAGGAACACACGGCGCAGGATTATCTTTATGGTGAATTGTCGATGCGTGGATACACCATGGACCGCTGGGCCATTGATGTATCGGAAATCGATCAGCATCCGGGGTTCTCGCCGGTCACTGTGGATTACAGCAACGCCATCAACGTGGTCGCAACACACCGACCTCGCGCAGAAAAAGGCAAATCCCTGATCCTCAACGGTCACGTGGACGTGGTGCCCACAGGTCCTGCGGATATGTGGACGCGCCCACCGTTTGATCCATGGATTGACGGTGACTGGTTGTATGGTCGGGGTGGTGCCGATATGAAAGCCGGACTGGTCGCCAATATTGCGGCGCTGGATGCATTGAAGAGCTTAGGTTACCAGCCCGCTGCGACAACGTATATCCAATCGGTTACCGAAGAGGAATGTACCGGCAATGGGGCACTCTCGTGTCTTGTTCGTGGATACAATGCAGACGCCGCCATTATCCCGGAACCGGAAGATGACAAACTGGTGCGCGCCAATACAGGCGTGATCTGGTTTCGTGTCCATCTGCGTGGACACCCTGTTCACACCCGCGTGGCGGGCAGTGGGTTCAGCGCCATTACCGGTGCTTACACTCTGATGGAATCTTTGCGTCAGTTGGGCGAACGCTGGAACGCCGAAAAGGATTCCCACCGCTATTTTGAAGACCTGGATCACCCCATCAATGTGGTGTTCGGTCAAATTCAGGGTGGCGACTGGCCGTCCATGGTGCCGGCATGGTGCTGGTTTGATGTGCGCATTGCCATCTATCCCGGCGTAGACCCTCGTGATGCGGCCATTGAGATCGAAAACTGCCTTCGTGAAGCCGCCCAAGCTGATTCCACCCTCGCCAACAATCCACCTGATGTGGAATACACCGGGTTCTTTGCCGAAGGCTACGTGCTGGAAGAAGGCAGCGACGCTGAAGCCGCCCTAGGTCGCGCGCACGCCAAGAGCTTTGGCTCAAGCCTGGAGACTTTCACCACGCCCGGCTATCTGGATGGGCGGGTGTTCGTGCTTTATGGCGACTGCCCGTGTCTGGTTTATGGCCCTGTATCAGAGAACATCCATGGAATCGACGAGCGCGTCTCACTGGCGTCCACCAAGCGTGTAACGGGCTCCATTGCCCTGTTTATTGCCGAATGGTGTGGTCTGGAGAAAATTTAATAGGAATATTAAGGTCTGCGCACTAGACTCATTGAATGAACGATTTGGATAAAAAAGCCCTGAAAGCCTACAAAAAGGCTCTTGATAAACGTCTGAAAGAGCTGGAAGCGGTTCAGGCGCAATCAGCGGAGTCACGAGAACCGGTTGCCCTGGACCAAACCGCCACCGGCCGCCTGTCCCGCATGGACGCCTTGCAGGTCCAGGCTATGGCACTGGAAACCGATCGGCGCCGGGATTTAGAGATCACCCGCGTGGAAACGGCTATGGACCGCATGAAAGAGGGCGAGTTCGGCTATTGTGTAACCTGTGGCGATGAAGTCGAGACCAAACGCCTGGACAATGACCCGTCCACACCGACCTGTATCGGTTGCGCTCGCGGCAGTATTAGCTGATTGATTCTGAGTGGCCGTCCACAGGCAAGGCCTGACCAGATACCTTCGATCCCGCGTCCGAACACAAGAAGATCATAGCCGATGCAATATCACCCGCGCTCACAAACGTCTTCATGGATGAAGACGATGTATACGCCGTTCTGATATCTGCTTCACTCATCCCTGTGTTTTTGTGCTCAGCCGCAATAACCCGGTCCATACGATCGCCCTCAACCGAGCCCGGACAAATAGCATTACAACGGATACCGTCCCCGCCCAATTCCATGGCCAGGGTTTTGGTGAAACCGATAATGGCCCACTTAGCGCAAGCATACGGTGCCCGACCGGGAAACCCGAACAGGCCGGCCGTGGATGACAGGTTAATGATGGAACCGCCTTTGGATTCCTTCAACATGGGGATCGCCTGACGGGCGCACAGGAAAGCGCCGCCCAGGTTTACATCCATACATTTCTGCCAGTCGGCATAATCAATGTCTTCCGTGAAAGCCGTTGGCCCCGCAATGCCGGCGTTGTTAATCAGAATATCCAACCCGCCCAATTCCTGCTTAACCGTATCAAAAAGGGATGCCACAGCAGACTCATCAGACACATCGGCAATAGAGGCCGTTGCCCCTGGATTGGTCTTAAGGAAACTGTCGATAGCGGCCTCATTCACATCACAGATATGAACCCGGCTACCTGATGCCAGAAACTGCGCCGCCGCAGCCGCCCCGATTCCCGATGCGCCAGCCGTGACCAGTACCCTCTTGTTTTCCAATCCATTACTCATGACATCTCCTGTATTCAAACGGTCTGTTTCTAGCAGAAGATTACACCCGCAAAACGCTTAAACAACCAAATTGTGTAGACATTATTTGATCGTAACGGCGTTGAGTGCTAGAGCTTCAATCACATATGCTTATACAGGTTTCCCATGTCCCAGACACTCGATGCACGCGGTTTCAATTGCCCAATCCCCGTCCTAAAGACGCGGAAGGCTATGGGTGATATGACCCCCGGTGAACAGATCACTGTGATAGCCACCGATCCCGCGTCTTACATCGACATCCCGCACTTTTGTAACACCACCGGGCATACGTTAGTTGAATCCAACGAACAAGATGGCGTCTATAGCTACATTATTCAAAAAGTCGGGTAAGCATGACTGTACCCACCGGGTCATCATCAACACGCGCCATTTCATGGATGATTGCCGCGACGTTAGTTTTTGTGTGTACCAACACGCTGGTGAAGCTGTTGGGTGATACCTACGACGTCATCCAGATTACGTGGGCTCGGTACACCTTCCATTTCGTCATTATCGCGCTGTTGTTGGGCCCGAAGACATTCGAGGTCATGAAAACCAGACATCCCCGTATGCAACTGACCCGGTCTGCTCTGCTGCTCTGTTCG
>JABJGO010000100.1 GCA_018662225.1 Rhodospirillales bacterium | reverse complement strand
CATGGAGACCCGGCGCTTGCAATACCGCAAACACGCCGCTTAATATTAACAATCAGATGAGCCAGATCCTCTCTTAGATTAGGCCGCTACGTGTTCCAATTTATATGACGACGGACAGAGGCCTACCTCATAGCCAATCATCTCATTTAGGACACCCGCCGCACGCCCCACAGCCATGTTGGTGATTTCGGTCAGGGAGTCGTGCTCAAGTTCTGATAATGTTGCCATGCTGATACATCAGTTCATCAAGAATGTTTCGAGATCTTCTTTTTTGGCAGGCTTGGTTAAATATCCAACACCAAGCGCTTCGGCCTGGGCTTTTATCTCGTTTTGAATATTGGCCGTCAGCATCGTAATGACAAGATTTGGCATCAGGTCTTTCAATTTCTCAGCCAATTCTAGGCCCGTAAGGCCGGGCATATGAAAATCAAGAATTGCCGCCTCTGGTTCGTTGGACTTCAATAGCTCCAAGGCTTCGTCACCGCTTGCAGCCTCTAAAATAGAAATATTTGGTGAAATCTCCAAAACAATTTTCTTGGTGATCATTCGTGACACTTTACTGTCATCGACGATTAAAACGTTACCGTACATCGTGTGCTCTATCCTCTACCTGGAATTTCCCCGAACCCGGTAAGTACGCTAGACTATAAACTCTTGTCTAGCGCATTTCAAATGGACTCATCACCGTAAAAACCACACTAAAATCAAGGCCATACCGATGATTATCAATACGCACTATCCACTCATTGGCTTTATTTTTCAGGACCCACAAATGAGGTTCTGTTTATCACGCTGGAACCCTGCTAATTCTTTGTGATTATTCTCGTAGTAGGCTCGCCCCCCAATGTCTTTGATGCCCGAAAAACCACCACTGGCTATTTTAATCGCGGTCACCGCTGTGGGGCCGTTGACCATCAACATATTTTTGCCGTCCATGCCGGGGTTGGTGGCTGATTTAGATACGACCTATGCCATGGTTCAACTCACCCTGTCGCTGTATCTGGCCGGACTGGCCATCGCCCAACTTGTGTATGGCCCTTTGTCCGACCGGTTCGGGCGCAGACGGCCCATGTTGGTGGGGCTCGGCATCTTCCTTGTGGGCAGTGTGGTGTGTGCCACCGCACCCACCATCGGCGTGCTGATTGGCGGGCGCGTTTTGCAAGCCGTAGGCGGATGCGCCGGGGTGGTGTTGGGCCGGGCCATGGTTCGCGACATGTTTGACCGAGAACGGTCGGCCAGCATGATTGCCTATATCACCATGGCCATGGTTGTGGCCCCCATGCTGGCCCCCACCATCGGTGGTACACTGGATGAATGGGTGGGGTGGCGTTACAGCTTCGTGTTTGTGCTGGTGTTTGGTGCCCTTGTTATGCTCGGTTGCCTTTTCGTGCTGGCCGAAACGCATGGGCCTGAACGACGCAAGGCAGTGGCTGAGGCGCACATCAGTATCCTGGGGTTATTGAAGATTCCCGCCTTCTATGGCTATACGCTGCAACTCAGCTTTTCATCTGCCACATTCTTTGCCTTCTTGGGCGGCGCGCCCTTTGTGGTGGTTCAGTTGATGGGCTATCCGCCATCCACGTTCGGTTATTATTTTCTGTTCGTGTCGGCATGCTACATGATTGGAAATTTCACCGCTGCGCGTCTATCCACCCGTATGGGCACGGATCGCATGGTTCTTTTAGGAACCGGTATATCTGTGATGGCGGCCTGGGCGCTGGGCGTGTTTTATCTGTATGATGTGTGGGGGCCCATCAGCCTGTTTGGCAGTATGGGAATCATTGCGCTTGGCAATGGTGTCTCCATCCCCAACGGCATCGCCGGTGCGATCAGCGTGGATACCCGACTGGCCGGTGCGGCGTCAGGGATCAGTGGCTTTACCCAGATGGCTTTCGGTGCGGGCTCAACCATGCTGGTCGGTAGTTTGCTGGTTGATACAGCCGCCCCCCTGGTGATCATCATGACGATTGGTGCCACCATATCCTTTGCCATGCATATTTTCGGCGTGCGTTTATTTTCTGCAATCCGGTAAAAATATACAAAAAGGCCTTGGGCATTCGGTCGGCCCTACCAACATGTAATACTGGGCAATTATTCAAGGAACAAAAATGGTCGAGGACGTTGATACCGGTCAACTTCCCATGAGTTTTGACGATCCAGCCTATCAGGCTTGCTACGCTTATTGGCTCAATCTCAAAGCTGATCGATGGGCACCCACTTGGCGGGAGTGGGACTGGATGGCATTGCCGACCAATCTCATACCCTATTTTCAGGTGGTTGACGTTCACTACAACACGGAAGGCGCGCCCACGGATTACACATACCGGTTTTGGGGAACCGCGAATGCGGCCATGCACCAGGTGGATATGACTGGGAAATCCGTAAACGAAATCCGTTCACTGGCCACTCGAAATCAGGTCATTAAGCAGTACAATAAGGTTGTTGAACAGAAACAGGCAACCGGGTCTTTCTATGTATTACAGACCGTAGAAAATAATATCCCTCACACCCAGATATCTCTGAGGATGCCTGCCTCTGATGATGGCGAAAGGATTGATCAGATTATCTCGTTCTCGGACTGGCGCGATGAACTCCGCAACAAAAGCCCTGATGAGATCATGGCATATAGCGGTTAGAGCAACGAGTGCCCCCGAACTGGCACATAACTGATGCGTTCCAGAAACACCCCGTCATCGCGGGTTTTAACCACCGCCATACCACGCATGCCCGTGCCCAGAACCTCCCATGTTTCCCAATCAGTGAGCACGCCGTCCTTGTCTTCCCGTACTTCATCGGTGAGCAGCCACTCATTATCACCACCCAACTGTTTCATGCGCGCATCCCAACGCAGCATATAAGCCGGTAACATCTCTTTGGTTACCAGTATTGGCTCGGCCGGATCATCAAACACAAAATCAACCGCCACGGCCGATACCAGTGCCTCGTCATCCAGCTGGTACCAGCCTTCTATATATTGCGCGCGCAGGCGTTCGCGTTCTGTCATCGTCTATGCCTTTATTTAGCCCCAGATAAGCAGCAGGCCAATGCCACTCGCCACCAGGATCATACCGAACAGTTCCATGGCTGACGTTTTCTCCCGAAAGAAAAAGGTGGAGATCAGCAGTGCGAACAAAAATTCGATTTGCCCAAATGCTTTTACGTAGGACGCCCGCTCCAGCGTCATGGCGACGAACCAGCCGATGGATCCCAGCGCAGACGTAAGTCCGATAAACCACGACAATTTCCACTGGCGTACAATCACCGCGAACTGATGACGCGACTTAACCATCATATAGGCCCCGGTGATGGTAATCTGGATCACAATCATGGAAACCAGCACCATGCCAGCGGTGAACAGATAACTGTCATGACCGAATGACAGCGATGCCCGGCGTAACGACAATGAGCAGATAGCAAAGGCCAGGCCGGCCCCCAATCCCACAAGCGCAGACTTGCTCCACAGGCGGGCAAATATAGTGCCGCCTTCGAGTGCGTCGGTTCTGGCAATGGTCAAAACCAGCACACCGGCTACGCTGAGCATGATTGAGGCCCAACCACCAACGGTGATCATCTCACCAAAAAATAGTGACCCCACCAACGCGGTTAGAAATGCTTCGGTCCGGGCATAGGTTGTACCCACCGCGAAATTCCGCAAACTAAACAGATAGATCAATAACACCGTCGCCACGATCTGCATGATCGCTGCCACCGTTGAGAAGACAACGAAGTCCTGATTGAACGGCGGCAGGTCCAAATCCCCCTGCACCATCACAATAGCCAGAAATGCTGCGGCAAACGGCAGGCCACACACAAACCGCACCATGGTCGCACCAATAGCGTCCAGATGTTTGGTGATGTGTTTCTGCGCCGCCGTTCGCATTGTTTGCATTACAACCGCAAACAGGCTTAGCGCGATCCAGCCCCACTCTTCCATGATGGCCAAATACCTTGATCCATTGAACCTGAGAATCACACTGTAGTGGATACGTGCGCCGCGAACACGCCGCTTTGCAAAGACGGCTGAAAATTATAGAGTTTACACAAGGGCCTCAATTCTAGCAGCGAGACACTAGGCACGTGGACGATTATTTTGATTTAGGTACCTATAGTCACCCCATCACCACCACATCCCCCCAAGCACAGGTCTGGTTCGACCGTGGTTTGCTCTGGTGTTATGGCTTTCATCACGAAGAAGCTGTGCGGTGTTTCAAGAACGCCCTTGAGCACGATCCGGGTTGTGCCATGGCCCATTGGGGCGTCGCTTATGCCAGTGGGCCTTTTTACAACAAACCGTGGGAATGGTTTGAGCGCAATGAGCTGGCCGAGACGGAAGCATTCTGTTTTGCCACGGTACAAAAGGCGATAGATGCCAGTGCCAAGGCTTCTGCACCCGAACAGGCCCTGATCAACGCGCTTTCGAAACGTCATCAATCGCCGGACCTGGTCGAACATGAAATTTTTTGCCAGTGGACCGATGATTACGCTGATGCCATGCGTCAGGTCTATACCGGGTTCCCCGACGATCTGGACGTCATAACGCTCACAGCAGAATCCTTGATGAACCGCACCCCATGGATGCTGTGGGATGTGCATGGTGGCGTACCGGCCGAAAATGCAGACACCGAAGAGATCATTGATGTCCTGAGCCACGGCATGGATCTGGTTGAGCGGCAGAATTTGCCGCCCCATGCAGGCATGATTCATTTGTGGATTCACGTTTGGGAAATGTCACCCACCCCGGAACGGTCCCTGATGGCGGCCGATCAACTTCGCTCTTTGTCACCGGAAAATGGACACTTGCTGCATATGGCCAGCCACATCGATGTACTGTGCGGGCACTACTACGAAGCGGTCATGTCCAATAACCGCGCCATTGAAGCAGACCGCAAGGTTATCGAGCTACGCGGTGCGGAAGAATTCTACACCATATCGTGTTGCCACGACCTGAAACTCAAGATGTTTGCCGCCATGTATCTGGGCCAGTTCAAGGCCGCCATGGTTGCCATGGACCGCACCCTCGAGATACTGCCTGATGAGGTTATTCGGGCGGGCACGCCCTATATGCAAGGATCACTGGAAGGCTATGCCGCCATGAAGACGCATATTCTGGTGCGCTTTGGCAAGTGGCAGGAAATCGTGGACGAACCCTTCCCCGAAGATACCGACTTCTACGTTATGGGTACGGCCATGCTGCATTACGCCAAGGGTATTGCCCACGCCACATTGGGTAACGTATCGGAGGCCGATGCCTTTCGCGCGTCCTATGCCGCCTATATCGCAGCCATCGACAAAGAAATGATCTTTTCCAATAATCTGGCCGTGGATGTACTGGCCGTGGGAACGTCCATGCAAGCGGGTGAAATCGAGTACCACCGAGGCAATTACGAGGTGGCGTTCGACCACCTCCGCAAAGCCATCGAGCTGGAAGACAATCTGAATTACTCAGAACCCTGGGACTGGATGCACCCCACGCGTCATGCCATGGGGGCCTTGTCACTGGAACAGGGGTTGGTTGAGCAGGCCGCCGAGGCCTACGAAGCCGATCTGGGCTTTGCTGATACGCTGCCCCGGTGTTGCCAGCATCCAGAAAACGTCTGGGCGCTGCATGGCTATACGGAATGCCTGAAGCGACTGGGCCGTGACACAGAAGCTAAAGCGTTGGAGAGCCGCCTTCATTTGGCTATGGCGCGGGCCGATGTAACGATTTCATCTTCATGTTGTTGCCGTAAAACGCAGCACTGCTATTAAGTTAAACGATTTATTAATCTATTTGCGCGCATGTTTGCAATTTTCTTTACTCGAGTGACGCGCGTCACAGCATAATACCATCCCCTGCCCTATTATAATTGCCATAACGCGGCACTTTATAATCAGGGAGCCAATTGATGGCCCATGCACTAAAGCCTATAGAGAAACGGTACTTCCAACGCATTCCTGCGGACATTAAAGGCAGTGTCACCGGCGATGGTGCATTTGTAGCTTGTTCAATTGACAACCTCACTGATTGCGGTGCCAAAGTCAGGCTACTGGTAGAGCCTGGTTATCTGCAAATCACCGAAGGCTCCGAAATCCACCTGAACATCCCGAACTTCGACCAGCTTTGTGGCCAAGTGGTATGGATTGATGAAAGCGATCTGGGCATTCTATTCAACGAAAGCCATCCAGTAACCGCGTACCTTCAGTAAATCCCCGTCCGGGGCTGCACTACGGCTTAAAAAGCGTTACACTGAATAACGCAGGAGCCGTTTCAATGAATGCAGTGCGTAGCCCCGCCGTCGCCGGGACATTTTACCCTGAATCAAGTGCCGAACTGGGCACCGTGGTGCGCGGTTATTTAGCCAACGTCACCCTGCCCGCCGACTCGCCCGCCGACTCGCCCACTGGCACCCCCACTGGCACCCCTGCCCCCAAAGCCATTATTGCCCCCCACGCAGGCTACATTTATTCCGGTGCCATTGCCGCCAGCGCCTACGCGCGCCTGATCCCCGCCAAGGATACCATCACACGGGTCATTCTGCTTGGCCCCTGTCACCGGGTTCCAGTACGGGGTTTGGCCGCCAGCAGTGCCAGCGCCTTCGCTACGCCACTCGGTGACGTGCCCATCGACAAGGATGCTTTTGCTGAAATTAGCCACTTACCCCAGGTCAGTGTGGTTGATGAAACCCACGCAGAAGAGCACTCGTTAGAAGTCCATCTGCCGTTTTTGCAGGAAGTTCTGGGTGATTTTACCGTCTTGCCGCTGGTCGTCGGTGATGCCAGTAATGATCAAGTCGCCGAGGTGCTGGATATCTTATGGGGTGGACCGGAAACCATCATCGTCATCAGCTCAGATCTCAGCCATTTTCTGGATTACAATGCCGCGTCTGATTTGGACCGGGAAACCTGTACAGCCATCGAAGCCCTGGATCCGGATGCCATTCGTCAGGATCAGGCCTGTGGGCGCGTGCCGGTTAAAGGGCTGCTCACCACAGCCCGCCGTCGTAGCTTGCGCGTGGAAACCATTGATCTCAAAAACTCAGGCGATACTGCCGGGACCAAAGATCGCGTGGTGGGGTATGGCGCGTGGGCATTTCACGAGCTGGGCCATGCAATCACGGGGCCAGCCAACACAAACTTCGAAGCCAGAACCAAGGCGATACTGAAAGAATTCGGCGCCACATTTCTAAAAATTGCCGGTGCCAGCATTGAACATGGATTAGCAAAACATAACCTTATTTCCGTTAATTTAAATAGTTTTCCGGTGATTTTGCGGGAAACCGGTGCCTGTTTTGTTACGTTGCACAAGGATAATCAGTTACGTGGCTGTATTGGATCGCCGGAAGCACATCAACCGCTAATTAAAGACATCGCCTTTAATGCGTACAGAGCCGCCTTGGAAGATCCACGTTTCCCACCATTGCAAACCAACGAAATTAGCGACATCGACCTGTCCATATCAGTCCTCAGTCCGCAATCGCCTATGACCATTGCGAATGAAGCTGATTTGTTGAAGCAACTTCGCCCTGGTACGGATGGTCTCGTTATTGGTGATAGTGGGAAACGAGCCCTCTTCCTGCCATCGGTGTGGGAACAGCTACCAGAACCGGCGGATTTTTTGAACCGGTTGAAGGTAAAAGCGGGCATGAGTGCTGAACATTGGTCAGAGACGTTTACCGCACACCGGTTTATCACGGGCGACGTGAAACAATCCGATCTGGAAGATCCTACATCGATCTGGCCTTTGATCAGCGAAACGCCTGATAAACACTAGGAATTCTGTTGACTTACAACGTGTCTAAGCAGAACGTGCGGCGCACGACATTACACCTCATTTTATCGACTATTCCAGGGGGAAACATTGAGCATTTCAGTTGATCTGGACCTGATGAAGCAGGTCGCTGCTATTACAAGGCGTGCAGGCGCTGAAATCCTGACGATCTACGCAACCGATTTCGATGTAGAGATCAAAGGCGATTCTTCGCCCGTAACCCTTGCTGACAAAGCGGCAGAGGACATCATCCTGCCTGCCTTGGAAAGTGAGCTGGCTGTATCGTTTCCCATCGTCAGCGAAGAAGCCGCCGCCGATGGTCATATTCCGGATTTCACCAATTCGCCATTCTGGCTGGTAGACCCACTGGACGGCACCAAGGAATTTATCAGCCGTAACGGCGATTTCACCGTCAATATTGGCCTGATCGAAAACGGCACACCAATTCTGGGCGCAGTTTATGCCCCCGCCCATGACACCACGTATATTGGTGGCGCACCCGGTGCCTTCATGGATGTGAAAGGGGCTGGATACGAACCTATTTCCTGTCGTGCTTTCCCGGACGCGGGCCTCACGGCCCTGGTCAGCCGCTCCCATCGATCCCCGGAAACAGACGCCTATCTGGAACGCTTTACCATTGCCGATGATATTGCGGCCGGAAGCTCGCTCAAATTCTGCCGCGTGGCCGAAGGCGTCGCTGATCTGTACCCCCGTTTGGGGCGCACCATGGAGTGGGATACCGCCGCTGCCCACGGCGTGCTAAAATATGCCGGTGGCCATGTGGAAACGCTGGATGGTGCTGATCTGTCCTATGGCAAAGATGGGCTGGATAATCCTCACTTTGTTGCCTACGGAAACGGACAACTGCCGCCAGTCTGAGGATAGAATGAGTAAAAGCCCCGCCCCTGTTTTTGACCCCGAAAACGGCATCGCCACTGCGGCCAAGGCCCTGCAATCAGGGCAATTGGTGGGTATCCCCACAGAAACCGTATACGGTCTGGGTGGCGACGCTACCAATGATGATGCCGTGGCCGCTATATTTGAAGCCAAAGGCCGGCCCAGCTTTAACCCTCTGATCATCCACCTAGCCGATGAAGACAGCGCGTGGGATCATGTAATCCCATGTGACGCAGCCCGAAAACTGGCCGAGGCGTTTTGGCCGGGGCCACTAACCCTGGTCTTGCCAAGACGTCCGGAATCCGGCGTCTCGCTGCTGGCCAGTGCCGGTCTGGACACCCTGGCCATCCGGGTTCCAGCCCATCCCACGGCCAGATTACTATTGATGACGGCCAACACCCCGGTGGCCGCTCCCAGCGCCAATAAATCAGGCACCATCAGCCCCACACGGGCCGAACACGTGGCCGGACCATTCGCCGGTGTGATCGCCGGTGTGGTGGATGGCGGCCCCTGTCAGGTCGGACTGGAATCAACGGTCATCGGGTTTGATGGCGAGGTTCCCGTGCTGTTACGTCCGGGCGGTATTGCCGCCGAAGACATCGAAAATATCGTCGGGCCATTGTCCAACCCGGCACCGGATGGTGCCATCGCATCGCCTGGTATGCTGAAGCGGCATTATGCCCCGACCACCCCCATACGCCTTGATGCGCAAGACGTTGAACAAGGGGAAATTATGTTGGGATTTGGGGCTGAGACGCCAGCAAATGCACCAGAAGGTTCACGCAATTTATCCACTTCGGGTGATCTTCGTGAAGCCGCCGCCAACCTGTTTGCCATGTTGCGTGAACTCGATGATGTAGGTGCCAACTGTATTGTCGTTATGCCGATCCCGGAAACCGGGCTGGGCCAGGCCATCAATGACCGGCTAAGGCGGGCCTCGAGGCCCGCGTAACATAAGATCACTGGATTTCCTCATCAAGTCGCGGTAGTGTCCGAATAGCTTTAAGGCATTGAAAATTATGGACGAAACCGCATTGATCAAGACGTTGTCTGACCTGCTCGGCCCCAAGGGATGGTTGTGCGATGCGGAGGATGTGGAGCCATACATCACCGAGCACCGCAAATTATGGCGTGGTCATTGTCTTGGTGTGGCACGACCCGACAATACAGAACACGTCGCGCAGGTTATCCAGATATGCGCCGAGGCCGGTATACCGATAACCCCCCAGGGCGGTAACACAGGTCTGGTTGGCGGCGGAGTTCCGTTTGGTGGTGTTGTGCTTTCCACCGGCCGGATGAACCACATTCGTGAATTCGACACCCACAACCACACTATGACGGTGGATGCGGGCTGTATCCTGGCAGATATACAAGCCACAGCGGGTGAGAACGGGTTGTTTTTCCCCTTGAGCCTCGGCGCTGAGGGGTCATGCCAAATTGGTGGAAACCTGTCCACGAACGCAGGCGGTGTAGGGGTCTTGCGCTATGGCAATGCTCGCGATCTGGTGCTGGGGCTTGAGGTTGTACTGCCCGATGGCCAGACTCTTGATAACTTGAGCGGCCTGCGCAAGGACAACACAGGCTATGACCTCAAGCACTTGTTTATGGGGGCCGAAGGTACGCTAGGCGTGATTACGGCTGCAACGCTCAAACTTTTCCCACAACCACAAGCATGCGAAACAGCCCTCATTGCCTTTCCCTCGGTCGGGGCGGCATTGGATGTATTCGTAAGCTTGCGAAATGCTACAGGTGATTGTCTCAGCGCTTTTGAAATCATGAACAATCAGGCCTTTCAACTGGTCGGCGCCCACATGCCGGGCTCCACGGACATGTTCGAGGGTCAGCACCCCCAGTATGCGTTGGTTGAGCTTACCAGTGCCCGCCACAATGATGATCTTCGAAGTCTGCTGGTAGGTTGTCTGGTGCCGTTTCTGGATGACGGCACGGTGCACGATGCGCTTGTTGCCGAAAATGAAGGCCAGGCCGCTGCATTCTGGCGGGTTCGCGAGTCCATTCCGGAAGCCCAGGTTTTGGAAGGTGCCAGTATCAAACACGATATCTCTGTGCCTGTGTCAGCTGTTCCGGCGCTGATACAACGGGCCAGTGAAGCCGTGGAGGTATATTTATCCGATGTTCGTGTGGTGGCATTTGGCCATATGGGTGACGGCAACATTCACTTTAACCTGAGCCAGCCTACGGACATGGAGCCTGAGGTATTTTTGGACAAGTGGGATGAATTCGTCCGCCTGGTCCATGATATCGTGAAGGATATGGGTGGTAGTTTCAGCGCCGAACACGGTATCGGCACGCTAAAACGTGATGATTTAGCGCGATATGGCTCCGCCACAGCCCTTGATGTAATGAATCGCATCAAGGCGGCATTGGATCCGGGTGGCATCATGAATCCGGGGAAAGTGATCCCTGATCAGCCTGAAAACGACTAAGAAGTCCGGTGCGTGCAAAACGCCGTATTTCAGCCAGTTTTCATTAACCATAATACACGTTAAGCCTTGATTTTTTTCACTTTTTCTTCCACTTTGCCAACAATTGGGGCCAACTATTTCAGTGTAGTGCCTGATCCAGTCATTTGCGGGTTTGTTTTGGAAAAATATTGATGCGCGTATCGCTCACCATGTTCATCTATGTGGGCCGCCAGTTCCTCGTAAATTTCCTGGGGTTGTTGGCGGTGATCATGCTGATCGTCTTGTTGTTCGATACCATCGAACTGTTGCGCCGCGCTCATTCACATCCCGACACCTCCTTCGCCCAGATCCTTGAAATGGCCGCGCTGAAATTGCCCTTTATGTGCCAGCAGGTTTTTCCCTTTGCCGCCCTGTTCGGTTGCATGCTCACGTTCTGGAGCTTGGCCCGCCATCATGAACTCGTAGTAACCAGGGCCGCTGGTATTTCTGTGTGGCAGTTCCTGTTCCCTGTCATCTCCGTCAGCCTGTTGTTGGGCCTCTTTCAAATGGGCGCTCTCAATCATCTGGCATCAAAAACGCTGGCACAATACGAGAAACGCGAAGCCCTGATGTTAAAGGGGACACAGAATCTTTTCGCTTTGTCGCGCTCTGGCATTTGGTTACGTCAGTCCGGCCAGCAAGGCCAGGCCGTTATCCGCAGTTCTCGCATCACCACCGATAGCGATGAGATCACGCTCTATAACGTGACGGTCTTCATGTACCGGGGTGACTATGTATTCTACCAACGCATTGACGCAGAAACGGCCATTCTGGAAGACGGGTATTGGCAGCTTCAGAAAGCATGGATTCAACAACCCGAAGAAGCACCGGTGCTGGAACAAACTGTGTGGCTGGAAACGGACCTCACGTTTAACAGCATTCAAGACAGCTTTGCACCGCCCGAAACCATGTCGTTCTGGGCCCTGCCCGGTTTCATCGACAATCTGGAACAAGCAGGATTTTCGGCCGTACGGCACAGGCTTTATCTACACTCACTTATGGCCTCGCCTCTACTGATGTGCGCCATGGTTCTCATCGCGGCCGCGTTTACCTTGCGCTATAATCGCCGCGGCAGCACCACCTTCGTTATTGCAGGCGGGATGATGACTGGTTTTGTTTTGTATTTTTTTGCCGATCTTATTTTTGCACTGGGTCAGTCCGACACCATCCCGGTTGTCCTGGCCGCCTGGGCACCATCAAGTGTCGCAACGCTTTTAGGATTGACCACACTGCTTCATTTGGAAGACGGGTGACGGCATGATAATTTCTGTTGCGCGCTTTCTGATGGCACTCTCTATAGCTCTGTTTTTGAGCAATACAGTGCCCGCACTTGCCCAAAGTGTGGAGGCGCCTATCAGCTTCAGCTCCGATCAAATGGACATGGATAATGATCTGGGCATCATTACAGCCCGCGGCAATGTGGAAGTCGTGCACGAAGACCGTACGCTTATTGCCGATGTGATCAGCTACAACCAGAAGCTCGATGTGCTGACAGCGACAGGCAATGTCACAATGCTGGAGCCTTCCGGTGACGTCATGTTTGCCGCGCGTATGGAACTGGATGGTGACTTCAAAAACGGTATTGTTAACGATATACGAATGATCCTCAGCGATCGTTCGCGTCTTGCCGCCAATGGCGGCAGGCGGATTGATGGTGACCTCGATCTACGGAAGGCTGTGTATTCCCCTTGCAACCTGTGTGCAGATGATCCCACGCGCCCACCACTGTGGCAGATCAAGGCCATAAGGGTCTTTCACGATAGCTCGCGCAAAGTTGTGGAATATACCGATGCCTGGTTGGAGATCGCTGGCGTTCCGGTGCTGTACACGCCCTTCCTTACCCATCCTGATCCTACGGTGAAACGCGAAAGTGGATTGCTGACGCCAATTTTTGGAAGTTCATCTGATCTGGGCACCACATTCAAAACACCATATTTTTGGAATATTTCCCCGTACGCCGATGCCACGTTCACACCAGCGGTTTATTCGGAACAGGGCGTTGGCCTGGAAGCGGAGTACCGGGAACGGTACATCGATGGAGAAATTGAACTGACGGGTAGTATCGCCAATGATGATGAGTTGGGCGCGCGCGGTCACATCGACAGCTTTGGCAGATTTAACATCGACAAGACCTGGCGCTGGGGCATAGATGTAGAGCGCGCAAGTGATGACACCTACCAACGCCGTTACGGGATTGCCAGTGAACGCACCCTGACCAGCAACCTGTTCGCCGAAGGATTCCGTAAAGACAATTACTTCCGCGCTGAGGGATATGTTTTTCAGGGCCTACGTCCCGATGTGGACAATGACAATACTCCCCTGGTCGCGCCGCTCGTTGATTTCTATCATGTTGGAACACCCGGCAAGTTCGGCGGCAGAACCAATGTTGACGCATCCATAGTCATGTTATCGCGCAAAGACGGTGTGGATTCCTACCGCGCCTCCATTCGACCAGAGTGGGAAACCAATTACGTATCGAAAATCGGCGAAACCTATCGATTGGGTCTTAGCATGGATGCAGACACGTACTACGTTAGTGATTTCACGCCCGAAGGTTCCTCATCAGAATATGCCGGCACCACGGGACGGCTATTCCCGCAAGCCAAACTTGATTGGGGATTGCCGCTTGTTCGAAATAGTGAACAGGTTCAACAGGTGTTTGAGCCTATGGCCTCAATTATCATCGCGCCCAATGGCGGCAATTCCGTCAGGATACCTAACGAAGACAGCCAGGAGTTTGAGTTTGACGAAACCAGTCTGTTCCGTAACAGCAGATTTGCTGGTCATGACAGAGTGGAAGGCGGCAGCAGGATCGATTACGGGGCCAAATGGGGTGTCTATGGCGATAACGGTGGCTACACCAGCGTGTTCGCCGGGCAAAGTTACCGCTTCCGCGAAGACAACACATTCGGAGCGGGTACAGGTTTGGAAGAGCACGTTTCAGATTTTGTTGCAAAAGTACAAATTGAGCCTAGCAGTTATTTCTCTCTGCTCTATCGTACTCGAATAGGCAAAGAGGATTTCACCGTTGATCGAAGTGAACTCAACATGTCTGCTGGCGTACCACTCCTGAAGGCTTCAACAGCGTACCGAATGTTCAAAGCACAGGAAGACAGTGAATTCAGCGATCGTGAGGACCTGACGATTGGCATCAGTTCGCAATTATCTGAATACTGGTCAGCCTCTTTCAATATGTTACGTGATATTGAAGCCTCTGCTACGCGTAGCTTACAATTTGGCGCGCGATACGAGGATGAGTGTCTGGTCTACACGGCCAATTTGACCAGGTCCTTTTTTGAAGACAGAGATTTGAAGCCCGTGGATGCTATAATGTTCCGGGTAGCATTCAAAACATTAGGTGAAGTAACGGCAAATTACTGATGATAGAAACCTTGTTAAAAAAAGCATCAAAGTTCATGGGCACTCTGTTTGTGGCCGCAGGCGTTCTGGTCGCCAGCGCCCCCGTCATGACGACACCGTCTCAGGCACAGGAATCGCTGAAGATCATTGCCGTGGTTAATGACGACATTATTTCAGCTTTCGACATCCACGCTCGCACATTGCTGGTGATCGTGCTGTCGAAACTGCCCAGAAACCAACAGACCGTTGATCGGTTGGCGCCGCAGATTTTGCGTATGCTGATTGATGAAACGCTCAAGTTACAGGAAGCGGAAAGACTTGGCATTACGGTATCTCAGCAAGAGATGGACAACGCGCTCATCATGGCCGGAAAACAAAACAAAATATCAACTGAAAAGCTGATCGAGACACTTGACCAAACAGGCGTAGGGATCGAATCGTTGCTCATGCAGGCCAAATCAGAAATTGCCTGGAGCCGTATTGTCCCCATGAAGTATGGCCGCAATGTTGAAATTACTGACAACGATATTACCAAGGCCATGGCTAAAGCTGCGAACCTTCGCAATCAACCGCAATTCTTGATGTCAGAAATTTTGCTTTCGTTTGACAACCCATCCAAAGATGCAACGGTTCGGAAACAGGCACAGCAGTTGATTCAGGAACTGAAGAACGGTGCCAAGTTTGACTCTCTGGCTCGGGCATTCTCGCAATCTCCATCTGCCCCTAATGGGGGTGCTCTGGGCTGGACGAGACTGGATCAAATGCCGGACAGGATTGCGCAGATTGTTCAAACCATGCGACCCGGACAAATATCCACCGAGATATCCCTGCCCTCAGCCTATGTCATCGTCCATTTGCGACAGGTGCGCGCCAGTGCAGATGATAAGGTGGCCGATACTGTGGTCGATCTGAACCAGTTTCATTTGGAACTACCGGGTGATGCCAGCACCGCAACGGTTGAATCATACATGCAAACGGCAAAAGATAAGACGCAAGGCGCACGTTCATGTGCAGCATTCAATGACGCTGCCAAACAGGCGGGATCGCCCCTATCGGGTGGGTTAGGTAAAATCGCGCTCTCTAAATTGCCAGAGCACCTTTCCAGTTTGGTGCAGGATTTAGCAATCAATACACCAAGCAAGGCTATTCGCACGAACGACGCCGTTGTTGTCTTCATGGTTTGTGAGCGTATAGAGCCCAAAGCCCCATCAGATGAAGTCGAAAAAGCTCGAGTTCAACAGCAACTCTTCGGGCAAAAACTCGCCGTTTATGCCAGACAGGCTATGCGCGATCTCCGGCGAGCCGCCTATATAGACATTAGGTAGGCCGCAAATGCCGGGCTCCACGCACATACCGGGCCAAGCCCCCATTGCCGTCACGATGGGTGAACCAGCGGGTATTGGTGGTGAAATCGCCCTTATTGCGTGGAAAGGCCGGACACAGGACACCCCCGCCTACTTTGTCATTGATGCCCCCGATCGCTTGCAATCAATCAGTACTAAGCTGGATATGGGTGTTCGCGTTATTGAAATTTCCAGGCCCGACGAAACAGCAGATGCATTTCGCGAAGGGCTTCCTGTGCTACCGGTCGGGTATTCAGTGTCAACGCATCCCGGACACCCGTCCACGGAATCAGCGGCCGCTGTATGTGCGTCTATAGAACATGCTGTTCAGTTTTGCCTGGATAAAACAGCGCGTGGCATGACCACAAGTCCTATTCAAAAGAACACACTGTACGATGCAGGTTTCGCCTACCCCGGACATACTGAATACGTGGCCCATCTGAGCGGTAATCATGAGCCCGTCATGATGTTGGCCTCACCCATGCTACGCGTTGTGCCAGTCACCATGCATGAACAGCTGTCCAAGGCAATCGATAGCCTGAGCACCGCAACAATCATCAGCAAAGCACGCATCACAGCACGCGCCCTGCAACAGGATTTCGGTATCGAGACGCCGCGACTGGCCATGGCGGGCCTCAATCCTCACGCGGGTGAAGATGGCAATCTAGGCCATGAAGAAAACGACATTATTCTGCCCGCTATTGAGACGCTTCGAAACGACGGTCTTCATGTGGACGGCCCTGTACCACCAGATGCCCTGTTTATGCCGCGCATGCGTGACACCTATGATGCCGCGATTTGCCAATACCATGACCAGGCCCTGATTCCCATCAAGGCGCTGGATGTGGATAATGCGGTTAACGTTACCATTGGGCTTCCCATTATTCGCACGTCGCCGGATCACGGCACGGCCCTGAATATTGCAGGCACTGGTACAGCAAACCCCCAAAGCTTTATCGCGGCCTTACGTATGGCAGACCAATTGGCGTACACCCGATCCATGGATCAAGCGACCCGCAATGACTGACATTGAGAACCTGCCACCGTTGCGCGATATCATCGACCAGTTCGACCTTCGCGCGAAGAAATCCCTCGGTCAGAATTTTTTGCTGGATTTGAACCTGACGGCCCGCATCGCTAAAGCGGCTGGCCCTCTTGATCAGTGCGACGTCATTGAAATCGGCCCAGGGCCCGGGGGCCTCACCCGCGCGCTATTACAGGCCGGTGCGCGCCACGTCCATGCCATTGAACGGGATGAGCGGTGTGTACGCGCGGCTCAAATCATCGCCGACGCATCTGGTGGCCGCCTCAGCATCATTGAAGCCGATGCATTGAAACTGGACGTCCCAACCATTGGAACAGCCCCGAGGCGGATTGTTGCAAACCTGCCCTACAACGTGGCCACACCTTTGTTGTTAAGCTGGTTGCATCAGGTGGACAGCATTGAAAGCATGACCTTAATGTTCCAGCGTGAGGTTGCCGAACGCATCGTCGCCAAACCGGGCAACAAAACCTATGGCCGGTTGTCGGTGATTACCCAATGGCTGTGCGACGCGCGTTTTGAATTCGATATATCACCGAAGGCGTTCACCCCGCCGCCGAAAGTTACCTCCAGTGTTATCACGTTGACACCACGGGCGACGCCTCTTGCGCCCGCCACGTTTGGACATCTGGAACAGGTTACACAAGCGGCATTCGGGCAGCGGCGCAAGATGCTGCGGGCGAGCCTCAAATCAACAGGTGTCAATTTAGCGGCGTTGGATATCGATCCCACGAGGCGGGCCGAGGAATTGTCCGTAGAGGAGTTCTGCCGCATCGCCGAAGCGGTCCGGCTACAGGCCTAGACCGCTATTGGCCCACACTTACTGTCCAACACCGAGTGCCCGAACAAAACCGAGCAGTCCATTTTGGCGGCGGCGTTTCAGGCGTTCAGATGCCAAAATTGCGGTCACATTCGAGACGCTTTTTTCAATTTCATCATTGATGATCACGTATTCATAGGCGTCCCAGTGGCTCATCTCTGATGTGGCTTTGTCCATGCGCCCACGGACCACATCTTCACTATCCTGGGCTCGGTTAAACAGGCGACGCTCAAGTTCTTCAATCGATGGCGGTAACACAAAGACCGATACCAGGTCATCGTGCGCGTATTGCTGAATTTCCTGTGCGCCTTGCCAATCCACATCGAATAAAACATCACGACCAGCTTCCATCGCCGTTTCCACTGGTGCTTTGGGTGTGCCGTAAGAATTGCCAAAGACGGTCGCGTGCTCCAGAAATTCATCGTCAGCAACCATCTGGTCGAACGTCTCGCGCGTAACAAAATAATAGTGTTCGCCATCCACCTCACCCGGTCTGGCTTCACGGGTGGTCGCCGATACGGACATGGTCAAGTTGCCATCATTGGCTAACAGAGTGCGGGCAATGGTCGATTTACCGGCACCCGATGGCGAAGACAACACAAGCATAAGGCCGCGGCGGCGGATTTCAGGGGATACAGACGGGGACGCGCTCACAGCTACCTCATTCAACGTTCTGAATTTGCTCTCGCAATTGATCAATAATAACTTTGAGTTCCAAGCCCACCCGTGTCAATTCCGGCGCGATAGCTTTTGAACACAAAGTATTGGCTTCCCGGTTAAATTCTTGACACAAAAAGTCGAATTTTCGCCCCACGGCACCATCATCTGTCAACAAATCTGACGCGGCCTGACAGTGGGCCTCTAATCTGTCCAGTTCTTCTGTCACATCACCTTTGGTCAGCAAGATTGCCGCTTCCTGTGCCAATCGGTCTTCGCTCAAAGGTGGGGCACTTTCCAACAGTCTGGCAACACCGCTGCGAATACGTTCAGCGATCAGATCTGTCTGTTCGGATGCCAGTGCTGCCGCCTGCATGCGCAAGTCATTGATGGTTACGACCTGTTGAGTGAGAACCGCCGCAAGCCGCGCACCCTCGTCTTTCCGGTTTTCCACCAGTCCCGCTAACGCCTGTTCGAACCCGTCACGAACAGCCTTGTCGATTTCAATTTGCCTATCCTCGTCCACATCATCGTCAGCGGCCTCCCATACGCCGCGAAGGGCCATTAAACCATCAATACCCGGCGGGGTGGCTGTGGGACATTTTGCGGCGATTTCAGGGACGGCAGCGATAATCTGATCAAGCACCTGCCAGTTAATTCGAAGCGGTGATTCTGTGGCCTGTTTCGTGATATTAAGGTTGATGCTGACGTTGCCACGCGCCATCTTTTTTTGCGCCTGGGTGCGGGCATCAGCCTCAAGGCGATCATAACCGCCCGGCAAACGACAGCGTACATCCAGCCCCTTACCATTGACGCTTTTAAGCTCCCAAGCCCAGGAAACCTCGCCTGCCTCACCCTCACTACGCGCAAAACCGGTCATGGATGACAGGGGCATGTAATTACTCGCTTTGTACTTCATTAAATTGGTTCATATCATACAGCCCCTTTTATAGGGGGCAACCGCTGCTATTGCTACTCATCGCGAAATTCGACGGTATAGTGTCCCATGATCAAGCTATCTCCCAAATGTATCCTTATAACCGGTGCCTCAAGCGGCTTGGGTGCGGCGCTGGCAAGGTACTATGCTGAATCAGGGGTCACACTCCACATTTCAGGGCGAAACAAAGAACGTTTGTCCCAAACAGCCCTCCAATGCCGTGAACGGGGGGCCGAGGTTTATGAAGTGGTGGTTGACGCGGGCGACATGAATGCCATGGCCAACTGGACCCAACTCGCCATGCGCAAATCCGGTAACCTCGACCTGGTCATCGCCAATGCGGGCATTTCCGGCGGTACCAGCACCACAGACCGATCCAGGGTGATTGATGACGAGTCCACCCGCAACATCATGGCGATCAATATTGCGGGTGTGTTGAACACAGTCTTGCCGGTCATTCCGCCAATGACAGAAAAACGCCACGGCCAGATCGCCATTATCAGTTCTATTGCCGGGTTTCGGGGTATGCCTTCCGCACCGGCCTATTCCGCCAGCAAAGCAGCCGTCAAAGCCTATGGCGAGGCGCTACGCCCACGACTGGCGACCCATAATGTTCGTTTGAGCGTCGTGATGCCGGGATTTATTGAAAGCCGCATTACGGACGCAAATAACTTCTCGATGCCAATGATAATGACCGCAGACAAGGCGGCACGAATCATTGCGTGTGGTTTATCAAAAAATAAAGCCCGTATAGCATTCCCGGTTCCTATGGCCTTCGCGGCATGGCTCGTGGCCTGCTTGCCACCATCCCTAACGGATCGATTCCTAACTCGATTACCATCAAAAACATGACCCTTATGGATGCTTCCTCCGTGTCAAATATAAAGATCGCCCCCATGGCACTTGAGTTCATTATTGACGACGCACCATTGTCCTATCATGGTGTGCTCACATGAAAAACCGTGACCCAAATACGAACTTTGCACAGAACCATTCGAGGCTATCCCAATATTCAATTGGTATCTCCGTTGGTGTGACAATAGCGATGATGTTCATCGCCACAGCCATTTGGCAATCAGCCCAATCAGACCAAATGCGACGTGCTAACGGAGAATTACTCAGCGTAGGGCAACTCAATGCAGCACGCATTAAGGCCCATATTGAAACACGGTTGAATGTAGGCACTTACCTAAAAAGCCAGTGGCTTGACAAACACATCGGTAATTATGATGAGTTTCGAGCGTACACCCGCTCTGCACTTGAGCTATTTCAAGATGTCCAGGCCATCAACTGGGTGAACCCACAGGGTGTCATTCAATGGGTTAGCCCACCAGAGGGAAATGAAGCGGCGCAAGGTCTTGATCTTCGCAAGCTACCGATCCCTGAAGCCATTCTACTAGAATCCGAAAAAACTGGCCAAATGCAAATCAGCCCTCCCATCGACCTTGCCCAGGGAGGCCGGGGGTTCGTTGCCTATATTCCTCTGAAGACAAATAACGTTTCAGATGGTTTTCTCAATATGGTTTTCCGTACAGAACCGCTGATTGAGAGCGCCATTCCCGGCTATCTGAACAATGACCATCAACTGGCAATCACCGACGGCGATGCATTCGTTTGCTGCACAGACACCACGCCCGGGTTGGAGCATCCGAATACAGTCAAACACTTGATCAAAATAGGCAACAGAGAATGGTCGGTGTCTCTGACATCGACGACCGAACACAACACTTCTATCGTTGATGAAGTCACTCTGATCACAGGCCTTATATTATCGGTCACAACCGGGTTCCTAATCTGGTTGACGATGTCGCGTCAGATTACTTTACGTGGGAATGAGAAGCGGTTTCGGCTCCTTTATCATCACTCTCCCCTTGGGATTTCGCTGGAAGATTTTTCGGTAGCCAAAAAAATTATCAACAGGTTACGACGTAGGGGCGTTCATGATCTTCGAAACCACTTTGAAAATCACCCGGAGGATTTGAAGGCCGCTATTGTCGGCATTCGGCTTCTTGACGTCAACGAAGCCTTTGTGAAAATCTTTGGTGAAGATACGTTTCAGGACACCATTGACAAGGAGATGACTGGCGTAAACTGGGAAGACAATGAATGGCGAGAATATTACCTGAAAGTGTGCCTGGCATTAGCGGACGGCCAAATTTCTTCTTCATTCGACGTCATGGATATCGGTCCTGATGGCACTAAAACGTATGTTAGTTGTGTCAATTCGGTTCCCGATGATCACCAGAATGACTGGACCGAAATCATCACCACCCATGAAGATATCTCGGAACGTATCCGCCGGGGAGACGCCTTGCGAAAAAGTGAAGGGCTTTTACAGGAGAGTATGCGGCTCGCGCGGCTTGGTTATCTCGTATGGGATGCTACCCAGGATAAATGTATTTATTGCTCGGGTATTTATGCAGAAATCCATGGCACCACAGCCGACAATTTCGCCCGTGACGCCGCGAAATTGGATGGCGAGTTTAGCTTTACACACCCCGATGACCGTGAACGCGTCCGACAGATGTTGGCCGATGTAATTCGTGGCGAAACCATAGAATCCACCTACCGACTTTTGAACAGCGATGGCCAGGTCAGGTACGTAAATTCAATAGCCCGCCCCCTCATTGACGAGCGGGGAATCGTTACCGAAATTCATGAAGTTGTACAGGACATGACCCGCGTAACAGAAGCTGAAGGAAATTTACAAATTGCGTTGGTGGAGGCTCAGGAGGCTAACCGGGCGAAGTCTCAGTTCCTGGCGACCATGAGCCATGAATTCCGCACGCCGTTGAATGCCATCATTGGATTCAGCGATATGATGCGCCTACAGTACTTCGGTCCACTCGGTGCCAAGCACTATGAAGGGTACGTGGAGGACATTCGCAACAGTGGTGAGCACATGCTGGCCCTGACCAATGACATTCTCGATCTTGCAGCGATAGAGTCTGGAAAACGCGAGTTCGACAAGCAAGCCATTGATGTGCGCGCCACGCTGGATGAGTGTTATCGTCACTTCGAGCACCTCGCCCAGGAGAAGGGGATCAATCTATTGTTGGAGGCTGCGGATGCCCTGCCTATGATCTTTGTCGAAAAAAGATCTATCTTTCAGATATTTTTGAACCTGGTATCCAATTCCATCAAGTTCACACAACAAGGCGGATCCATAACCATTTCTGCGGTGCCACACGGCAATGATCTGGAAATCAAAGTGATCGACACCGGCTTGGGTATTCCCGCAGACATTTTGCCTTCGATTACGGAACCCTTCATTCAATCTCGGAACAATCCCCATTTGGCCGAGGCCGGCACTGGCCTCGGCTTATCAATTGTAAAAGTGCTCACCGAGTCACATGATGGTCACATGACGATTGAGAGCACTGTTGGCGAAGGCACGACGGTGACCATCGCCCTGCCCGTCTGCTCTGCATCGGCATAAGGCTAGTTCAAAAAAGCCCGTCGACGACCTGAATTCTCAGTTCGCCCAACCCTTCGATCCCGCCTGTCATGGTATCGCCGGGTTTAACCGGTCCGACACCAGCTGGCGTTCCGGTCATGATCAGATCGCCAGGTTCCAGAGCAACAGATTGGCTGAGGCACCATATGCTTTCCGCCACGCCCCATATTTGTTGGTCCAGGTCACCATCCTGTCTGATCTCATCATTGACGCTGAGCCAAATTCGGCCCTTGTCCGGGTGTCCAATATCGCGGGCGGGTGTGATCGCCGAACAGGGTGCAGCGTGATCAAACGCCTTGCCACCGTCCCAGGGTCGACGCATTTCCTTGGCCTTGGCCTGTAAATCGCGCCGGGTCATATCAATACCAACACCACAACCATATACGTGGTTCAATGCGTCTTCCTTGGCGATACTGCGCCCGGCTGTGCCAATGGCCACCACCAACTCGATCTCGTGCTGTACGTCTTCGGATAGCGGCGGATAGGGAAAGTCGCTGCCATCAAGCAGAATGGCATCCGCCGGTTTGCTGAAAAAGAACGGTGGATCGCGCTCATCGTTACCCATTTCGCGCACATGATCAGCGTAATTGCGGCCCACACAATGAATACGCCGTACCGGGAATGTCTGGCTCGATCCGTTCACCGGCAACGCCGGGCGTGATTCAGGTGAAATTACATAACTCATACTGCTCTCCATAAATTAAATGTTATTGTGCCGCAGCGTCCCTGATCTTGCGCCATTTGCGCACATTTCGGTTATGCTCTTCCAGAGTCTTGGAAAATGCATGCCCACCGGTACCATCGGCGACGAAATACAGATCACCCGATTGCGCCGGGTTCAATACAGCTTCCAGTGCGGCCCGGCCCGGACTGGCGATGGGTCCGGGTGGAAGACCAGCAGTGGTATAGGTGTTGTAGGGGGTCTCCGCTTTCAAATCACCTCGCGTGAGCGCCCGGTCCAATGGAGCCTGACCCAGCGTGATGCCGTATGCGACCGTGGGATCGGACTGTAACCGCATGGCCAGCCGTAAGCGATTGATGAATACGGCAGCAACCCGTGCCCGTTCCCCCGCCACGCCGGTTTCTTTCTCAACGATTGATGCAAGGATCAGGGCTTCCTCGGGTGATTTCAATGGTAGACCCGCCGCTCGACCAGACCACAAGGTATTCACCAGATCGCTCATCCCGCGTGCCATGCGCGCGATCACATCCTGGCGGTCCTCACCGTAGGAAAAATAGTAAGTTTCAGGCAACAAGCTGCCTTCAGGTGGCACGGAAAAATAGATGGATCCCTTAAGGCCGTCTGTGACCGCGATCTGATCGACGATCTGCCGACTAGTCAAGCCCTCGGCAATGGTGAAGCGGCGCAGGCGCGTCTTGCCCGACCGAATAACCGCCAGAACCTCCTTAGCACTGGATTTGGCGGCAAAGACGTACTCACCCGCCTTCAGGGAGCCGGACTTGTCGGTCAGGCGAACTCCCAGTTCAAAAACCAGTGCATCCGTGACGATACCATCGCTGCTCAATTGCCGGGCGATGGCCTTCACTCCGGCGCCTGAGGGTATGATCGTGATTGTTTCCTGGGAGAGTGGGCCTTCAGCTTCAAACTGGCTTTTACCCCACAGAAATACGCCACCAGCACCAAGCACGGTGATCGCGCCCAAAACCATGATCACTGCAAGGATACGATAGCCTGTCATCAGGCCAGCTTATCAATCCGGGACTTTAAAGACGAGCGAAGCGTTGGTGCCACCAAATCCGAAGGAATTAGATAACGCCGCATTGATGGTGCGTTCCTTGGCCTGATGGGGCACCAGATCCACACCTTCACAGCCTTCTGACGGATCGTTCAGATTCAACGTGGGCGGGGCCACATTGTCACGGATTGCCAGGATTGAATAGATCGCTTCAACAGCACCAGCCGCCCCCAACAGGTGGCCAACCGCAGATTTGGTGGACGACATGGAAGCGTTTTCCAGCGCACTACCAAACGCCCGGCGGATGGCCTTCAACTCAATCATGTCTCCAAGCGGCGTTGAGGTGCCGTGCGCATTAATATAGTCGATATCTGAAAAATTCAGACCGGACCGCTTCATGGCGGCATTCACGCAACGATAGGCACCATCACCGGATTCGGCGGGGGCCGTGATATGATAGGCGTCACCAGACATGCCGTAACCAACCACTTCGGCGTAAATAGTGGCACCACGTTTCTTGGCGTGTTCCAGTTCCTCCAGAACCACCACGCCAGCGCCTTCGCCCATGACGAAACCGTCGCGGCCATTATCCCACGGCCGCGATGCCTGTTCTGGTGTGTCATTGAAGTTCGTTGAAAGCGCGCGTGCCTGCGAAAACCCTGCCATGCCCACACGGCAACAAGCGGCTTCTGCACCACCGGCAATCAT
>JABJGO010000099.1 GCA_018662225.1 Rhodospirillales bacterium | reverse complement strand
TTTTTGACCCACAATTGGTTCTGATGGATGAGCCGCTTGGCGCGCTGGACAAACAGCTACGCGAGTCCATGCAATATGAAATCAAGCATATTCACGAAAATCTCGGTGTGACGGTTGTGTATGTGACGCATGATCAGTCTGAAGCTCTGACCATGTCCAATCGCATCGCCGTATTTGACGATGGTATTATTCAACAGCTGGCACCGCCGGATGTCCTGTATGAGAAGCCCGACAATGCATTTGTTGCCCAGTTTATTGGCGAGAACAACAAACTGCAGGGCACAATCAAAGGCGTCGAAGGCGACACAGCGCAGGTCCAGCTGGACAGTGGCGAAATGGTTCAGGCCCTGGCCGTCAATGTTGGTGCCGTGGGTGAGCGCTCAACCATGTCGCTTCGCCCGGAACGGGTCATGATTGGCCAGGCTATCGAGAATTGCCCCAATATGTTCGAAGCCAAGGTGGAAGAGCTTATCTACCTGGGCGACCACATCCGGTCCCGCGTCAGCGTTTGCGGACACGACGACTTCATCGTCAAAGTACCAAATGCCTCGGATCACGCCTCATTGTCAGAAGGTGAGGTCGTTAAGGTGGGTTGGCAGTCGGAAGATTGTCGCGCCCTTGATGTGTATAAGGGTATTTAATCCGGGCGAGTGTGTGACGTGACCAAAACACCTGGGGTCACACACTGAACAGGAATTGCCATCTCGTTTCATTAAGGATCGCCCCTCTTTAATTTGATGGCTATAAGCGCCGCCTCTCGTTTTAAAAGTGGGGTGGCAACAGCAACGAAAGCACCAACAATTGGTGCTATCAGGGAGAAAAACACTATGAAGACCTCTATCAAACTAACTCTGGCGGCAGGGGCAATCGCCTTAACCGCTGGCATGAGCGGTTCTGCTCTTGCCGACATCGTCGTTACCTCATGGGGTGGCGGTTATACAGCCAGCCAGCAGAAAGCTTACGGCGCAAGCTGGGAAGCCAAAACTGGTAATAAAATCAACTGGGAAAACTATAACGGCGGTCTCGGTGAAGTCCGCGCTATGGTAGAAGCCGGTAATGCAACATGGGATATCGTCGACGTGCTGCCTGATCAGATTCGCACAGGTTGTGACGAAGGCTTGTTCGTAGAAATTCCTGCAGATCGTTTCATCCTGGATTCTATGGGAACTTCTCTTGACGATGATCTGATGGTTCCACGGCCAAATGACTGTGCCATTCCACAGATTTTCTGGTCCTATATGGCCTTCTACAAAACCGGTACATTCTCTGGCGAACAACCTGATTCAATTGCAGATTTCTTCGACATGGATAAGTTCCCTGGTAAGCGTGGCATCCACACTTGGGCCAATGCTTTGATCGAAATGGCACTCTATGCTGACGGCGTAGCTATCGCTGATATCTATGATGTTATGGATACCCCCGAAGGTATTGACCGTGCATTCGCCAAACTCGACGTCATCAAAAATGATGTGGTGTTCTGGTCTTCAGGTGCCAAGCCGCTTGAGTTGGTAACATCTGGCGAAGTTACAATGTCTCTGGCCTACAACGGTCGTATCGGTGCTGCTATCCTTTCCGAAGGTGCTCCGTTCGTGCCGATCTGGGATGGTCAGGTTCTTGAAGAAGAATGGCTTGCCGTTATTAAGGGCTCCAAGAATATGGACGAAGCCATTGATTTCGCCATGCACGCTTCTGCTCCTGAGCAGCAAGCTGGTCAGGCTAAATGGATCAACTATGGTCCTATGCGTAAATCTGGTCTGGCAATCATTGCCGCCAACGAACCATGGTATAACACTGGTGTGAATATCATGGAGCATATGCCTAATCGTGAAGAAGTTATGGGTGACTCCATTTTCGCTCAACCTGATTGGTGGGCTGATAATGGTTCTGAAATCTCCGAGCGCTTCACCGCTTGGATGGCTCAGTAATCTCGAGTGACTAAACAGGTTTCGGGTCGGGCGTTTATACGTCCGACCCGGCCCCTGGTTTCTTTAATTTGTAAGTTTATTTATTTGTAGATTTTGGATTGGCATCAGTTCATGACCACAGCAACATCAGAACAGATTTTAACGGCCGACGGTACACCGCTGAAGGATAGCCTTCGAAAGTCGCTCGTTCGCAGTAAGATACAGGCTTCTCTGCTTGTCCTGCCCGCATTTGCCTTTCTGATGATCATGTTCATTATCCCCATTGGGCAACTGATGACTCGTAGTATTGATGATAAGCTGGTCAACGAGTTCCTGCCGCGTACCTTCGAACTCTTTGATCAATGGGATCAGAGCGACCTACCCGGCGAAGATCTGTACGAAGCCATGTTCCTGGATGTAACAACCGCCGATAAGACGTTGCTTGGCCGTGCGACGATCCGCATGAATTACGAAGTATCTGGTTGGCGTAGTCTGGTTAAGAAATCAAAACGAGAATTCAAGAAAATTGACAGCGGCCCTTATAAAGAGGCCATGATTAAAGCTCATAAGCGGTGGGGCGAGATTAAGTATTGGCAGTCTCTGGGCGCTATGGCCGATAATTATACGCTTGGCTATTATCTCAATTCATTCGACCTGCGTTTTGATGGCAACAAAGATATCATTAGCCAACCGGAAAACAGGCAAGTTTATAATCTGCTTTGGTGGCGTACATTTGTCGTCAGTATGATGGTGACTTTCTTCTGTGTATTATTGGGCTATCCGGTCGCTTACTTGCTGGCAACATTGCCATTGCGGATCAGTAACCTGTTAATGATTTGTGTGCTCATGCCGTTCTGGACTTCACTGCTGGTTCGGATCGTGGCCTGGATGATCATGTTACAACAGGAAGGCGTGGTGAATAATTTCTTCGTGTTGATAGGCCTGGTCTCGGATGAGAACCGACTTGCCATGATGTATAACTTTACCGGTACGATCATTGTGATGACGCAGATTTTGTTACCATTCATGATTTTGCCCATGTACAGCGTGATGAAGGGCATTTCACCCAACTATATGAAAGCGGCCCAGAATCTGGGCGCGGCTCCGTCTCTGGCCTTTATACGGGTGTATATCCCGCAATCTCTACCCGGTGTTGGTGCTGGCGTCATTCTCGTCTTTATCGTCGCCATCGGTTACTACATCACGCCAGAATTGGTTGGTGGTAAGGATGGGCGACTGATTGGTAACATGGTGGCCTATCACATGCAGACCTCCCTGAACTGGGGACTGGCATCTGCCATGGGGCTCATTCTTTTGACTGGTATCCTCGTGCTGTACTGGTTGTACGACAAGCTGACCGGCTCCGCCGGCATGAAGATGGGGTAACGAATAATGGCTCTTCCTAAATATAAAACACCGTTTCAGCGGTTCGGGCATTATTGTTATCTTGGATTCAGCGCACTTGTTCTGTTTTTCCTGGTGGCACCATTAGTGGCCGTTATTCCGCTGTCATTCACGTCCAGTGCTTTTCTGAACTTCACACCCGAGATGTTGGCCCTTGATCCGGACGCCTTTTCGCTTCGCTGGTACAAGATCATGATTGGTGATTGTTCTGATCCTACGATTACAACGGTGTGTTCTGATAAATGGAAAGATGGTGCGGCCAACAGCCTTATTATTGCTGTTTTTGCTACACTGTGTTCCGTGGTTCTCGGCACATTGGCCTCGCTGGGGCTTAGCCGGCCTTCCATGCCTTATCAAAAAGCCCTTACAGCACTGATGATTTCGCCCATGATTGTACCGCTGATCATTACAGCTTCCGGTATGTTCATGTTTTTCTCAGCCTGGGGTTTGGTCGGAACATTCACAGGCCTTATTCTCGCTCATACAATTTTGGGTATTCCCTTTGTTGTCATTACGGTGACAGCCACGCTGGTTGGTTTCGATCACAGCTTGATGCGGGCGGCGGCTAGCTTAGGTGGTTCGCCGACGCGAAACTTCTTCCAAGTCATGATGCCGTTGATTTTGCCCGGTATTATTTCAGGCGGTTTGTTTGCCTTCATCACTTCATTTGATGAGGTTGTGGTTATGCTGTTCATCGGTGGCCCGGAAGTGGTGACCTTGCCGAAACAGATGTGGGCCGGTATCCGTCAGGAAATCAGTCCGACAATCCTGTCTGTGGCCACGGTTCTTGTGATCTTCTCGATTATCCTGCTGACCACGGTGGAAATGCTTCGTCGCCGTACGGAACGCATTCGCGGTATTACACCGCACTAGTGTTACGACGATTGTTCAACCAATAAAAAACGCCCCGGATATTCTCCGGGGCGTTTTTGTTTTAGGTCTCTGTTCTTGTCAGTCTTTGACAAACAATGGCTCCGGGAAGTCGCAGAATTTCTCACACCCGTCTTCGGATACGCGGAAGCATTCACTGATCTCAATACCCCAGTCATCCATCCAGATGCCGGCGATAAGGTGAATGGTCATATTGGGTTGCAGAACCGTCTTGTCGCCCTGCCTGAGGCTCAGGGTGTGCTCACCCCAATCGGGTGGATAGTTAACGCCCGTTGAATAGCCAAGGCGGGAATCTTTGGATAACCCGTGCTTGGCTATGGAATGACGCCAAGCGGCTTCTACATCTTCACAGAGCGCACCCGGTTTCACTGTATCCAGGGCCGCAGCGATCCCTTCGACGACCACCTCACTTGTGTCGGCAAGTTTCTGAGGAGGCTTGCCCAGATGCATGGTGCGGGCCATGGGACAATGATAGTGCCGGTGCGCGCCGCCAATTTCCAGAATAGTGGCTTCACCAGACACGAATGGCTGATCAGTCCAGGTGAGGTGAGGGGTGGACGTGCCAACCCCGGTCGGCAGCAACGGAACAAGCGATGTGTAATCGCCACCAAATTCTGGCGTGCCGGAAATCTCCGACTGATAGATGGCGGCTGCCGCGTCACATTGGCGTACACCGGGCTCGATCATGTCGTAGGCAATCCGCATTGTTTTCTCAACAATACGGGCCGCACGGCGCATGTATTCAATCTCCTGGGCCGATTTCACAACACGGACCCAGTTTACCAGCGAAGTAGCATCCACCATGGTGGCATTGGGTAGGCCACGGACGAGCGCTGCGTGACTTGCGGCGGAATAGTAATAAGCATCCATCTCAACGCCGATGACGCCCTTGTCGATCCCGCGACGCCCCATTTCTTCGGCAATCCAGTCCATGGGATGGCATTCGGTTGATTGCACATAGGTATCAGGAAAGCCGATCATGTTGTTGTCATCAAGGTACGTGGTCACCCGACCGCCGTTCACATCCATCTGGCGAACAATACAGATGGGCTGGTCCAGGTCTTTGGCGACAATCACCACCTGTGGAGTATAGAACGACCAGCCGTCATACCCCGTCAGGTAATTCATGTTGGCGGGATCTGCGGCGACCAGAATGTCGATACCGCGCGATTCCATGCTGGCTTTGGTATTTTGCAGGCGCGTTTGAAACTCGGCAATGCCAAAAGGCAGGGCTTTATCAGTCATGGTATTTGGAACTTTCGAAAAAAAATGTGAGTCGTTAACCAAGTGATTCCAGGATGCGACCAAACCCGCTTAAGGGCTTATCGTAACCGACAGACTTCAAGGTTTCCCACAACATAGCCTGGTTACTGGAAATAACAGGCATGCCCAGCTTTTCTTCCAGCCATGGGATGTCTTTCACCACAATCAACGCGGTGCAGGACAAAAATAGCGCCTCGGTTTCTGACGTGATGGACTCCTGTGCAGCTTCCAGAATGGCCTCGACGGGCACGCAAGCCATATCCACGTCACGGGTGAGCGAAAATCCATTAATGCCGGTAATGTTCAAGCCTTCGTTTTCCAGGTAAGCCTGGATGGTGTCGTTGACCAGATCTGTGTAGGGCGTCACCACGGCAACATTCGAGGCCCCGAAATGCTTCAACGCACCCGCAGCACCCGAGATCGGTGTCGCAACCGGGATGCCTGGATGGGCAGCCTGAATACGATCAACCACCTCTTGGTGTCCAATGGCGACCGTGCCGGACGTGCAGCTATAGGCAATAGCATCCAGTTGCAGACTCTGTGGCAACATTGCAGCCGCGCGGGTCATATCTGAGGCCATGGCCCGCAGGTCCTCGGGCGTGCAGTTCGAATTGTACTGGATGCGGGATATATGGATGGCGATATCAGTACCGCCCGCCTGTGCCATATCGCGCCATTCTGGCTCGCTTGATGGATCCGAGGACAGAACAATTAGGCCAATGCGCGCGCGCGTGCCGGGTAAGCGGTTAGGGGTATAATTACGTGTGGGGCTCGGGCAAACGGTGTCGTCCGTTTTCGCGTTTATCTGGTTCATGTTATATAATTCCCAATTCTCGCCCAACGGGCGCGCGTTCTTGACGGGGTGGGTGATCAAACTTCTCACGGTACGATTTCGAAAAATGTGACGCTGAAACGAAACCGCAAGCAACCGACACATCCAGAATAGACATAGCTGTCTGTGACAGCAACATTTGAGCACGTTTCAGCCTTAAATCCATGTAATATCGTGCTGGCGTGGTGTTCAAGTATTTTATGAATAGCCGTTCTACCTGGCGGACGGATAGACCCACACTGAGGGCCAGACCATCCCGTTCAATGGGGTCTTCCAGATTGGCCTCCATCTGCTCGATAACGGCGATAAGCTTAGGATGGCTGATCCGCAGGCGCCTTCGAACTGGCATGCGTTGCGGGGCGTCAGGATCGTTGCTACCGATATGTGAGAATTGCTCGGCGACGGCAACGCTCAGGTCGTGACCGTGCTGTTGCGCGATGAGGTGCAGCATCATATCCAACGTGGCCCCGGCCCCTGCGGATGTAAACATGGTTCGATCAATTTCGTATAGCTTGGTCGTCACATCAATATCGGGAAACTCCTCTGAAAACCCGGTGAGGTATTCCCAATGGATGGTGCAGCGGTGGTCATTCAGAAGGCCGGCTCTGGCCAAAACATAGGCCCCACCCGAAATGCCACCGATGTGGCTGCCATGCCGGGAAAGTTGGCGCAGGCAGGAAAACGTCTTCTTTTCTGTATAGTCCTGCGGATCAATACCGGCACAAACGATCAGGGCGGGGCAATCTCCCACATCCTGAATGCTCTTGTCTGCGACCAGCATAATGCCGCTGCTTGAAACAATGGGCTCTCCGTCGGCCGAGAATATCTCCCACGCGTAGAGTTCCTGTCCGCTCATGCGATTGGCCGAGCGTAAAGGCTCTACCGCCGCTGTGAACGAGAACAGCGGAAATTGTGGTATCAGCAAAAACCCGACCTTTTGCGGCCCATCAGGGGGGGGATCACTCAACATCTTAGGTCACCATCCAAATAACGTGGATCAAATTTAGAGAATTCGGTGGTCGCAATCCAGCAATTTGACGTCGCTCAAGTCTTCTGTATTTGTTATTATCGCCACATGGCACATACTTACGAAACGCAGAGCTTGATTTTGTGGTTGCGAACTACCGTGGAATCCCGCCAAATCCCTTGCCACCAATTATTCTGGATGCCCGGCATTTGAACAACGACGTGATGATTGAAAACAGAGTACTGGACCCGGTCGCCATCGACCGGTCGGTCGCTGTGCGGCGTGTTGGATTTATTCTGGTCACGAACTTCTCCCTGATCGCCTATGCGTCGGCGGTTGAGGCCTTGCGTCACGCCAACTATGTGGGCGACCGGCCGGTGTTTGAATTTTCCACCTATTCCATTGATGGAGAGGCCGTCATGGCCAGCAATGGTATGTACCTGCAGGTTGGGGCTCCGCTCGAAGATGTTGGCAAGCTCGACATGATATTCGTGTGTTCCGGCCTTGATGTGCAACAACACACAGATGGCGGTATCCTGAAGCACCTGCGTCGTCTTTCGACCCATGGCACTCAGGTGGGGGCGGTGTGTACCGGGGCCTACATTCTGGCCAAGGCCGGATTGCTGAATGGATATCGGTGCACCATTCATTGGGAAAACCTGTCCAGCTTAGCCGAAGAATTTCCAGATATCGAGATCATTGCCGAACTCTATGAGGTGGACCGCACGCGTTATACCTGCGCCGGGGGCACGGCGGCTATCGATATGATGCTGCACCTGATCACCAGCCACGCCGGGCATAAGGTTGCCGCCGCCGCCGCCGATCAGATGATCCATCACCGCATCCGCGAGGGCAGCGAAGGCCAGCGCATGGCGCTTAGGGCGCGGCTTGGGGTATCGCATCCCAAATTGTTGGCGGTGATCAGCGAGATGGAAGAAAATCTTGAGGCTCCTTTAAACTGTGGCGATCTGGCCAGCAATGTGGGGCTGTCCACCCGCCAGCTGGAACGTCTGTTCCGTAAATATATGGATCAGGCCCCAACCCGGTATTATCTGAAACTCAGGCTCGATCGGGCGCGGTATATGCTGCTGCAAACCAGCATGCCCATTCTGGATGTGGCGTTGGCCTGCGGGTTCGTGTCGGCGTCACATTTTTCCAAATGCTACCGCGAATATTTCAAACGCACGCCTAGTGAAGAACGCCGCGTCGTTCTCTAATCTTTAGCGCTCGAACAGTCTTTCCAGCGCCGGATATTTCCAACCCAATGTGACCGCACGCGCTATCATGAAGATGGTCATGGCCATCCAGATACCGTGGTTGGCGAACTGTTCCACCAACACCACGACCGATACGGTAAAGATCATCAACGATATGATCATGGCATTACGCATGTCCGGACCACGGGTCATGCCAAAAAATACGCCATCGAGCAAGAAGCTCCAGACCGATATAAGCGGTAGAATAGCAATCCAGATCAGGTATTCCCGCGCCATCATGCGTACCGAAGGTGTGGCGCTGAGTAGGTCGATAATCTCGCCCCCAAAAAACCAGAACACCAAACAGAAAGGTACCGAAAACACCGCCGCCCACAGGCTGGACGCGTAAACCGCACCGCGAAAACGATCGCGGTCCCGTGCGCCATAAGCATGTCCAGCCAGCGTTTCAATAGCATGGGCAAAACCATCCAGGCCATATGCCATCAATCCGAAAAACAGGAACAACACCGAATTGGCGGCCAATACCGTATCACCCATACGGGCACCCAGGGCGGTGACGGTGACAAACGCCGCTTCCAGACACAGCGTTCTGAGCAGAATATCGCGGTTCAGCAACAACAATTGTTTCAGCTTGTCCCATTGTTTAACCAGATCAGTGCGCCAGGCACCGCCCAGTTTATTCGCGTTATAAAACGCCAGCCAACAGCCGAACACGGCGGCGCTGACCTCGGATATAACGGTGGCATAGGCAACGCCCTCTACGCCCCACCCGAATTCCAGCACGAACACCAGATCCAGCGTGATATTCAGCAAATTCATGCCCATTTGCAGTAGCAGAATAGCGATGGTGTTCTGAATGCCCACGAACCAGCCCAGCAACACGTAGCCCATGAACACAAACGGCGCGCCCCAGATACGGATGCTGTAATAGGCCTCGGCCAGTTCCGAGACCTGCTCACTGGCCCCGATCATCATCATGCAGGCCCACAGGATCGGGGCCTGAAGAACGACAGCGGCCACACCCACAACAATGGACAGCACAAACCCGCGTAACAGGTACGCGCGCACTTCGTCCAGGTCACCGGCCCCTAACGCTTGCGCGGTGAAACCGGACGTGCCCATGCGTAAGAATCCAAATCCCCAATAGATGATGGCAAAAATCTGCGCGCCCACGGCCACGGCACCGATATAGTGCGCGCCCGGCAACTGGCCGACCACGGCGGTATCCACAATGCCCAGCAGAGGGACTGAAATGTTGGAGAGCATGATAGGTCCGGCCAACAGCCAGATGGTCTTGTTCCACGCGGATAATTTCATGACGGCAGGGCGGCTTTCTGAGGTGGGGGATAACGCAGAGGTCGCATAATAACCAAGGCCCCGTAATGTTCCAGCTCATTGCTCGTAAAGAACGGGAACCAGTGCCGAAAATACGTGGCCAGGGCCGCGGTATCGGTGATCACAATATCGCCACTCAATTCTCCCGTCGGGCCATCACCCAGGAACCCGATTTCATCAAGAAAATAGACGAATGTTTCAATGGGTGCTTCGATGTGCTCCCGCGTCACGCGGATGTTCAGCATCGGTGTTGTATCAGGCGGGGCCACCATCAAGCGGCTGTAGAGCTTGGTGCGTTGGCTGCAATGGAAGGCACCGAACAACACGATATGACGCTTGCCCGGCTTGTAAACGGCGCGCAGGTTTTGCTCAATAGAGGCCTCGCGGCCTTGTCCCTGACTATTGAAGCGGGCATCGTACTGCGGTCGGGTTTCTTCAATGCCCAAAACTCGCACCGCCGGGTTCGCGGCCTTGGCGGCGAGAACAACAGGCCTGATATTCTGGCCAAGCAAGGGCACATAGTCGCGGGCTTGAACGTGGCGCAAAATCCGCGCCGCATCGGTGCGCCGGCCTTCCAGTAACAAGGCATCCGTGGGCAGCCGAGATAATATTTTCGAGGCCATCAGATTGCGCAGGTGCCCGTCATGGTTCTCGCCCAGGCACAACAGAGAAAACCCGTCCCGGTCCAAACCATCCAGCCACGGGTCCAGCGCCGTGATCGAACGATCCAGCAGCGCCATCAACTGGGCTTGCTCAGGAGCGGTAAGAGCACCAAACCGATTAACCCCACCCACGCCCCACGGATTATGCAGGGGGAACTGAACGCGTTCCACGGACAGCGGCGCCAGATCATGGCGCTCGGTCATATTGGCGTACCAGTTAAAGCTGTGCAGGATGCCCCACGCCACCAGCGGAATGCCAAATATGATCAGGAAGTTACGGATGATGTAATGGGGCACTTAGGGGGCCTGTTTGGTTGGTGCATTGGCAACGAGCGTTATTATTAACCACAGAGACACAGAGAAGAAGAGTTGTGTTTCCACCTGAAAAATTAAATCGCTCTCTGTGTCTCTGTGTCTCTGGGGTTCAATCTAAAATTGGTAACATTTTAAGTCATTGAAACAAAAAGCCGATTCCGGAGAATGTAGACATTCGAAGACTTTTGACCACGTTTTTGCCCCCTAGATGTCTACATTTTGTTTAAAATCAATACCTTGGTAGGTGTAATTTTCCATAATCCGGTAGACATTTGCATGCATTTGTAACGATTTCACTCACTGTCATTTATGTATTGAAAGACAATATAGGAATAAGAGCATAAATCAATCAAAAAGTCAACCCCTTGTGACGTCTCTTCATCCGTACGGCAATTTGTTCCCAATAAGCGCCAAATGGTGCCTAAAAGTGCCGACCACTGTTACCGTTAATCCTTTGAAAATACCCGGTTTCGCTGAATCCTGCCATTGTTCAGGATGGCATGTATCTTGCGACCCTTATTTGCCAATAAAAAAAAGAAAAACAGGAGTCGAAATGAGCGCTATTGAAAAAATGCAGGGTGGCATTGCCATCAATCCGGAATTGATGCTTTCAGGTAAAAGCCTGATGGAAGAGGCATCCAGGCTTCCCGAGGAACGATTTGAAGCCGGGCCTGGTCTCACCGTGATCAGGCAGGGTAATTTCTTCAAAATGGAAGGTGGCGACAATCTTTCAGCGGGGGCCCATATCGCCGCGTATGAGGCATCCAAAATGGGTGGTGATGCCGGACGGGCCATGTTTCAGACTTATCGGCAACACAACCCTTCAGAATTCGATGGTAGCAGGAACTTCGAGGCTATGCTGAACCGGTCGCAGTGGACCATGCCAGAGCCGCCGCCACGTGAAGCCCCGGGTGCGCTGCAAAACAACGACCCGAAGCAGAGCGCCGAATCTTCCGCCACAGGCACCGGGGCACCTGCCACAAGTAACAATCCAGCGACAAGTCCCGGAGAGGCATTCCGCAACAGCGAAGGCAATGATGCCCTGACCGACTATTCGCTTTGGATGCAGCACATGCGTTCTCTGACCGGTACCAGCGATGATGATGTCATGATCGCTGGCAACGGCAATGAAATGCAAGGCGGGGATGGCGACGACGATATCAGGGCTGGGAATGGCGATGATGCGCTGACCGCAGGTCGCGGCAATACTTTGTATGGCGGTGCCGGGGATGATGTTGTGGATACCTACGGCGATAATACGGTGTATGGAGGTGGTGGTAACGACCGGATATCCACCTACGGCAATAGCCGTGTCAGTGCGGGTGAAGGTGACGATTATGTGTCCGGTTACACCGACATGATGGTGGATGCCTCTACGGGTGACAACTTTGTGCACGCCTATGACCGCGCCGTGGTTAGTGCCGGTAGCGGCGATGACTGGATTACCACCTATAGCAATTCAAAAATCAATGCCGGTGATGGCGATAACTACATCACCACCTACGCCGATAGCAGCATTACCAGCGGCCGTGGCGCGGATTATATCAGAGCGGGTCATCACAGCGAAGTGGTGAGTGGCGACGGAGATGATCTGGTCGAGGTCGGCAGAGACAGCACGGTCTACGCCGGTACCGGTGATGACCGGGTCACCATAAAGGGCGACAGCACCTATCACTTCATGCGAGGTGACGGGAACGATATTCTGGGCGGTGGCCAGTGGGGCCGTGCGTACAGTGAGACCGAGAACCTGAGCTCAAGCGTGATTGTCTTTGGCCCTGGTATTTCGGCGGCGGAACTAGGATTCCAGGGGCAGGGTAACGACTTGCTGGTTGATCTGGGTAAGGGCGACAGTATTACGCTCAAGGACTATCAACGTCATGGTATCGCATCCATGATCTTCGACGATGGGTCTAACCTCAGTTCAGAAGAAATCACCAACGCGCTTGGGCCGTTACCGGATTACGAACCCATCAGCCCCTTGACGCAGAAGTGGCATGATGCCGGTGTGGCCAATCGCCGGGCTAGCAATAGCGGCGAAGAGACAGCGGTCTGACCCACAAAACGAGCAGGCGTCTTAACCCCGACGCCTGCGACGTTTTCGGCCACTGCCATCACCGTCATCCGGTGCCGCAACTTTGGGTGCGGGCAGCGTGACTGTCTTTGATAGCTTGCTGAAATCATCCGTCTTGTGCGGAAAAGCCATGGCACCCACGAAGTGGTCCTGAAATTTGGGCTCGACCGCCGTTTCGATCTTTTCGATGTTTCTGACAACCTGCTCGATTTCGTCTCGCGCGGTCTGGTTCAAAAGCGCGATGCGCGCGCCTGTACCCGCCGCATTCCCGGCGGAGGAAACCTTGTCCAGGTCACAATCGGGGATCATGCCCAGCACCATGGCGTATTTGGTATCGATGTGGCTGCCAAACGCACCGGCCAGCACGATCCGATCCACGTTCTCGATTTCTAGCTTATCCATGAGCAGCTTGGCCCCGGCGTAGAGTGCACCCTTGGCTAGCTGGATGGCCCGCACGTCGTTCTGGGTGATGGTCACGGTGACCTCACCTGCGTGAACGTGGTAGCTGAACGTACGGTCGTCTGGCTGGATGCGGTCACTTTTGGCGGCCATTGAGCCGTCGATCACACCATCGGTGGTGATAATACCGGCCAGGAACATCTCAGCGATAACCTCGATGATGCCAGAACCACAGATGCCGGTAACGCCGGTGCTTTCTGTGGCTTCCTGAAAGCCGTCTTCGGTGGACCATAGATCACAGCCGATAACCTTGAATTTAGGCTCCAGCGTTTCCGGATCAACCCGAACGCGTTCGATGGCACCGGGGGCAGCGCGCTGGCCGCCCGAAATCTGCGCGCCTTCAAACGCTGGCCCGGTGGGCGATGAGGCGGCGAGCAGGCGGTCTTTGCTGCCCAGCACAATCTCCGCATTGGTTCCCACGTCCACCACCAGCACAATTTCTTCAGACAGGTGTGGGGATTCGGACAATACAACGGCGGCGGTATCGGCACCCACGTGTCCGGCAATGCACGGCAGCACATAAACGCGGGCGTTGCGGTGCATATCCAGATCAAGTTCCGACGCCCATAGGGTCATGCCGGAATTAGTGGCCAGCGCAAAAGGAGCGCCGCCCAGCTCGATCGGATCAATACCCAGCAACAGGTGATGCATAACCGGGTTGCCCACGAACGTGGCGTTGAGCACGTCGTCGGTGGTCAGGTCCACCTCGGTCACCAACTCGTTGGTCAGGTGGTTGATGGCCTCACGCACGGCGTTTGTCATTTCAACGTCGCCGCCGGGGTTCATCATCACATAAGATACCCGGCTCATGAGGTCTTCGCCGAAACGGATTTGCGGGTTCATGATACCGGAGGAAGATACCACCTCACCCGATAGGAGCTCACATAAATGCCCGGCGATGGTGGTCGATCCCACATCGAAGGCCACGCCGTAAACCTTGTCCCGGAAACCGGGCCAGATTGCGGTCACGCGTAAACCACGATGGACGGCAACAGTGACCTGCCATTTGCCTTTGCGGAGGGCCTGTTGAAGCCCGTGCAATACGTGCAGATCGCAGTCTTCCAAATTCTCCAGACCCCATTGATCTTTCAGCGCCGTGAGCAGGCGTTCCAGATCACCCGTGGGGTTGTGCATGTCGGGCTCTTCCACCTCGACGTAATGCAGCCGGATCGCCGGGTCGAGCTCGATATCGCGAACCTCGGCGCGTTTGCGCACGATCTGTTTATGGACCTGGCTGTCGGGCGGCACGTCGATGACGCAGTCGCCCAGCAACTTGGTATTACAGCCCAAACGACGATTGGGTTTCAGGCCGCGCTTTTCGTCATAACGCTTTTCAACGTCATTGGGTTCGCTGAGATGTTCTGGCGCGGAGGTAATGCCGAACTTGGCGAACTCGCCAATACTGGGCAGGATTTGACAGCGGCCACAGATGCCACGACCGCCACAGACCGAGTCCACATCTACGCCGAGCGAACGGGCGCATTCCAGAACCGGTGTACCAACAGGAAAACTGCCCCGTTTACCCGACGGGGTGAAGACGATTAACGCTTCTTCTTGTCCACTTTCAGGCACGTATTCTTCTCCAGGCATTTAACGACTTAGGCAGAGCGACGACGACGACGGCCTTCACGGCGACCAGCACCAGCACCTTCGGCACCCGGTGCGGCGGGTTCACGGAATTTCTTGATCCATTTGCCACAGTTGGGGTCTTTGCCCATGACGATGTCGGCGCCCTTAACAGCGGCCATTTCCTGATCGTGCAGTGGGTTCATGATGGCGGACGTGAGCCCGGCACCGATAGACATGCTGAGGAAGGCAGCGTTCAGGCCATGCCGGTTGGGCAGACCGAAGCTGAAGTTGGATGCACCGCACGTGGTGTTGACTTTGAGCTCGTCACGCAACCGGCGGATCAGCTTCATCAGCTGTGCTCCGGCATCGTTCAGTGCGCCGACCGGCATGACCAGCGGATCAACCACAACGTCACACGCCGGGATACCGAAATCGGCAGCGCGTTGAACGATTTTCTTGGCCACTTCAAACCGCACATCGGGGTCTTCGGAAATGCCGGTTTCATCGTTGGAGATGGCAACCACAGCAGCGCCGTACTTTTTGATCAGCGGCAGAACCACTTCGAGGCGTTCTTCCTCACCGGTGACAGAGTTCACCAGCGCTTTGCCCTGATAGACGCTGAGACCACTTTCGAGGGCTTCAACGATGGAGGAATCGATGGAGAGCGGTGTATCGGTCAGGCCCTGAACCAGCTGAATGCATTCAGCCAGAATTTTTGGCTCATCAGCCAGCGGGATACCGGCGTTCACATCGAGCATGGTAGCGCCCGCTTCGACCTGTGCCATGGCATCGGATTCAACGCGGCTGTAATCGCCTTCGGCCATTTCGGCGGCTAGTAGTTTCCGGCCCGTCGGGTTGATGCGTTCACCGATCAGACAGAAGGGGTGATCGAAGCCGATAATAATTTCTTTGCTTGCGGAGCTGACGATGGTTTCCGTCATGGGGCTATCCTAAATAAAAGGGGTTGTTTGTTAATAGCAGAAGTTAAGCGTGTTGTAGAGTTTTAGGGATTACTCAGCAAGCCAGATTGCGACATGTGAAATGCTGAAAACGTCGTTTTATCTCAAGGATCTGTATTGAGTTCCTTCATGCGATCAGCCACGGCTTGCTCGCCGGGATTTGGCTCCCGCATCCAAGGCTTACGGTCCTTGATAACCCCGGATTCCTTGACGATTTCGGCGACCAGCGATTCCTGGCGGTAGGCCATTACGTGGGCACCGGCGACACCTTCGATCTCGGCCACGGCCTGCATCATTTCAATGCAGATTTTCTTGCCTTCCAGCTTTTGATCATCGGCACCTTCAATACGGTCGATGATGCTGTCGGGGATATGAATTCCAGGTACATTTTTGCGAATCCATTTGGCAGTCTTGGCTGAGGCAAGCGGTCCCACACCGATCAGGATAAAGCATTCTTCATGCAGGCCCAGATCACGGACCCGTTTCATGTATTCGTTCAGAATATCCAGATCGAAACAGTACTGGCTTTGCACGAACTGAGCCCCGGCGGCGATTTTTTTGGCAAGGCGGTGCGGGCGGAAGTCATAGGGCGGCGCGAACGGGTTGATGGCACCACCCAAAAAGACCTTTGGACCTTCTGTAATTTTGCGCCCCGACAGAAATTTGTTTTCCTCGCGCATGGTGGTGATGGTTTCCAGCAGCGACATGCAATCCATATCAAACACCGGCTTGGCGCCCGGCTGGTCACCGGCCTGAACCCCGTCACCGGTCAGGCACAGAACGTTGCTCACGCCCATGGCGGCGGCACCCAACACATTGCCCTGAATGGCGATGCGGTTGTGATCGCGGCAGGAGATTTGCATGACAGGTGCATAGCCCATGCGGGTCAGAAGCGCACAGATAGCGACGCTGGACATGTGGCAGTTGGCACCCGATCCGTCCGTTGCATTGATGGCATCGACCCAACCGTCGAACACGGCGGCGCGCTCGTACACATCTTCGGGGTTGGCGGAATCGGGCGGGTTCAGCTCGGCTGTAATGGCGAAGTCACCACGGCGCAGCACGCGCTCCAACCGGCCACGGGATGAATGGCCGGGCAGGATTGGTAATGGTGCGGCGGGGTCGTTCGGGTTTTCGTCTGATTCTTCGTACATGATCTACTGTTCCGCTTTTGCCGCTGTGCGTTCAGCAGCTTTTTCTGAGGTCACGCGCAGCCACGATGAAGTGCCTCTGAGGCTGTGATCAACGGGTTTCTGTACATCAAGAATGGTATCACCGTCCTTCATGGTACGGCTACCCTGCCAGGCCTGAACCCACACACACGGCATATCCGGCTCGACCTCGCAATGACCATTGGCCCGTACACCGCCACAGGGACCATTGCGCAAAGACTTGGGGCAATTCATGGGGCATGACATACCGGTGCTGGACAGTGCGCACTGGCCGCACATGCGGCAATCGAACATGACGGCTTTGATGCGTTTTTCAACAGCGACCATAGGGCCTTCGATGCGTTTGTAACCGATCAGTGACCACAACGGGTGCAGGGTCAACAGCGTGCTGGCAAAACTGTTGTAAAACCATTCCAGAAAATGTGAATGCCGCACAGACCACAGGCGAATGGAATAGCGTGAACGGGTGCGGTAAATGCTCGATGTGCCAGATGGCTCGTAAACGGTGATCTTTGTCATGGACGTTAAGCCTTGTTACCGCCGTTATGAATCAAGGCACGAAGTGTCTCCACGTCGAACTCTGCTTCCAGTTTATCGGCCATGGCTTGCGCTTCAGCTTCCATATCGTCGCCGCATTCCGTGGCATCACCCCGGCGCCAGTCGGCCAGATAATCGTCCGTATCAGCGGCGCCGCCCTTCATGGCGGCGGCGTCAATGGCTTCCTGAAAGCGTTCAGATAGCAGCACTTTGGCGTTTTTGCGCCCGGCTTTTACGACAACCTGCGACGGGATATCCCGCCAATATAGAATGGTCATTTGCGCCATGATTTTTTTTACCCTTGTTCCTTGAGCGGGCCCATAAATTGCCCCATGCCGTTCAGGCCGGTAAATATGTACTGATACTCCAGCCCCAACTTTTCTGCCGCGGCCTTCGCCTGTTCCTGAAGCGACGAATCTTCGATTTGCGCCATATAGAGCAGGCGTTTGTAGTTACCGAAATACATGGGTAGCAGCTCAGGGTGTTTGTCGATGCCAAGTCCGCCCATGATTAACGTGTCGAACTGACGGACCAGATAATCGGTCAGATAGAACGTGCCCAGTTCCTGTTCGTAGACTTCCGCAAACTGGTCTGATCCCATATAGAATTCATAACAATGTGCACCGGGCAGGCGTTCAACGCCTTCTTCTTCCAGAACCTTGTCCAGGGCACCACCGGTACCGCAATCACCATACAACGCCAGAATACGATCAAACTTATCGCGGTTCTCATGGATTTTCAGGCGCATGCCTTCGGGGATGTGTTCGGGCCGGTTATGCCAGATGGCGGGCAGGCACGTGATCTCCATATGCCGCCAATCGTTTAATTCGATCAGCGCCAGAGCTTCACGCGCAAGCGCACCACAGGCGATTAACAGCGTCCTTGGCAGGCGCGGGGTTTCTTCGAGTGACGCCACGACCGTACTCCTTCGTTAGAAGAGCAGTATGTTTCTAGCCAGCGAGAGCTGAACCCTGGCGTTTAGCCATCCAGGTTTTCGCCGTTTCCACAGCCACGGCTGCATCACGACAATAAGCATCAGCACCAACGCTGTCAGCAAAGGCTTCGTTCAGCGGCGCACCGCCCACGAGAACCACAAATTCGCTCCGCGTGCCTTGCTCGATCAAGGTGTCGATGACCACTTTCATATAAGGCATGGTGGTGGTCAGCAGGGCAGACATACCAAGGATGTCGGCGTTTTCTTTTTCAAGCGCTTCCAGATAGTTTTCAACCGGGTTGTTAATGCCCAGATCAACCACTTCGAAGCCAGCGCCTTCCATCATCATACCGACCAGGTTCTTGCCGATGTCATGGATATCGCCTTTGACCGTGCCGATAACCATTTTGCCCATCTGGGGCGCGCCGGATTCAGCCAGCAAAGGTTTCAGAATGGCCATACCTGCCTTCATGGCATTCGCCGCCATGAGAACTTCGGGCACAAACAGAATGCCATCGCGGAAATCGATGCCCACAATGCGCATGCCTTCAACCAGGGCTTCGGTCAGAACCTTATAGGGTTCCCATCCGCGTCCGAGCAGGATGTTGACGCCTTCATGGATTTCATCAGCCAGGCCATCATAAAGATCATCGTGCATTTGCAGTGTGAGATCTTCGTCATTCAATTCCGACAGTACGATATCTTCTTCGTCTGACATCACCAGTTCTCCCGATTTAATGGTCGGCACATATACAGCTATGGGCCGGTAAGCGTTGCACGATTTGGGTGACTAAAATTTGCCATATCCTGAACACAGATTTCAACCATAATCGGCGAAACGCTGTCCACCGAAAGACACGGACTGTAATTGGTGCGACATTTTATATGTTTTCACCATTCTCTACCTAAAAAAATCCTTAAGGCTCAGGGGGATAGACGATAAGTGCGGCAAATTCCTTTCATGCTATACGCGCATTTTTTCATTGTCTGGATCATTCAGTATTTTTCCAGCGGGGGGGAGGGGGAGAAGAAAACAACAAGAGTATCAAAAGTTGGCCTGACAGGTTGTTTGGCATATACTTGATCTATGACAAAACTACTAGAACAAGCCATAGAGAAAGCCCGGTTGCTGCCAGTGGAACGCCAGGACGAGGCGGCGCAGGTGCTGTTGAGTATTGTTGAGCAGTCCGAACCCGACGCACCGCAACTGAACGACGAACAGATAGCCGAGGTGAAACGGCGACGTGAGAGCAGGAATTACGCGACCGAAGAAGAAGTTGCAGCGTTCTTTTATTCTGCCACGGCATGAGGCTGGTTTTCCACACGGCGCAGGACCGTTCCTGATCGTTGAATTTTCTCTGACAGCACTGCCAATCGCCAGCGCCACACCGTTTACACTCCATACGCTACAAATATTTCCGCATGACGGTCAGCGAGCCTTCCAGTGTCGTCGACATACTGGTAATGTCGAATTGAGGACATATGGGATTTTCATTTTCTTCTATTTTGTGCTTCATCAGTTTCGCAATAGAGCGTCGTGTCCCGTTAGGTAGAATTTAGGAAAGATACAAAACATGTCAGCATTTCCAGAAAAGGCCCGTGTGGTCATTGTCGGTTTGGGCGGTATCACTGGCGCCTCGGTCGCTCACCATCTGGTCGAACGCGGTTGGGACAACATCGTCGGGATCGATAAGTCTGCGATCCCCACGGATATCGGCTCCACATCGCACGCGTCTGACTTTTGTTACGCCACGGCACACGATTTTCTGACCTGCTGGACCACGCGCTATTCCATCGATTTCTACGAAAAAATGGGCCGATACGAAAAAGTTGGCGGATTTGAGATCGCGCGGGTTGGCGACGACGGCCGCATGGACGAGCTTAAGCGAAAAGTCTCGTCCGGTCGGGCTTTCGGCACCAATGTACGGATGTGTGATGCAGCCGAAATCAAAGAGAAGTTTCCGTTGATCGAAGAAGATATGGTGCAGGGCGGCATGTGGGACCCTGACGCGGGACTTGTGGCACCGCGATCACAGATCGTTGCCGGTGAAATGGTGGAGGCCTTGGAGGCCACTGGCAAGTTGCAGTCTTTCGCCAACACCTCGGCCGATGACCTGATTATCGAGGGTGGCCGCATCCGCGGCGTTAAAACCCGTCGCGGTACGATCATGGCGGATTACGTCGTCGTTTGTGCCGGGCTCTGGGGTCGTTTGATTGCTGAAATGGCAGGCGAGGACTTACCCGTCATGCCGGTTGATCATCCACTCACATTTTTTGGTCCCTACGAAGAATTCGCCGGAACCGGCAAAGACATCGGCTTTCCGCTCATGCGTGATCAGGGCAACTCCGCCTATATGCGCGATACGGGTGACCCGACCACCCCGGAAGGCGGCATGATCGAGTGGGGTTATTATGAAGAGTCCGAGCCACGCATGTGCCACCCCCGCGATTTACTGGAAAAATCCGAAGCGCGCCTGTCGCCTTCCATGCGCGATCTGGACATCGAACAGGTCATGGAACCGCTGGAGCGGGCCATGGAGCTGACACCGATCCTGGGGGAGCTGGGATATGACGAGAAACGCTCTTTTAACGGATTGCTGCAAGTGACCACGGATGGTGGTCCGTCCATTGGCGAAAGCCAGAAAGTGCGCGGCCTTTGGTATGCGGTTTCAATCTGGGTCAAGGATGGCCCCGGTATGGGCAAGCTGCTCGCCGACTGGATGACCGATGGTCGCACCGAGATCGATCACAACTCCATTGATTTCGCCCGGTTCTATCCGTTCCAGATGGAAGAGGATTACATCCGCGAACGTTGTTACGAATCCGCCTTCAAAATCTATAACCCTGCCGTACACCCGCGTGAGCCTTACGGTGGCGGGCGGGGTGTGCGCCAAAGTCCGTTCTATGAACGTGAAAAGGAATTGGGCGGACACTTTATGGAACTGGGCGGCTGGGAACGGGCGCACGGGTATGCGGCCAATGATCACTTGTTGGAAAAATATGCCGACCAAGTACCGGTGCGCGAAAACGAATGGGACAACCGCCATTTCTGGCGCGTGTCCAACGCCGAACATCTGGAGATGAGTGCAAACGTGGGTATGGTGAACATTTCACACTTTGCCATGTACGATATCTCAGGACCGGACCACGTGGCCTTCATGGAATACCTGTGCGTTGCCAAGGTGGGTGCGGAAACCCAAGTGGGCAAAGGTATCTACACCCACTTCCTCGACGACAAGGGCATGGTCAAAGCCGACTTTACCGTATTCCGCATGGAAGACCGTTACCGATTTGTGGATGGCGTCGATGCCGGTAACCGGGACTTCGTTTATATGAAGCGTATGGCCGAAGACCTGGGCTATGACGTGACTGTCACGGACGTATCCAACGATTTCATCACCCTCGGTATTTGGGGACCGAACGCCCGCACCACTATGGCAAAAGTCGTGACCGACCCGGATGCGCTCAGCCATGAAAACTTCCCGTTTGCGGCCATCAAGACCATCGAGATTGCCGGGAAAAAGGTTACGGCCTTTCGTATTTCATACGTGGGTGAACAGGGTTGGGAATTGCATATGGCCTATGATGACGGCCTTGCCGTTTGGGACGCGTTCCGCGACCTGGATGTGACGCCGGTTGGTGTGGAAACCTACGCCAATACCCGCCGCGTGGAAAAAAGCCTGCGCCTGCAAAATGCAGACTTGCTGACCGAATACAATCTGCTGGAAGCCGATCTGGCTCGCCCGAAAGTTAAGGATGCGGACTTTATTGGCAAGGAAGCGTACCTGGCCCACCGCGCTAAGGATCAACAAACTGCGACGCTGTGCACGCTGGTTATGACGGACAATGTGGACGGGGGCGGCGTAGCACGCTACCCCGTGGGTACGTTCCCCATCGTGGACCCGGATACCGGGGACGTCATTGAGGATGCAGAAGGGCGCTTGTCATACACCACGTCCATGGCCTTCGGCCCGACTATCGGCAAAAACATTGCGCTCGGTTACCTGCCGCCTGAACACGCGGTCAAAGGCAAAGCATTACAGATCGAATACTTCAACGAGTCCTATCCGGTAGAAGTGGCCGGTGTGGGGTATGAGCCGCTGTACGATCCGGAGAATTTGAAGCCTCGATCGTAGGGTTAGACGCGTTTTTGTTCAACGGCGAAGGGGCTGAGGCCAAGCCATTTTTGCATTTGGCTGGCTAATTTTCTGTCACCGTCGAGGGTCAGGGTCTTATTGTTTTGTTCGGACTTCACCGTAGATAGTCCCATCCAGATGGATGTCATCGCTCGTAGTTTTGTTTCAACGATGAGGTCCACGTCAAAACCGGGGTCTACGGAGCACAAATCAACCGTGCCCGTAGGCTCAACGATGAGCCACCAGCGCTTTTTTGATGATGGCAGATCCGAGTACAGGAATTCAATGACGCTACGTTTCTTGGGTAGCGGCGATGTATTCAGATTACGTCTCATGTCCCACATCAAAAGAGACGGGTCCAGGTTGTCGAGCGAAAGGTCGCTGTCCACCCAGCGTTGGCCCCAAATGCCAATGGTTTCAACAACGGACCGCAAATCCTTACCAGCATCCGTCAAATGATACTCGTGTGTTTTCTGCTTACCTTCGATACGGCGTCGTTCGACAATACCTGCCGCCTCAAGGTCCTTCAGTCTTTGGGATAGAAGCGCCGAAGACATCCGGGGGACACCGCGCCGTAAATCGTTGAATCGGGTTGAACCGGCCACCAATTCTCGAAGCAGGACCACGGTCCATCTTGTGCAAAGAACTTCTGCTGCCATGGCAACGGGGCAGAATTGTTTATAACCAGCCTGCATCAGAATTTACCTCAAACCTATGAACATTAAATCGATTTGAATATCACTACGGCATCATGCGTTTTCGTTCAAGTAAGGTTCAGTTTCTGAACTAGACGTTTGAGCATTGTCAGAATAATGTCTGCTTCTGTTTATAACCTTGTTACAAAAATAATTAAGAGGAATTCTTCATGACTGAATCACTATATGAACGACTTGGCGGGACGGACGGGATTGAGCGAATTGCCGATGTTTTAATCGACAATCATGTGAACAACCCCCGGATATCACGGCGGTTCGCCGACAGCGATGTTACCGCCCTGAAGAAAGGTGCCGCGACGTTCATCATATCCGGGACAGGCGGTCCCAGCGTATATGAAGGTAAGGATATGATCGCCACCCACAAGGGCATGAACATCAGTGATGATGAATTCATGGCTGTTGTTGATGATGCCATGGGCGCTTTGGATAGCAACGGTGTTGCCCAACGCGAGAAAGAAGAAGTGCTGTTCATACTCTACTGTTTGAGGGCTGAGGTGGTTAATCAGTAGAGCAACGATCTACCGCCTTTATGGATGAGTTCTAACGGTCATCAATCCGGGGTGACTTGATACTCGACCAGCGCATCTCCGTTCACAGTAACTCCCAACCCCGGCTCGTTGGATAGCGGGATACAGCCATTCTCGTCCAGTTGGGCGGGGAAGCTGGCGAAGGTGTTGGAGCCTTCTATGAAGCGGGGGAAGTGTTCGACCATGGTGAAGTTGGGGATCACGGCGGCGGCTTGCATGGCCATGGCGAGGCCGATGGTCATGGAGTTGTTGTTGTGAACGGAAACTTTTGCGCCGTAAGCCTCGGCCAGCGTGGCAATTTCTGTTAAACCCAGAATGCCGCATGCGCTGATATCAGGGTTCAGGATGTCGGCGGATTCGTGCTCAAGCAGGCGGCGGAAATCCTGTTTTTTATACAGCGTTTCACCTGAAACCACGGTCAGTTTGGATTGAGCGCGAATACGGGCGAGGGTTTCCACGTCGGTTGCCGCTGCCGGATCTTCAAACCAGGGAACGTTCTGGGCGTGCAGGGCATCCGCAATCCGGGGTAGCTCTTCCGGGCGCATTCGGCTCCACATATCAATCATAATCGGCACATCAGCGCCCACCGCATCGCGCACGGCGGTTAAGGCTTCGATGCCATCATCCACGGTGTTACCGTAGAGAAACGGATAGATTTTGACCGACCGGAAACCGCGTTCCACTTGAGCTCCAGCAAAAGTCGCCAGTTGGTCTGCGGTGCGGGGATCATGGCTCCAACAGTTTGCATAAACGCTGATCCGGTCACGGCAGGGACCGCCCAACAGGTTGTGCACCGGGGTATCCATGGCCTTACCGACTGAATCCCACATGGCAATCTCGATACCGGCGGCGGCGGCTGAAATCTCGATACCATTAAGGGCGTCGCCAATCGTGTCATGCGCTTGGGTTTTGAAGCGCCTGATGTGGAACGGGTCCATGCCAATGATGATGGGCGTGAGGTTCTGAATAGCCTTGGCCGTGGCCAGCCCACCTTCGCCAAAGGCATAAGCTTCACCCCAGCCCGAAATACCGCCCTCGGTAGTCAAATTGACCAGAACCCAGTTTGCCCCCCGACACCACGCGGTCTCAGATACGGCGGCTGGTACGATATAGGTTTTGAGGGCGGTGATTTTCATGATGGTGGTGTCTCCCTGACGATACACCTGACATGCTTTTGCGGGAACGGAAACAAAAAACGGCCCGACTAGGTAAAGCCGGGCCGTTTATATATTATCTGATCTGGATCAGAACCGAGGGGTGATTATCCCAGTTCAGCGTCCAGCGCAGGAATGGCATCGAACAGATCAGCCACAAGGCCGTAATCTGCGACCTGGAAGATCCGGGCTTCTTCGTCGTTTGTCAGGGGTTTGGAGCCGACGCATAAGACTCTATGGTTGCTACGCTTCCAAAACACTATAGCCTAACGAGTATATTGATAATAAAAACGCGAAAAAGATGCAGAAGGTTATCACATTGATGTTAAACTCAACCGAAGAAAGTGGAGGGTTTAATCCGAGACGGAAAATGCAAACGATACTCAGCTTTATTGATGTTCAGTCGTCATCAGAGAAATGAAAAATCGAGATGCAATCTACTAGGTGAAGAATAGTATTAACGTCTACTTTTTTGATAGTTCTACCCGCATTGTTATTTGACTTGGAAAGCGCCATGCCTGATAGGCCAAAATTAAGTGATTTAGAAATTCTCAAAAATCTCGAAGATGAGATTGGCATGAAATTTCGAAAACTACGGAGAAATAGCTTCACCACACATTGCTACGTCCTTGATAAGAGGCTCGACGTTGTTGGTATGTCAATCCCCCACTTTGATGGCAAAAAGCTACCGGTAAATCTCCTAAAGCTTAAAAAAATCAGACGCCTTTATCTGAATAACTTAAAGATGAATGTTTTTCCAATCGAGCTACGGGAACTTCCCAACCTCGAATACGTCGAATTTTGGAACTCCAAAATTAGTCATTTACCTCCCGAAGCATTAGAAATTGGACTGCCAATAAAGCTTCGAGTTCAAGCTACAAGAGGCATTCTTCTTGAGGGGGCTAAGCTCACTACCCCTCCAATTGAGATTGTTGCTCAAGGGAACTTGGCAATTGAGCAATACTACAAGTCTATTGAACAGGAAGGCGAGCAGGCGAATCTAAATGAATTAAAGGTGGTACTAGTAGGAGATGGCGGAGCGGGTAAGACATCGTTGGTTCGACAGATATTTGGCGATGAGTTCAACAAATTTGAATCTCAAACCCATGGAATAGAGGTTCGGAAATACTCTTTCCAATCTAGATTTCGTCCAATAAAGGTAAATTTTTGGGACTTTGGTGGGCAGGAAATCATGCACGCCACGCACCAGTTTTTTCTTTCTCATCGTAGCTTGTACATTCTTGTCTTGGGTGGGCGTCGAGACGAGAAAACGGAGTATTGGCTAAAAAATATCGAATCATTTGGGGGCAATTCACCCATTCTAATCGTTATGAACAAGATTGACCAAAACCCATCGTTCGAACTTAACCAGCGTTTCCTTAAAGAAAAATATATTGGTATTAAAGGGTTCTACCGTATCTCTTGTGCAAGCAAGGACGGGGTAGAAACATTTATTCAAAAGCTTAAGTCTGCAATCGTTAACGTAGATTTGTTAAGGATGACATGGCCAAAAAGTTGGTTTGATGTCAAAAACGAGTTGGAACACTTAAACCAAGAATATATTTCGTATGATGCATTTCGAAAAATATGTGTGGATCGTAAAATTAACGAGAGTGCCCGTCAGGAAGTTCTCCTCGAGTTCCTTCATGATTTAGGGGTTGTGCTGCACTTCAAGGATTTTGAACTTTTGGACACACAGGTGCTCGACCCTCAATGGGTTACAAGCGGAGTGTACTCCATCATTAACTCTCACGTACTGGCAAAACGCCATGGCGTTCTTCGAATATCAGAATTGAGTAACATTCTACCTATGAGTTCTGGGCAAGGTACCAAGTTTTTTTATCCACCGGAGAAACATCGGTATATCATTGACCTAATGTTGAAGTTTGAATTGTGCTTTGAAATTAATACTACGGAAGTTCTTATTCCCGACCTATTAAACGTTCAAGAACCGAAATTTAGTTTCGAATATGCCAATGCACTAGCATTTGTTGTTGATTATGACTTCTTGCCGAAATCAATAATTCCTCGATTCATTGTCAGGATGCATAAGGACATAAAAAAACGCCTTCGATGGAGGACGGGAGTTGTATTGGAAGATCAGGCGTTTAGATGTTCAGCTGTAATTAGAGCCGACGAAAATGAGAAAAGGATTTATATCTGGGTTGAGGGGCAGTTGCGGCGCGATTATTTTGCGGTTATCCGTCATACCCTGCATCAAATCAACTCTAGCTTCGAAAAACTTTCAGCAATAGAGAAAGTCCCTATGCCAAGCGAGCCGGAGGTGTGTGTTTCCTACGATCATCTTACTCTTCTGGAGCAGCGGGGGCTAGATGCGTACATACCAGATGGTTCGACGCATTCCTACTCCGTGAAGAAACTTCTGGGCTCTATCTATTCAATAAATCGAGGTGAAGAGGAGATGCTTACAATTTTGCGTAAACTACAAAACGCTTCAGATGATGAGGAAAGTCTCTTAACTAAAGCAAACCAAATCGTACAACTCCAACCAAACTTCTTTGGTTTGGGGGTGAATTTAAACGCATTGATAAAGAAACTATTCAAGTAGCAGTATTCTATCTTGCTGGGGGTTGTTTGAATACACGACAGTTATTACTCGTCTAAATTTGCCAAACAAAAAAACGGCCCGACAGGTTAAGCCGGGCCGTTTGTATTTTTGTCTGATCTGGATCAGAACCGGGGGGTGATTATCCCAGTTCAGCGTCCAGCGCAGGTATCGCATCAAACAGATCAGCCACAAGGCCGTAATCGGCGACCTGGAAGATTGGGGCTTCTTCGTCGTTGTTGATGGCAACAATGACTTTGGAATCCTTCATACCAGCCAGATGCTGAATAGCGCCTGAAATACCAACCGCGATATACAGGTCCGGTGCCACAACCTTACCGGTCTGACCAACCTGGAAATCGTTGGAGACATAACCGGCATCCACAGCGGCGCGTGATGCACCAACAGCGGCGTTCAGTTTATCAGCCACAGACTCGATCAGCGGGAAGTTTTCGCCAGACTTCATACCACGACCACCAGAGATCACGATCCGGGCGGTGGTCAGTTCAGGACGATCAGATTTGCTGACTTCCTGGCTGACGAAGGACGCGAGACCAGCGTCACCGGTTCCGGCAATCGCTTCAACAGAAGCTGAACCACCGTCTTCGGCGACGGCTTCGAAGGCTGTCATACGAACGGTGATCATTTTAACGGAATCAGTGGATTGTACCGTTGCCATGGCGTTACCGGCATAGATCGGGCGAACAAACGTGTCGTCGCTTTCAATCGCGGTAATTTCCGAAATCTGTTGAACGTCCAGCAATGCAGAGGCCCGTGGCATCACATTTTTACCAAACGTGGTGGCCGGTGCCAGAACATGGCTGTAGTTCGGTGCCAGTTGTACCAACAACGGTGCAGTATTTTCTGCAATGTCGTTGGCGTATTCGGCAGAGTCCGCGTTCAGAACCTTGGCGACGCCAGGGATCTTGGCGGCGGCTTCGGCCACACCGGATGTGCCACTGCCAGCAACCAGGATTTCGATATCACCGGAAAGCTGCGACGCGGCGGCGACAGCATTATACGTGGCGCTAGCCAGCGTTTCGTTATCGTGTTCGGCTACGACGAGGATGCTCATGAGATCACCTTTGCTTCATTCCGCAGTTTATCAACAAGCGTGGCCACATCCGGCACAATGACACCGGCTTCGCGTGCCGGTGGCTCGCCCACGCTGATCACGTTAACCCGCGGTGTGATATCCACGCCAAGGTCAGCAGGCGTTGTTGTATCCATAGGTTTTTTCTTGGCCTTCATGATGTTCGGCAGGCTGGCATAGCGTGGCTCGTTCAAACGAAGATCCACCGTTACAACGGCTGGCATCTTCAGGGTCAGCGACTGCAAACCGGCGTCCACTTCCCGTACGATGTTCACGCTGTCACCAGCGACTTCGATCTTGGACGTAAATGCACCCTGTGACCAACCCAGCAGAGCAGACAGCATCTGACCGGTCTGATTGTTGTCGCCATCGATGGCTTGCTTGCCCATGATGACCATGCCGGGGCCTTCGTTGTCGACGACCGCTTTAAGCAGCTTGGCAACACCAAGGGGCTCTAACACTTCATCGGTTTCGATCATGATGGCACGATCAGCACCCATGGCCAGCGCCGTGCGTAGTGATTCCTGACATTGAGAAGGGCCTGCGGTGACGGCGATAACTTCTTCGACCGTACCGGCTTCCTTCATACGAACAGCTTCTTCAACTGCGATTTCACAAAACGGGTTCATGGCCATCTTGACGTTGGCGGTTTCTACACCGCTGTTGTCGGCTTTAACCCGGACTTTGATATTGGCGTCAATGACGCGCTTGACTGGAACAAGAACCTTCATCGATTCATCCGCATCTAAAAATGTTTCCATTCAGGTGAAAACCATGGCGTTTCGGGCCCGTAGGTTTCACCGCGAAATCACTGAGTCGATCAAATGATTGACATTGGATTTATCCCAGCGAAGCGCGGAATGTAGGGTGCAATTGAAATGAATGCCAGCGAAATTTCACTGTCTCAATTTGGCTATACCAATAGGGATATTATGGCGAAATCGGGAAAGTATGAGACGCGTTGGGGGCAGTGATATATGCTCGGGGCCGTTAAATGGTCTTTGTTATTAATCTAAGGTCTTATGGCCTGATATCCCCGGTGTTGTCTTGGGGATGTATACGGCCTGAACGGGAGTAATTATGAGCGTAGAATCTGGACGCGTACGCAAAGCACGTGGCGGTGGACGTGAGGCACGTCGTGCCTTGCGCGAAAATGCCAAGGTAGAAGCCGCACCCTATATCCAGCGCAAAATTCCCTATACGGAAATTCTGGGTGAAGAAGCCCTTGTGACCATTGAGAATAATGCCGACACGATTCTAAAGGAAATCGGTATCGAATTTCGCGATGATCAGGAAGTCCTTGATCTGTGGAAGGATGCCGGTGCTGATGTGCAGGGCGAACGCGTTCGGTTCGAGAAAGGCATGTTGCGCGAGATTTTGAAAACAGCCCCCAGCGAATTCACCCAGCACGCCCGTAACCCGGACCGCAACGTGGTGATTGGTGGCGGCAATACGGTGTTCGCGCCTGTATACGGCCCGCCCTTTGTCCGTAATCTGGACGAAGGTCGCCGCTATGGCACCATCGAAGATTTCAATAACTTTGTGAAGCTGGCCTATATGTCGCCATATCTGCATCATTCCGGTGGTACGGTGTGCGAACCAGTGGACCTGCCGGTGAATAAACGCCATTTCGATATGGTGTATTCACACATGCGGTATTCGGACAAACCGTTCATGGGGTCTGTAACCGCATCCGAGCGCGCTGAAGATACGGTGGAGATGTGCAAAGTTCTGTTCGGCGCTGAATTTGTCGATCAGAACGCGGTCACCATCAACCTGATCAACGCCAATTCGCCCATGACGTTCGATGACACCATGTTGGGTGCCTTGAAAGTCTATGCCCGTAATAATCAGGCCTGTATTGTGACGCCGTTTATTATTTCAGGCGCCATGGGTCCTGTTTCACCGGCCGGTACTCTGGCCCAGGCATTGGCCGAAGGTATGGCTGGTACCGCGCTGACCCAGCTCATCCGTCCGGGCGCACCGGTTGTGTTCGGGTTGTTCTCAAGTTCCATGTCCATGCTGTCAGGTGCGCCCACGTTCGGCACACCGGAGCCCACTATGGTTATTGCGGCGGCCACACAGCTTGTAAGGCGTTTGGGTATTCCGCTGCGCTCCGGCGGATCGCTTTGTACATCCAAGGAACCGGATGCACAGGCCGCCTACGAAAGTGCCCAGTCCATCTGGCCGGTTGTCATGTGCGGCGTGAACTTCGCCTTGCACAGCGCGGGTTGGCTTGAAGGTGGTTTGGTGTCTGGTTACGAGAAATTCATCATGGACGCGGATCAGCTCGGCATGATGCAGAAAATCAGCCAGGGCATTGATATGAGCGAAGAAGGTCAGGCCATGGATGCCATCCGCGAGGTTGGCCCCGGCATGCACTATCTGGGCTGTGAGCACACCAAGCGGAATTTCGAAACCGCGTTCTATCCATCAACGGTCGCCAACTACGACTCGTTTGAGCAGTGGGAGGCCGAAGGGTCGCTGGACGCCGAACAGCGCGCCAACAAGATCTACAAGAAAATGCTGAACGATTATGAAGCACCGGCTATTGATCCGGCGACGGATGAGGCAATCCTTGCATACATTGCCAAGCGCAAGGAAGGCTTCCCGGACTCAAACGTCTAGGCTTCTGATTTGTTATGCGAACAAAACGGCTCTTCCTTGGAAGGGCCGTTTTTGTTTAGAGTGAACCTCCATAATGCGGAGGATTGGATATGAAAAAACATGACGGTGATTCGTGGATGCCAGCGGACCAGTTCGGACGCTTGCTCACGGGTGTCGGGTTTAACCTGCTGGTCAAAGATATGGACCCGGCCATTGCATTCCAGAAGACTGTACTACAGGCCGAGGTGGTCTACGCCGATCCGGATTTTGCTGTGCTCAAAGGCTATGGTGGTCTGTGGATGCTGCACGCGGACCATACTTACAGTGACCACCCGTTGAAGGGCAGCCTCGACGACGAAACACCACGCGGTGTGGGGGCCGAACTGCGTATCTATAACTGCGACCCCGATGCCGCCGAGGCCCGCGCTCGTGATGCGGGTTATATGGTGCTGGCCGGTGCCATGGATAAACCCCACGGCCTGCGCGAAGCCTATATTCTGGATGACGACGGATACCTGTGGGTGCCGGGTGTGGGGATTGGTGGGTGACCACGGAAAAGATGAAACGCATATTTTTTATCGAAATGATGGGGGTGCGAGGCAGCTACGATGCATCCGTGTACGATCATTTCGATGACAAGGATGATGAGGGCCGATGGTTTGTAAAACGGTACGGCCATGTGGCGGGCATTTCCATTAACACCCGCAATGTTTGCGCGGGTGAGGCCCTGCCCATACCGGACGAGGTCGACGGGTTGGTGCTGGCCGGAAGCTATAACTCGGTTCACGATAAAACAGACTGGCAACGGGCGATTCTCCGCTGGCTGCCAGCCATGCGTGAACACAAAACGCCGATCCTGGCTATATGCGGATCGCACCAGTTGATTTCCCATTCGGTGGGCGCGCGGGTTGAACATGTGGAGCAGGGGCCATATGCCGGAACGTTTCCGGTTGCGTTAACAGACGCCGGCCGGTCCAGCCCTGTAATGAACAACATTCCGGACGGTGCCAAATTCCATTTCGCCAACTCAGAATACGTACTCGACGTGCCAGCGGGTGGCACCTTGCTGGCCAGCAGTGGCAGGGTACCCGTCGCCGCGCTGGATTTCGGCCACCATTGCTATGCCACCCAGTTTCACCCGGAAGGTACCCATGAAACACTGGGCACAGTCTGGCGGCACAAAGCGCCGGAATTGATGGACCGATACGTTGAGAGCAGGGCCGGTGACCAACTGGTGGAGAACTTCTTGCGGCTGGTGATTGATTTGTAGCGGTGTGGAAATTTACTACGGTCTTTGGGCGACCGTGACCGTTCAGGAATGTTGACTGAAAGCCGGGTCATCGAGGAATCTGGCTAACTCGCCTTGAGCCAAGGGTCCCATCAGGGGATTTTCCGGATATGAGCTCAGGATTTCACGGCGCAGCTGCGCATTGGCCGGGGTGCATATGCCGGTGGGAACTGGTTCTGGTGCGATGTGGCCCCAACTGTCGCTGCCGCGCAGTAACTGACCTGAACCTTGGCCGCGTAATTGTTTTGATTCGGCCGATGTGTAGTCGGTTAGAATGGCGATGCGGCGTTGATCACTGCGGTTCGGTTGCGAGCCGTGAACCAGCAGCCCGCTGAAGAAAACGACCTGACCGGGCTCCAACGTAACGTCCACGGCCTGGCTCTCATCAACTTCTAACGTGCGGGCGACTTCGCGTTTGCCCTGGCCGTCGCTGTTTGTCACCACCTCAAAGGGGAGAACCGACTTGTGAGAGCCCGGGATGACCCGCAGGCCCCCATTTTCTGGTGTGGAAGGGGTTATGGCCACATAGGCAATCAGGAAACACGGATTGACTTCGATACGAACCGCATCTTGATGCCAACCGTAGTTTGTGCCGGATCCCGGTTCCTTGATGCGAAAAACTGTGTCGGTATTGAAGATATTCTCTCCGATCAAATCTTCGACCGCATTCAGGGTCAATTCATCGGCGCTAAGATCGTAGACCCAGTCGAATAATAGATTAGCCTTAATGTCGAAGGCCCATGGGGCATCGTTCGGGCGCTCGGCCTCAAACGCTTCAATCCGGCGCTCGATTTCCAGGCAGGCGTCAGGCTCAAGCAACTGAACGCCGGAGACGAAACCTTGCTCGTGGAACTGGTCAATCTGGGTGGGGGTCAATCGCTTTGGCATATGTTGATTATAGGGTGACACGGGGCGGTCACGTCAATCTGAAATGTGGAGCAACGGAGATTTGCAGGCAGCTCATGTATCTGTTGCGATAATCAAACCACTGTCCGAGAGCTGTTTGAAGAGGACAGAAACGTCTGAAGTGACTTTGTCCGCGTCTTCATCGGGAAATGCCTCCCTCAGCAGGTCGACGATGTTTTCAATTGATATTGGTTGTTCGAGCAATCGCCAGACGGCGCTGCCAACAGGGTCGAGATGAAACAGAACATTCGTATCAGGGTCAGCCAGGAAGACCTGATCGTCCATCTGTTGCGTATAGACACCGGGTTTTCTCTGGTATGATCGCAATGTCACGTGAATTTCCATTCGTATTTTTGGGCACTAGGCAAATGTGTCTAGCAGAAGGTTATGTGCTATATCGCCGTTACTGTAGCGTAGGCGAAATATTTTCACGGTGTTAATGAGGTCGGAAAGCCTGTTAAGGGTATCTGCCGCCGGCATGGCGTTTGCGAAATTTCTGAGAATTATTGCTTTCAGAGCGTCCGCCTGACCAATCGGGACCAGTTCATTTTCGCCACTCTCATTTCGTTCAAGGACGACAACACCACCAACGGGATAGGTCTCACCAAAATCCGCCAGGTATTCCTGACTCAAATTCAAATACTGGAATCGATCACTGCGCCTCCCCTCATGGTCGAGGACAAATTTATCGAAATTATTGCCGAGACCCGATGGCAGGGGGGTCCGTAACCGAGGTTGAATACCGAGGGATTTTCCAGAGAACGAGGAGAGGTCAAATGGCATGACGTCGTCACATAGTATACGGATATGCCGTGAGGCAAGCAGAGCCATGAGCGTGCTTTTCCCCTGATTGTAACCGTTTGGGAAAACCACAAGCTGACCATTGATGATCGGCGCGGCGCAGTGCAGGCACAACACATCCGGGTGATCCGCATTATAGGCATGGGTCAGGTCGACAATGAAGTCACACACGGCGTTTACCGGGTCTATATAGGTTTTCGTTTCGTTGAGCCAAAGTGAGGTGCGGGAAAACCCACCCGAATGCCACCATAGAGTGATCACGGGATCCACATGGTTCTTCGGTTTTTCACGAAAAGACCACGTACCAATGATTTCGTGCATCAGTGGCAAAAGCTCGACGGCGCGTCCATCGAGTCGGATCGGCCTCTTTAGTCCGTCAAACCAGAGATCCACGGCACCCTCACAAAACAGTTCGAATCAGCGGCAGGAAACACACGTTTTCCAATAAACAGGAAGTCGGAATTGTGTCAATGTTTGAGGTGCTTGAGCGCACGCTTCAGGCTCTGCCCGTTTTTCCAGTTCTCGCATGGATTGGAAGAATGAAGGCATCAGGGCATACAGTTTGTCGGGAAAACAATGGTGACAGACAGGCCACCCGTCAGGGCAGTGCCGAGCGTTAATTCACCCTCATACAATGCCACAAGATCGGCGACAATTGACAATCCCAGCCCATGGCCGGGTGTCATCTCATCCAACCGTTTACCACGATCAAGGGAGTTTTGCATCTTGTCGTCTGGCATGCCGGGGCCGTCATCAAATACGATCAGGCGCAACCCGTCTATCTCAATACTGGCCTTAACATAAATATTGTGTTTCGCCCACTTGAAGGCATTTTCCAGAATATTACCGACGATTTCTTCGAGATCCTCACGTTCTCCGCGAAACATCAGGGAAGGCGGGATGTCGATATGGCCATGTCGGTTTTCGCCTGCAAATATCTTCTCAAGTGACTGGCATATGGATGTGGCGGTATTGAGCACCGATACGTTGCTGGCAGAAAAGGACGACGCTCCAGCCGTGGCGGCGCGAGCCAGGTGGTGCTCCACTAAATTTGAAATAACATCGATCTGTTGTTTCATTTCGGGTTGGCGATTGGCCTCATCACTCAGGCTGGCTTCTCCGCGCAGCAATGTAAGCGGTGTTTTTAACGCGTGGGCCAAATTACCCACATGGCGCCGGGCTCTTTCGATCTGATTTTGATTTTCTTCCAATACGGAATTCGCCACGTGGATGAGCGGCATGATCTCGTCGGGGTAGTCTTTATCCAGCCTATTTGCACGTCGCTGGAGGATCGCTTCCATATCATGGACCAATCCACGTAACGGCTTCAGGCCAAATCGGATTTGTATGACCAAGGCCGCCAGAACACCAACGCCCAAGGCCAAAAGCGACAATGTTAGAACCAAATCAAATTTCCGACGGTCCTGAATTAGATCAGAAATATCACCAGCAACCATAAACCGCACAGGGGTCTGGAATCCCTCAATCTGTAAGGTTAGATATGAAGCCCACAATGCACGCCCTCGTGGCCCCTGAAAAGTAGTGGCCCCGAAGCGCCCAAGGTTGGACGCCGGAACGGCTAATGGCAGACTCGCATCCCACAGGGACCGGGAATGTGCCAACGTCGTATCGCCCGCAGATATTTGCCAGTACCAACCAGACAAGGCCTGCTCGAACCTGGGGTCGTCGAGAGAACGCGAAACGGTGAGCGTTTGATTTTCCTGGAAGTCCGCCATTGCAATTAACGCATTGACTGAGACCTCCAACTGCCGACGGAAGGAAGCATCTGCAGATTGCTGGAATGCGAACGACAGGCTAACGCCACCAACAATCAATACCAGCATGATCCACACACCGGCAGACACCATCAGGCGGATACTGAGACTATTCATATTCTATTCCCAATGGATCAAGCCTGAAACCCTGCCCACGCACGGTGGTGATCCGGGCGTTTCTGATCTTCTTCCTCAGTCGACCAATAATAACGTCGATAACATTGGAATCGGGGTCGCTTTCGGATTCATACACATGCTCAAGAAACTCAGTGCGACTAATGACGCGACTTGGGTGATGCATAAAATAGGACAGCATGCGGAACTCCAGGCCCGTCAAATTTAAAGATACCCCCCCATCCGTTGCGCAACCACTCAGCGTGTTGATAACAAGCCCGCCAGTATGCAATTCCGGTATTGCGTGTCCTGCACTGCGGCGGATGAGCGCGCGAAGACGCACAACAACTTCTTCCGCCTCGAAGGGTTTGGTTACATAATCATCGGCGCCAGCATTAAAGTCGGCCAATTTTTCCGACCAACGGCCACGGGCGGTCAAAATTAGAACCGGCATGGCACAACCAAAGTCGCGCCAGCCCTGTAACACACTGATTCCGTCTCGTTGAGGTAGGCCCAGATCGAGAATGGCCGCGTCATAGAATTCCGTGCATCCCCGTTCATAGGCGGCATCACCATCGTAAACCACATCACACACAAATCCGAAATCCTGCAGCAATTTGACCAGCATGTTTGAGAGGTTTAGATCATCTTCAACCACTAGAATTTTCATCAGTCGTTGCGTTCCTCGTCCTCGTTGATGCCCTGACCACCGATCCCGACGGGCAATCCAGACGCGGTATCCACAAGCAGATCAATCAGGCGACCGTCGTTGGTTACCAGCTTCAGACGGTACATTGATGCCACGCTGGCATCATCACTCTTCACAAGATTTACCTCGAAAACCTTACTGTCATAATTTTCTTCAATTGAAGCAATAATTTCGGCTAACGGAACGGCATCGCCGGACAGGACTGCCTTGCGAGCCCAGTCGTGATCGCTATCAATCTCGCCCGCCAGAGTCCCAAACATAGTAAGAAAGGATAATAAAACAACGACAACCAATACAATCACATTTGGAGTCCTAACGTTGAGCACAATACAACCTTCATGTTAATCAGGACTGGTCGTTACAGCGGATCGGCGCGACCTTACACGATTGCCCCGATGTGGCGCAGTCTGCACGCGCTGTAGATTCTGTAACAGCTTCTGTTTCGCCTATACCAATGCCTAACGCGCCGCTATCTCCTAAAGAAAATGTACCGCACTGTCCCGGCCCGAAGCGCAGCACAACCGAACAATCTTCCGCACCACAGTACTGTGTGGCGAGTGTGTCGGCTCTATCTCTATCAGAGGCGTTCCATCGAATATGCCAACGTTGTGTGGTCGGCGAAAATGCAATCGCACCGAACCCATCTTTTGTGATTTCGTCAGCACGCCCCGGTAGAGAGTCCAGGAGTTCTGCACATCCTGAAAGCAGAATGGCACCAATTGCAAAGACGCTGCATGTCGTGCAGAATCGATTATTCCTCATCCTTAATCTTCCCTTTGTTTTCGTGTTCGCCGCGTATGAGCGCATTCATTCAATGACTATATCACACCGAACATTGGTAACGACTATGTTGTAGACACTGTTTTACAATCCGGTTCCACCAGTACCAGCGCCATCTGCACTACCGCCGCCGCCTTCTCCGGAAGCAGTACCGTCAGTACCGTCAGTACCGTCAGTACCATCAGCACCATCAGCACCATCAGCACCATCAGCACCATCAGTACCGTCGGCACCATCAGCACCATCAGCACCAGAGCCTCCACTATCGCCGCTGCCATCGCCAGCGCCATCACTAGAGCCACCACCGGAGCCACCACCGGAGCCACTGCCGCTAGAGCCATCACCAGAGCCGCCGCCAGAGCCATTGCCGCTTGAGCCGTCGCCAGCACCATCACCAGAGCCACCACCAGAGCCACCGCCAGAGCCACCGCCAGAACCACCACCATCGCCACCACCACCACCACCATCGCCATCGCCGCCGGACGCGGACGCTGTGCTCAGTGACATGAGCACAGGTGCGGCATAGGCTGCCGTTGCGGCAAGGCCGAGTTTGTGGAGTGCCAGTCGGCGATTCATGGATTCAGGCGCCGATGCAGTCTCTTGCTCCGTTTCGTGATTGTGGTCGCTGGATATAGACATGGCTGGATTTCCTTGTTGAAGATAATGAAATGTCATTCTTCCTGATTGGGAATAATGCTAGGTCTATCAGGCCGATATTAAACAGATCATGAACGACCAGAAGAGGCTTCTGTGCCCAGACCAATAATTCACTCAGCATCTGTGTTGAGCGGCATTGTTTGGGGTACGCAACCCCGGTATTTACGAGTGCTCTTCAATCGCTTCGACTATATTATAGAAATACCTGATGCAGGTCCTATCCCCCTATTTCTTTGGAAGCCTCTACAATGCCTGACAAAAAGACACCGAGCACCTTTGGAACTTCCGCCTATGGAGGCGATGGTTGGGTACAGCGCACACAGGGTCACCGTGCCGAGATCGGCTCGTTGTGGGCTGATTGTGGCATCGCCAACGAATGGGCAACCCTGAGGGCCGTTGTCATGCACCGACCGGGCCCTGAAATTGCCGCATCGGATGATCCTGAGGCGGTCAACATGCTGGCCCCTCTCGATATGGGCCGTGCCCAAGTCCAACACGACGCCATTGCCGAGTCTTTCGAGGCCGAGGGTGTTTTCGTTCATCGGATCAAACCGGACTGTAAGGCTAGTCCGAATTTGATGTTTTGCGCCGATCTTATGTTCTCCACGCCTGAGGGAGTCATTCTCGCCCGCCCGGCATCCCGCGCGCGGGCGGGCGAAGAGCGCCTGGTTGCCCGCCGACTGGCCGATCTGGGCGTTCCTATTCTTGCAACGCTCACCGGCCAAGCCAGTTTTGAAGGTGCGGACGCTATGTGGGTGGATGATAAGACCGTCGTTATAGGCCGCGGGCACCGCACCAACCAGGAAGGTATCGACCAGGTTACGGATCTGCTGGCTCGTCAGGGCGTAGAAACCGTTGCTGTGGATATGCCTTTCGGCACCATGCATCTCATGGGGATGATCAGATTTATGGATCGTGATCTGGCTATTGCATGGCCAAGGCGCACACCGCATGCATTGGTATCGTTGCTGAAGGATCGCGGATACCAGGTCGCTTTTCTGCCAATCACAGACGAAGCCGAAATGAACAGGGGCATCAACTGCGTTACCCTTGGCCCGAGGCGCATTCTTATGGTCGCCGAAGCGCCAACTATTCAGTCGTTTTATGAGGCACTCGGCCTTAGCTGTATTACCACACCAGTCGATGAGCTGTCTAAAGCAGCCGGTGCTGTTGGCTGCCTTACAGGTGTTTTAACGCGGGAAAAATAGTGGCGTTCTGAATCCATGTATAGGCGTCGCATAACGTAAAGTCGGTGTCGTTATGGGCGAATGGTTGTGGGGTTTTGAAGTGCAATCTTTGCCCAGAGCAATAATTTATTCAGCATTCGAGTTTTGGAGGACACCATGGCAACACCTACACGCGTAAAATACCTGATCATAGGCGCGGGCATTCACGGCCTGTCTACGGCCTGGCACCTTGGCGAGCATATGAAGGCGAAGGGCCAGACGCCCCGTAACACTGACGAAGCCTGCGACATTCTGATCATCGACAAAGATGGTATCGCATCGGGTGCCAGTGGTATTGCCTGTGGCGTTGTGCGCAACAACTACTATCAACCCGCCATGCGCGAATTGATGGCGCACAGTGTTTCCGTGTGGGAAAGCGATATGGAAGCGTTTTCCTATAACCCCGTCGGCTATATGCAGATCAGCCACGAAGGTATGCACGAGAATATCTGTGAAATTTACGAACAGCAGAAAGCCATCGGTTACGATTCAGCCCTGATCGAAGGCAAAGACGATTGCACCAAGTACATGAAGGGCATTTTTGATGACTGGCAGGCCCAGGGCATCACCTCTGTTCTGCACGAAAAGAAGGGCGGTTACGCCAACAACACCAAAGCCATGTATGGTCTGGCTGCAAAAGCCGAAGCGGCCGGCGCGCGTATCATGACCGGTACCGAAGTCACCGGTTTCCAGTATTCTGGCCAGTCCGTGTCCGGCGTTGAAACCAGCAAGGGCCTGATCGAATGTGACGAACTGATCGTCGGCGTTGGTCCGTGGGCCAAGACCATCTGGGACATGATGGACCTGCCCAAGACTGTGGATATCAAGGGGGCTGACGGCTCCGTGCATTCCGACGTGAATATGTGGATTTACTGGTCTTTGCAGGAAGGCACCCTGGGTGTTGATCCCAACTTCCTGAAAAACAACGAAGGTGGCATGCCGCCGGTGATCCACGTGGATACCGACGCGCCGTTGATTTCAGACGAAGACGGCTCGGTCATTTCCGAAGACCCATGGGGCATCTACTACAAGCCTGATTTCCACTTCAACGGTGTACAGGGCGGCGCTATGCCGTTCCCGGTTGAACAGGACGCCGACAAGGTTGCTGTTGATCCCTATGGTCCAGCCAGCCCCGACTTCGTGGTCGGCCCTGAATTCGCCCACATGTGGTCATCAGCTTTGGCCCATTGTCAGAAACGATTTGAAGGCAAAGGCCACCTGTTTGGCAAAGAGCCATCAGGCGGTATCGGTTCTTTCACCCCCGACAGTTTCCCGGTATTCGACCGGTTCCGTGAGAACGTTTATTTCATCGCTGATTCAAACCACGGCTTTAAGATGCTGGGTGTGGGCGCGCTGGTGGCAGACGATATCATGGGTAAAGGGTCTGCTCTGCTTGAGCCGTTCCGGTTCTCACGCTTTGCGGAAGGCAAACTACACCCTGTATCGAACAGCCCTTATCCCTGGAGCTAGTCTCTAGAGTTCTACTTGCGCACCGGCGGCGGCCATTTCCTTAATGACCGCGTAGTCTTCAAGTTCGAGGGCCGCCGCCCCGGTGAGCAGTTGCTTGTCGGCCAATGGCTTCAATTCAGGATCGTCCAACGCGGCGAACAGGCCCTCACGCAGAGCCTGTAACTCGTCATCCGTCACGTCCCCCCGTGTGATAAACGGCAAGCCCGGTGCGGCTTCGGTTTCGCACAGGATGCGAATGCCGTTCGTCAGATCAGGTCGGTAGCGCTGGTGCAGGGCAAGGGTTACCCCATCAATTGCCGCGCATTGAACGGATTTGTCCTGCACGGCCTTAAGGCTGTCCCGATGCGCACCGGTCATGACGGTGCGCTCAAAGAACTGATCACCCGGCTCGCTCACGCTGGCCACAAGGGCGCGCAAGGCATTGAAGCCGGATTGGGAATCGCGGGCGTTTACGGCCACGTCCAAGCCCCGTAAATCGCGCAAGTCTGATACATTCAGGTCTTCAGGTACGATAATCATGCTGCGGTATGTGGGGCCGTCGCACCCCGGTGCATCATAGATGGGCGTTGCCACCATGCGGACGCGGCCTTCCAGCAAAAACATCAGTGGAAAGCCACAGGTTTGTGAGAACAGCAGATTTTTATCTAACCAATGCTCCAGCACGGAATCTGGTTTGGTGAGTAATTCAGGTGCCCGGCTGGCACCGGCAGCCCGCATGTGACGCGCGACCCCCCGCCACCAGGCCGCAACCACATCTTCCTGTTCCGGCAAGGTATACATGGGCATTGATGCCAGCCCCGCCGTTGCCGGGAAGGGCACGATATTGGCGCTGGTGCTCACGATGACAAGTCTCCGTCCAGATCACCCGAAGACGTACCCGCAAAACGGGCTGTGCCATCATCGGGTAGGACATGGAAATCCGGTAGGTCGCCCACGTATATGTGACCGCTGACCGATAGCCCGGTGGGCTGATCCAGGGTCCCGGCGGAGATGCTGGTATAGTCACCGCCTATGGGTTTCCAGAACAGGCTGCTGCCACAGGTGTTGCAGAACCCCCGTTCGGCCTGATCGGATGATTGATACCATTTCAACCCGGACTCCGCCGTGAAGGTGATATCCACGTTCTGGGCCTGCGTATAAGGCCCCATCACACCGTGGGTTCGGCGGCACTGGCTACAGTAGCAATGGACCACGGGTCGCAACTTACCTTCGACCTGATACGCCACGTCGCCGCACAGGCACTGGCCCGTGATTTGGCCTGTAATTTGGTCATTCATGATTTTCTCCCTTCGATAGTCAGACCCCAATGGTAACGACATCCGGGCATCCCGATCAAACAGATATGATATGCGTTCTTGCCATATGAGGTATGCAGAATTATATGTTGCTTTGATATATATCGATTTGATATATGTTTTCCATATCAGGAATGAGAATTTGTCATGGATGTAAAAACACTTTGTCTGGGCGTGCTCACCATGGGTGAGGCCAGCGGCTACGATATTCGGCAGTATTTCGAAAAAGGGCCATTCAGCCATTTCTGTCAGGCGGGATATGGGTCGATTTATCCGGCGCTCGCCAAAGCACTGGATGAAGGCCTCGTCACGTGCCGCACCGAAAGTCAGGGCGGTCGCCCTGATAAGAAGATGTATACGATCACCGAAACGGGCGAGGCACATTTGAAAGCCAGACTCCATCAGCCGCTGACACCGGACCGGATTCGGTCAGACTATTTGGTGTCATTTCTATTTGGCGGGATGATCGAGCCTGAGCATCTGGCAAAGGTCTATGACGATTACCATAAGGCGTTCGCCGACAATGCGGCGTTACTGTCCAGTTTAGAATGCGATGGCGTTTCACCGGGCAGAATGTTTGTCCGGGAGCTGGGGATCACCATGTACAGCTCGGTGGCAAAGCACCTGAGCGACAACCGCGAACAGTTTCTGACATCAGTCCATAGCGGAGAAAAATCATGAAACGGGGCCAAATCACCGCGTTGGCAATTGCCGTTATTGCCGTTGGCTGGATTATGTCTGGTCAATTTCCTGAACAATCCGATACCACAACACAAACGGTTACCCAGGCCAGTGAAAGCAGTGTGCCCAGCGTTCGGGTACAAGGCAGTGTAGCTCAGCCGAAAATTCAGGAAATTAGCTTGTTTGGCCGCACGGAGGCTGATCGCAGCATCGATATTCGCGCCGAAACAGACGGTCAGGTGATAGAACTGAAGGTGCGCGAAGGCCAGTTAATTACCACGGGCGATGTGGTTGTGCGGTTGGCGATTGATGGCCGGGACGCCCGTGTTCGAGATGCTGAATCTCAGCTCAATTATCGAAAAATCGCCTACAATGCCGCTGAAAAACTGTCGAAAGATAAGTTTTTATCCGAGGTCAAATTGGCCGAGGAACAGGCCGAACTGTCAGCCGCCTATGCCGAGTTGGCCATTGCCCGCGTTGAACTCGCTCGTACCAGAATTATGGCGCCATTCGAAGGCGTGGTGGGTGAGTTGTATGTGGAAGAGGGTAAATCCGTTCAATCCGGCGACACCATTATACGCATTGATGATCTGAACCCCATCGTTGTGGTGGCGCAAATCACAGAACGCGAGGTGATGCGGGCAGAGCGCGGACAACGCGCTCGGGTAACACTCGCATCCGGCAAGCAATACACCGGTGTCATTGGGTACATCTCGCGCACGGCAGATGCGCTGACCAGAACGTTTCAGGTCGAGGTCGCTATCGA
>JABJGO010000098.1 GCA_018662225.1 Rhodospirillales bacterium | reverse complement strand
TACCCATGGCGGTGGCAACCGACGCCAATCCGGGCAGCTCGCCGGTATTCTCCATTCTGTCTGCCATGAACATGGCCTGTGTGCTGTTCAATATGACCACCACGGAAACATTGCAGGGCGTCACCACCCACGGCGCGCGGGCGTTGGGCCTGCATGACCGCGGCAAACTGGCCGCTGGTATGCGCGCCGATCTGGCGTGTTGGGATGTGGGCCATGTGGCCGAGCTTTCATACGCCTTGGGGGCGACGCCGCTGAACTGGTCTATGGTGGCAGGCGAGATGGTCGATTTATGAGTGATCCCGTATTTCACCTGACCCGTGGTGATCAGCCTGTGTTGGTCAGTTGTCCGCATGTGGGCACCCACGTGCCGGATCACATCGCCGCAAGATTCACACCTGAAGCCAAAATTCTAGCGGATACGGACTGGTATGTGGATTGGCTGTACGGAGATGCGGCGGGGGCATTGGGCATCCCCATGTTAACGGCTACTCATTCGCGATATGTGATTGACCTGAACCGCCGACCCGATGGCGCAACCCTTTATTCAGGTGCGGACAATACGGAATTGTGCCCCACCACCACGTTCGAGCGGGAAGCGATCTATGTGGGCGATGGTCCGGATGAGGCCGAAATTGCAGAGCGTGTGGATGCCTATTCAAAGCCGTACCACAACAAACTGCGTGAAACGCTGGATGATATGGTGGCCCGGCACGGTGTGGCGGTGTTGATCGAGGGTCATTCTATTCAGTCCCATGTGCCGCGTTTCTTTGATGGCAAGTTGCCCGACCTTAATCTGGGCACGGCGAACGGCGAGAGTGCTGATGCAGACCTTGCGGCACAGGTTATGAGCGTGTTCAAAGACGATGGAAACTACACCTCTGTTCTGAATGGCCGGTTCACAGGCGGCTATATCACGCGGCATTTTGGTGAACCCGATAACGGTATCCACGCCCTGCAATTGGAAATGGCCCAGTGCTGCTACATGGATGAAGAATCGCCATTCCCGTTTCGCGCTGATCTGGCAGGCGGTGTTCAGCCGGTTATTGCAAAGATGCTTGAAACAGCATTGGCATGGGCGCGAGCGCGCTAGACCATCGGAGCTTCCAGCAATCCTGATACCAGCGATACCTGACTAAGCGCCCAGCGCAGGTCGCCTTTTTCGTGCGCCGATAAATCGCTGGGTGCGATAGAATTAGACAGCGCGATGCCCGCATCAATGTCACGCAGCTGCTGGCTCAGGATCATCTGTAGAATGATTTTATGGGCTTCAATCAAGCTGTCGATGGTCGATTGGCTTTTCGGATTGATGGTGACGGCCTGGTCCAGACGTTCGGGCGTAGAGTACCCGGTCAGGCCATGTTCCAGCGCCAGCACTCGGGCGGTTGAAAAGATCGGCATGATGCCACCCATCTTTAGGTCGAGCCGGCCATTATCCAGTTTGAAGCGATTGAACAGGCCTAATGGCACACGAAAATCGGCAGCTTTGAGGGTATGAAATTTGATAAAATTGGTGGAGCCTGACGCCAGCGTAAAGGATTTCTCCCGCAAACGATTGGCTAGATCCCAGTCCCCGTACACGGTTTTAGCGTCATAGAATATATCGCTGCTGAGGATGTCTTGTGGATCGGCGTGGGTGACCCACTGCTCCACTGTATCAATCCATGCGTTGAGATTTTTGCGCCACGCCGCATTCCTGGCCATGATGCCGCCCTTGCAGTAATCAACGCCTGCATCGTTCAATGTATCGGCTACGCGGGAGCCCAATTTTTCAAACCATTGGTCTTCCGGGCCACCTGCATCGCCGGATGCATAGACGATCGCATTGTCCTGATCCATTGCCAGCAGGCTTTCGCCACGCCCGCCAGAGCCCAGCACCAGCATGGCGTATGGCACGGGTGGTTCGCCTTCACCGGCCTCAATCATGTGGCGCTCGGCCAGTTCGCAAGCCCGTCTGGTCAAGGCGCGCAATTCTCGGGAAATAACGGCAGCGATATCACGCGGGTCGACTTCTTCGTAAACCAGCCCTTTGACAACGGTGATCAGTTCAGACCACACGGTGCCCAACTCAGCCGATGTTGAGGCGGCTTCAATATTGTCGCCGAGCAAAATCGCGTCACTGGCCCGTTGTTTCAGCAGATCACGCGCGCTGAGGGCTCCGACGATTTCGCCTGCATCGTCGGCCACACCCAGATGCCGGAACCCCTTGTCCGCCATGCTTGAAATAGCACGGTAGACAAATTCATCGCTGCCCACCGTGACCAATGGCCGTATGGCATAGGTACTGGCTGGTTTATCCAGGGCGTTGGCACCGTCGGTATCAATGGCACGCAGCACATCGCGCTCCGTAATAATGCCATACGCACCGGTGCTGTCGGGGGGCAGGAACAGGGAGCTGACCTTTTCATTGGTCATACGAGACAGCGTTTTGTGCAAAGGCTCGTCACGACCGGCAAATAACGGCGGGGCGTGCATGATATGCGATACCTTGTGGCGGTAGGGGTAGCTGTCGATGCGGGCATACTCACTGACGCCAGCCGATTTGTTGCCGCTCATGCCAGCCACTTCGTGCCAACCGTTCTTTGCCTCTTCCTCATGCTGTGTGGCGCGGGACCGACAGGCTCGTTCAGCTTGTGCCAGCGTATTGATGCCGCGTTCTTTCAATTTAGGGAGAAGGGCGATGAATACATTTGCGGTGATGATAGCATCATCCAGAGCACGGTGGCGGTTGGTGACTTCGATGCCTAGCCACTCGGCCGTTATTTCCAGTGACTCCTTGGGCAAATTAGGCGCGAATATTTGCACCAGATGCCGCACGTCCAGACAGCGGGGACTATACCACTCCATATCATGCCGTGCGTATTCGGCTTGCATGATGGCCAGGTCATAACCAATGGAATAACCGATAATCAGGGCTGGACCCGCCCACTGTGTAAAATCGTTTATGGCTTCGGTGAAGTTTGCGGCGTCCGCCACATCACGATCTGAAATACCGTGAATTTCTGTCGCGCGGGCAGGAATTGGTATGGTGGGATTAACCAGGGAAACAAATTTGTCGTCGCTGCCTACGGCACCACCGGATATGCGAACCGCACCGATTTCAATGATGCGATCAGTTGATACATCCAACCCGGTGGTTTCGGTATCCAATATGATGATGGGAGCGGATACCAGCGGCATACCAGAGACGTTGTCGGGTGACTTGATGAACGTCATATAGCGATCTCCGGTTCTGCCCGGTCAGGTGGATGCCAAGTCAGGTGGACAATTGGGACGTTGCTTCACTCGATATCTTATCAATATCCACCCGCTTTTTGAACTGTTCACGAATGCCGTGCCAGGCAAACATAACTGAGTTACGGACCACACCAGCATCGTACTGTTTCAGTTCCGGTGCAATGGGTGCCCACGTGATTATCGTTTTTGCGCTGTGTTTGAAATTCGCCCGCCCGGCCGACGCGTCGGTCCAGGTGGTATCGCGAAGTCGAAGATCAAACTCGACTAACGCCTCAGCGGCAGAGAACTCTTCAATGCTGCTCACCTGTTCCTTGTTGTTGGCAAGGCCTGTTTCGAAGATCTGTCGTGCGATGCTATTTCGCAACGGATCATCCTTGGGTAGGTGCTGCAATGCATAGGCCACCACGTAGACGCTGAGGTCCGAAAGGCACCCGGCATACGCGTGTAATTTGGCAATATTGATCGAATCGACGAAGACCATATCTTCGAACATTGTGGGATATCGGGTCCCCATACGGGTTTTTAAATATCCGTAAAGTGTCTTCTGAGCGACGAATGCGGCCTTTGTTGTGGCAAATTCAGTCAATAATGCCACCGAGTCGATGGGGGTGGATTCGAGCCGGATCGTCACTCTGCCACTGAGTAATGACCAGAATTCTGCCGTTTTTTTGATAAATGACACTGTAAGACACCTTGGGTGAGTTAAGTCTGGAACTTCACAATTCCAGCCTCATTGTCAAGGACAGATTGCCTTTTGGCGGATATACCGTTGAAAAGTATGGCTGAATCGTGCTTATGTACGGTATCGCGTAATTGGTTTTTTGCGCAACAATAAGGGAAGAGAAACAATGTCTGATAGTAATTCAGAAAACAGGGAACGACACTGGGAAAAAACCCGAAGCCTTACCATTTTGGTATTGGTGATTTGGGCGATTTTTGCATTTGTCATTCCAGCCTATGCAAAAGAGCTCAATGAAATGTCATTTATTGGCTTTCCATTGGGATATTACTTCTGCGTTCAGGGTTCACTGGCTGCATTTGTAGTCTTAATCTTCTTTCAAAATTATCGTCAAGATGCCATTGACGACGAATTTGGCCTCAGCGAATAGGAAGGAAAACAGACTATGAAAACAGAAAGTAGCTTCCTCGATAACCTGCCAAAAGTGTACGGTATTTACACAGGCGGGTTTATTGCCTTCGTCATCCTTATGGCTATTCTTGAACAGATGGGCGTTAGCGCCGCAACAATCGGTATTTTGTTCGTTGCGTTCACCATCGTAATTTATGCCACCATTGGCTGGCTGTCGCGGACCATGGAAGTGGGTGCCTATTACGTGGCCGGACGTTCTGTTCCGGCGCTGTATAACGGTATGGCGACGGCAGCTGACTGGATGTCAGGTGCTTCGTTTGTTGCACTTGCAGGCGGTATCTACTTCGGTGGTTACGGCTATCTGGCGTTTGTTGTTGGCTGGACTGGCGGTTATGTGCTGGTTAATTCGCTGATGGCACCTTACCTGCGCAAATTTGGCTGCTACACGGTACCTGATTTTATTGGTACCCGTTATGGCGGTAACCTGGCTCGTTTCTGTGCCGTCGTTATTTTGGTTGTTGCGTCCTTTACGTATGTGACCGCTCAGATTAACGCGTCTGGTACTATTGCGGCCCGCGCCTTGCAAATTCCGTTCTCTTACGGCGTCTGGTTTGGCCTGGCTGGTATTCTGCTGTGCTCCATGCTCGGTGGCATGCGCGCTGTTACCTGGACACAGGTTGCTCAGTACATCGTGCTGATCATCGCCTATCTGGTCCCGGTTATCTGGATGTCCAACAAACAGGGCTTTGGCCTCATCCCACACTTCTCGTATGGTGATGCTGTTGCTCGTATCCAGGAACTTGAACCGCTTCTCGGTTTGGGAACTGCCGCGATGGAATCTGCTCCATTTGGGGGCGTGAAAATTCTTACTACCCCACATAATGCACCAGGTGGCCCGGGTGCCAGCTGGCAGTTTATTACCCTGGCAATCTGTATGATGGCTGGTACTGCATCACTTCCACATATTTTGATGCGTTACTTCACCACACCGTCCGTACGTGATGCACGTCGTTCTGTTGCGTTCTCACTGCTGTTCATCTTCCTGCTGTACTTCACGGCGCCGGCTCTGGCCACGCTGACCAAGTTGCAGCTTCTGGATCCTAATCTGGCAACCAGCATTATTGGCAAGCCTTTTGCTGATGTGATGGCGTTGGACTGGGTACAGAACTGGAGCAGTGTGAAGATGCTTTGGCTCTCCGATTCAAACGGAGACGGTATTCTTCAACTGAACGAGTTCTTCATGCGAAGCGGTATTGTCGTACTTGCAACACCTGAAATTGCTGGCCTTCCATATGTGATTTCCGGTTTGGTCGCAGCTGGCGGTATGGCTGCTGCCATGTCAACGGCTGACGGTCTGTTGCTGGCTATTGCCAATGCTCTTAGCCACGATCTGTACTACAAGATCATTGACCCTGCCGCTGATACGAAAAAGCGTCTGCTCGTTGCTCGAGCACTGCTGATCATAATCGGTGCTGGTGCGGCTATGATTGCTACCCTACAGCTTACGACGATCCTTGGTGCTGTGGCTTGGGCTTTCTGCTTTGCCGCTTCGGGTCTGTTCTTCCCGCTGGTCTTAGGTGTCTGGTGGAAACGGGCTAATCGTGCTGGTGCAATTGCCGGCATGGTCATTGGCTTCGCTGCTGGTACCTACTATCTGGTTCACGTTAAGTTTCTTGGCGGTGAACCCTGGATGGACCTCAATCACCTGCGCTTTGCTATTATCGGTATGCCGGCTAGCTTGATCGCAATGATTGTTGTCAGTCTGGCAACACCAGAACCAGATGCAGAAATGCAGGCAATGGTGGACGAGCTCCGAGTTCCTTCGGGCAAAGCCATCCTGTCAGAAGAGCACTAGAACTCTCTTCACTGATACGAAGCGGGGGCGGATTTTTCCGCCCCCGTTTTCTTTTCTAACTAAAGGTACTGAAATAAATGGATGATCCTCTCGCCATATTTCCCATCTGGGTTGTTGCCATTGACTACGTGCTTGGTGTCGTCATGTGGACGCTTATTGGCCGTACGGCCATGGGCCTGTTTCTGGCTGAGGATTCCAACTTCTTCTTCATGAAGATATTTGTGCGCATGACGAACCCGATCCTGCGTGTTTTCAGTCGGGCAACACCCAGCTTCCTGATTCCGGCGCTGGTGCCCCTGTTTGTGGCATGGTTCTTCTATATGGTTCGGTTCTACCTGATGCCGTGGCTGCTTGGGTATGATGTGATGGGCATGCTGTCCTTCCCGCTGGAAGGCGAGATTACCAAAGCGCTGTTCGAAATGTTCTATAGTCCCGTCGAGTAACTGTTCTTACGACAAAGGCTCTTCATCTTCGGCCTCAAGCTCGTAGAAAGCTTGCGAGCTTTTTGGCGCGGGGACGAAGGCTGTTCTGTCCACGAACTCTCCGCCGGGGCGTACAATGATGCGGTAGAGTGAGAACACTGCCAACACGCCAAATAAGACGGTCATGGACAGGAAAAGATAACCAGCGTCCAACTGGTCCATGAGTGGGCTGACGATCGTGGGGCCCAATACGGCCCCCATACCATACACCAGCAACAAACCACCAGAAATCTCGACCATTTTTTCCTTGGGCGTGTAATCATTGGCATGGGACAGGATAAGGCCGTAAAGCGGGAACATGAACCCGCCGTGAAGGCAGGCAACAACATAGGCATTCATGTTTTCGTGCCCCGGCATGAAGGCCAGTGCCAAGCCTGTGCCAATAGTACCAAAGCAACAGAATGCAATCATGATGCGCCGGTCAATGTGATCGGATATCCAGCCAATGGGCCACTGTAACAACGTGCCGCCCAGCATAAACGCGCTCATGAATATGGTAATACCCGCTACAGAAAACCCACGTTCTTGCGCAAACACCGGGCCCAGTGACCAAAAAGATCCATCAACCAGTCCAAACGCCAGGCAACCCACGAACCCAACGGGCGATAGTTTGTAGAGCGCCCCAATACGAAGTTTGGCCGAGGGCGGTGCCGAGGGTTCGGTGATGGTACTCAGCGATATAGGGGCCAGCGAGATACAAATCATCAACGCGCCAAGGATAAACAATGTGGAACTGGCTGGATCACGCAGGTTTAGCATCAACTGACCGCTGGCTATCATGATGTTGCCGACGATGATATAGACGGACAGAATTCGGCCACGGTTTTTGTTGTTTGAAAGCTCATTCAGCCAGCTTTCAATGGCCATAGACAGGATGGCAAAACAAACCCCGGTAAAGCCGCGTGTGGCGACCCATGCCCATTGTGATGGCAGTAACTCGAACAACAATGTGGCCGCGGCCGTCAGGGCGGCAAATCCGGCAAAGACCCGAATGTGCCCCACATTGCGGATCATGCCCGGCCCGATCAGGCACCCAATGGCAAAACCGCCGTAGTAGGCGCTACCCATATAGCCGATCCATGTGGTGGATAAACCCTCGAGTGCTCCGCGTACCGGCAGCAGGGTGACAAGCAAACCCTGCCCCATCATCAAAATGGCGGCGCCAATCATCAAAACGGTGAAATTGGTACGTGTGGAACTCATAAATGTCGCCTAGCGGAAATGAACTCTCTTTATGGCCTTTTCATTTGTCTTCGTCCACACTGGTGGCTTGGGAATAATGCGATCAGGTAGAGTAAATGAGTAGAGCCTTTGTCAAAGAGCCCGATGGGGATGCGGTCGGCGATGATACGCCAGAGCTGCCCATCAGCCCTCATGCTAATCATGTTACGCAGCGAGGGTACCTGTTGTTGACGGATGAACTGTCGGCATTGGCCGCGCAGCGTCAGGCCTTGATTGATCACGATGATCCGATGAAGACACAGTTAGAGCGGTTCGCCATTGAACGGCGCCAACGCTATGTGATCACACGCCTTGAATCAGCCATCGTTGCCACATGCGATGGAGCTTCGCCGGACACAGTCGAATTCGGTTGTCGGGTACACGTGGTGGATGATGATGACACTGAGGCCAACTATATCATTGTAGGCGAGGATGAGGCTGATCCGGGGGCAGGCTTGATCAGTTGGACATCGCCGATCGCCAGAATACTGATGCGATGCGAAGTGGGTGATACCCCCCTATGGCGTCGACCAAAGGGGGATACCAATCTCGAAATACTGTCTATAGGTTGGCCGAAAGGAGGCTAATTTTTAGCTTTCAGGCCCAATTTTTCACGGGCTTCTGCGGGCGAGATGGCACGTCCACCGAGACGCTCAATAATTTCTTTGGCCCGCGTGACCAAATCACCGTTCGTTGCCAATACACCACGGTCCAGATACAGGTTGTCTTCCAGACCTACCCTTACGTTGCCGCCCAGGATCATGGCCTGTGCCACCATAGGCATCTGCATGCGGGAAATACCGAAACCTGCCCACATGGAACCGGCTGGCAGGGCATTGCGGATCGCCATCATGGCATTGGTGTCGGCTGGAGCACCCCAGGGAATGCCAAGGCAAATCTGGAACAGAGGTGGGGCGTCGATCAGGCCTTCTTCAACCAATGAGCTAGCGAACCATGCCATGCCCAGATCAAAGACTTCCAGTTCAGGCTTCACGCCCAGTTCCTGGCACATACGAGCCATTTTCTGCAAGTATACCGGCGGACTTAAGTACATGTTGCTGTCGCCACCGAAATTCAGGGTGCCGCAATCCAGCGTGCAAATTTCCGGTAACAACGCCTTCACGTGAGCCATGCGTTCTTCCGGGCCGATCATGTCTGATCCCGGCCCCGGTTTGGTGGGGTCGTCCGTATCCGGAATCCAGTCACCACCCATGCCGGCGGTGATGTTGATGATCACGTCTGTATCGCTGGCACGAACCAGTTCAACGGCTTCGCGGAATAATTCAACGTCCCGGGAACCAAGGCCTGTTTGCGGATCGCGTACATGAATGTGCGCAACGGCGGCGCCCGCCTGTGCCGCTTCGATTGCTGCATCGGCGACCTGCTGTGGGGTGACGGGCACCTTGTCGCTCTTGCCTACGGTGTCGCCAGCACCTGTTATGGCACAGGTAATAATTACCTCTTTGTTCATTTCCATGGTGGTTACTCCGCTTGGCCGATTGTCCAAAATAGATCATGAATTTGGCCTCATTTGTCAGACTAAGTGATGTATTTTCGTCGCTGGTGATGTATTTTCGCCAACAATTGAATTGAACACAGGATTATTACGCCTATGGTCTATGGTAATGATACCGATGTAGTGGCAACGGAGTCGGAATATACGACGATTACCGCTCAGACCACATTTGCCTTTGTGCTGATCCCCCGGTTTAACATGATGGCGTTGACGGCCACTATCGAGCCGCTTCGAGTGGCGAACTATCTGACCGGTAGCCCGCTGTATGCATGGGAGTTCCTGTCACTGGATGCCGGCAATGTGGTGGCCAGCAACGGTATGGAACTGGCCACGAGTGCTTTGCCAACGGTTGATAAACGCTACGACACAATTTTCGTCTGTAGCAGTTGGGATTCAGAGCATTTTTCGAATGCTGATCTGTTCGCGTGGCTTCGCCGCCATGACCGTTTTGGGACGCAGTTGGGGGCGATGGATCTGGGCGCCTACCTGCTGGCCCACGCCGGTTTGCTGGACGGCTACAGAGCGACCATCCTTTGGTATTGTGCCAGTGCCTTTGGCGAGGTATTTCCCGGCACAGATGCCGTTGAGCATCTGTTTGTCATCGACCGTAATCGTACGACCATTGCCGGTGGTACGGCGGGATTGGATATGATGCTGGACGATATCAAGCGACGGCATGATGTGCGTCTGTCTCACGAAGTATCGGATCATATCCTGCATTTCCCTGTACGGCCTGGCGATACTGGCCAACGCAATGCCGCGGGTGGTCAACAGGACATTGTTCAACCGCTGTTGCGCAAAGCCATACATCTGATGGAAAATAATGTGGAGGAGCCTCTGACGGTACCGCAGATATCCACCGGGTTGGGTATATCCCAGCGCAAGTTGGAGCGCTTGTTTCAAAAACATGTAGGGCGTTCGGCTGTTGGCTATTACCGGATTTTGCGACTGCAATACGCGCGGGTCATGCTGACCAACACGGACTTGTCCATTCGTGAAATTTCGGTGGCGTGTGGCTATTCAAGCCTGTCGCATTTCGCTAAATCATTTGCAGAGCAATTTGGCCGGCGTCCGCGCGATTGCCGCGATTCATGGCCGTCATCTGAACCGGCACCTGTTTGGCCGGGATTGTCTGTGTCTCTGAATAACATAAAACCAGTGCCAAAAGCACACGATGCGTAATTGAGGTCTCGCCCATGTATGAAGTAGCTATCAGCGCTTTTATCACCATGTTTGTCATTATCGATCCCATTGGGAACGTGCCTATCTTCATGGCCCTGACCAAAGGTACGGAACATCGCTACCAGCGGGCCATGGCGATAAAAGGAACTTTGGTGGCTTTTCTAGTTCTTGCATTTTTTGCATGGTTTGGATCCGACTTGTTAAGCTTGCTTGGAATTGGTTTACCGGCGTTCCGGATCGCAGGCGGCATCATGCTATCGTTCATCGCCTTTGAAATGGTGTTTGAGCGCCGTAATCCGCGTAAATCAAAGACAGCCGAAGACCTCAACAGTGTTATATCGCCGGATGATATTTCCGTATGCCCTCTGGCTATACCATTGCTGGCTGGCCCGGGTGCCATTGCATCGATCATGTTGTTGATGAGCAATTATGCAGGCGACACAAAATCCCAGATGATCATTATGGGTGCGCTGGCTTGTGTGCTTTTGGCCTGCATGATCATGTATATGTTGGGTGCGATCATTGAACGGGGCATTGGCGATACCATAAGTGCCGTTATCACCCGGTTATTAGGCATCATTCTGGCAGCACTTTCTGTTCAATTTATTACCGATGGCCTTCGTGCCACGTTCCTGCCATGAGCCTGAGGAAAGCCTTTTACGACAAAGGTTGGTGTCGATTTCCTGATGACCCGGCAATACTGGCGTGGGTCGATCACGCCTTACCCGCCGCCCGCACCGCCATTGCATCCCCCGTGAATGATGACTGGTTAAGATGTGACGGCACCTGGCATGTGGGGGTGAATGTGTTGCCCAACGATGAGGCCGGGCAATTGGTCGGTGGCCCGCCGTTGCAGGGCGAGGCCATTTCCTTTGTTTTTGAGAACATCCGCCCATCCGGGTTTCAGTGGGACAGGGGGCAGGTGTCCGTGTGCTATCCGGGGTATCCCAGACGCATGGATGACGAGTCAGAAAACGCTTTTAGTTTCCGCCGTAACCGAGACGCCGCCCACGTGGATGGCTTGCGGCGTGAAGATAATACCCGCCGGTTGTGCGAATTCCACGGCTTTGTTCTGGGCATACCATTGGTGAATACCAGTGCCGATGCGTCGCCATTCGTGGTGTGGGAGGGATCGCATGAGATCATCCGGCGCGGGTTTACGTCGCTGTATGAAGGCATGCCGCCAGAAGATTGGGGGCAAATCGATGTAACCGATGCCTATAAGCACATGCGGCGTGAAGTTTTCGAGACGTGTAAGCGCGTCGAGGTCGCTGCCAACCCCGGCCAGGTTTATGTTACGCACCGATTGACCGTGCACGGTGTGGCCCCGTGGGTTGATCATGCCACGGCCGGGCCGGATGGGCGTATGATCGCATATTTCAGGCCGGATTTCGGCGATGCAGAAGGCTGGTTGTCAGCGCCTTAAACTATCGGCCTCATTTCGAAGTATCAAGTTTGTCCTGGGTCCTGTTGTCAAAATCACTGGCATCGTGACGTTCGTGAAGTTGTTCTTCAGGCGGCCCCCATGTTCTGTTGACCATGCGTCCGCGCTGAACCGCGTCTCGGCCTTTGATTTCGTTGCTCCACCGGACCACGTTGGCATAGCTTTCCACATCCAGGAATTCTCCGGCATTGTAAAGCCTGCCTAGTGCCAGCACGCCGTACCATGGCCAGATTGCGATATCAGCAATGGAATACTCATCACCACACATGTACCGATTGTCGGCTAAATGCTGGTCCAGCACGTCCATTTGACGTTTCGCCTCCATGGCATAGCGATCGATGGGGTATTCAAATTTTTCCGGGGCGTAGTTGTAGAAATGACCAAATCCACCACCGAGAAAGGGCGCGCTGGCCATTTGCCAGAATAGCCACGACAGGCACTCGGCACGGCCCATGGGGTCCGTTGGAATAAGGGCGCCAAATTTTTCGGCCAGATGCAGCAAAATTGCCCCTGACTCGAAAACACGTATGGGCTCAGAGCCACTATGATCCATAAGAGCCGGAATCTTCGAGTTTGGATTGGCTGCTACAAAGCCGCTACCGAATTGCTCGCTGTCTCCAATTTCGATTACATAGGCATCATACTCAGCACCCTCAAACCCGAGCGCTAATAACTCTTCCAACATCACCGTGACCTTCACACCATTCGGTGTGGCCAGCGAGTACAATTGAAATGGGTGTTTTCCAACTGGTAACACCTTGTCGTGCGTGGCACCTGCTGTAGGGCGGTTGGTTTTTGCAAACTCGCCGCCATTCTCAGTTTCCCATTTCCAGACCTTGGGGGGCGTGTAAGATGACAAATCGTTCATGAACAGGATTCCAATTTATGAGTTTAGGCGAGAGAATGATTATCATAATGTGGTCTTCCAGAGCCTGAGAACAACCCGCGAGCGGTAATTTTCTGACTTCGGTGAACTTTATAAACAAAAATAGGAAAATAGGCTAATGGCCAAAAGCGATACAAAAATAGATCGAAGCGTGGTGCCAGCCTCGGAAGGAAGAGCCTATCGCGTCCAGAAAGGATCGCGTATCAGGGTTGAGACGCCACACGGTGCACAAGCCGCTGACTTTTTCGCGTTCAACGCTGAAAATGTGGGGGAATGGTTATCGGCGAACCATACCTGGGTTACGACCTTCAATGTAAAACCACGCGAAGGCGACACGCTTATTTCTCAGTTCCGTCGGCCTATGTTGACGTTCACCGACGATGGGGCAAGTGGCGTGCATGATATGATGATCGCTGCTTGTGATCAGTTCCGTTATGAGTTTTTCGGTCATGAGGGTCATCACCCCAGTTGTGCTGAAAACCTGCACCTGGCTATGCGGCGTATCGGCCAGCCCATAAACAGTGTTCCGCAACCGATCAACTTTTTTACCAATACCCGGATCGAAGAAGACGGCTCGTTCGTCTCTCCACCCAATCCGGTATCGCCCGGCTCGTATGTTGAGTTGGAGGCTCTCATGGACCTGATCTGCGTGGTGTCTTCGTGCCCGTTTGATCTTGTGGTGGATGGTTGGCCCATCAACGCCGAGGGCGGGCCTTCGGCATTGTTGGTTTCTGTCAGTTAGGGCAGCTTTCCGATCTTTTTCCAGGCTTGCGCCACGGCGACCAGACCGGCGTCGCGTTCTTCGGATAAATCAGAGAACGTGCGCCCGGCGGCGCGAGTTTCTGAATCGTCCACCAGATTATCGCGCAGTTCTTTGGTCAGTTCCGGGGCTTCCAGCCGGGTCCATGGCAATTTAAGGGCCGGGCCGAACTGATCGAGACAATAAGCCATGCCGCCTTCGCCGCCACCGATGTGATAGGTCATGAACGGTCCGCCAAAGGCCCAACGCGGGCCGGGGCCATTGACCATGGCAATGTCGATCTGTTCCGGGGTGGCTTCACCATTCTCCACCATGTGCAATGCTTCACGCCAGACGGCTTCCTGAATACGGGTGGCGACAAAACCCGGCACTTCTTTGGTCATGATCAGCGGCGCTTTGCCGGTATGGGTGTAGAATTCTGCCGCCCAGGTGAGCGCGTCAGGTGATGTTTTCTCGCCGCCCACCATTTCCACCAACGGTAACAGATACGGTGGGTTGAACGGGTGGGCCACCACGGTGCGTTCTGGCGTTGAGCATTTGGCCTGAATATCGGTCATGGAAAGCCCGGAGGTGCTGGATGCAATCACCACATCCGCAGGAACCAGATCACCCAGTTGCTCGTATACGGATTGTTTTAGATCGATGTTCTCCGGCACGCTTTCCTGAACGAAGTCGGCGTTCGCGACAGCTTCCGCCAGATCGCTGGTGCAGGTCAGCCGATCGAGCGATGCCCCGCCCGCCAGTCCGATCTGTTCCAGGCACTTCCATGCGGTATCCAGCATGCGTCTGAGCGCATCTTCCTCCGATGGATCATGCATGTAGCAGGTCACATCATAGCCCCGCCCCAGAAAATGTGCGGTCCAGCCGCCGCCAATGGGACCCGCGCCCACACAGGTAACGTTACGGACGTCTTCAATATTCTTGCGTGCCATTCGTATTCTCCCTCTTTCCTTTATTGCGCAAAGCCACCTTTACAAATTGAGCCAATTTGCTCGGGTTTTGCTCTAACGGCCCTTGAAGACCGGGTCGCGCTTTTCCACAAAGGCCTTCACGCCTTCTTTTGAATCTTCGGATTTCAGCATGGCGCGATAGGTGGGCAGGTCACCTGTACGCATGGTGTTGAAGGCTCCCTCGACACTCTCATCCTCAATTGTGCGCAAAACTTCTTTGACCGTCTGCAAGGCCAGTGGTGCAGATTTCGCCAACTGGTCCGCCCATTCCCGTGCTTTGTCCATTAATTGGCTGTGCGGCACCACGGCATTGATCATGCCGTACTGCATGGCCTCGGTCGTCGACATACGTCGACCCAGTAACAACATTTCCATGGCAATATTATAGGGCAGGCGGCGGGGAAGGCGTTGTAGAGCGCCCGCATCCGGCACAATACCCAACGGCATTTCCGGCAACTGGAATTCAACATGATCGGTGGCAATGATTAAATCGCAAGACAATGCAATCTCGAAGCCACCGCCGATGGTCAGGCCGTTCAGGGCCGCAATCACCGGCTTGTTCATCACCCAGTTTTCGGTGACACCGGCGAAACCGCCAAAGCCGTCTTCGGTTTCCCACCAGTTATCCAGCGCCTGTTCACCATTATCCAGTGACTTCAAATCCCAGCCAGCGGAGAAAATACGCTCGCCAGCACCGGTGATAATACCGACCCATAGTTCCGGGTCTTCATGCAGTTGCTGAAAGGCTTTGCCCAGTTCCTTGCTCATGGCGGCATCGATGGCATTGACCTTGCCCCGCTGCATGGTGATTTCAAGAACGCGACCGCGCTTTTCAACGACAACACCGTTTACGGGTTCACTCATAATACAAGCCTCTGGTTGGATATTGATGGTGCGAGGACTTTTCACCGAATTTCGGCACAATGTGGATGAAAAAACGACAGCATAAACGAAAATTCGTCATTTATGGTTGAATTTGCTGGTTCGTCGGAAAAACGACTATCATGTCGAAAAATCGTGACTGCCCGCTGACAGAATACCTAATGATCTGGGCATCAAATTTACCGCCTGATATTTACCGGATAAAGGGGTTTCATCATGGATTACCAACTGACCGACGAACAACGCATGATCGTGCAATCAGCCCGCGCCTTTGTGGAGCAGGAGCTTCGTCCCTATGAAGCAGAAACGGATCAGGCAGGCGAAGTATCTGCGGAGCTGGGTGCCCAGATTAAAAAGAAGGCTCAGGAAATGGGCTTCTATGCGGCAAACCTGCCGGAATCCGTTGGTGGCGGTGGATTGGATTATGTGAGCCTGGCGTTGATTGAGCGTGAGTTTGGCACCAGCACCTATGGTCTGCACGGCTTTGCACACCGCCCATCAGAAATTCTGATGGCCTGTGAGGGCGATCAGATCGATCGCTTTTTAATGCCTTGCGTGACGGGTGAGAAGAAAGAGTTCTTCGCCCTCACCGAACCAGGCGCCGGGTCCGATATCATGTCTATGAAAACCAAAGCTGTTCGGGATGGTGATGACTGGATTATCAACGGATCGAAGCATTTTATTTCAAGTCCGGTTGAAGCGGACTTTGCCATCCTGTTTGCCTCGACCGGCGTGGATGAAACACCGCGTGGTGAGCGCAAGCGGGTTACCGCCTTTCTGGTGGAAAAGGGTATGGAAGGCTTTTCCATAGAACGGGGCCCGCGTTGTGCAGCGCAACGAGCCTATCAAACATTCCAGTTATCCTTCGATAATGTGCGGGTGTCGGATAGCTTTATTCTGGGCGAAGAGGGCAAAGGGTTCGATCTGGCCGATAAATGGTTGAGCATGGGCCGTGTGTGGGTGGCCGCCGGTGCTTGCGGTCGGGCGTCGCGCTTGCTGGATCTGGCGACCCAGTGGGCGGCGGAAAGGCATCAGTTCGGCCAACCCATCGGCAAGTTCCAGGGCACGTCCTTCAAGCTGGCCGACATGGCAACGGAACTGAAGGCGGCTGATCTGCTGGTCATGAATGCTGCTCGTAAGGCTGATTTGGGCATTATGGAAGCCAACGATGCCGCCATGGCAAAATTGTACGCCGCCGAAATGGTGGGACGTGTGGCCGACAACACCTTGCAGATATATGGTGGCATGGGTCTGATGGAAGATTTACCCATAGAACGTCTGTGGCGGGACGCGCGCCTGGACCGGATTTGGGACGGCACGTCTGAAATTCAACGCCACATTATTTCACGCTCCATGCTTCGACCGCTCGGTGCGTAAGATAAATGAACGAAACTCGCCAAGCCAATCTGAAACGCCTGTTCGCGCCGAAATCCATCGCCTTTATCGGTGGTAACAGCGCTGTCGCTGCCGTTGAGCAATGCGTCCGTGGCGGTTTTGATGGTGAGATATGGGGCGTTAATCCAAAACGCACCGAGATGGCAGGACAGCCATGTTTTGCCAGTGTGGCCGATTTACCGGACGCACCTGATGCGGTGTTTTTGGCGGTGCCAAGCCAGTTCGCGGTGCAGACGGTGGCGGAATTACGCGAGAAGGATTGCGGCGGCATTGTGTCTTACACCGCCGGGTTTGGTGAACTGGGCGAAGAAGGCATTGCGCTGGAGCGCCAGTTGATGGAGACCGCCGGTGACATGGCCTTTGTGGGGCCCAACTGTTCCGGCATTCTGAACTACGTGCGTGATGCGGCGTTATGGCCGTTCTACCACACCGGAAAATCCGTCGAAAAAGGCCCGGCCTTCATTACCCAAAGCGGCATGCTGGGTAACACGGCCAGCATGAACGACCGGTCATTGGACTTCGCCTACATCATTAGCGCCGGGAATCAGGGCATGTTGGGGGTGGAGGATTTCCTTGAATTCCTGATCGATGATCCATGCGTCACGGCTATCGGGCTCTATATCGAAGGCTTGCGCGATGTGAAGCGGTTCGCGGGTGCGGCCTTGCGGGCCATGGATGCGGGCATCCCCATTATTGCCCAGAAAGCAGGAACATCAGAAATCGGTGCCCAATTGACGGTCACCCACACGGGATCGTTATCCGGTACCGACACCCTCTATCAGGCATTGTTCGACCGGGTTGGCGTGATCCGGGTCGATTCCACGGTGCAGATGATGGAGACCCTGAAAATGGTCACCGTGGCCGGTGTACCATCAGGCAAACGGATCGCGGCGCTGACCTGCTCAGGTGGTGATTCCACCATGCTGGCTGATGCAGGTGAGCCGCTGGGCCTCACATTCCCACAACCGTCGACAAAAATTGGAGCGATACTTCGTGATTTGCTGCCGCCCATTGCCACGGTGGGCAACCCGCTGGATTACACAACACCTCTGTGGGGTTTTGAAGAACCACTGACCAAGGCCTTCCGTGCCATGTTCGAGGATGGTTACGATGCCGCTGTGATGGTTCAGGATTACCCCGTCCCGGCATCTCCCGAAGCGTATGAGCCTTATGATGCGGATGCCCGCGCATTTATTACCGCCACTCGAGAAGCCGGTATTCCAGGCGTGGTGTGCAGCATCCTGCCCGAAGACATTGACGAGACCACACGCCGCCGCCTGATGGACGGCAACATCGCACCGTTGCAAGGTATCAACGATGCGCTGGGTGCCGTTGCCGCCGCTGCCGGTTTAGGTATGCGGCGCGCAGTCGTAGATGATCTGGATGCACTTAAGTTGTTTGATCCGGTGCCTGCCAGCGACACCACAAGTGTTCTCAGCGAATGGGAGGGCAAACAAAGTCTCAAAACATCTGGTATTCCGGTTCCCGAAGGCCGTTTGGTAGGCGCCAGCGGTTGCGCCCAGGCGGCAGCGGAAATCGGATGCCCCGTTGTCCTGAAACTGGTCAGCGAAAACCTGCCCCATAAAACCGAAGCCGGTGCTGTGCATATTGGCTTGAAGGATGAACAGGCCGTTGAGGACGCGGTCCGGGCCATCACTGAATCAGTGGCCAAGTACGATGCCTCGGTGGTGATCAAAGATTTTCTGGTGGAAAAAATGGTTAGCGCGCCGGTGGCCGAATTGCTGGTTGGTATTCGTCAGGACCCGGCATTCGGTTTGGTCATGGTGCTGGGCAGTGGCGGCACGTTGGTCGAGTTGGTGCGCGATACGGCTACGGTTCTGCTACCGGCCAGTCGTGGCGACATCGAGTCCGCGCTGAAGACGTTGAAAGTATCTGTTCTGCTGGATGGCTTCCGGGGTGGGGCAGCGGCTGACCGCGTAGCATTGGTCGATGCCATTGAGGCTCTGGCCCAATACGCGGTCCAAACCCGTGAAACGTTGGTGGAACTGGATATCAATCCGCTGATGGCACTGGAAGACGGCGTGGCCGTGGCTGACGTTTTGCTGCGGGTTATGTCGCCTAATAGGTGAGCCCGGAACTATCCAATACTTCACACCCCGAAAGTATATCGGCTTCCGAGATTCGCCCCGATAAGTTTTTCAGGCGCTCGGCGGCGCATGGCATCAATGAAGCTTTGGCCAGAACAATGCATCGGCAACACCACATCCGGGTCGAGCTCAATAAGAGCATCAACCGAGTGATCGATATAGTCCTGTTTTGAGGCTGCCAGGTGGAAGCCACCAATAACCGCATGAAGTTTGTCAGTTCCAGCGATCGCCATTGCTGCCTTGACAGTATTGACGATGCCAATGTGGCCACAGGCGGAAACGACGACCAACCCACGATCCTTTACAAGGTAACAGAGGGCATGTTCTTCGGGATGTTCATCTATCACGAGCTTGCCTTCGCGTTCTTCCGCTGTGAAGTGATCCACGCTTTCGATCAGAGTATGGCTCGTTGTTTTTTCAAAAGAATCCCGTTCGATGTAACCTGAGGTAAAAGCGCCATCCAATGCCAGTGGTGTTTCGCAACAAACCGGCACGATTCCAAAGCCCTGAATAGAATCACGGCTGAGTTCCCCCCACGAGACGATCTCAGGTGGACCACCGGCCGGGTCCCGCCATTCATCCTCTACCCACCGAGCCGCAAAAGCGTTTTCTCCCCCTACATAAAGAGACAGGTCGTCGCGCATTGTTGAGCGATGCTGTGACACAAACCCTAAAAAACCGCCATAGTGGTCTAAATGTCCATGACTAAGGATCAAGCCATTAATCTTGGCTGGGTCGATGTCTAACAATCCAATATTGCGATTGATGACTTCCGGCGTCCAGCCAAAGTCCAAAAGGTAATGTGATTGCTGCCCTGTAGTCTCGGACATTAGATGCAATGATAAACCCCACTCGGCAGCGAGCGTGGACATCATGTTTTTGGGAATATCACCAATATGGTCAATTGACAAAAGTGGGTGCGTTTCCTTCGGCAGGAAATTCTCATAACGCGAGTCAACAACGACCCGGATCGTAAGGCTGTCAACAATCGGTGCTGAGAAAGGCACCGGGTTACTCAACACCATATCTACCACCCCTAATAACCATCATAGAATTAGCTCAAATAATCCAGATGGAAGCACGATGGTATCGTCAGGAATTTTTGATTGCAATGCAGTCGTGCGAACGGGCCGGATCGTTGATAACCACGAGGTGTTATTGTTTAACCACCAAATCCAGCGAGGCTTTTGAGAGTCTTTCACACCCGTCCGGTAAAACGCGAACCGTTTCTCCCGGACACATGGTAATACCTGTATCACTGTCCATCAGGATCATGTGCAGGAAGATCACCATGTCGGGTTCAAACTCTATTGGATTTCCCGCGTAAATCATGGGCTCGTCCGTTCCCATCCAACAGGGCGGGTACTGCGCGCCCAAGGTGTATCCGCAGGCATTCAGACGATGTTTTTTGTAGCCCGCCGCGTCAACGACACGGGCATGGGCATCAAACACGTCTCCAAATGTACGACCCGGACGCACTTCTTCCTCACAGGCTTGTAATGCCTCAAGGCCAACTTTGTGCATTTCCAGATGGCGGGGATTTGGCGTGCCGGTCAGCACTGTTCGCATGAGGCAAGCGTGGTAATGGTGAGACACCCCGGAAAATTCCAGTTGAACCTGATCATCATTCCCGATCACATCGTAGCCAGCAAAGTTACGACACATCAGGGCGCGGGGGCCGGAACCAATGATGAAGCGGCTGGCTGTATAGTCACCACCAGCCCGAAACTGAGCCTCATGCATGGCGGCAAGGACTTCGTTCTCTGGAACGCCCGGCGCAATCGCGGCTTCCGCCGCCGCCAGACCGATGTCGGCAAGTTCTGCTGCGCGTTTAACACAGGTCATTTCTGTGGGGCTTTTCACCAGCCGGAGGTTACTTAACATGGTGGAACAGTCTTCGTAGCTGCAAAAGCCGTCAAGATGCCGCCGAACCATGTCCCAGCGCTTGCCGGTCAACCCGTATGCGTCTGTTTCTACGCCAACACGTTTGTTGGCGAGCCCCAGATCAGCCAACATCTCCTGGAGGTCCTTACCCGGATCAGCACCCTCCCGGTCAATCCAGATGCGCACGTCGTCGATAATTGAGGTCAATGCTGCTTGTCGAAGATCAGCCGACCGGGTCAACAGATGGGGGGCGCCATCTGACGTGAGCACCATACCCTGAAATTTCACGTATCCGGTGGTATCGTACCCGGTAAGGTAATACATGCTCTCCTGGGTAAAAATCAAAAGGGCATCCAGAGCATTTTCCTGTGCCGCAGCAACAGCCCGCTGGCGCCGTTCCGCGTACTCGCTCTCTTCAAAATGTATGAATCTCATTGGCTGGAAACTCCCGTCACTGTGTTTAGGTGACTATAACACTCTTATGGCTTTAGTTGAAACAACCGGGGAACGTCAACTGAGGAAGATTAGATGCTGGATATCACTGCAACAATAAATAAAGAAGATGGTGTGGCCGTGGCCGATGTTCTGCTGCGGGTTATGTCGCTTGATACGTGAGCCCGGAAACGCCACATATGTGACGTTAATCGTTAAACGGAAGACAGGTTGCGCGATGGAATACGGCGCTGCTCGCCAGAGGCGGGCACTACCCTGTTTTCGGGTGCAAGCCTTCCACGCCACCAAATTCGCAAGGTTTATCTAATTACCCCGGCCGCTCACCTAGAACTCTCGCCCGAGCTTCCTGTCAACAGACATTTCTCCGCCACCTCGGAATACGAAAGCCAAGGCAATGATGCCCCACAGCATTGCATACTCATAACCGCCATTAGTCATGAAAAACCCGTTGGGCATGTGTACGGCAAAAACGGCAACAGTCATGAGAATGACGATGCCTGCTGCAGTCGGCCTAGTTAGAAAACCGATGGCAAGAAAAAGGCCCCCAAAAAACTCCGTGCCCCCGACCAATATGGCAAAGAACATTCCCGGCTCGAGACCCAGGTTGCCAGCAAAGAAACCCGCAGTACCTTCTAGTCCATATCCGCCGAACCAACCGAATAACTTCTGCGCACCGTGGGGCATGAGAAACAGCCCCGTGAAAAACCTGATCATCGGTATGGAAACAGGTGCCAACGCTTCATAGACCGGATCCAAGGCCGAAATTATAGTGCGTGGCTCTGTAGCATTGTTGGTCATTACTGTTCTCCATTTATAAAATTTTCACCAGTTGGGCTAGGTCACAACACGAAACCTCATTAATAACGAGATCAATTCCACCCCTGAGCTGAGAAATATTATCATCAATCCTATAATTGATGAATATACTTTTTACATCACGTTTTCGTCATCTTCATAAGTCTAAACGAATATATCACCTGCCTTAAATGTCCGCATGAACCCCAAAAGCTGGCACGTTTCAATTTTCGGTTTCGGATTTTGTCGCGTACATTTACTAACAACTTGTGGTGTCGCCTATAAAACCCTCCGGGCAGGTAGCGCGCAAAATGGCTTTCAAATGAAAATAACCAAGAAACAATTGCGCGTTAAGAAACGCCTGCAGTAATGCCATCCACGCATTCCATACATGCCCCGCTGTGGTGTTACTTTCGATCCATACCGTTTCGTCAGTCCGAACACTCGAATTCAGATTGAACTCGTTGTCTCTGCTAACTCCGGCTCTCTGGAATTTGGGCGATGGATTATTATGAAATTCCTTCCAGAGACTGAAACCCAATGCTATAGGCAAAGCATTTTTAAGAATACTGTACCCCTGAGCATTGAGATTCTGAGACATGATTTCAAACAAAGGCGCGTCCACGTTTTTGCTACAATCCAACGTTTTCTCGATTGGTGAACAATAGTGATTCAACGGGAGGATGCTCAGGCTCTATCACTGAAAATATTCTTTCTGCGGTGTCGAAATCTTGCCGGGTATCGACTTCTGTCCACTTAAGATCTGTGATATCCAAGGCATGGAAAGCAACATCCTTACCGATGAGCCGCTCATAAGCCCCTTCGTAGTATTCTTGGAGATTGTGCTCGTGCACCATCATGGCTTTGAGCTCCGCAAATAACATGTCAGCTGTTTCAACACATATCTTTTCGATACCAATTGATTCACCGATCGCGTTGCAGGGCAATACCGTTTTGCTAGCACTGACGATCCGGTTGCCGTCTCTCACCACAACCTTGATTTCTTCTGCGTCGAGCTGGATATTTTTATCGATGCACAAACAATTTTTATCATTTGAGGCCAGCAGCTTTTCCAGAATTTCCCTGTCAAAAACAACATCGGCATCAAACTTAACGAACGGTGCCCCCTTAACTAAATCTTCGGTCAACATCAGTGAATATCCGGTGTTTGTTTCTGTGTACCGGGTATTGATGATGAAGTGAACATCGAGATCGGGAAACGTGTTTCCTACAAAATCTTCGATCTGTTCTTGCAAGTACCCAAGCACGATGATGACCTCGCTGATACCACATACCTGAATGTTTGACAGCATCCGCTCAAGGATTGATATGCCGCCAATTTCCAACAGGGTCTTGGGACAGTTATCGGTCAGGGGCTTGATTCGTGATCCCATACCGGCTGCGAGAATGATTGCCTTCATTTTAAATCTCTGCTCCTTCTATGTCGTTGATGACGGGTTTATTTGTCAATGACGGGTTGCTGATTCAGATTAATCTGATGGCCGTTCTGCCAACTTCGATACAGGCCGTAGAACAACTGGCTCGCTGCAAAGATCCAAAGCATGGGCGTTAGTTGATTAAGCAGCAGGGCGAGAGACAGCATGAAAACGAACACTCCCTCGTCAAACTGGAATATCTTTTTCTGCTCGCCCAGAAACCACCGGAGGTTGGACTTGAGCCCAAATTGCGGACCTGCACTGTCCGTCTTTTTATCTCTGAGATCTTGTTGCGCCTTCTTCTCCAGGTAGTCGCGGTCCCGCGAAACCTCAACATGAATGGCGACGTACTTTGCGTACCCACGTAGCGAATAAAAGCTAACGCCGATAAAGGCGAGGAAAATGGGCATTGGGTCGTGAGATTGAATAAAAGCCGCATAAGCAACAGCACCGAACCAGATGGTAACCTGAATCTGATCCGTTACCCGATCATAGTAGCTACCTGACGACGACGTGGTTTGACGGTAACGGGCCATCTGCCCATCCATGCAGTCAAACACGTGACTCGCATGAATCAAGATCGCTGCAATGACAAAGTTCACCGTCCCCCCGGCGATGATAAACAGTGTTGAGATAATGGCTGTTACAAAGGAAATTAATGTGACCCGGTTGGGCGTAAACCACTTGATATCGATGACGACATAGTTGGTTGCGATAGCGAGAGGGGCGGTGACGAACGACGACCACCACTCATCATCTTTGGTTTTCGTGTCCCACAGGCGAAGGAGTTTTTCGTTCATCGACCGTCCTCCGTCACCAGAACCTCATTGTCATTATGTATGATCGGAAACTGGGTATGCCCGAAAATCGGCGTTACATTTGATGGCACACTGCTCGTTTTTTGTGACAGGATGCCCTGCAGAATGGTCAAGAAAAACTGGATGTCGATATCGGATAATTCACCGATGTTGCCGACCTGAAAAGCTTTGCCGCTGAAACACCCTTTGCCCTCATAAATGATGATACCGTGTTCCCGTAATTGCTGACGCAAGCTCGCCACGGTGATGTGAGACGGAACAAAAACGGCTGTCAGCATTGAGCACATATCCTGTGATTCCAGTAAGAACCTCAGACCTAATTTCGACATGCCTTGTCGAAGTACTTCGGCCTTGCGGCGAATTTTTGCATGACGATAAGCGACACCTTCATCCAGAATATTCTCAAGCGCCTGCTCAAGCGCATAGAACAAGGGTACGGCTGGTGTGTTTGGTGTCTGTGAGTGCTTGTGTATGGAATCGTAAAATTTGTGAAGGTTCAGATAGGTAGATTTGGCAGGCTTGCTCTTTAATTCTTCGAACTCCATTCTCTTACCAACGACAAAGGATAGACCCGCATACGAACCGATCGCCTTTGAGCTTGAACTGGAGCAAAAGGCGACGTTGTTTTTTTCCATGTCGATGGTTTCTGCACCGACACTGCTAACACCATCAACCACAAGAACAGCATCGTTTACCTTGGACAAAGCGCCAACATCAGCCAACGAATTCAACATGCCCGAACTGGTTTCGTGATGCACCATGGCGATGACGTCAATGGACTGTTGTTGAAGGAATGTATCAATGACATCCATATCCATGCTTTCCCCCCAGGGGAACTCGAGCAAGAATGTATTGGAATTGTGCATTGTTGATATGGCGTGCAAGCGTTCGCCAAATTCACCATTGGACAGAACAAGAATATTCTTGTCACCGACAACCGAGGAGAGCATGGCCTCATTGGCTGCCGTACCGGAACCCGATATAACAACGGCTCGGTACTGGGATTTATGCCGAATTTCAAACAAGCTCAGCAACTTGGCCTCAATGCTCAACAGCAGTTTTTCAAAATCAATTTCCCGATGACAGATATCTTCTTTGCCGATTGCGGACCGCACATTTTCGGCAACGTTCACGGGGCCCGGGGTGAAAAGTAAATACTTGTCCATGGATGAATCCTTGCATTCGTGTAGTTAGTCACCAAGCCAACAAAGGTGTTGGATAGTGACGAGGATACGCACGGGCACGGTGGTCTCAGGCAACTTTGAGACCACACGCTGCCCAAAGGGGACAGCACATCAGCTGTGTCGCAATCGGTACGTATTATGGAACGTATAAAGTAGAGCCGTAGGGCATTGGTGAGTCGCCAAATTTCAGGCGTGCCAATCCATACTCAGTTTTCTACTATCGCGTTTTAGCAAGTTCATTATTTGATGCTGCAATCAGCAACCACAACAGTATTGCGATACCGATTACCGACATTGGTCGCGTGTCAAACGGTAGGAATAAACCCCACGCAAAAACCAAGTGTCAGGAGACTTAATCCTGCACGACCAACGGCACCAAGGCGTCAGACACCCGATACGCTAATCAAATTTTTATGAACTTTTGAGCCCGTTGACTTTTATTCGTTTTTTGAACTCATCTTGAACTCTGTAGAACTAACAGGCGGCAGGTATGTTAGCAACACAATCCTCGAGCATCATACACACGATAATTGATTTCGTTGGCGATAGAGCTTTAATTAATGTCCATATTAGGACCGAATAGAGTCGAGAATGTACAAGCTTAGGCGCGGTTTATAACGGCGGCGAATGTTCACCTCTGGCCGATAGCAGTCATCTAGCATTTGACGGTATGAATTTTCGCTATGGGTTGTGGCCTCGCCCGGTCAACGCAACACAAGCATCAAATCTCTCTGCTGGTGTTTCAAAAGCTGCTCTGATTCAATTTTCGGTTTCGGACTTTGTCGCGTACATTTACTAACAACTTATGGGGTCGCCTACTGGTTTACGAAATAACCTGTTTGTAGTAGGTGTCTTTCTTGCTCACCTTGCCGCCTTCGAATTCCCATAAGTCACAGCCAAGACAATCCAGCGCATCGCCGTTGGGTAGTGTGCCGGTCACCCGCCATTCTGACAGGGCCTTGTTGTCCATGATCCAGTGTTTGCCTTCGGACCAGCAAATATCGGGCACCGCTGCAAAGCGTCCTTCGAGGGCCTCTCGGATGTCTTCCTTGCCCTGAAAGCGGGTACCCTCACCATCTGCGCCTGATGCCAGTATGAATAGTCCATCATCGGTGAAGCCATCGACGATGGTGTCTAGGTCATGGTTATTGAATGCGTCCAGCAATGCCAGTAGTTGGTCCATGGTGATGGGGGCGTTGTCAGTCATCGGCCAACTCGATCAAAACATGTTTTAGAAAGGGTAGCAGCCATTTGATGATGGCGTCCGGGTCTTCGGCCAACGCCATGTGCCTGAGACCGGGCAGGATTTCTGCATGCGCATTGGGCATGGCACCGGCGATGCGACGGCTCATATCGGGCGAATTGCCGTAATCTTCTTCAGCCGTCAGGACCAGTGCGGGGCAGGTAATGGTCTCAAGTCCCTTGGCGATCTCGGCGTCACCTTCGGCCAGGACCCGGTAGGATTCCGGATAAACAGCCTTGCTGTTGGACCGAACCCACCTGCGGATCAGGTCCATCATTTCAGGGTTGTTGGCCAAAAACCCCGGTGTGAACCAGCGTTCCAGCGCCGCTTCGATGGTGGCAGCGGGGCCGTCTTTGCGGGCCTGATTGACGCGGATCATAATGGCGTCGCGCTCTTCCTGTGTGCGGTCATGGGCGGAATGTAGAATGCCCAGTGCCGTTATCCGTTCAGGGCATTTGAGCGCCACCGCGCGGGCAATCATACCGCCCAGCGAGAAACCGACCAACGCACAATGGCCGAAGCCGTAGCCATCCATCACATCGATGACCTGATCCACAAAGTCGCTCATTTCATAACGACGTTCCGGCTTATCGCTTTCGCCGTGACCCATGAGGTCATAGGCTACAGTCTCGAAATGCGGCGTCAGCGCGTCCCATTGCCATTGCCACATATGCCGGTTCATACCCAAGCCATGGATCAGGATCACGGGCGGGCCTTCGCCCTGGCTGCTGGTTGCCCAACGCCCGATCATGGCCTCGGTGGCCTCGGGGGGTAAGGTTTCTATCATTGAAACACTCTTTTATTGAAAGGCTGGCATTACTTTGTCGATGAACAGGCGAAGTGATTTCTTCTGTTCAGCCATGGGAACCCCGAAGCTGGCGTTATAACAGAAATAATCCACGCCGAGTGTTTCGTATTGTTTCAGGTTCTCGATAGCCTGTTCGGGTGAGCCGAAGATCAGGTTATTCATCAAGTTTTCTTCGGTGTATTCCGACTGGTTCACCAGGACTTCCGGATCAGCGGGTTGTGGGAAGCCGTTAAGCACCGGTTCCAGATTGCGGAACAGGTTTTCGAACTGGCGGCCCTGATGTTGAACAGCGGCAATATGAATGTCTTTTTCAGCATCATTTTCAAAAATGGCGGTATGGCGCATGGTCATAAACCGGGGGCGCTCAATGCCGGGTGCCAGTGCCAGGGCATCTTCGAAATGCTGCATGTATGTTTCCACCTCGGCAAATGGTCGGGTGAGCGCCCAGGTCATAATGTGATGGCCTTCCTTGACCGACGCATTGAAGGTGCCGGGATCACGCGCGGCTACCCAGATCGGTGGGTGCGGGTCCTGCAGACACTTGGGCACGGACGTGGCGGACGGCCATTGCCAGTATTCTCCATTATGTTCGTAATCGCCTTTCCACAGCTCTTTTAACGCCGGGATCATTTCCAGCATCATGGGCACGCCGATATTCTGGTTCATGCCGCCAGCCATACGGTCGAATTCACGCTGATAAGCACCCTTGCCGATACCAAATTCAATACGGCCACCGGACAGCAGATCGGCCATGGCCACTTCGCCGGCCAGCTTGATAGGGTGCCAATAGGGTGCCACGGCCACGGCTGTGCCGATGCGGATTTTTTTCGTGTGCGCGGCCCAGTGTGCCATCAGCTGGAACGGGCCGGGCGCGATGGTCATTTCAAGCGCGTGGTGTTCGGCGACCCATGCGATATCAATACCGCCCTCGTCGGCCATTTGAACCATCTCGGTGGTGTGTTGGGCGACCTCAGCCATATCGGTGGCCGGGTCCATTCGTTCCATATTGATAACCAGATTAAATCGCATTGTTCTAGGCTCCCGTTAGGTGTTGTCGGGCGTTTTCCGACGGTCCTGTGGTTTGTAGGCGACGACTTCGATTTCCACCCGTACATCCACAAGTAGCTCGTTGATGACGGCGGACCGCGCCGGTGGTTCTTCGGTGAAGTATTCTGCATAGACGTCGTTAAATCCGGGGAAGTCTTCCCGGTCGCGCAGCCAGATCATGGATTTGACCACATGGAACAGGTCGCATCCGGCTTCGGCCAGGGTGACGGTGATATGGTCCAGTACATTACGGGTCTGGTCTTCGATGGAGCCCTCGGTCATGACGGCGCCGCCCTGCATGGGAATTTGCCCGGTCAGATATACAAAATCACCCGCGCGGACCGCTTTTGACAGGGACAGCTTGCGGCCGTTGATGATCACGTCACCGCCAATGATTTCTTTTCCATACGCCATGGTTTGTGCCTTTGCTCACGTCTTCGTTCTTGCTTATGTTATAATACAATATTACTGTAATACAATCCTAATTGAAATGGGATTCGAAATCATTTTTCGTGAGTCGTTTTTTGAATTGTCAGCGGTACTGTCATATATGACCAATAGTGAACCCAAAGATACGGAGCAGTCTGGTGATGCAGGCTCTATGCGTGTGCCGCGGGCGGCGGTCACACTACGCGAGCAGGCAACGGATATCCTGAGGCAGGCGATTATCGATCAACGGTTCCTGCCGGGCGAACACCTGGTGGAACGTGAATTGTGTGAATTGTTGGGCGTGAGTCGTACTTCGGTACGTGAAGCCCTGCGTCATCTCGAATCAGAAAATCTAATACAAATGATACCGCATAAGGGCCCCGTCGTGGCGTCCCTTGGCTTCGAAGAAGCGCGAAACATCTATGAGGTCCGCGCCGCGTTGGAAGGCCTTGCTGGTGAGTTGTTCGCGAAGAAAGCCACGCAGGCGCAAATTGATCGCCTATGCCGGATTGCCAATGAGATTATGGCAGCGGCCAATGATCCCAATCCGCAGACGGTGCTTGAAATCAAGTCGCGCTTTTATCAAGCGTTGTTTGAAGGCGCACAGAACGATGAGTGCGCCCGTGTCATTCAGTCGCTGAACACCAGGGTTTGGTTGTTGCGTCGCATGTCGTTGGTCAGTCCGGGACGAAGCAAGACGATGATGCATGAAGTTAACCGTATTACCAATGCGGCCAAAGCACGGGACGCGACCGAAATGCGCGCGGCGTGTATGGCGCACGTGGAAAGTGCTTCGCATATCGTTTTACCGCAGCTTCAGCAAAGTGAAGAAGAAGCTGCTCAATAATCTAAGTGTTATCAGGATGAGGAATCGAGACCATGGCTGAACTAGAACATTTCCAAATGCTAATCGACGGTGAGTACGTAGATGCCAGTGACGGCGGTACGTTCGAGAGCGTAAACCCGGCAACGGAAGCCGCATGGGCGACGATCCCGGCGGCGACCGCGGATGATGTGGACCGAGCTGTCAAAGCTGCACACCGGGCCTTCACCGAAGGGCCATGGGCCAGTACCACACCAACACAACGCGGCAAATATCTGCGCAAACTTGGTGATATTCTGGCGGAGAATTCCGAGAAACTGGGCCTGATCGAGTCCGTGGATACGGGCAAAATGGCCAAAGAAACCAAATGGCAAGCGGCTTATATTGCCGAGTTTTTTCATTTCTTTGGCGGCCTGGCCGACAAAATCACCGGCCATACGCTGCCCATCGATAAGCCCGACATGGATGTGTTCACCAACCGCGAACCACTTGGTGTGGTTGCCGCTGTGGTGCCGTGGAATTCACAACTGTTTCTGGTGGCGGTGAAACTCGGCCCGGCGCTGGCGGCGGGCAATACCATTGTCCTGAAAGCATCGGAACATGCGTCTGCCGCCATGTTGGAATTTGGCAAACTGATCGAAGAAGCCGGCTTTCCGCCCGGTGTTGTGAATATCGTCAGCGGTTTGGGCGAGCCTTGCGGCCGTATGCTGACCACCCATCCGCAGGTTGCCCGCATCAGCTTCACTGGTGGCCCGGAAACGGCCCGCCATATCATCCGGAATTCGGCTGAGAATTTTGCTGAGGTATCGCTGGAACTGGGTGGCAAGTCGCCCGTTATGGTGTTTGAGGATGCTGACCTGGAAAGTGCGGCTAACGGTATTATCGCCGGTATCTTTGGCGCGACGGGCCAGAGCTGTGTGGCGGGGTCTCGCCTTTACGTTCAAGAAAGCGTCGCGGACGAATTGATCGGGTTGATCGCGGCCACCGCGAAGACCATCGTTATTGGTGATCCACTGGCCGATGAAACCCAGATGGGACCATTGGCCACAACGGGACAAATGGCACACATCGAAAAAGAAGTGGCTTACGCCATCGAACAAGGCGCCAAAGTCGTGCACGGCGGCAAGCGCCCTGAATATCTGAGCACCGGTCTCTACTACGAGCCAACCATTCTGGAATGCCCTTCGCAGGATACGAAAATTGTCGATACTGAATTATTCGGTCCTGTGCTGAGCGTGCTACGCTTCAAGGACGAAGAAGAAGTCCTGCGCTACGCCAATGATACCAAGTATGGATTAGCGGCTGGCATCTTCACCCGTGATGGCGCACGCCAGCACCGGGTGGCAAAGGCGGTGCGGGCTGGTATCGTGTGGGTGAATACCTACCGTGTGGTGTCACCCATTGCACCGTTTGGCGGATTTGGCGAGAGCGGGATGGGCCGGGAAAGTGGCGCGGACGCCATCTATGATTACACCCGACCCAAGACGGTATGGATCAATACCTCGTCTGAACCCATGTCCAACCCCTTCGTTATGCGTTAAGGGCGGCGTCATATGACCGAAAATACCGGCCCCTTACGCAATATCCGTGTACTGGATCTGACCCGCATTCTGGCGGGTCCTTCGGGTACCCAGACGCTCGGTGATTTGGGTGCTGAAATCATCAAGATTGAGCACCCCAAGGGTGGCGATGATACCCGCCAGTGGGGGCCGCCTTTTATGAAAGACCAAGATGGCAATGATACGACGCAAAGCGCGTATTTCCTGGCGGCCAACCGTAATAAACAATCCGTTGCTATCGATATTTCCAAGCCGGAAGGCCAGGCCTTGATCAAGGAACTGGCCGCTACCTGCGATATTTTGATTGAGAACTTCAAGGTCGGCGGTTTGGCCAAGTACGGCCTGTCCTATGATCAGTTAAAGGGCGAGTTCCCCGGCCTGATTTACTGTTCCATTACCGGGTTTGGGCAAACCGGCCCCTATGCCAAGCGGCCCGGATACGATTATCTGGTTCAGGGTATGGGCGGCATGATGAGCCTGACGGGTGAGCCGGACGGCGAGCCTATGAAGGTGGGCGTTGGCATCGCCGATGTGGTGTGCGGCATGTACGGCGTGATCGGTATTCTGGCCGCCCTTAATCACCGACAACTGACGGGCGAAGGCCAGCAGGTGGATATGTCTCTGCTGGATACCCAAGTGTCATGGCTGATTAACGAGGGTATGAATTATCTGGTGTCGGGTAATTTGCCCAAACGCCTGGGTAACGCACACCCCAACATCGTGCCCTATCAATTGTTTCCCACATCGGATGGCCATTTTATTCTGGCCGTGGGCAATGATGGTCAGTTCCAACGGTTCTGTGAATTTGCCGGACTGGATGAGGTGGCCGACGATCCACGTTTTCGCACCAACCCGGACCGGCTGAACAATCGCGATGCGCTGGTGGAAATCATCCGTGATGTGACCGTGAAGCACACAAGCGCCCATTGGATCGATGGTCTGGAGAGCTGTAACGTACCCAGCGGGCCGGTGAATAATCTGGATCAGGTGTTCGATGATCCGCAAGTGATTGAGCGTGGTATGAAGATGACTATGGATCACGATCATGCTGACGGCGGCACGGTGGATTTGATCGCCAGCCCCATCAAACTGTCCGCATCGCCTGTGTCCTACCGGCAAGCGCCACCCATGGTGGGGGAGCATACGATAGAGGTGCTTAAGTCCCGATTAGACATGAGCGAGGATGATATGAAGAAACTACAAGACGAAGGCGTTATTGGTATTAACTGAAACGACGACCAAACCCAAGGGAGAGTATAATGAAACTGATAAAATGTAGTAATTCAGACCCGACCTGACAGTTGCCGGATTTGACGTGGCGTCTGTCAGGTTAAGTTTGGTCTACAAACTTTTCCATCCAGATACGTTTGCCGTCCTCCAGAGTTTGTATGGGCGTTCTGCCCTCACAGATTTTA
>JABJGO010000097.1 GCA_018662225.1 Rhodospirillales bacterium | reverse complement strand
GTGGTCTATGCCAAACGCCCCTTCGCTGGACCAGACGCCGTGCTTGCCTATCTTAGCCGCTACACCCACCGTATCGCCATATCCAACAGCCGTTTGATCTCATGCGATGACAAGGGCGTCAGCTTCAGATGGAAGGATTACCGGCAGAAGGGCCGAACCCGCCACAAGGTCATGACCCTGAGCACACCGGAGTTCATCCGCCGCTTCCTTATCCATGTCCTGCCGTGTGGTTTTCACCGTATCCGTCACTACGGCCTGTTTGCCAACTCAAGGCGCACCAGTAACCTGGAGCGGGCTCGAGAACTACTCGGCGTCATTGCCACGCCGTGTGAGGCTGACACAACCGTGGCTATCAACGATAACGAGCCACAAACACTCGCCCAACCATGCCCCCATTGCGGCGGGCGCATGATCATCATTGAGACCTTCGAGCGCGGTGTTCAACCTCGTGCGCCGCCGCAACACATCAGGACGGGGACCTTATGATGGCCCACTCGCAAAACACCAATATCACTCGTCCATGCTGCCGGTTACCGAGCAGCCACATAACCGTCTTGTCAAATCCAGCACAGGGATGGCTCCCGGGGCCCCGTTCGATGATGAATAGTGGTGTTATTGCGTTGCTTGATGGCTCTCAAGCCTCATTAACCTGCAAAACCAGCACTATCATAACGCTGGCGCACCCCGCCAAACCCATCTCCCGACCTTCAAATCCCCATAGGGCGTCCTGGCCAAAACACCGGCCGTAAATCGGCCCGCAGTTTCCTCCCCTGAGGCTTGTCCGACACCTGCCGTCCGTTACCGTCGCAGACACCTCGTCACGGCAGATGTCCGACAACCCTTAACATTAACGGGCATTTTGTCTCATTATATATGCATTCTGCTTTGCACTCATGACCAGAAGTCTGGAAAACAAAAACTCGGTAATTCCGTTTTCTTGTCATGCGACAAACGCGCTATCCGACTAATTGTTGCTATATTTCAGGGCCAACCTTCCTTCGTCTCGCACCGTTCGAATGATGATTTCGATCAGGTCGAATTGGGATCGGGCATTAACGTCTTCGAAGTAGATATGGCTGGGCCAGGGCTCTCTATTCATCTTGTCATCCGGGTTGCCCATTTTATCGCACACGTCCTTGATGGCGGCGACGAAATCATGGCTCATTTCCTGAATTTCCTGTTTGGCTATATCCAGATCGCTAATGCTGTTGCTGTCGATCAGGGGCGACCCAATACCGGTGGTCAACGGGATGCCACGGGCGATGGACTGATCGGCATAAAATGAAATCGGTACTTGGTCGGCGTCGAGCCGCATCATGAAACCGCGACAAACATCGTACTTCAGTTCCGTTAGTTCCAGGAGATCGATGCCGCCGGGTGCACTGCCCACATCGCTTTCGGATTTTTGCCGCCGCGATCCGCGATTTTTCTTTTTCGCCTGGGTCACATAGTCGCCACGATAGTTGCAGTCGAACACACGATCAGCCCACGGCTTGTCTTTCACCATGTGCTGGATTGATCGAATGGCCATGTTCTTGCAGTTTTCCGGCCCGATAAAGAAGGGTGAGCCAGAGGCATCAGAAAGCTCGATCCAGCCGTCTGGAAACTCACTCAGGAAATGTTCGATCCACGGGGCCAGGACCTGATCGGCCAGGTGGTCCAGTAATTCGTTCACATGATCCGGATCGTGAATAACGTCGGCCAACAATGGCTCTTGGCCGTAAATATCGGCGGCCAGACTGTAGGGCGCGGTCAATTGCAGCAAGGGTTGCATGCCGGACAGACGTTGCGAAACCCGTAACATGTCGTTGATAATCTTGGGCACACCAGTGCTGAAATCGGGCGTGGTGACAGATCGCCAGTTGTCTTTGTTGATGAGCGGGTTGTCCGGGTCCGAACCCGGTGGAAACTTGTCCGGGTACATCATCAGTTGGCCCATGGCCTCACAGGTAAAGGCATAAATGGCCCAGGTGGTGTATTGTTTCGAGACGCCCAACAGGCAACTGGCCATCAGGTTGACCCTGGCATAACGTTCCGGGTCCGTCTTGTAGTATTCAGCGGACTCGACGCCGTAGAGGTCATATAGAATGTCCAGACCCAGCATGTGGACCGAAGCCGTTGAGTGGACGCTGTCTGTCGGTGCAGGCTCGGCAAATTTGGCGTCATAGAGGCCAGCAATTGTGCCGTCAATAAGCGTGCGCAGCGCTTGTTTTGCCTCTGCATCACCGGATTGCCAGCGTGATAACAAGTGAAGTCCGGCGGGGAATTCTAGATAATCTGTCATCGGCGTGGTCCTAATGGTGCACCGCGTTTGGCTCGAAAAAATACCGGGCAGTTGGCGTAATCTGGATTGCCACTACAGCATCATGAATTCAATCAATGATCAACAAGGCGTTTATCAACGGGATTTGTCAATTCCAGGCGTTTACCGCCAGGGGCACGCCCGCCTAATTATTGCCATATTGCGGCGCTATGGGTGCAGGGTCTGCGTAACGTGCATGCCAAAGGTCGGCCACATATGGTATAAATCACCCGAATCGAAACACTTCTCATAGCAACAAGGTACACCGGCACATGGCAGGTCATTCCCAATTTAAGAACATCATGCATCGTAAGGGGCGTCAGGACGCCAAGCGGGCGAAAGTCTTTACCAAGCTGGCGCGCGAAATCACCGTGGCTGCCAAGCTCGGCTCGCCTGATCCAGACATGAATCCGCGCCTTCGCGCAGCCCTGATCGCCGGTCGTGGCCAGAACATGCCGAAAGACAACATGGAACGGGCTATCAAGAAGGCTACGGGTGATGATGAGGCGATTTATGAAGAAGTACGATACGAGGGGTATGCCTCTGGTGGCGTGGCGGTCATTGTTGAAACCCTGACCGACAACCGCAACCGCACCGCATCCGAAGTACGTGCCGCCTTCACCAAACACGGCGGTAACCTGGGCGAGACCGGCAGCGTGAGCTTCATGTTCGAACAGGTTGGCCTTTTCACCTATCCGCCAGATGTAGCCAGTGCCGATGATGTGTTCGAAGCTGCCCTTGAAGCCGGGGCGCAGGATGTGGAATCCACCGATGGTGGGCATGAGATCACCTGTGAGCCCGATGATTTCAGCGACGTGCGCGATGCGTTGGACGAAAAATTTGGCGAGCCTGAATCGGCCCGGCTGGATTGGAAACCACAAAACTCGATCGCCGTAGAAGAAGATGCCGCCGGCACGTTGCTCAAACTGTTGGATGTGCTGGACGACAATGACGATGTGCAGCGCGTGGCCGCGAACTTCGATATCGCCGAAGATGTGATGGAGCGCCTCAGCGCATGAAACTGATTGGCCTGGATCCCGGATTACAAAATACCGGTTGGGGTATTATCCAGGTCGATGGCAATCGGCTCAGCTTTATTGCGGGCGGCACGGTTCATACTGACAAGAAAGCGCCACTGGCCGAACGGTTGATGCAAATCCACAATGGTCTGGTGGCGGTCATGGATGAACACCAGCCCGACGAAGCGGCGGTGGAAGAAACCTTCGTGAACAAGAACCCCACCTCAACCCTGAAACTGGGTCAGGCGCGCGGTATTGCCATGCTGGTACCCGCCTTGCGCGGCATGCCGGTGGCGGAATACACGCCGAACCTGGTCAAGAAAACCATCGTGGGTACCGGTCATGCCGCCAAAGAACAAATTCAGATGATGGTCAAAACCATTCTGCCAGGATGCCGAGAAGGCCTCAGCGCCGATGCGGCGGACGCGCTGGCTGTTGCCATCTGTCACGCACACCACTACCAGACTAACGACCGCATCATGGCGGCAGGCGGTGCCCGATGATCGCCAAGCTGTCTGGCCTTGTTGATTCCCTTGGTGATGACTGGGTGGTTATCGATGTGGGCGGCGTGGGCTACATGGTGTTCTGTTCATCTCGCACCCTCGGACTTCTGGGTGTGGGGGAAGCGACACAGTTGGTGATCGAAACCCATGTGCGCGAAGACCACATCCACCTGTACGGTTTTAGTGACTCAGCCGAGCGCGATTGGTTCAAGCTGCTGACCACCGTACAGGGTGTCGGTGCCAAGGTTGGTTTGGGTATTCTGTCTACGCTCAGTTCCGATGAATTGGTTCAAGCCATCGCCGCCGCTGATAAAGGGGCGGTTTGCCGGGCCAATGGCGTTGGCCCCAAACTGGGCACCCGCATTGTGACTGAATTGAAAGATAAAGTCGGTCATATGGCATTGGGGCAAGCGGCCCTTGCTGGCGCACTCCTCAGTGGTGCCGCACCGGCGGCAAGTGGCACGGTTCGGTCTCAAATTTCTGATGCCGTCTCGGCGCTCGTTAATTTGGGCTACAGCCCGTCCGATGCGTTGAGTGCGGTGAGCCGGGGAGCGGCCAATCTGGAAGAGAATGCTACCGTCGAAGTCCTCATTCGTGTGGGCTTGTCCGAACTTGGCCCGGCTGATCTGGGGGCGCGGTAATGAACGATATGCACGACACACCAGATCGCATTGTAACCCCTGAAGACATCGAACAGGACGCGCCTGAAAAAGGGATCCGGCCTGTTGAACTGGACGATTTTATCGGTCAGGAAAAAGTACGCCAGAACCTCCGGGTCTTTATCGAAGCCGCCCGCGGCCGGTCCGATGCGCTGGACCATGTGTTGTTCTACGGACCTCCCGGTTTGGGTAAAACCACCCTGGCGCAGATTGTGGCCCGTGAACTGGGCGTCAACTTCCGCGCGACGTCCGGTCCGGTGATTGCCAAGGCCGGTGATCTGGCCGCCATCCTGACCAACCTTCAATCGGGCGATGTGCTGTTCATTGATGAAATTCACCGCCTTAATCCAGCCGTGGAAGAAATTCTCTATCCGGCCATGGAAGACTTTCAGCTTGATCTGATCATTGGCGAAGGCCCGGCGGCGCGTAGTGTACGGATCGATCTGCCACAGTTCACATTGGTTGGTGCGACCACGCGCTCAGGCCTGATCACCACACCTTTGCGGGAACGTTTTGGTATCCCCATGCGCATGGTGTTCTATACGCCCGAAGAGTTGGAACTGATCGTATCGCGTGGTGCTCGGTTGTTGGGGCTTGAGTTGACCACAGACGGTGCCATGGAAGTGGCCCGCCGTTCACGGGGAACACCACGTGTAGCTGGTCGACTGCTGCGCCGGGTTCGTGATTTCGCCGTGGTGGACGGTGACGCTGAAGTCAATGCGAAGATCGCTGATGCCGCCCTCAATCGTTTGGATGTGGACGCCGAGGGACTGGATGCCATGGACCGGCGTTACTTACGTTGCATTGCCGATAATTACGGTGGCGGCCCGGTGGGTGTTGAGACACTGGCGGCGGCATTATCCGAACAACGCGACACCATTGAAGAAGTGATTGAGCCTTATCTGATTCAGCAGGGCTTCCTGATGCGATCACCCCGTGGTCGCATGCTGGCGCGGGGAGCCTATGCGCACCTGGGGCTGGCGGCACCCAAAGGCAATGAGCAATTTGATTTGTTAGCTGACGCGGGAGAAGACGATGACGCATAAGTTCGATTTGCGGGTCTATTACGAAGACACCGATTCCGG
>JABJGO010000096.1 GCA_018662225.1 Rhodospirillales bacterium | reverse complement strand
GGTTGCCACCGCCATGGGTACACCCGCATCCCGCAACGCCTGAATAGGCGGTTTCTGTTTCTCGTGCAGATAATAGAATGCCCCCGGCAGGATCACCGCAACCGAACCCGACGCAGCCATGGCGTCCACCCCGTCCTGGCGCATGTATTCAACATGGTCCACCGACAACGCACCGAAGTTCGCCGCCAGCACCGCACCCTTCAGATCCGATAACTGTTCCGCGTGCAGTTTGACCGGCAAGCCTAAATCGCGCGCCGCCTCAAACACCCGGCGGACCTGATCGGTGGAAAAGGCGATACCTTCACAAAAAGCATCCACGGCGTCGGCCAGACCGGCCTCAGCCACGGCGGGCAGCATCTCATTCACCACCAGATCAATATAATCGTCGTCGTTATCCTTAAATTCCGCGGGCAAGGCATGCGCGCCCAGGAAAGTGGTGATCACATCGACGCGCCGTTCGCTGGCGATCCGTTTGGCTGCTCGCAACATGCGGCATTCGGTGTCTGTATTCAGACCATAGCCGGATTTGATTTCAAGCGTCGTGACCCCACTGCGCAGTAGCGCGTCCACGCGGGGCAACGCCTGCGCCACCAAATCATCCTCGCTGGCGTCGCGCGTTGCCGATACGGTGGAGACTATGCCGCCGCCCGCGCGTGAGATTTCTTCGTAGCTGGCACCTTCCAGTCGCATGGCAAATTCAGCCGCCCGATTACCGCCGTAAATAACGTGGCTGTGACAATCGATGAAGCCAGGCGTAATCCAGGCACCGCCCGCATCCAGGAAACGGTCTGCGGTGGGTGCGTCCAGGGTCTCTCCGACCCATGTGATCTGTCCATCCGATATAACCAGAGCACCATCGTCGATCACACCCAAGGGATCATCGCCCTCTGCATCACGGTTGGCATTCATGGTCGCCAACCGAGCGTTTGTGATCAACAAGTCGCTTTGAGATGAATTCATATCGTCTATGGGGCCTTTATGTGATCGCGCCTCAGTGTATCATGATCTAAATCACGAACATTCTAGAAAGACAGAACCCATATGACCACGCTTCATTTTTCTTCCGCCCTTCTGCCCACGGGTTGGGCGACCGATGTGGCCATCATTATTGACGCTGGCGGTACGATTGAAGCGGTGGAAACCGGTGTGCAATCAACCAGCGGTTCCACCAGCGGGGTTGCTGTCGCCGGTATGCCGAACCTGCACAGTCACGCGTTTCAACGTGCCATGGCCGGGTTGGGCGAGGCTTCGGGCCCCATACGTGCCGGTCAGGAACCCGACAGTTTCTGGACCTGGCGGAAAACCATGTACGGTTTTCTGGCCGCCCTCAAACCTGAAAGCGTGCAGGCCATCGCCACGCATTTGTATATGGATATGCTGAAAGCTGGCTACACAGCCGTGGCCGAGTTTCACTATGTTCACCACGATCAGGATGGCAACGCCTATAGCGACCGGGCGGAATTGTCCCGCCGTACCATCGCCGCCGCCGAGGGTACAGGGATCGGCATCACCCAGTTGCCGGTGCTCTACAATTACGGTGGCTTTGGCGGACAGGAACCAAATGATGGTCAGCGCCGGTTCCTGAATAATGCGGATCAATTCATGGAAATCGTCGGCGCACTGCACCGAGACCACAAAGACGACGCCAACGTACGGGTGGGCATAGCGCCGCATTCTTTGCGCGCCGTCACGCCTGAATTGCTGAACGATGTACTGATTGGTCTGAACGAACTTGATAACACCAGCCCCGTTCACATTCATATCGCTGAGCAAACCAAAGAGGTGGACGATTGCCTGGCGTGGTCTGGCAAACGGCCAGTTGAATGGTTGTTAGAGAACATGGAGGTGGATCCACGTTGGTGCCTGATCCACGCCACCCATATGACGAATGCTGAAACCGATGGTTTTGCGCGGTCAGGTGCGGTGGCAGGGCTTTGTCCGGCTACCGAGGCCAATCTGGGTGATGGCCTGTTCCCGGCCCGGCGCTTTATGGATCAGGGCGGCGTTATCGGTATCGGATCGGACAGTCATATTTCGGTTAATGTGAAAGAAGAAATTCGCTGGCTGGAATACGGTCAGCGCCTGTTCACCCGCGAACGAACTGTGCTCAGTGGTAGCCCTGATACCTCAACCGGCCGCCGCCTGTATGACGCCAATCTGGCCGGTGGTGCGCAAGCCTGTGGTCGTCCCATCGGCGCACTGGAGGTTGGCAAACGGGCCGATATTGTGGTGCTGGACACAACCAAGTCACCCATGGCCGGACGCCGCGAAGACGCGGTGCTGGATGCCTGGTTATTCGCCACAGACCACAACCCGGTCCGCGATGTATACGTGGGCGGAAAACAGGTGATCTCAGGGGGGCGGCATGACGAGGAAGACGCAATCGAACAGCAGTTTCAAGCCGCCGTGGCATCGCTGAAATGATCGTATACGGCCTGAAAAACTGCGATACCTGCCGCGCGGCAATCAAGTGGCTCGACGCCGAAGGCATCACGCATCAGTTTCGCGATGTACGAAAAGACGGTCTGGATGCAGGTGACGTCAAAAACTGGCTGGAAACCATGGGCGCCGACACGCTGGTCAACCGCCGTGGCACCACGTGGCGTCAACTGGACGAGGCCGATAAAGCCAAGACCAGCGACGCAGACCTTGCCGACCTGATCCTGAGACACCCGGCCATCATGAAGCGGCCCGTGTTTGTGACGGATACCTCAGTGATTGTGGGTTTCAAGGATGAGCAGAAAGCGGCATTGTCAAAATAGTATTTATGTACTAACATTCGTCTATATTTATAAGGACACTGCCATGGAACTCAAACTCCGCAAAACGGGTAATTCGCTGGCGACAACGTGGCCCAGGGAAATTCTGAATCGTCTCAACGTGAAAGAAGGCGACAAGCTTTATACGGTTGAAACAAAGCATGGCATTCTGGTCACACCCTACGATCCCAAGTTTGAAAAAACCATGGATGTGGCAAACCGCATCATGGCCAGAGATCGCGACGCCCTGAAAAAACTTGCTGAATAAACATGCCAACTACTTCGGAACCAGCTTGGCCGGAACCTGTATGGATTGATGAAGAAGAAGCCATCGCCATCAACGCCGTGGCTGTGGCCCGGTTTGGCGGACTTTCCGGTGATGTGCGCGACGAGACAATTTTGAAAGCCGCTCTTGGTCGACCGCTCAACAAATGGCATTACGACGAACCCAAACCAGATATATACACGCTGGCCGCAGCCTATTGTTTCGCTCTGGTCAAAGGCCACGCCTTTCATGACGGCAACAAACGAACCGCCTATATCGTCGCCATCGTTTTTCTAGACCTGAACGGCATAAATTGTGCGCCAGAACAGGCGGACATCGTGACGACCATGCTTGGGGCTGCGGATGGGTCAGTGACGGAGGAGGAGTTGGCTGAGTGGTTTAAGAGGAATTGCCCGGAAAAGGAACGGCAGGCTAACGTTTAGGCTTTCGCTTCGCTTTCTTCTGGATAGCGATCCCTGACGCGGTCACTGAATACCACTTCACCTGATCCAGAAGTGCTGTTATTTTTTCAACAAACCCTTTGTCGGCTAGGCCATTTAGTTGGTCGACCATATCACCATATTCCAGATTCTTATTCTTGCGCTTTAGTTGGCCGAACAACCCACGACGAGACCGCCGCTGCCATTGCGATATATCAGAAAGCGCAAGAATCAAATCTTCTTGAAGCGGTGTGAATTCCACATTTTCATCAATTTTCTCCCCGCCATCTTCCGACGCAGTGAGTTGATCAACATTTTCCATGGTGGATTGGAGTTTTTGCGCTGTTTGTGACATCTGTGCCTTAAATTCTTTGAATTCAAAGTACTCAATGAAAGGCATGAATGCGCATATGAATGCCACCACAAACCAATAGAGTGCCAAGATTTCTGTTGGATCTTCGACAAACACCAACCAACACGCAATGAATGCAGCCACCGAGAAACAAATGCAAACAACAACCTTAGCCCTCCGCAACAATTGTTGCCAAATAGCTACGGCACAACACTTTAAGCCTTTTGACCACATACGAATGTCTCGCCGCTCTGTTAAATGATAGTATTTCAATAATACTATCACATCCCTCCACGATTATCGAACTACGTTAGACAAGCACGGAATACGCCATTGACGTGCAAAAATACTTTCGCCAATAGCGCCTACCCAACTCAACTTATTGGAACTCGGGCATCACCCCGCATAAACAAACTGATCAAACGTCTCGGGTCGCCAGGTGTCGCCTTTAAAGTAGTAGTTCAGGACCACCACCATTTTTTCTTCGGTCTCGGTGGGCTCAGACACATGCCACACTTTGCGGCCATGCATGACGAATAGATTGCCGGCCTCTGCGTGAATTTTCTTTTCCTCAATGCGATCTTCGGCCTGACTGGGATGTGAACGGGGGATTTCCAGAACCAGCGCCCCTTCGGTGTTGGTGGTCAGGTACAGCAACACCGTAATGCCGTTGGTGTCCAAATGCGCGCCCATGGTGCCGCCGCCGGGCGGATAGACGACGACGTTAATATCTGAATCCGGGTGTGGGGATATCACCGCCTCGCCACAGGTAATCGCCGCAACCTGCCCCAACAGGGCGTGATAGACGGCGACGATTTCTGGCATATGGGTTCGCACGTCTTCACCCAGCAGCATGTGATGATAATATTTTCCACCCCGGTCCAGATCGACCGCCGTACCAGTGCCAGCATGGTTTACCAGATGGATTTTACCCTGCTTGATCAGCGTCCGTGCCCGGTCCGCCAGCACGGCGCAGAGCTGCGCGGGCAAGACATCGGGAATGACCGTGTACAGGTCGTGGTGATAATTTCGCTGATGCGTGCCCAGATCGTACATCTTCATTCTCCGCCGTATTGCCTGATACCAATCTACACATCTATTTTATGTATACAATTACTTTTATTCTCTTATTAGGTGTATTTTTAATTTGTATCGGGTGTATGGCGATGTTGGGCCAGCCATAGGCGCACAAGAAACACTGTCCGTGCCGAAACCGATTATGTTTCACCCGTTACAATGTTCGTGATAACCATCTGTGAAGATTGATTTCTCGTGTACTCAATTAAAGGATTTCCGCTTGTCATACAGCGTGTTCGATTTGTTCAAGGTTGGCATTGGTCCATCCAGCTCCCACACCGTGGGACCCATGGTGGCAGGGGGGCGTTTTATTGCTGAACTGAAAGAATCCGGACAGTTTGAGCAAGTCACACGGGTGAGTGCACGCCTGCACGGATCGTTGGCCCACACCGGCAAGGGGCATGCGTCTGACGTGGCAGTTTTGCTGGGGCTAGGCGGCAATCAACCCGACACCATTGACCCCGCCGACGTGACCGGCATTGTGGAACACATTCGTGGCAACGGGGTGCTTAATCTGGCTGGCGAGAAAGAAATCCTGTTCACCGAGCCTACTGATCTGATTTTTGATTTCGAAGAAGTCCTGCCCGCCCATTCCAACGGCATGTGCCTGTACGCGTATGGTGCGGACGGTAACGAGCTTCGCAGCAGCCGATACTATTCTATCGGCGGCGGGTTCGTGGCCAATGAAGAAGAAATGTCCGCAGACCGCGTTATTGCCGCGCCCGAGGTCGCCATTCCCTACGATTACACCACCGCCGAAGAACTACTTCGCATGGGGGAAATTTCAGACAAGACATTTCCTGAAATGGTGTTTTCCAACGAATGTGCATGGGCGTCGCCCAATGACGTTCGCGCCGGGCTGGACAACATCTGGAACACCATGCGGAACTGTATGGAGCGCGGCATGAAGGCCGAAGGCATCCTGCCCGGCGGTCTTGACGTAAAGCGACGGGCCAAGTATCTGCGCCAAACCCTGGATTCGGATATTCACCGCAATGCCGCCCTGCCCCATGAATGCATGGACTGGATCAGCTTGTGGGCCATTGCCGTGAACGAGGAAAATGCCTCAGGCGGCCGGATCGTCACAGCGCCCACCAACGGTGCCGCCGGTGTTATTCCCGCCGTCATTCGCTATTACGAAGAAATGTGTCCGGGGGCTGACAAGATCGGTATCCATGACTTTTTGCTGGCAGCCACCGCCGTTGGCATCCTGATTAAATTAAATGCCTCGATCTCCGGGGCCGAAGCCGGATGCCAAGGCGAAGTGGGCTCCGCCTGCGCCATGGCGGCGGGCGGTTTGGCCGCGGCCCTCGGTGGCACCAACAAACAGGTTGAGAACGCCGCCGAGATCGGGCTGGAACATCATTTGGGCATGACCTGTGATCCGGTCGGTGGGTTGGTGCAAATTCCGTGTATTGAACGCAATGCCATGGGCGCGGTTAAAGCCATTAACGCGGCCTCACTGGCACTACGCGGCGATGGCGATCACTACGTGACACTGGATGCGGTGATTGAAACCATGCGCCAAACTGGCGAGGATATGCAATCCAAATACAAAGAAACCAGTCAGGGTGGTCTGGCGGTGAATGTGGTGGCTTGTTAATACGTGGCAAATTAATCGAGAGGGAATCAAATGACTAATCTGGACCTGTGTTATACCCCGGCCAGCGAGTTGGCGCGGCTTTATCGTTCGAAAGAACTGTCCCCCGTTGACGTGGTACAAAATTCGCTCAACCGAATCGAAGATGTGAACCCGACCCTCAACTGTTTCTGTTTCACCTATCCGGAAGAAGCGCTCGATCAGGCCCGCGCCGCCGAGCAGCTTTTCACCAAGGGTGGCGATGATATTCCGGCGCTCACCGGAATCCCTGTGGCCATCAAGGACTTCACTCCCACCAAGGGCAAGACCACCACGCGGGGCTCCAAGCTGCTGGAAAACTGGGTACCCGATTGGGATCCGGTATTGGTGCAGCGAATGGCCGCCGCTGGCGCGATCATGGTGGGTAAGACCACCACGCCTGAATTCGCGACGTCGGGCTTTACCGATACGCCACTGTGGGGAACAACGCGGAACCCCTGGAATACGGACTGCACGCCGGGCGGCTCATCCGGCGGTTCGGGCGCATCAGTATCATCGGGCTGTGTGCCATTCGCCGAAGGCACCGATATGGGAGGCAGTGTTCGCATCCCCGCCGGGCTTTGTGGCCTTGTGGGTTTGAAGCCATCCCTCGGCCGTATCCCCATGGACATCATCGACAATGTTTTCGACAACATTTCACACTTCGGCCCCCTGGCTCGGACCGTTACAGACGCCACCATGTTTTTGGACACGGTACAAGGCGAGCACCCGTCCGATATTCAGTCCCTGCCCCGTTGCAAACTGAACATCCCGGCCATGGGTGATGTTAAGGGTCTGAAAATCGCGCTGAACATTAACTTAGGATTCTACGCGGTTGATCCGGGCGTCGAAGCCAATTTACGGACCGTGGCCGACGCTTTGCGCGATGCAGGTGCCGAGGTGACCGAGGTTGACCTGGATTGGGATAAATCTGTGGTGGACGACTGGACCGGTACGTGGGCAGTGTTCATGGCGGCGGCGTATGCAAATGTCACGGATGTGCCACTGGACGAAAACCGCCACCGTATGAGCAAAGGCTTGGCCGCACTCGTTTCAGCCGGGCAAAAAATCGATGCCGTCACCCAACGCCAGTGGGAATTCCGCCGTACCATTCAATGGCAAAAACTTGGCGCTATTTTGGATAATCACCACGCGCTGCTGTGCCCCACCATGTGTATCGTGGCACCGTCTGCTGATCTAAATGACAATGATTTCGCTGATTACGATGAAGACGGCACCTTGCACGGTATGGATATGACGTCACCGTTTAATTACATGGCCCAGTGCCCGGCCTTGTCGGTACCATCAGGGTTTGTTAATGGCCTGCCCACCGGTGCCCAGATCGTGGCCCGTAAATGGGATGACGCGCTGTCCCTTCGCATTGGTGCAGCGGTCGAACAAGCCTTACCATGGGCGCAAGCGCGGCCAAATATTTAGGCTCGCCTGAATTTTCTGCGATTGCCGAAATTGGTATCATAGCGTAACTGTGTGCTACTGATTTTCAGTCAAGGAGACATGGTAATGCGTACGGGTGGTCAAATTCTGGTAGATGCACTGCGCGCCCAAGGCGCAGACTTGGCTTTTGGTGTGCCGGGTGAGAGCTACCTTGCCGTGCTGGACGCCCTGCACGATACACCTGATTTCCGGTTCACCATCTGCCGTCAGGAAGGTGGCGCCGCCATGATGGCGGACGCCTATGGCAAAATGACCGGTAAGCCGGGCCTTTGTTTCGTCACCCGTGGCCCCGGTGCCACCAATGCCAGCCCCGGCGTGCATATTGCCCAGCAGGATTCCACACCCATGATTCTGTTCATCGGACAGGTCGCCCGCGATCAGGTGGACCGTGAAGCCTTTCAGGAAGTGGACTATCGCCGCATGTTCGGTCAGCTGGCCAAATGGGTGGCCCAGATCGACGATGCCGCGCGCATCCCTGAATACATCAGCCGCGCCTATCATACGGCCACCACGGGACGCCCCGGTCCGGTGGTTCTGGCGTTGCCAGAAGACATGCTGCGTGAGTTGGCCGACGTGGAAGACGTGCCCGCCTCACCCCTGGTCGAGGCCCATGCCTCCAGTGATGATCTGAGCACCATGCAGGACATGCTGAACGGAGCCGAGAAACCGTTTGTTATTCTGGGTGGTGGTGGCTGGGACGCGGACGCCTGTACCAATATGGAAGCGTTTGCCGCCGCATGGAACCTGCCCGTGGGCGCGTCGTTCCGCGCACAGGATCGCATGAATAACGATCATCCCAATTATGTAGGCGACGTGGGGATTGGCATTAACCCCAAATTGGCCGAGCGCGTACGCGAAGCCGATGTATTGCTGGTTATCGGGGCCAGACTGGGCGAGATGACCACCGGCAACTACACGTTGATCCAGTCGCCGAACCCGAAGCAGAAGCTTATTCATGTTTATCCGGGAGCCGAAGAACTGGGCCGCGTGTTCCGCCCCACGCTCGGGATCAACGCCGGCATGCGGTCATTCTTAAGCGCAGCGGCGGCCCTGAACGCGAAACCTGGCAATTATGCCGAACGCACTAAAACTGCACGGGCCGATTATGAAGAATGGACCGCCGCCCCCGCCCCGGTGCCGGGCGATGTGCAGATGGGCGAGGTTGTACACTGGATACGTGATAACCTGAGTGCTGATACGGTGATCTGTAACGGTGCTGGCAATTATTCCAGCTGGATACACCGATTCCATCGGTTCCGGTCGTACCGCACCCAACTTGCACCCACCAGTGGCTCCATGGGCTACGGCACGCCAGCCGCCGTTGCCGCCAAGATCATGTACCCGGAACGCGACGTGATCGCCTTTGCCGGTGACGGATGTTTTATGATGAACGGGCAGGAATTCGCCACGGCAGTTCAGTATGACGCCAACATTATGATCTTTGTGGTCAACAACGGCATGTACGGCACTATCCGTATGCATCAGGAACGAGAATACCCCGCGCGCGTTTCCGGCACGGAACTTAAAAACCCGGACTTTGCCGCCATGGCTGTTGCGTACGGTGGTCACGGTGAAGTGGTGGAACGCACGGAGGATTTCGAAGCCGCTTTCAAGCGCGCCAAGGCATCAGGCAAACCGTCGTTAATCGAATTCCGGATTGATCCCGAAGGTATCACCCCCGCCACAACGCTCAGTGCCATTCGCGAAAACGCACTAACGTCCAGTAAAGGCGACTAAGCCCGTGGATGAGCCGCGCCTCAAAGCCGAGATTTGGATCAAGGCATTGGTGCGCCGCTTGGAAATCGATTTTATAACGGCCATGGTGACGCATTCCGGTGATGCGCAGGCCGGTGCCATCTATCTGAAACTCAATGATCTAAATGACGGCTGTCAGGTCCTGAGCCGCAGTTACGGCCAGGATGGCAAACGCCTGTGGGCACCGGCTACGGGCGACGCACCGGTCACAGAAGAACGCGCCAATGATTACATCACAAAACAGCTCAAATTTGATGAGGACTGTTGGGTGGTTGAGATCGAAGATCCAGCCGGTAAATTTGATATGAGCACACTGGATTAATTAAATGGCATGGATAATTCTCGGCATTTTACTTTGGACAGGCGCACACCTGTTCAAGAGAGTATTACCGAAACAGCGTGAGGTACTTGGCAACAAGGGCAAAGCCCTGGTCGCCATTCTGATACTGCTTGGCATTGGCCTGATGTTTATTGGCTATGGGGACGCCGAATACGTTCAACTGTACGACCTGCCAATCTGGGCATGGTACCTGAACAACATATTGATGCTGGTGGCAATCTTCATGATGGATGTGGGCCGGGCCAACGGCGTGACCCGAACCAAAATCCGTCACCCGATGCTGCTGGGTGTCATCATCTGGGCGACAGCACACGTGCTGGTCAACGGTGATCTGGCCTCGCTCGTACTGTTTGGCGGGCTTGGTCTATGGTCATTGCTTGAAATGTCGGTGATCAACCGGGCGGAGGGGCCTTGGCAGCCCCCCGCCCGAGGATCATTTAGGGGCGATGTCAAAATCGCACTGGCCGCAGCCGTGATATACGCCATCATTGTGGGCATACATCTATGGCTGGGATACGCAGTCATCGCGTTCATGCGTTGAAAAACGGCCGATAAAGAACGAAACGGTATGATTTAAGCCGTGCGGTGGATCAGGTGTACGCCGAACTGAGTTTCAACCGGGCCACTGACTTCGCCTACTTCCAACGCAAAAGCGGCTTCGTCAAAAGGCTGAACCATCATGCCGCGGCCAAAACTGCCGAGGCTGCCACCGTCACGTGATGACGGACAGGTCGAGTGTTCACTCGCCATGTCGGCGAATGCTGCTCCGCCTTCGATTTCAGCAGCAATAGCGGTGATCTTCGCCGTCGCTTCTTCAAGCGAGTCGCTATCGGTGGAACACAGGATGTGGGATGCTTCGATTTCAGACATTCTAATCTCCGGGTTTTCAAATTGTAAAAAGTTGGCCGCGTTATAGCGCGCCTTGAATATTTTGCAAGCGATCTGGATAATTGGTGCAAACGCTTTCCACCCCCCAACCGAATAGTTTTGAGGCCAAGTCCACTTCGTTCACTGTATAGACCCGCACAGGATAGCCCGCGCCCGTAAATTCGCGGAACAGGCTTTCGGTCAGCGGCTCATGCCACACATGAACGGCACTACTGCCAGCGGCCTCGGCCCGGGATTGCCAATTCGTAAAATCCTCCAGCAGCAATGAGGCGCGTTCAATTTGCGGCAGACGGTCACGCGCCACAGCCAAACAATCGTCTTTGAAACTGGATAGCACCGGCAGTGGCATACCGACAGGCCAATGGTTGTTAATAACCTCACACACGGCCTCAGCCGTCTCCATTTCCTGACCTTCCGATGGCTTGATCTCCACATTGGCCGATAACCCCAGTTCAGCCAGCACGGTCAACGCATTCTTGAGCGTGGGCACCGTTTCGCCGGCAAAGTCCTCATGAAACCAGCTACCGGCATCCAGGTCTTGTAAATCGGCCAGCGTGGTGTCGCGAATGTTCCCTTCACCGTTGGTTGTGCGGTCCAGCGTATCGTCGTGGAACACCACCACGTGTCCATCTTTGGTCAGCTTGGTATCGAATTCCACCCACTCAACACCCAGGTCGCAGGCTTTACGAAAAGACGCCAGCGTATTTTCCGGCGCATGCCCGCAAGCCCCGCGATGGCCTATAATTTTCGGCAAAATGCGCCCTTTACTGGACAGGGTCGTGGTCATTCGTTGATACTCTTAACACATGTGTGGGAAACGGTTGAATAAGCCATAGCGCCGAACATCCAGCCACACAACGAGATTTTGGGCAGCAAGGGAACGACAAGTATGGCAGATCAAGAAAACCTGAAGGATATGGCGCTCCATTATCACCGGTACCCAAGGCCGGGGAAAATCGAGATTTCCGCGACAAAACCTTTGGGCAATCAACGCGATTTGGCGCTCGCCTATTCACCGGGCGTTGCTTTTGCCTGTACGGCCATCGAAGAAGACCCGGCTGAGGCCCGCAACCTGACCAACCGTGGCAATCTGGTCGCTGTTATTACCAATGGCACGGCCGTATTAGGGCTGGGTTCCATTGGTCCGCTGGCGTCCAAGCCAGTCATGGAAGGCAAGGCCGTGTTGTTCAAGCAGTTTGCCGGACTGGATGTATTTGATATCGAAGTCAATGAAACGGACCCCGAAAAACTGGCCGAAATTGTCATCGCGCTCGAGCCCACATTTGGCGCTATCAATCTGGAAGATATCAAGGCACCCGACTGTTTTGTGGTTGAAGAACTGTGCCGTAAAAAAATGGACATCCCTGTTTTTCACGATGATCAGCACGGCACCGCCATCGTGGTGAGTGCCGCCCTGATTAACGGTATCCGGGTGGTGAAAAAAAACATCGAAGACGTGAAAATGGTTTCAACCGGCGGTGGTGCTGCGGGAATTGCGTGCCTGAACCTGATGATGCAGATGGGTTTGAAGCGCGAGAACATAACACTGGTCGATCATGTGGGTGTGATTTACGAGGGTCGTACCGAGGAAATGAATCCACACAAGGCCGCGTTCGCGCAAAAGACAGATGGCCGCGAACTGGGTGACGTAATTGGTGGTGCCGATATTTTCCTGGGCCTTTCTGCGGGCGGTATCCTGAAACCCGAAATGCTGAAAAACATGGCCGACAAGCCGCTTATTCTGGCGCTGGCCAACCCTGATCCTGAGATTATGCCGGATGTGGCTCGCGCAGCGCGCCCTGACGCCGTGATTGCCACGGGCCGATCGGATTTCCCCAATCAGGTAAACAACGTTCTGTGTTTCCCGTTCATCTTCCGTGGGGCCATTGATGCCGGTGCCACCGAGATTAACGAGGAAATGAAAATTGCCGCCGTCTATGCGATCGCCGATCTGGCCAAGGCAGAAACATCCGAGGTGGTCGCCAAGGCCTATGCGGGTGAAGAGCTAATGTTTGGTCCAGAGTACCTGATCCCCAAACCGTTTGATCTTCGCCTTATTATGGAAGTCGCTCCGGCTGTGGCCCAGGCCGCCATGGATTCAGGTGTTGCGAAAAGACCTATTGAAGATTTCGATGCCTACCGCGAAGAACTGGGCCGGTTTGTGTTCCGTTCGGGCATGTTGATGAAACCGATCTTCGATCGGGTCAGAGATAGCGGCAAACGTATCGTCTTTGCCGAGGGTGAAGACGAGCGGGTCTTGCGGGCTGTACGCGTTGTTGTTGACGAAAAAATTGGCCATCCCATTCTGGTAGGGCGTCCCGAAGTTATCTCGCACCGAATTGATAAATTCGGCCTGCGGCTCGAAGAAGGGAAAGATTTCGAGATATGTAATCCGGAAAATGATCCGCGGTTTGAGCAATACTGGCAGTTCTATTTATCCAAGGCCGAGCGGAGCGGTATTTCACCCGATGCGGCCAAAATTATCATGCGCACGAACACAACGGTGATTGCGTCGTGCATGTTGGCACAGGGCGAGGCCGATGCCATGATTTGCGGCATCCAGGGCCGCTTTCACTGGCACCGCCGCTATGTGATGAGCATTATTGGCAATGCCGAAGGCGTGAGCGAGGTATCTACCCTCACCAGCCTGGTCACACCGAAAGGTACATTCTTCTTTTGTGACACACATATTTCCTATGACCCCAGCTCCAAACAACTGGTGGAAATGACGCTCATGGCCGTCAAGGAAATGAAACGGTTTGGGATTGAGCCGCGCGTGGCGTTGTTGTCACATTCCAATATGGGATCATCGGATACACATACATCATTGAAAGTACGTGAAGCGGTAAGAATGCTGCATGAAGATCACCCTGATTTGATGGTTGAGGGTGAAATGCATGCGGACAACGCATTAGATGAAGATCTGCGCAAACGATCGTTCCCCAATTCCAAGCTGGACGGAACCGCAAACCTTTTCATTATGCCAAACCTGGATTCAGCCAACATCAGCTTCAACATGATCCGAAAACTTGCAGACGGTTTGGTGATTGGTCCCATCATGATAGGTGCTGCCAAACCGGCGCATGTCATGACCGCATCAGTTACCGCACGCGGTATCGTCAACATGTCAGCCGTGGCCGTAGCGGAAGCCATGGAAGAAGAGCGGAAATTGCTGTGATGGCTCAACGGCAAGCTTATGCCGGAGACTGTTATTAGGTAGCGGCGTTCGTACCTAAGCGGCGGGGTCGGCGGACCAGAAGCCTTTGATCTGATCAATAACGCCAAGCCATTGGCGTTCCCGAGCGAAATTCAGGGCGGCATTGATACCGATAGCATTCACCAGGTCGCGGGCCAGCGTTCGTTGTTGGTTCACCTGGCAAGGGTCATAAATTTCCTCACCAGAATTCCATTCGTTGGCATGAACGGTACGGGTCTGCCCCGCTCCCTTAGTCATCCAGGTCGAAATCAAGCACGTCGCTATCCAGGCTCAGGTCATCACCAAGGATGTCCACAGCCCGCGTTGCAGCCATAAAACGATCGCCATAAACGTCGACTGAACCAAAGGTGCTACCAGTGGCATAAAGTGAATCGCGGTATTCGTTCATTGAGTCAAAATTTAAACGCATTGTCTGTACTCCTGTTCGAAACGCTGATTGCGTCAATGAAGTAACTGCAACACTAGTGCCAGTTTGGTAAACAAAACCTTACCTGCTAAATTCAAGTTATTTTTCAACGCCTTATCATGGTTAAAAGTAAAATATTTTGTTCAGGTATTCCTTGCGGAATTCGCCCAAAATGCCGTTATATGCCTGATAAGGAAATTTTTGCCGAGGCTGCTATGGATGCCATACCACCCTGGACACGACATAATGTTCTGCCCGAACCGGACCTGCCAAGGGCAGATGATCTGGTGGCCGTGGGGCGGAATCGTGCGCGCGCCGTTCAGGTTGGTCCGTCCCGGTTCCTGAAGCACAATGATGTATCGTGCGAGATTGAATTCAAACAGCGGTGCATGCGTGACGGTATCGTCATGGTTCACACCCAGGTAGGCTATCGTGATCCTGAAAAATCTCGTCTCGCCTTTCGTGATATCCATGACCATGTGACGAAACGCGGTGGCCGGGTTGACCGATATGGAATCTGCCTTGACTGGTCCATGGGCTACAAACCACAAGACCGCTCAAAAGCCCCCAAGGGAACCGGCCTCATCCTAAGCGCGCCTGAAAACTTTCAAGACCTGTGCGAAAGCGCGCCTGTGTCGCCGCATTTCGGAGACTTCGTTCTGGGCATGCCAGCGGCCGTGGAAAACACAGAGGCCGCTCTACTGGCCGGATCGACGGCAATCGGTAACATGGGACAATATTTTACCTTCCGCCTGCCCCACTACAATGATGATGTTCAGATCACCGAAGCCACCGTAACCGCACTGGCGCTTTGCGCGGCGCAACCTGTACCCGTTCTCATCCATTCCAATGTGGACGACGGATTTGCGGCGCAGTTTTCGGACCTGAGCTGCGCATTGGGTGCCGTCATGCTGGAACGATACATTGTTGAAGACCTGTTGGGTTGCAAGATGGGGCATTGTTACGGTCATACATTCTCCGAGCCCTTGTCACGCTGGGCCTTTCAACGCAGTTTGTCTCGGTTGGAGGGTTGCGTTGGCACCATGGTATACGGCAACACCACGTCATATGGGCCCAGTGATCCTGAAAATTATGCGGCACTCGCCAGTTATCTGGGCGTAGATATTGCGGCGCAACGGACCCAACCTTCCGGGCATGCCATCAACCCGATCCCCATCACCGAAGCGATGCGTATCCCCGAGATTGACGAGATCGTGGATGCCAATCTGTTTGCCGCGCGTCTGATGGACCAATCGCAGCCGCTTACACCGATCTATCATATGGAAGCGGTGGATGTGATTGCAGACCTGCTGACAACCGGCGGCAAAACATTCTATGACCGCGTGATGGCTGGATTGGCCGAACGCGGCATTGATACCGGCGATGCGGTGGAAATGCTGCTGACCATCAAGCGATTGGGCGCCAGGCAACTGGAAGCTCTCTATGGCCCCGGCGCTCCGGACAGCACCAAACCAAGTGGCCGCATGCCATTGGTAGAATCGCCTGTTGTGGCTGAAATCAATAACCTGAGCGCGCAGGTGCTGGACAATACCCTTGATGTGGCAAACATCGTCCGCGCGGCCGGTCTGACGGTTTGTGTCGCCACCACGGACGTCCATGAATACGGCAAGAACCTGATCGATCAGGTACTGCGAGACTTGAATGTCGAGCTGATTGATGGCGGCGTCAGCACGGACCCCGAAGTCCTTGCCCGACTGGCCCATCAATCAAACGCCAATGCTATCGCCATCAGCACGTACAACGGTATCGCCCTGCCATTCCTGTCGGCACTGCAAACAGAGATGGCTTCTATTGGGTGCGAAATCCCGGTCTATATTGGTGGCAAGCTCAACCATATCCCCAATGACAGTAATACCAGCCTGCCCATTGATGTGTCGGACGAATTGGAGTCCCTGGGGGCGATAGCCTGTCCTCAGGTGGAAACCATGATTCTGGCGCTTGCCGCACCGAAACTGTGACAAAATAAAATTCAACATTCAGGATACTATAAATGAACATGACAATCGGAATTATTGGTGTGGGCCATCTGGCCAGTTATATGGTTGATGGCCTGATGAAGGCGGACAATCCACCAACCATCATTCTGTCACCACGCGGTGCAGACAATTCGGCGCGACTGGCCGCCAAATACGACCTGAGGATAGCCAACAGCAATGACGCCGTCGTCGAGGGCTCTGATGCGGTCCTTTTGGCCACCCGTCCGGGTGATTTGTTGGACACCATTACCGGTCTGCCATGGCGGGATGGTCAGACCGCCATTTCCGTGGCCGCCGGTGTCGCATTATCGGGATTACAGGCTGCCGTATCACCCGCAACAGCGGTGCGGACATTACCCATCACGGCAGCAAAAATATGTGAAAGCCCCACATGTCTTTTCCCGGAAAACGACGTCGCCCGTGCCGTATTTGATCTGCTGGGCAGTGTACATGTGTTTGATGATGAAGAAACGTATGAGCTGGCGTCTATTCAAGGCGTTATTTTCAGCGTCTTTCACGCTGGTATCCAGTCCATTGCCGAATGGATGGAGGAAACTGGCCTGGATAAAGATACCGCCCGCGAACTGGCCGCGCGCGCCCTTCGGGCCACCGGCGGCATGGTTTTGGCGCATCCGGAAAATGATTTTGATCACATGGTGAATGAGTATGCGACCGAAGGTACGTTAACCCGAATCGCCTTACTGGAATTGCGGAAAAATGGTGGTTTATCAGGCTGGCCCGAGGCCCTGAGCGCGTCCCTTGCCCGAAGTCGTGAGATCAATCGCGATACACAGTAACGGAACGTTGCAAATAGAGCGAGTTCAGATTAATTGTAGTCATTCTAGCATTGACCCACCGCGCATGTGGGGCAATATGCATCCTCGCAATTATTAAAAGCAAACAGTTAGATCAGGAGCACCAGTATGGCGTGGCAAGGTAAGATTCTACGGGTCGATTTGACTAATCTTTCAGCAAAAGAAGAGCCTCTGAATATGGCTTGGGCTGAGGATTACATCGGCCAACGAGGTCTTGGCACCAAGTACCTGATGGAAGAAATTGACCCCAAAATCGATCCCCTGTCACCTGACAACAAACTGATTTTTGCCACCGGCCCCATGACCGGTACAGGGGCGTCCACGGGCGGACGCTGGTCTGTGATCACCAAGGGGGCGTTGACCGGTGCTATTGCATGTTCGAATTCCGGCGGCCACTTTGGTGGTGAATTGAAAACGGCTGGTTGGGACATGATCATTTTCGAAGGCCGAGCGCCCAAGCCGGTCTACCTGTACATCCAAAATGACAAAGTTGAAATTCTCGATGCCGATGGCTTCATCTGGGGCCACACCGTATGGGAAACCGAAGATATGGTATGCAATCGCCACCATGATCCCGAAATCAAGCTGGCCTCAATCGGCGTGGCCGGTGAACAGGGCGTCAAGTACGCCTGCGTCGTGAATGACCGCGACCGTGCCGCTGGTCGGTCGGGTGTGGGAACCGTTATGGGTTCCAAAAACCTGAAAACGGTGGCCGTACGCGGCACCAAAGGTGTGTCGGTGGATGATCCGAAGAAATTCCTCGCTGTTTCTGCGGCGGCCAGCGCCAAATTGAACGCAACCGCAGACGCAAAACGCCGTAGTGCTGTTGGTACCATGGCCATGATGGACGTGACCAATTCATGGGGCTGTCTGCCCACACGAAATTGCCAGGATGTGCAGTTTGAAGGCGCGCACAATATTAACGTAGCGGCCATGTTGCGGATTCGAAAGTCAGACGGGAAGTCCAACCTGAAAACCAACAAGGGCTGCTTTGCCTGCACCATTGCCTGTGGCCGCGTATCCGTCATTGACCCCACCCACTTCAGTATTCGTGACAAGGGTGACAAGTACAAAGGCGCTGAAGGTGGTCTGGAATATGAAGGCGGGTTTGCGCTCGGGCCATTTTGTGGCGTGGACGATATTGAAGCCGCCACCTACGCCCAGGCCTTGTGCAATGAACATTCTATGGACCCTATTTCCTTCGGTGCAACATTGGGTGCCGCCATGGAACTGTTTGAAATTGGAGCCATCACCACAGAGAATACCGGCGGTATGGCCCTGAACTTCGGCTCAGCCGAGGCCCTGTGCTGGGCTGCTGAAGTCACCGGCACACAACAAGGCTTTGGTAAGGAACTGGGCCTGGGCTCGAAGCTGTTATGTGAAAAATATGGCCACCCTGAACTATCCATGAGCGTGAAAGGTCAAGAGTTTGCCGGCTATGATCCGCGCGCCATGCAGGGCATGGGCTTGCTTTATGCCACATCGAACCGTGGTGCTTGCCATTTACGTGGTGCGGCTTGGACCGAAGATTTCACTGATGTATCGACCATCGGTCGCGCACCTGCGGTGAAAACCGCCCAGGACGGCATGGCCATGTACGATTCCACAGGACTGTGCATGTTTGCCCGTGGTGGCATTGGCAACGATGGATTGCTTGACCAGTTGAATGCTGGCCTGCCCGGCACGTGGGATGCTGAACGGTTAACCATCACCGGTGAACGCATCTGGAATCTGGAGCGCCAGTTTAATTTGGCTGCCGGTTTGACCAGCGCTGACGACACCCTACCCAAACGTATGTTGGAAGAGCCCGCAAAAACAGGCGCAGCGGCTGGCAAGGTTAATATGTTGGGCGACATGTTGCCCGACTATTACGAGCTGCGCGGCTGGACCAAAGATGGTGTACCCACACCTGAAACCCTGTCCCGTCTCAGCCTCAGCTGAGGTGGCAAGTGAAACTGGATATCAGTATTGTTTCTATGGTTGGCGGAGCCACCGGTGCGTCGGGCATCCATGATATGCCGGATGGCACCACCGCCAATGGGGTAATTGCCATTCTCGATCTACCCACCGAGGAAACATATGCGCTCATGGTCAATGATATGCCCGTAGCGGTACCGGATCGTGATTCATATGTGTTAAATGATGGCGACAAGGTGACAATCTTTCCCCCCATCCAGGGCGGTTAGAGACCTAATTTTCTCTCTGCATTGGTAAATTCGCCAATGCCAAAATATGGCTCAGGCGTTAAGAGCCTGATCCAAATCTTCAATCAGGTCGTCGACATCCTCAAGCCCCACCGACAACCGCACCATATCATCGCCGATCCCCACCAGAGCCCGTTCATCCGGGCTCATACGCTGATGTGTGGTCGTCGCTGGATGGGTCGCCAAGCTCTTGGCATCACCGAGATTATTGGAAATATCAATGATCTTCAGGTTGTTTAACATCGAGAAGGCTTCCGCCTTGCCGCCCTTAACATCAAATGTCACCACAGACCCACCAGCACTCATCTGCTGCATGGCCAGTTCATGTTGCGGATGGCTGGGCAAGCCAGGATACAGTATTCGTGCAACACGGTCGTGCGATTCCAGGAACTCAGCAACCTTGATCGCATTCTCGCAATGTTTGTCCATACGAAGGCTCAGTGTCTCAAGCCCCTTTAACATAACCCAGGCGTTAAAAGGACTCAGGGCCGGACCAGTGTGCTTGAGATACGCGCCCAATTGTTCTTCCATGTATTCCTTGTCATTGGATAGCACAGCACCGCCCAGACACCGACCCTGACCATCAATATGCTTGGTGGTGGAATAGACCACCACGTCAGCCCCGTATGACAGCGGGTTCTGTAAGGACGGACTGGCAAAAACGTTGTCCACGATGACCTTGGCACCTGATTCATGGGCCAGATCACAAACGGCCTTCAGATCAATGATCTCAAGCGTTGGGTTTGATGGTGATTCAAGAAATACGGCATCTGTCTTAGTGGCCAGTGCCTGTTTCCACTGATCCAAATCACGACCATCAACGAACACCGCTTCAATGCCATACTTGGGCAGGATATCATTGATGATGTAATAGCATGATCCAAAAATGGCGCGTGAGGCCACAACCCGACTACCGACCCCCAGAAAACAAGCCATGGAACAGAATACTGCTGCCATACCAGCGGCGGTGCCACGCGCGAAGTCAGCCCCTTCTATCATCGCCAGGCGTTTCTCGAACATGGTTACGGTAGGATTGGCATAGCGCGAATACACATATCGTGGCTTCGAGCCATCGAATGCGGCCTCTGCTTCTTCCGCAGAGCCATAGGTGTAACCAGAATTCAGAAATAGCGCTTCACTGGTCTCACTAAACTGGCTGCGTTCCGTGCCGCCACGAACCGCGCGAGTGGCGTTACGCCATGAAGAAGTTGTGTTGTCGTTTGTGTCGTCTGTGCTCATAACGGTACTCCCGTATCCTCAATATGCTCATATATTGGCGGGACATAAAAAAAGCCCCGCCACACGTGGTCGGAGCATCCAAAGGGATTATACCTCCAACCTTTTAGCGTTTTGTTTTACGTGGCCGCAAGCCGGTCGACCAAATCACCACGTTGAGGGTAGTATATAGGGCCAATACTTATGCTGGGCAAGGGAAATGTAAGGGCCGGGGCCGACAATTCAGCATTTTGCGCAGCGTTTTCAGCACGAGATCAGGGGGCCGTTTGGTGACCCCAAGGACAGCGGCATTTGCGAATTATTACCAGGTCAAGGCTGTCAGCATTACGATATAAGAAAAAAAGCCACCCATAGTGATGGCTATGTGGCTGTCCAGCGGGCAAGCATTGCGTCAAACTCACCATCATCTTTATCTGCTGTTTCACCAGTCGTGAGTATTTCCATTTTCTGTGAAAGCCATTTTTCTGCGCTGACTTCTTTCTCAATGAGCAAAGACAGCATATCGGCGGAACTTGGTTCAGAAATATCTTCCACAAGTTTTTTTGCCTGCGTCAGATTTCCAAGTAATTTTCTGGTCAAATCGAGGTCATTTCGGATGGCATCAAGTGGGTTGGAGCCGACCTTCACACAATACGGTATGCGCATATCTTGCAGGAAAATCGATTTCGGCAAGGAACCACTGACGATTATTCGTTGTGCCGTTCGATATGCACCTATCATAACGTCAACGGAATGTTTGATCCTTACTTCTGCAAGCTTCTTCTCTTGCCAACTTTGCATCAAAAAACCATGCAGGAAGAACTGGTCAATGGCCAGAAAGTAATTACTCAATACCGTATTCAAAATCGCAGCCAGAGCGTCGCTTTGCGAACCTGCGGTTTCGGTCTTACCTTGTAAAAATGCTTCATCGGTACCTTCGGCATACCCAAAAAAATCATCCAGCGAACTTTGTTCATATTCCGATGCCGCTTGTGCCGGGTCGAAGGGATTCAAGTCTTCTTTACCGTTGATGCGATCCCGCAATTCGGCCACATACGCTTCGCCTTCCTCGATCAATACATCAAGGTCCGGATTCTTCGCGCTCGGTGCCTGAGAAGAACGAAGCGCAACCTGGGCATTTCGCATCGCGTCAAGTTTCTCGCTCGCCAGAGTCAAATCCGATAGCCAGATATCTTTCGCCGTTGTCTGGAGGTCGGGGCCGCCACGGTCGGTACTATCGGACGGTCCATCCGGATCAAAAAGAACACCCAAGCGCTGCATCTCACCAAGAAGTTGCATGAGCCTCCTAGTTTCCGCCAAATTGTCACCATAGGAAATTTGCGCGCGTTGATGGGAATCGTGAAAGCGCAAACAAAGTACCTGCACAAAACCCTTGTTTATTAGCGTAAGATTATTGCGCAGGGCTAGATTGAGTTCTGCGCCAACATTGTATTGCTGCATTTTCTGTCTTTCCTGCAAGTTCCGAGGTCGGCATGTGGAGATCAATACCCATTTCGATCCAGCAACAGTAACCATGTCTTCGACTTATCGCTATCAAGGCATGGCATGCAGATAACGATTACACATCTGCTGGTGTCACGGCTATTCCAAATGGAGGTGATGTTAGAATTTGGCAGGGAGTTTACAGAATCCCTCATGGTAAGATTTCAAAGTGCGCATTGGTAGGTATCTGGTTTTCTCCATTAACTGGTAGCATGTCCTGAGGGCAGGTTGAAAAGGCGATGATCAAGTCTAGTTCAGCCTTAAGGATCGAATATTGCCCTGGTTTGCTGGTAGGTGACTCGAAGCTTAAGCTGCCTTCTTGCGTCCATGGAATGTTCATAAACATATTCAAAGGTGCCGGCGTATGGCTAATGTTATAGCCTAGTGCCTCCATAGCCGCCGCCAGGTTATCGGAACAGTTGTCATGATAATCCGTACATCCTAGCAGCCCGTAGCGATAGCGATCACAGGCAGCCAGAAGAGTATCGTGGATGCCCGGCGTGGTATCTTCCGTCAGGGTCAGGATGGGGCGGCGGTTGTTAGTATAGAGTGTGTCACCCACCGCTGGGATCAGTTTTGTGATCGTCGCCCGCGTCGCTTCCATGGACATGTATTCGCCTAAATCATCAGCAACATAGGCCCATGTATCGACCACCTGATTACCGTGGGTATTGATGAGCTTGATGGATTGGCCCATCTTCACTTCATGGGCTTTGCCGCGGCGAGCCGGTATTTCAATGGAGTGTGACATTGGACATATTCCTTTCTCTAAGGTGTAGAGCCAGATCATAGAGTGACAGAATTTATTGCAAACCTATTATCATAAGATGATTATCTGACCTCCATAGGCGGAGGTTGTATATTCGAACCTATACCATTTTTTGTTCGAATAATCGATCCAAGTCAGAAATTTCTGTTTCATTTTCCAATGAGATATTGGGCTCCTGACCAAACCGAATTCGACCTGGTCAGGAACACGCGCTACAAAACAGGCAAATCCACATGAAACGTGGTGCCAACGCCGGGCGTGCTATCAAATCCGATAGTCCCCCCGTGCTTTTCGACAATGTTTTTTGAAATATTCAGCCCCAATCCCGAGCCACCGACTTTCCGGGAGTCCGATGAATCCGATTGCGTGAATCGCTCGAATATATTCTCGTGGAACTCTTCTGGAATGCCCACGCCCTGATCAGACACAGACAAGCGGGCCATGCCGTCCTGACGATGCGCCGATATCTTCACTGTCCCTCCCCGGTGGGAGAACTTTGCGGCATTTGACAGGAGGTTGGCCACAACCTGGCTCATTCTTCTGGAATCACATTTGACTTGAATGTCTTGGGTGCCATCCATCTGAAAATGCACGCCGTATTCATCGGCGTAACTTTGGTTGCTGGCGACAGACTCCCTTACAAGAGCAGTCAAATCCGCAGGCTGAAAATCGAACGTCATCTGATCGGTCCCCAGTTTTTCGATGTCCAGAATATCGTCAACGAGCGCGCCAAGGTGGTTGATGTTTTTAAATGCCATATCCACCAAAGATTGGGCTTGGTCTGGCAACTCTGTTATTTTGCCGGAGCGTAACAGGCCGATGGACCCTTTGATCGAGGTCAGGGGCGTCCGCAACTCATGGCTCACGGTGGCGATGAATTCGTTCTTTACCCGCTCGATATTCTTTCGCTCGCTAATGTCTGTTTCGATAGAGATAAACCCGATGTGACGACCGTGCTCGTCCTTAAACGGGTTGCACATGATCTCGATCCAATAAGGAGTGCCCGATTTCGAATAGTTGATTATTTCAACATTAAAAGGAGCGCCGTCGGCTACGGCCTGACGCATCTCGGCGACAGATTCAGGGTCAGTGCCAGGCCCTTGTAGAAGATCGCCGGGCCGCTTGCCGATGATTTCGTCGGCGGCATAACCAGAAATCCCGACAAAACCATCATTGACCCACGTGGTCACGCCCTGGGCATCGGTGATGAT
>JABJGO010000095.1 GCA_018662225.1 Rhodospirillales bacterium | reverse complement strand
GGCTATCGCGGGTTATATTATTTTTGGCGCATGGTCCATCGCCAAGGCATCACTGCAAGTCCTGATGGATCATGAGTTACCCGATGATGAGCGGTTGAAAATTCGTGACATTGCCCTTGCTCACCCGGATGTTGACGGGGTTCACGACCTGCGCACCAGATCATCGGGGCAGAGCATCTTTATACAGCTTCACCTGGAACTGGATGGCGATATGACGCTTTTGCGGGCCCATGATATCGCCGACGAAGTGGAAGCCAGCATTATGGCTGCCTATCCCAATGCCGAGGTCATTACCCATCAAGACCCGGAAGGGATTGATGAGGCGATTCCGGTTTTTCGTTAATATGGGCTAAGATATTCGAGTTATGTTCTGTTTTGGCATCGCCACCCTTGCCACAGATGATAGACAGGTTATCTTAGAAGCAGGGCTTGGGGAGGCCGTCGCCAATTAACTTACTTTTGTTAAGGAGAGTGTGATGACCATAAAATCAATTCTGGCGCCTTTGGATGGTTCAGACTCTTCGGAGAACGCGTTGCGCGCAGCCCTTACCATGGCCGGCCAGTGTGGTGCCCATGTGGATGCTCTACACGTTCGCACCAATCCTAAAGATGCCGTGCCGCTATTGGGTGAGGGCATGTCTGGTGCCGTCATCGAAGATATCATTGTGGCCGCCGAACGCGAATCCAACGAACGTGCCCACAACGCCCGCAGTGTGTTTGATAAAGTTTGTGAATCCCAGGGCGTCACGATTGTTGACGAACCGCCATCGGACGAAGAAATTTCGGCCCGCTGGGTAGAGGAAACCGGCAGGGAAGATGAGGCCACTGGTCTGCGTGGCAGGCTGGCTGATCTGATTGTTCTGCCCCGACCAACGCCGGAATCGTCTGTATCGGCCACCATGACCCTGAATGCGGCGCTCGTGGAAACCGGACGGGCGGTCTTGGTCGTGCCAGAGGGACAACAAGAATCGATAGGTCGCCGGATCGCCATTTCATGGAACGGTAGCGCCGAAGCCGCCCGCGCGGTTGCTGCTGCTTTACCGTTGATCGAGAAAGCAGACCGCGTTCTGGTTCTGACCATTGATGGTGATGAGGCCCCGGCAAAAGTTACATCTGAGCTGAGCGACTATTTGTTGTGGCATGGTGTTAGTACCGATATGGACGTATCGCCCGTTACCGATCGTCAGGTGGGCGAAACGGTGCTATCCAAATGCGCCGATTGGAATGCTGATCTTCTCGTGATGGGGGCTTACACCCACAGCCGCCTGCGACAATTGATCATGGGCGGCGTGACAAGCTATGTGCTGTCCGAGGCCACGTTACCGGTTGTTATGGTTAACTAGAGCACGATTCACACCTCTACTTCATAGGCTCAGGCTCTTCGCCACTTTCAACTATCTCAAGAATGGTTTCCGCGTTAAAGGCCGGTGCGAACGTTGCTGCGTGTGGTGCGAAGGCGGTGTTTTCCTGATCAACCATTGGTGTTGCAGCGCTGATGCTCATCCGGTAGAGCGCGAATACACCGATGGCACAATGAACAGCCATAAAGAACCACATGAAGCCGTTGGTGCCGAGCGCGTTCATAGCAAGTGAAATGCCGGGTGGACCAGCAATGGCCCCAACCCCGGCTGCCAGCAACAACGTGCTGCCTGCGGCCACCATCTGTTTAGGGTTCAAACGGTCATTGGCATGGGACAGGCACAGGGAATACAAGGGAAATGACAGCCCGCCAAAGACACAGAATATTGCCATGATCCATAGCGGCTCGTTCATGGACATCAACGCAGCCATGCCGGTTAAGGCGGATGCGGCAAATGTCACAACGGTAATAATCACCCGGCGATCAAACTTGTCGGATAAAATACCAATGGGAAATTGCAGCAGGACACTGCCCAAAAACACCAGTGATATGAGGATGGAAACTTGCGCGATGGACATGCCGATCGCATCGGCATATACCGCGCCCATACTGACCAGTGCGCCATTGGATACACCAACACCAACCATCCCGATAACACCGAGGGGGGACAGTTTGTACAACGAGCCAACGCTCAGCTTTTCCGGCGCTTCAAAACTGGGTGCCGGGCTGGCAGCCAGCAACAACGGAATCATGGCAATGGAGATCAACACGGATGCAAAAATAAAGGGGCTCACCGTCATGGGGTGCAGGACGTTCAATAGCAACGGGCCAAGGCCCATGCCACCCACATTGAAAATCATATAGACGGACAGCAGCATGCCACGCGTCTCGTTCGTGGCGCGGTCATTCAGCCAGCTTTCTGCGATAACAAAAATACCGGCAAAGCAAAACCCGGTTATCAATCTGCTACCAAACCACACATAAGGGTCCACTATCAGGCCATGAAACAGGGGTGACACAGACGCCAGTGAGGCAAAGGCCGCAAATACCCGCACATGTCCCACCCGCGCCAACAGCCGGGGCGTCAGAACGGCGCTCAGTAAAAATCCGGCAAAATAGCCGGACATGATGAACCCGGTTGTTGATGTATCAAAACCTTCGAAACTGGCTCGCAAACCCAGCAACGTGCCTTGCAGGCCGTTGCTCACACTGGCCAGTGCCATGCTGATCAGCAAGGCCCAGCAAGCCATGGTGGCTGAGAGCACAGACGGTTTGTCGGTATTCCTTCTCTTGTAGCCCTTGTTTTCTGAGCTGTCTGTGTTTCTTTTGCCGCTGAACTCTTCTGTCGTCATGTTTACTGCGTCCCTATGGGGGGGATTCCCATCACATTCTATGTATTACCCAAATAGTCCTCTCTGCAATCTGTTTTCGAAGCCGCCCCAAAATTACGTGCCAAAGAGATCAGGTTGTTTCGGTGGTGGTGGCGTTTCCTCAACAACCATCAAGTCGTTTCCGGTATACGGTGTCAGCAATGAAGCGCGCTGCTCAATGGGTGCATCGTCAAGCCATGTATGCACAGCGTCTCCCGCCAGTATAACCGGCATCCGGCCGTGCACATGGGCCATACGCGGGGCTGCGGCGCAGGTGATGATGGTGGTGTGGGTTTCATCCATAAGTCCGGCAAAGGCCATGATAGGTGGCTCGATATATGGACTGTCTTGTTCATCCACACCCCAACCCCGTGAAATCTCGTTCCGGTAACGCGCCTTACCGTCTTTGCGCCATTCAGGGAACATGGTGGCGGTGATGACGCATCGTTTTGCCAGGAATGGTTTGAATATGGGCTTCTCCAGCACCGTTTCGGCGCGGGTGTTAAACACTGGCTTGCCATCCCACGGTGCCGGGATGCCCCAGATGCGAAGACTTGTTTCGGCATTGCTTCCAATGACCAGCGCCCAATCCGTTGGTCTGATCTCAGGCTGGTTAGGCATCGCGGGCGCGGCAGACAGGCTGAACTGTCTTGCCAACGCCCTTGGTGTTGTATTCAACTCAAAGCGTGAGCACATGATTTACCCTGATAACGGTTCGGCGTTTGTTTAACATATTGTGCAATTCGTGCGCTGGAAACCAAGCGCAGATTGTCCTAGTCTGCATTCATGAACAATAAAGCCAGCACCAATATAGAAAATGATCGAAAAACCGTCATCATCACGGGCGCCAGCCGGGGGATCGGCCATCACACGGCCAAGTGTTTTCTGGACCGGGGATGGCAGATCATTACCTGTTCCCGCGACGACGTGCCAGCGGAGTGCAAGCGCGACCCGAACTGGACTAATCATTTTCCAGCCGACCTTTCAGACCCGAAAAGCGTTGCGGCATTCGTGGAGGCGGTAAATGATATCGTTGGCGACGGACCGGTTCATGCGTTGGTCAATAACGCCGGCTTGTCGCCAAAGTCGCCGCATAAGGAGCGTTTGGGCTGCTTGAACGGTGACCTGGATGCATGGCAGGAAGTGTTTGAACTCAACCTGTTTGCGGCCCTTCGGCTGTCGCGGGGATTCGCGTCGGCACTGCACCGGGGGCACGGCTCCATTGTCAACATGACGTCAATCGCCGGGCACAAGATTCACCCCTTTGCCGGATCGGCTTATTCCATTTCCAAAGCGGCGCTTTCTGCGTTGACGCGAGAATTGGCCAACGAATTTGCGGCGCTGGATGTTCGGGTCAACGCAATTGCACCGGGTGAGATTGAAACCGACATGGTGGGGCCGGAATATGAAGTGCTGATCCCTCGGATTCCATTGAACCGCATGGGAGCACCGGAAGATGTGGCCGGTACGATCTTTTATCTGTGTTCGGACGACGCACGCTATGTGACGGGTACGGAAATTTGGGTAACAGGCGGGCAGCATTTGTTCTGATAAGCCAAAACGGCAACAGAAACAGATATGTGGTTGAAGTGGGGATCAATGAGTCGAGACGCTGTTATTTTTCATCACCCTGATGGTGTGGAAACAAATCGCAAGAACCTGATGGGCAGACATGCGGCTGGCGAGGGGTTTTTACGTGGTTACGTGCGCCATTCAGGTGCGTCTGAATTCCACGCGCACACGTTGAACGCCGATCATTTCAAAGATTTTGTCAGTCGTATTCACGACTTTTCAGATTTGAATCCGGCTTGCCGCCGTATAGATTCTGAACAAATGGATGGTACGGGCGTACCCGGCACATTGATGCTGCCGGGGCCTGATTTGTCACCGTTTGCCTGGCGTCGTCGCATGCGGGGTAACGCCAGTTATAGTCTGTGTGGGGTTAACCACACCGTGTCTTCGGCGCGGGTTATGGACAGCCTTGGCGGACTGGTTACATCTCCCACCATGGCGTGGGACGCATTAATCTGCACCTCTCAATCGTCACGCTCGGCCATGCGGCATGTGATGGACACCTATATGGAGTATCTGGGCGAGCGGATCGGGGTGAAGCCCACGCTCGAGCTGCAAATGCCGGTGATCCCCTTGGGCGTGGATTGTGGGGCGTTTGCCCGTAGTGCGGCAACGTTGGCTGATCGAAACAGTCTGCGTACCGGATTAGGCATCGCCACCGATGACATCGCGCTGTTGTTTGTGGGTCGCCTGAGCTTTCATGCCAAGGCGCACCCTCTGGCTATGTATGTGGCCACCGAAGCTGCTGCCCGTCGCAGTGGCAAGAAGGTTCACATTATTCAGGCCGGTTGGTTCGCCAATGATTCTATCGAACGCGAATTCCGCGAGGCCGCACATGAATTCTGTCCATCCGTAAATGCCATCTTTCTGGATGGTCGGGATGCGGACGTGCGCCGCAGAATCTGGCGTGCAGCGGATATTTTTGTATCGTTGTCCGATAACATCCAGGAAACATTTGGTCTGACACCTATTGAAGCCATGGCCGCCGGAATCCCGGTCGTGGTCAGTGATTGGGACGGGTACCGCGAAACAGTCAACGATGGTGTTCATGGCTTCACCGTGCCCACATGGATGCCGGGTGGCGGTAACGGCGAAGACCTGATCATTGCGCCGGAACTGGATGTTTTGAATAGCGCTGATGATCACGTATATGACCGCTACTGCGGTAACGTATCGCAGGCAACGGTGGTTGATGTGGATGCCTGTGCCGATGCGTTGAGTATGCTATGTTCCGACGACGATAAACGTCACGCCATGGGCGAAGCGGGCCGAGTACGGGCTGGTGAGATGTATGACTGGCAAGTGGTCATCGCCCAGTATCAAGACTTGTGGGAAGATTTGGAGGCGCGCCGGGCCAGAGCATTTAATGACGCTGTAGACGCGTCAGGCAAAGCGGCTGTGCCGCCGTTGCGTGCCGACCCGTTTGCCATGTTCGAATCCTACGCCACCAAGTCGATCAATCTGGATACCCGAATTCATCTGGTCGATGGCGTGGAGATATCCAGCGTGAAGGCGCGGTTGGCTTTCAGCATGAATAACTTTGCCCTGAACAAGATGATGGATGAAGCTGGCCTGACCGAAGTTGTTAAAATGCTGGCCACGGACGGTAGCTTGAACGTGGGCGAAATACAGCGGGCCATGCGGGATTGGTCAGCAGAAAAAGTTTCGCGCAGTATCGGCTGGCTGGCCAAAATGCATATCGTTCGCCTGACCAGTTCAGGTGCCGCCCGGCATACTGAGGATGCCGCCGAACAGGGGATACAATCCATTGGACAGGCTATTGGACAAGGTCGCGGGGACTATGAGGATGCTCTTGATGTAATTGAGGGCCGGGCACTGGCCCAGGTGGATGGAGATGACGATCTTGCCGGGCTAGCTTACGGCGAGCTTATGTCACGGGCTATGGATGCCCGGTCCATTGGCGATCTGTCGCTGGTGGCCACATTGTTGCAGAAGGCATCCTTGCTGGTCCCGGACGAGGTTGATGTGAATATACAGATGGGTGAGTTGCTGGCCGCTGGTGGGCGGTATGATGCGGCCATCGCCTGCTTTCGTCGGGCTGAGGCTTCCCATGCTGATAATCTGGCGACCAGCATTAATTTGGGCAAGGTTCTATATTTGCGCGGTGACGAATCCGAGGGCATTCACAGTTTTCGTAAGGCCGTCCGCATTGCGCCGGAAGATGGTGAGGCCCGGTATCTGTTGGGGGCAGCGTTACGACGTGCCGGGGCCCATAGCGAGGCGGCACAGTCTTTACGGCTGGCCACGGAACTGGACCCCGATCTGATCGAGGCACGGTACCACCTGGGGCTAGCCTACCGTGCACTGGACAGGTTGGATGATGCCGAGCAGGTCTTCGCCGCTGCTTTGCGAAAACAACCTGATAACAGATTTATTCAGGCGGCCATTCTGACCGCTGCCGCTGCCGAAGCGGGTGCGCGCGTGGTCAAAAGCGGTGGTGGACAAAAGATCGCCATGCACCTGAGCCGCCCCGGTGATTTCAACGCTCTCTATCCCTTGTTCGAAGCTGTGGGGCATCGTCATTGGCCCATGATCAGCGCTGATGCGGCGGAAATAGCCGCCTTTGGGCCCGAAGTTGTGCTGACCACCAATGCCCGCATGGCGGCGCTGCGGGCGCACGTGCCGGGGGCCAAGCTGGTCCATATCCCCACATCGCCGGTCCGGCATGAGGACGAGATTTCCCTGTGCGTGGCCGCCGACGCAGTTTGTGCGGTTACTGCCGCCGATCAGGTGGCGCTGGTGGCCGCTGGAATCCCTGCCCGCCGAGTTTGGGTCGCCGGTTTGCCCGCGGCCGATCCCGTGTTTGCGGGCGTAACGGCCAGGCGTTCATCGGCTAACAAGAACCCTGATAACAGGAAACGTTTATTATTTGCACCGTCATTCCGGCCCCGTGTATCGGCGGCGCCGGTGCTCAGCGAAAGTTTGGCGAAATTGTGTAATGAGCACAGAGGCACGTACCATGTGACCATCATGCCGGATCCCATAACGTTTGAATCTCAACCGGGCTGGATTGCCGGATGGCGGGCCATGGTGGCCGGGCGCGATGATATGACCTTGATCGAAGATCGGGGCGCGAACGTCATTGATCTGATGGCGGGTGCTGAGGCTTTGATCAGTGATTATTCAGATTTGGCGTTCCTTTTTCTGGCTTTTGATAAGCCAATGATTTTGTTGGGTAAAGAGGCCGGGGCATATTTGTCCCCACAACAAACAGCGCTGCTTCAAAGTGCCGCCCACACGATCGCGGAACCGGATATGCTTGAAGCGGCGCTGGGTGAGGTGCTTGATCATAACGCGTTGGACGCCGAGCAACGGGCCCGGATCAGAAGCGTGGTGTTCGACTCTTATGGTGATGGTAAAGCCGGACACCGTGTGATTGCCAAGCTGAGCGATTTTTTGCTCTAAAACGACGGCCTCACCATGCGTCACTATATATTGTAGTTATCCACAGGATTGTCCCTATATCTGCTAACGCACCTTCCAAAACAGGGGCGGAGGGTATATGATGGTACCAGTGAGTTGCCGTTGCGCCTTTCGGGCGCGCGGTAATCCTTGCGTAACGATGCCAAAGACATAAGCAGACAGATAATTGGGGCGGCTATGGCTGATAAACCAACTTCCATAAACGGCGTTTCTGCCGAGAGTGATGGAGAAACCGAAAACACCAACGGTGTTGAATCCATCGAAACCGGGACGTACGACCACGCGCGGGTTGGGACCAATCTGGATGCCGGACTAGCGGGCCAGACAAACCCGCAAAGCCACGTCGATAATATGGCGAATGCTGATTTGGAGCCGCCTGAATGGCAGGCCCCATTTTTGTTGCGCTACCGAATTCCGGTCATTGTCGGATCAATCGTCACGGTTCTCTGGAGCTATCTGGTCTATGACACTGTCGAGTTACACCTGGGCTGGAACAATCTGGGTGTGCTGCTGCCCCATGAATTAGGCGGCATTGCCGCTGGTGTGGTTACGCCGCTTGCTTTGTTGTGGATGGTGGTGGCTTTCTTCGAACGCGGCCACAGCCTGCGGCATCAAACCGAAGACCTGACTGAATCCCTGCGTGAGAGAACTCGTGATCTGGTTGATGGCACAGATAATGCCGTGCAGGCAACGGAACGCTCCACCCAGGTATTCGTTGAGCGTGGCGAGCATTTCTCCAATGTGGTCAGTGCCGCCGTGCGCCAAGGCGATGCGGTGGGCGAGGTCCTGGAAGAAAAAGCCAACGATATGGTCAGCCAGGTTCGCAACGCAGCCCAGCATTTCGAAACCAGCACGGAATCGCTGGCTCGTCACTCCGGGATCATGGATGATCGTTCCGAGCGTGCCGCCCAACAGGCGGAAATGCTGCGCAATATGCTGAGTGAACAACAGGCGGTATTATCATATGCAGCCGAAAATCTGGAACGCCGGGCCGAAGATATCGAAGGCTCATTAGCGCGTCAGTCCACGTCCTTGCGCGATACCTCGGATGTGGTGTCTGATTCGGTGCGTGAAACCGTCGGCGATCTGGAACGAACCACCCGTGATTTGCAAGGTGCTACCCAGCGTGCCAGCGAGCGCATCAAGGATGTGGGCGACGAATTCCGGCGTCGTATAGATGAAGTCAATGCCATCACCACAGATGCTGAAGTGGGCGTAACCTCGGTGACCGATGCTCTGGAAAAGGGTGCTGATAGTCTGACCACGGTCAGTGGTCGGGTTATCGGTGAAATTGGGCGTGTGGGCGAGGAGTTGGAGAAACGCTCAAGCCAACTGGGCGACGCATCCAACGAAGCATCAGAACGCGTGCGCAGTTCAACCGAAACACTGGCCAATCAGGCCCAGAATATCGAACGCATCGCCGGTGAAACCGAGGTCCGCCTGGCCGATGTGGGCGAAACCCTGCACGAACGCTCGACCGATCTGGATAGCGCCACAGAACGCGCGGCGAACAGAATTTCATCAATCAGCAAGAACTTCTCTGAACAAGTCGCCGCTATTGATGGTGCCACGGAACAAGGCATCAACAATGTGCAACGGGTGACCAGCACCTTGCGCCAGTCCGCTGACGAAGTGACTGCTTCATCGACACAAACACAGGATACGGTAGACGGGTTTCGCGGCCAGTTGGATGATATGAGCCTGATGGCCGAAAGTGTCACCGCGCGGCTTGGTATGCTCAGCGATAATGTGGACGACCATTCCAGGAACCTGCGTGATACATCAACCGAGACCCTGAATTCATTGGATACGGTACAGAAAACCATCCGTGAGGAAGGCGGCCGTTTAGCCGATGTAAACGAACGGATCACCAAAACATCGCAACTTGGCTCGGATGCCATTATTCGGCAAACCGGTGAACTGGGCGATGCATCAGACCGCATCGAATCGCGCCTGGAACATGTGAGTGATGAAGTGAAAAACCGGTTGGCGGAGCTGTTGTCTGCATCTGATGAAGCATCGGGCAAAGTGAAAAATCTGGATGACTTGCTGGGCGAAAGCGTTGGCAATATCGGTAAGGCATCGGACGTGGCGACCGAGAGCGTGTCACGAAGTGAAGAGGCCTTACGCGAGTCTTCACGTGAACTCACCACATCGACCGACCGTGCGGCGCGATTGCTGTCATTGGTCAGCGACGCATTTGATCGCCAAACCCAGGGTCTTAACAACGCAACCGACGACGCGACCCAACGGGTTACAAAAGTATCCACAGATTTGCAGGAAGGGGCAGCGTCTATCGAGGCTCAATTGGGTGCGGTCGAACAACGTCTGATCAGCAGTGGTGAAACGCTGAAAGGTCAGACCGAGTGGTTAAACGAAGCCAGCAATACGGCAACGGGCGACATTGATGAGGTTACCAAGCGTTTGATGAACGGCGCAGCATCGGTTTCTGAGGAAGCCTTTGAAGCGGTTGGAAATCTGAGGAACGCCGGCGGGGCCATGCGCGAAGAAGTGGACCAGGCCGTGGCAAAGTCGGAAGATGCGTCTTCCAGGTTGCAAGACATCGCCTCATCGGTTGAACGCTATGCAAGCACCATGGACGGTACGCTGGAACAATCAGAGTCGCGCCTTGGTTCCATAGGCGAGATGTTGAAGTCACGCACGGATCAGGTCGACGATTCCTATCAGCGCGCATCCGAACACCTGCGGAGCTATGGCGACCAGCTACAGGATCACGCATCCACCGTCACCAATGCCACCACCAAGGCAACGGAACAACTGGATACGGTGTCTGAAACCCTGACCCAGCGCAGCAGCGATGTAGACATGGCTGTGGACAAGGCAACCCGGCTTCTGTCACAGGTCAATACGGCCATGTCCAAACAATCAGGTGATCTGTCGCTGGCGTCAGAGCGGGCAGCAGAGAAAGTCATGTCGGCCAGAGAGGGCTTGCGTGAAGGGGCTGTCGATTTGGACAACACCGCTGAACGTACGTCGGAAAGCTTGCGTGAAATCGGTCAGGTTCTGTTACAGCGTATACAAGAACTGGACGATACATCACGGCGCACCAAGTCGGATATGGAGATGGCTTCGGATGCGGTGGGCAATCAGGCCCGTGATTTGACGGGCGTTGCTGCCAATGCGGTGGAACGCCTCGGCGACGTCGGGAAATCACTGGCCGGCCACGCCAACAGTGCCGGTGCCATGGTGGACGAGAACGCCAGAAAGATGAATGCGGCCACCGGGCAGTTGCGCGAAAATGCCCAGAGCGCCGATGCTATCGCCTCGCAAATTGCCGGTAAGATGACATCTACCAATCAGATCATTCAGCACCAGATGCAAGCGATTACCGACACGGCACAAGCGGCGGATAAGAACCTGAATGCGCTTGGAGAGTCTATTGCCCAGCGCCATAAGGAAGTTGCCACCATCACCGACGAGTCCACGAGCCGCCTGAATGCCTGGGACAAAAAAGTAAAATCCCATGCCGAAGATATGAAGCGGGTATCGAAGGAAGCGGTGGAGCAGACCGAAAAAGCAGCAGGTGCCCTGAAACAGCGCACAGAAGATATGCGGGTGGTATCGGAAGGCGCTGAAACGGTTCTGAAAGAACTGAAAGAACGCGCCAAGCTGTCGGCCACCGACGACTTCCTGCGTCACGCCACGTTCATTATGGAGCGCCTGCAATCGCTGGCCGTTGATATGAACCGCCTGCTTGAAACCGAAGTCACCGAGGATGATTGGCGGCGCTACAACAGGGGTGAGAAGGGCGTGTTCGTGCGCAAGATTCTGGGTTTCCGCGAAAAGAACAAGCTGTCGGTTATCGAGGAACACTACCGCGAAGATCAGGCCTTCCGCGATTACGTGTCGCGCTATATCAAGCAGTTCCACAATCTGGTGGAAGAAGCCAAGAAGCGCGATACAGAAAACGTCATGAACACCACTCTGCTGTCATCCGACATGGGCAAGCTGTTCATGCTGCTCAACCGGGCTATCGATCGGGATGATGGGTAGCCGCTCAGCCCGCGTTCGCCCGGTCCCAATCATGGATGCGGTCCACGGCGATCTCCGGAATTGAACTGAAGCTGCCAACAACGGGCGTGTACCATAAATACCGCCCCGCTACGTGGTGCGGACCGAACGTTTCATGGGTATTGGGGATACCCAGCATTTCAGGCACATCTATTGTAGCGTGACTGCCGGTGGTCATCAGGTGTGGAATCACGATGGTGTTTGGGCCGGTGCTTAAGGATTGCCAGTCCGTAATGAACGGGGGCTCTTCCAGAAAGATAGCGTGGGCGCTCTGAACCGGGCAGCGGTTGGCGATTGATGCGGCCACCCCAGTGGATTGCTGATTGTTGCCTGGGTGACGTTTTGTGCCGTGGGCCGCGATGAGAACCGAGGTATCTTGTGATGCCAGGCTGTTGTCCTTAATCAGTGTGTTGACCGTTGTCACAATCTCATCGGTGATGGCATCGTGTGTGCCGATGCTGTGGCACAGATGGATGCGGCGGCGACCCTGTTTGCTGATCCGTTCCGTGAGAGGGCCGGTCAGGCCGAGAGCTTCGGGGATCAGAACCTCAATGGAATATCCTTCGCTGATCATAAAAGGCACGATGTAGATATCTTTGTGTGGTGACGCATCGATCACATCGCGGGGGTGGGGCGTGTCGCGTAAGAAAGCCGCCCGCGCGTCGGCAAACAGGTTTTGTGATTTGAGCGTAGCGGCGTGTCGTTTTACCAATTGTGCCGCACCGGGGGTGGTTTCCGATCCGTGGGCCAGCAGCAGAACAAGTGCTTCAGGCCAGTGATCCGGGGTACGCTGCGTGTCCATTAGTCTTCGGGGTTAAACCACGAAATGGTATCGGCCAGATCGACAACTGACCCAATAACCAGCAGCGTGGCACCGCTCAGGGCACTATCCACAATGGCTTGCGGTAAATCCTTTAGGGTCGAGCGCACCACTTGTTGCTCGGGCCGGGTGCCCATGTTGATGGCGGCGGCGGGGGTATCCGCGTCCAGCCCCGCTTCGATCAAACGTTTCGAGATGATGGGTGCATTGGACATCCCCATGTAGACCACCAGCGTGGTGGTGGGGTCAGCCAGGCTCTGCCAGTTCAACTCAGGCTCGTCACCGTGTTGAGTATGGCCGGTCACGAACCGCACGCTGTGGGCGTGGTCGCGGTGGGTGAGGGGGATGCCAGCGTAGGCCGCACAGCCAGCCGATGAAGTGATGCCGGGCACCACTTCAAATTTGATGTTGTTTTTGGCCAGTTGAACGGCTTCTTCACCGCCCCGGCCAAATACGAATGGATCGCCACCTTTCAGGCGTACAACCATCTGGCCCGAACGGGCGGTTTCCACCAACAGGGCATTGATTTCGTCCTGGGGCATGTAGTGGTCGCGTGCACGCTTACCGGCAAAGACCCGTTTGGCGCTGCCTGGAATCAGGGCGAGAATGGGATCAGACACCAGGCGGTCATAAACCACCACGTCAGCCTGTTGGATTAACCGCAATGCCTTGACGGTCAACAGGTCCGGATCACCGGGGCCTGCACCGACCAGATAGACTGTGTTCGCTTTATTCGTCATGTGTGAATTCTATATGGCTGCATAAACCCATCGTGTGCAGCAGATTTTTCGTGGTGTCAATCCTAAATCTGTGGCTAAAAACCAGCTAGCTGGCTCCGTGCCGCATCCGCATGACGGGGTTACGATCATCAACCGTGTTTTGGTAGAACAATGAAAATTCTTCCATGGCGATCTTCCACTGGGCGGCTTCCACGTCGTCGGCCACTTCAATGGCGTTGAAGCCACAGCGATGCAGGAACAGATACTGGTCGCGGATCAGGTGCCCGGTGCCCCGAATTTCACCCTTGAAATCGTAGGTTTCGCGCAAACGCCGGGCCTGAGAAAACCCACGCCCATCGCTGAACACCGGAAAGTGCAGGGCAACAACGCTGATCTTGTCCAGATCATCCGCGATCAGATCAGGGGACTGGTCAGGTTGCAGCAGCACACCGACCCGTTCCATGCTTTTTGTGAGAAGTGCACTGTCTGTCTGCCACCGTTCGACGCTGACAATAACAGCGCGGGCCCCACTGGGGATTACGCCTTCGTCGCCGAGTGTGACGAAGGCGTCTTCGATCAGCTCACCATCCTTAATCAGTGCCATAAAGCTTCTCCTTAAACAGCTTGAGACCGACGCGGCGGTACGTGTCGATAAAGCGTTCTTCGCCTTCGCGGTTATTTACATAGGTGCGGATGATATTTTCCACGGCTTCGACCACATCGTCACTGGCAAACGCCGGGCCGATGATGTCGCCGATGGATGCGTCTTCAAATGCTGATCCACCCAACGTGATCTGATAGAATTCTTCGCCGCGACGGTCCACACCCAGAATGCCGATGGCCCCCACATGGTGATGGCCGCAGGCATTGATACAGCCGGAAATATTCAGGTGCATATCGCGCAGATCGTGAACGGCACGAATTTCGTGCAGGCGCTCGGACAGGCGCTGGGCCACCGGAATAGCGCGGGCGTTAGCCAGTGAGCAATAATCAAGCCCCGGACACGCAATAATATCCGTTGCACGGCCATGATTAGGGGTGGAAAGTCCGTACTGATGCAGTTCTTCGAACAGGGCAAACAAATCGGTCAATTTCACATCCGGCAGAACCAGATTCTGGCGGTGGGTGACGCGGATTTCACCAAAGCTGTAACGGTCAGCCAGATCAGCAACCACATCCATCTGTTCGGACGTGGCATCCCCCGGAATGCCACCCACAGGCTTCAAGGAGATATTGGCAACGGCGTAACCGGGCCGCTTGTGGCCGACCACGTTGTTTTTCACCCACGTCCCAAATACGGGATCTTCAAATTTTTGAAGCTCAAACGATTTTTGGGTGGCGTCCAGAACGTCGTAATCAGGTGGCGCGAAATAAGTCTGAATGCGCTGCATCTCTGATTCAGGCAGGTCGTAGTCGCGATCTTTGATCTGTTCCCATTGGGCCTCGACCTGATGGCGGAATTCATCCACGCCGGTGGCATTCAACAGGATTTTGATACGGGCCTTATATTTGTTATCGCGCCGTCCGTGTTCGTTATAAACCCGCATGATGGCTTCCATATAAGACAACAAATGCTGCTTGGGCAGGAAGTCACAGATGGTCTTTGCGATGATGGGGGTGCGGCCCTGACCGCCACCGACCAGAACCTCAAAGCCCACTTCGCCCGCTTCGTTTCTGCGGATATAAAGGCCGATATCGTGCAGCTTCACAGCGGCTCGATCTTCCACGGCGCCCGACAGGGCAAACTTGAACTTGCGGGGCAGGAAGGCAAATTCCGGGTGCAGGGTCGACCACTGGCGCAGAATTTCAGCGTACACCCGTGGATCATCAACTTCGTCCGCCGCGACACCAGCGTATGGGTCAGCCGTCACGTTTCGGATACAGTTCCCGCTGGTCTGAATAGCGTGCATTTCCACGTCTGCCAGATCATGCAGGATGGCCGGCACGTCTTTCAGCTTGGGCCAGTTATACTGAATGTTCTGACGTGTGGTGAAATGGCCGTAATCCTTGTCATAGGTCCGGGCAATATGGGCCAACTGACGCATTTGTGCCGATGACAGCACCCCATAGGGAATAGCCACACGCAGCATGTAGGCGTGCAATTGCAGGTACAGACCGTTCATCAGCCGTAACGGCTTGAACTCGTCTTCGGTCAGTTCGCCATCCAGGCGGCGGTCCACCTGGTTCTGGAACTGCGCCACGCGTTGCGCGACAAACGCATGATCAAACTCATCGTAACGGTACATGCGCTGTTTCTCCGCGCTATTATTTAAGTGGGAAGTCGAGAGCCTAGAGGCCGTTCAGGTACGGGGTCGCTGTGCCAGCGGATGCGTATTTCGCATCAAGCTTGGCGGCTACGGGCATGCCATGCTCGGAGCTTGTGTAGATTGACGGACCACGGGCGCGGATGGCTTCACGGTAACGCACCGGCTTGATGGTCTGTGCTTCACGGTACACGTCGACCAGATAAGGTTCGATAATACCATTGGCAAAGGCATCAGCCTTGGCGAACGCAAGGGCGGGTTCTGCCGACGCTGTGTCATCCGAAATAACGGCATCAGCAATCCACTGCGACCAGTCGTTGTCGGTGGTGTAGTAGACAACAGCACCATCGACCAGGCGGTTAGCGGTAATGATTTGCAAGCTCATCGCTTAAATCCTTGTAAGGCCCGGGCGTGATTCGATCCAAAACGCCGGGATGTTCATTTGCCATGATTATATAGTGCAATAACATATATAGTCAAATAATTATGTGAAATACGTTTAAACACACAAATAAAATGTTAATTAGGCACGGCAATGCCACAAAAAAAAGGCTGACCGCCGTGAAGCGATCAGCCTTAGGTGTGCTCTTTAAGTCCCTGAGGACGTTGGCAAATTGGAACCTAAAGAACAGATTGTATCGAATGGCCCATGTCGGATGGACGGTGCGCAACATTCACACCGGCTTCTTCCAGAATTTCCACCTTTTCACTGGCGCTTTCGCCAAAGGCCGAAATAATGGCACCGGCGTGGCCCATTTTCTTGCCTTTGGGGGCGCTGAGACCGGCCACGTAGGCGACAACGGGCTTGGACATGTGGTCGCGAATGAACTCGGCGGCTTCGGCTTCCTGCGGGCCACCGATTTCACCGATCAACATGACAGCATCAGTTGCGGGATCGGCCTCAAACAAGGCCAGAATGTCTTTGAATGAGCTGCCGTTGATGGGATCGCCACCAATACCCACGCTGGTGGATACACCAATGCCAAGGGCCTGCATCTGGCTGGCGGCTTCATAACCCAGCGTGCCTGAACGACCCACAATGCCCACATTGCCTTCGTTATAGATATGGCCGGGCATAATGCCGAGCATGGCTTTACCGGGCGAGATCATGCCGGCACAGTTTGGCCCGATCAGCTGCATGCGGTTTTCCTGTTTGTAACGGCGCAGGTAGCGCTTTACGCGCATCATGTCCTGGGCCGGAATACCGTCCGTTATAACCACACAGGTTTTGATACCGCCGTCCGCGGCTTCCATGATGGAATCGGCGGCGAATGGTGGCGGCACGAACACAATGCTGGTTGTTGCACCGGCCTGTGTGGTGGCTTCTTTCACCGTATTGAATACGGGCCGGTCCAGATGGGTCATGCCCCCTTTACCCGGCGTCACACCGCCAACCAGATTAGTGCCGTATTCGATCATTTCCTTGGCGTGGAAGCTGCCGATTTTACCCGTGAATCCCTGAACAATAACAGGCGTCTTTTCATCAAGAAGGATACTCATTGTTTTATGCCCCTGTACTAGCGGTTTTGGGTGTGGCGTCAGCACCCACGGATGACACGGCCAGTTCGGCAGCTTCGCTCAGCGTCTCAGCGCTGATGATTGCCAGGCCGCATTCGCGGATCAGGCGGCGACCTTCTTCCACATTGGTGCCCGACAATCGCACGATGACGGGAATATCAGGCTCAGCCTTGCGCACGGCTTCAATGACACCCTCGGCGACCCAGTCACAACGGTTGATACCAGCAAAAATATTAATCAAAATGGCATCAATCCCCTCATCGGACAGCACCAGATTAAAGGCTTTTTCCACCCGTTCCGGGGTAGCGCCACCGCCGATGTCGAGAAAGTTAGCGGGCTCTCCACCGGCATGCTTGATCATGTCCATGGTGGCCATGGCCAATCCGGCACCGTTGATCATGCAACCAATGTTGCCGTCCAGACCCACATAGCTGAGCCCCCGGTCGGTGGCTTTGGTTTCGCGCGGCTCTTCCTGTGATTTGTCGCGAAGCTCGGATACTTCCGGGCGGCGGAACAAGGCGTTATCATCGAACGACATCTTGGCATCAAGGGCCACGATATTGTCATCGTCTGTAACCACCAGCGGGTTGATTTCAACCATGGTGGCATCCAGATCTCGGAACGCGCGGTAACAGGCCAGAATGGTGGTGGTGGCCTGGCCCATAAGGGCCGCATCGATACCTAAACCAAAGGCCATCTCGCGGGCCTGAAACGGCTGCATGCCGACGGCGGGCTCGACCACAAGGCGAATGACCGAGTCCGGCTCAGACTGGGAAATTTCTTCGATTTCCATACCACCCGCTGCGGATGCCACAACCATGACCCGTTCGGATTTACGGTCAAGCACGAAGCCCAGATAGTATTCAGATTTGATGGAGGACGCTTCTTCCACATAAAGCCGGTGGACCAGCTTCCCTTTAGGGCCGGTCTGGTGCGTCACAAGTCTCTTGCCCAGCAAGTCTGCGGCGGCATCTTGTACCTGGTTCGCGTCGGTACACAAAATAATGCCGCCTGCCTTGCCGCGCGCACCGGAATGGATCTGGGCTTTTACAGCCCAGCCACGCCCGCCGATTTCGGTCGTGCGGTATGCGGCCTGCTCCGGGCTGTACGCTACACCACCACGAGGGATGTTGACGCCAAAACCGGCCAGGATTTCTTTTGCCTGATATTCATGAATGTCCATTGTCTTCGTCCTCCGATAAAAACAGCTACATCTTATGCCTTCGTGTGTAGGCGAGGTCTTGAATCGGGACAACACCTCGCAGAGGGGTGCACGCATCTCTTTTGGGGCGACGTTTCCAACCCAAATGGGTAGGTGGGCGTGCGTGGCAGGCGTCACGAAATTCGGGTAGGTAGCGTGAAATCGTTGACATAACCGGGTATATGCATCACCTACGGGGCCACAGATTCAATTGATCCGGCTTGTTAAATATGATTCAACACGCGCCACCCGCCCCCGCCACACCACATTTGCATCGGGCCCTGCACCGGGAACGCATTGTCTCCACATGGTTATTTGCCATGTGTGCCATGGTGTTTGCCATGGTGGTGCTGGGTGGGCTGACCCGCTTGACCCATTCAGGGCTGTCCATGGTCAACTGGGAACCGGTGACCGGGTGGCTGCCCCCCATGACACCGCAGGAATGGCATGCGGCATTTGCCGGATATCAGTTGACTCCGGAATACCGTGAGATCAACGCCGGCATGACGGTCGATGAATTCAAGGGCATATTCTGGCTGGAATTTATTCACCGTTTGGTTGGTCGGTCTATCGGTGTGGCGTTTCTTCTACCATTCGTTTTTTTCCTCATGCGTGGCTGGATCAACAGGCGATCGATCCCGGTGTTTACTGGATTTTTCATTTTGGGGGGTCTGCAAGGTGTATTGGGCTGGTATATGGTCAAAAGTGGCCTTGTGGACGAGCCTGATGTGAGCCAGTACCGCCTGGCTGCCCATCTGGGCCTGGCTGTGGTGATTTATGCCGCCATGTTTCGGTATGCCTTGCGTCTGCGTCATGGGTATGAGGCTGTGCGGCCTGTTCTGGCTGACAAAATGGCGACAACGCGCCGGGGCGTGTTGATGATTGTGGCATTAATCTTCGTGACGCTGGTCAGTGGCGGTTTCGTGGCCGGGTTGAATGCCGGGATGATCTACAACACGTTTCCACTGATGGATGGGCGCTTGATCCCGCATGGACTTTATGGCGACAGCCCGGCGATTTTAAGCGCGTTCGACGACCATATGACAGTTCAGTTCAATCACCGGGTTCTGGCTGTGTTTACCGTGTGTTGTGTGATCATATTCTGGTTGTTATCCATGAACAGTAATCTCACCCCACGTCAACGTTCCGCGTACAATATCCTGGTGCTCGCTGGACTGGGACAAGTGGCGTTGGGCATATCCACGCTATTGCTGGTTGTCCCCGTGGCATTGGCAGCCCTGCATCAAGCTGGCGCTGTTATTTTCTTAAGCGCGGCACTTTTTACACTGCATACTCTTGAATGGAACCGTAACACATCCTAGTTATCATAATGATTTTAAGGGCATAGGTAGTTTTTTTTATACTTCGGTCAATTCCTATGTTTGCACCGGCAAGAGAGATGCCTATAATCCGCGTAGCAAAGCCGGGTAGTCTGGTCAATGTGTGGGGATGATTGAAGGACGATAAAATGAGTGATGAAAAATTTCGCCTTGTGACGCGTAGTGACTTCGATGGTTTGGCCTGTGCCGTGATCCTGAAGGAACTGGGCATTATTGATGAAATCAAATTTGTTCACCCTAAAGACATGCAGGATGGAACGATCCTGGTTTCGGACAGGGATATCTCCACTAACCTGCCATACGTGCCAGGCGTTCATCTGGCATTCGATCATCACCTGAGTGAAACCATTCGTGTTAGTGAGAAACCGGGTAACCACATCATTGACCCTGATGCGCCGTCGGCGGCACGGGTCGTCTACGAATATTACGGTGGAAAAGACAAGCTACCCAATATCGCTGACGATATGATGGACGCCGTAGACAAAAGCGATTCAGCCCAATTTACGGAAGACGAAATTCTGAACCCCACGGGTTGGGTGTTGCTGAATTATCTGATGGATTCCCGTACCGGGCTCGGTCGGTTCAAAGAATTCCGCGTGTCGAACTATCAATTAATGATGCAACTCATCGATTATTGCCATGGCAATACCATCGAGGATATTCTGAAGCTGCCGGATGTATCTGAACGCGTGGAGCTGTATCAGTCACATGCTGATAAACACAAAGACCAGTTAAAACGTTGTTCAACGGTAAATGGTAATCTTGTGATCCTGGATTTGCGTGACGAGGAAACAATTTTCGCGGGCAACCGCTTTATGATCTATGCCTTAAATCCGGATTGTAATATTTCAATCCATATCCTGTGGGGGCTGAACCAACTCAATACAGTTTTCGCGACGGGCGGCTCTATCGTCAATCGCACCTGCAACACCAACATTGGTGAACTCATGCTGAAATATGACGGTGGTGGCCATGAGAATGCCGGTACCTGTCAGGTAGAAAATGATGATGCGGAACGGGTCTTGGGCGAGCTTGTCGAAGCCATTACCGCAGCCGGATAAATCATGACAATAGGCGACCAGGGGCCGGATGAAGACAAAGCGGCAAAAGGCCGGAACCTAGACGCACGTGCAACACCGAGAACGCTAGCCGCCATTATTGCGGCATTGATGCTGGTATCATTGCTGCCGGGTGTCAGTGGCTGCGTTCTTGAGAACCGAACCTTCAATTCTGTCCTCGATACCCTGGGGGTAGGCGGTGCCTATCCATTATCCGAGTCCGCTGGTCAGGAACTGCAACGTTTTGATGCGGTGTATGCTCGTTATATATCGCACGCCGACGATAAACAGCTCCGCCATTTTAGTGATACCTTCCGCCGTGTTCGTGTGAATTATGTGGAGCCATTGGAAGACAAAGCCCTTATTGACGCAGCCATCGCTGGCGTTGAAGCCCTTGAGGGTGATTTGGCATCATTCGAGCCCCGTGACGTGGTGGAAGCCGGCCTTGATGGTATGATGGCATCACTGGATCCACACTCCAGCTATATGAACCCCCGTGAATTTACGGAGAGCCAGGTCTCAACTCGTGGCCAGTTCGGCGGCCTGGGGATCGAGATCATTCAGGAGAATGATACCGTTAAAGTGGTTTCTCCGATCGAAGATACTCCGGCTTTTGCCGCCGGCCTTCAGGCCGGCGATTTGATCACTCATGTAAACGGCGAAGACATTCGCGGAAAGGGTATCAGTTATGCGGTGAACCTGTTGCGTGGCGACCCCGGCACGGCTGTGACTATAACCATTGAGCGCGCGGACGTGACATCGTTCAATGTGAATATCGTGCGCGCTATCATCAAGGTGCGGTCGGTTAAATGGCGGTTGGAGGGCGACATTGGCTACATTCGAGTCACCCGTTTCACCGAACGTGTAGAATCCGGCATCGTGAACGCCATGAATGATATCCGGTCCCAGCTGGGGGTGAGGCTGGCGGGCATTGTTCTGGATTTGCGCAATAATCCCGGTGGCCTGTTGGACCAATCATTGATTTTGTCAGACGCCTTTCTTGAAGATGGCCGGATCGTATCCATACGCTACCGCGAAGGTGATGGCATGGACCGGCATCATTCTGCCAGCCCCGGTGACATGGCGGCTGGTCTTCCCATGGCAGTGCTGATCAACGGCGGATCTGCATCTGCGTCCGAAATCGTGGCGGGTGCTTTGCAGGACCATGGCCGCGCCACCATCCTAGGGGAGCGCTCATTCGGTAAAGGATCGGTTCAGACCATTTCGCCGTTACCGGTCGAGGGTGCGCTTCGCCTGACGATTGCACGTTATTATGCGCCATCCGGACGGGTCATTCAGGCCCGGGGCATAACGCCTGATATTGTGCTGTTGCATGACCCGGAAGAGGGTGAATTCACCCGAGAAGTGGATTTACCGCATTCGCTGGGAAATTCTCAGGAAATGCAGGACCGGGACGTGCCTGCCATCGCGTCCAAATCGTGTGATGGTGACGCCGAAAACGAAGACCCTGATTTGGTTTGCGCCCTGATGTTCCTTCATTCGGAATCGTCGGCTGAATTCCTGTCATCCGTAGGCATTCCTCCGCAATCATAAAACGACCATCTGGACTGCCAATTCTTGTAATCTGGACTGTTCACCTTGGCCCAGAGAGTGGATACTGTTCCCTCTGATTTATTGATCCAACTTTAGGGCTGGTGCAGGACTGAATGGCTGAAGAACCGACGCGCTGGAAAGACGGGATTGATACATCCCCCCATGTTTCAGACGAAATCAAATACACCACCTGTTACATGTGTGCTTGCCGGTGTGGCATCAAGGTTCACCTGACGAACGGCAAGGTTCGTTATATTCAGGGCAACCAGAACCATCCCATCAATCGCGGCATCATGTGCGGCAAGGGTGCGGCTGGAATCATGACCCAGTATTCGCCCGCCAAACTGCAAAAGCCGTTAAAGCGGGTTGGCCCGCGCGGTAGCGGCGAGTTCAAGGAAATTGAGTGGGAAGAAGCCCTGTCCACCGCCACGGAATGGCTGGGCAATATTCGCAAGACCGACCCTAAAAAATTGGCGTTCTTTACCGGTCGTGATCAAAGCCAGGCCCTGACCGGGTGGTGGGCGTCACAGTTTGGCACACCCAATTATGCGGCCCACGGTGGCTTTTGTTCGGTCAATATGGCGGCAGGCGGGTTGTATTCCATCGGTGGTTCGTTCTGGGAGTTTGGTGAACCGGACTGGGATCGCACCAAGTACTTTATGATGTTTGGCGTGGCTGAAGACCATGATTCAAATCCCATCAAAATCGGCTTGGGTAAGTTAAAAAACAGAGGCGCCAAATTCGTCTCGGTTAATCCTATCCGGACCGGGTATTCCGCTATTTCGGATGAGTGGCTTGGCATTCGCCCCGGCACGGACGGCCTGTTCGCCATGTCCCTGATCCATGAGTTGCTGCGCGCCGACAAGATTGATTTAGCCTATCTGGCGCGATACACCAATGCGCCCTGGCTGGTGATCGATGATCCGGGTGCAGCGGACGATGGCATGTTTGCCCGCGATGAGGACGGTAATCCGCTGTGCTGGGACAGTGAGAATAATGGCGCCTCCAACGCGTTATCAGCCGATGCCAAGCCGGTTATGGTCGGCGATCGCATACTGGCTGACGGACGCAAAGCCAGACCGGCTTTTCAGATCATGGCCGAACGTTATATGGACGACACATACGCGCCGGATAACGTGGCCGAAGCCACCGGGATTGAGGCCGACACCATCCGGCGTATTGCGGCCGAGCTGGCCCATGCCGCCTTTGAAGAAGAAATTCGACTGGATGTGCCCTGGGTGGATTGGGCCGGGCGCGAACAGGATCACATGATCGGCCGTCCCGTTGCCATGCACGCCATGCGTGGTATTTCGGCTCATTCCAACGGATTTCATACCTGCCGGGCCATTCATCTGCTGCAAATGATTTTGGGCACAATCGATTGTCCGGGCGGTTTTCGCTACAAGCCACCGTTCCCCAAGCCCGTGCCACCCGGCATCAAACCGACGGGCAAGAATGATCAGGTCAAACCGGGAGAGGTATTGCCGGGACCGCCATTGGGCTTTCCTACCGGCCCTGAAGACTTGCTGGTGGACGAGAACGGTCAACCAACACGCATCGATAAGGCATTTTCGTGGGAGCACCCGGTTGCCGCCCACGGGATGATGCATTCGGTCATCACCAATGCCTGGAAAGGTGATCCATATCCCATCGATACGTTGATGATGTTCATGGCCAACATGAGCTGGAATTCCACCATGAACACGGGCGGTGTCATGGACATGCTGTGTGATATGGATGAAGAAACAGGTGAATACAAAATTCCACGCATCATCTATTCCGATGCCTATTATTCGGAAATGGTGGCGTATGCAGACCTCATCCTGCCCGATACCACCTATCTGGAGCGTCACGATTGCATCAGCCTGCTGGACCGCCCCATATCTGAAGCCGATGCCGTACAGGATGCCATCCGCCAGCCGGTGGTTGAACTTGATCGAGATGTGCGTCCGTTTCAGTCCATGATGATTGATTTGGGTGCGCGACTAGGTTTACCCGGATTAACCAACAAAGATGGCTCGCCCAAGTATCCCGGTGGCTACCCTGATTACATCGTCAATCACGAGCGTGCGCCGGGGATTGGGCCACTGGCCGGGTGGCGTGGCAAGGACGGCGATCAACACGGTCGTGGCGATCCTAACCCCAACCAGATAGACCGCTATATTGAAAACCAGTGTTTCTGGAGCTATCCCATTCCGCGCGAACAACGCTTCTACAAGATGGCCAACAAAGGTTATTTGGAATGGGCGGCCAGCATGGGATTTGTTCCCAATGCAGAACCCATCATCATGCAAATTTATTCAGAGCCCCTGCAAAGTTTCCGAAATGCCGCGCGTGGACACGGTGATGTCCAGCCACCGGAAGAACACCGGATGCGCGTGGATACCTATTTTGATCCACTTCCCATTTGGTACCAGCCCATGGAAGAAGCGCAGGTGGACGGTGAGGAATTTCCCCTCCATGCCCTGACCCAACGGCCCATGCATATGTACCATTCTTGGGGCGGCATGAATTCGTGGCTACGTCAGATCACCAACAAGAACCGTTTGTACATGAGCACGCGACTGGCCGAGAAACAGGGCATCGCCGATGGCGACTGGATTTGGGCAATCAGCCATCATGGTCGTATTAAAGTTCAGGCCGGGCTGATGGACGGCGTCAATGACGATACCGTGTGGACATGGAACGCTATCGGTAAGCGATCTGGTGCATGGAACCTGAAAGAACAGGGACCGGAATCCAAAAAAGGATTTCTGCTAAACCATTTGATCAGCGAGTTACTGCCAGCCCGTGAAAACGGCTACCGCTACGCTAATGCAGACCCGGTGACGGGACAGGCGGCATGGTATGATCTTCGCGTTCGTATCGAAAAAGCTGGCCCACAGGATGAAGTCGCGTCTGAGCCGCAATTTGAAAACCTGAGCACACCGCGCCTGTCGGAACGGACTGATATATCTCGGTATGGGCAGGATTTCAAAGGGGGCAAGACGTGACATGACTTCCTTGCCCGAGACAACTGACGTGAAACTGGGATTGGTGATCGACCTGGATATCTGTGTGGGCTGTCACGCCTGTGCCGTTATCTGTAAGGAATGGAATTCCGGTGGCCATATGGCGCCGCTGACCGATCTGGACCCGTATGGGGCGGAGCCGGACGGCGTTTGGTTCAACCGCATTCATTCCTTCGAAGTGACCCCGGATGATAAAACCAAGCCCAGTCAAACCGTTCATTTTCCACGGTCCTGCCTGCACTGTGAACAGGCGGCCTGTGTTACCGTTTGCCCCACGGGTGCCTCCTATAAGCGTGAAGAGGACGGCATTGTTCTGGTCAATGAAGACAAGTGCATTGGCTGTAAGCTGTGCAGTTGGGCCTGTCCGTATGGTGCACGTGAGTTCGATGTGGATCAGGGTGTCATGAAGAAGTGCACGCTGTGCATTGACCGAATTTACAATACCAACCTGCCCGAAAATGAACGCCAGCCTGCTTGCGTGATGACATGCCCAACCAGCGCCCGGCATTTCGGTAATTTGGCGGATCCTGATTCGGCGGTCTCCCAGTTGGTCGCTGAACGTGGCGGCGTGAATTTGATGAACGAGCTGGGATACGAGCCCACCAACAAGTATTTACCGCCACGTCCCCGCCGTGATCGGGCTGCACCCGACAGCGATGTGCAAGCGTTGGCCCCTGTAATCAATAAAGATGAGAACCCGGTCCTGCATTGGATAGACCGTGTTCTGTCGCGCTAGACCCTAAGGAGTGGTGACCATATGAATCCGGCATTCTCCGTTATTTTCTTCACCACGGCCTCGGGTGCTGGTTATGGCTTACTTGCGCTGACCGGGATGCTGATCTGGCGTGGCACCATGCCATCAGACCCTATCTTGGGCATAATGCTACTGGGAACCGGATTGGCGTTGGTGAGCGCCGGGTTGTTATCGTCTACATTCCATCTGGGACACCCGGAACGGGCTTGGCGGGCATTTTCTCAATGGCGATCATCGTGGTTGTCGCGTGAAGGCGTTTTGGCCGTGGTGACCTATGGCCCGGCCCTGTGTGTGGGGTGGATCTGGTTTACATCCGGTGCGTTGGCGACGGACGGCCGGTGGGCGGGACTTGCCCTGACGATCCTGGCGCTGATAACAGTGTTTGCCACGGCCATGATTTATCGCTCACTCGCCACCATTCGACAGTGGAGCAACCATTGGACCGTGCCCTGTTATCTCATATTCGCAGTCATGACCGGTGCGGTCGTGATGAATGCGGTGCTGTGGGTTAGCGGGTATCCCAATGGGGAACTGATCAAGATTGCTGCTCTATCTTGTCTGGTGGGCTATTCGGTCAAGTTGGCATACTGGCGTTATATCGACACCACTCGTTTCGCCAGCACACCGGCGACAGCGACGGGGTTGGATTCCATCGGAGAAGCGAAACTGTTCGAACGCCCCCACAGTGCGGATAACTATTTGCTCAAAGAAATGGGGTTTTCGGTGGGGCGTAGGCACGCAACTAAACTGCGTCGCATTACCAAGCTGTTCGGCTTTTTAGTACCTTTCGGCCTGACTGTCCTCACTATGGGGGGCGGGCCGATTGCTGTTCTAGCTTCGATTCTGGCGGTCATTTCTGTTGGCTTTGGCATATTTGCGGAACGTTGGTTGTTTTTTGCGGAAGCCCAGCACGTGGTAACGCTGTATTACGGTGCAGATCAGGTTTAACGATTATTTTTAAACCTGTGCGCTAAATCACAGCATCTTTATAAGATTACCCCTATGATCTTACACAGGTCAGCATTTGACACAGTAAGCCCGTGTTCATATGTTGCTCCTATAAAAAGAAGAATAACAACGTAGTTGTTCGAGCGGGTTGTCACAGAGCTGATATCAAGACCCGCCTGAACCAAGGACTTGAGACCATGGCCGATTCCAATATCACGGCCCCGATAGAGAACCTTCAGGCAAACGCCGATGGTTCTTTCAACATGCCTGACGGGCGCAGCCTTGCTGACGCCATGTTCGAAATGAATGATGGCAACCTGCTGGTCACGTGGCCGGACGGTGCGATCTCTGGTGTTGAGAATTTCCCTGCGACGGCGAGTCTGATGGATTCTGACGGTGTTCAGATGTCCGGCGATATGGCTGTTCAACTGGCGCAGATTGATAACCCTACAAACGATACATCCATGATGAACTTTGAGGGTTACAGCAACGAAGTTATCGGCGGCACAGACGGTGATTCTATTGGTACAGTCGAAGACGCAGCAGGCTCGGTATTCGCCACCCGTGTTGATGGCACACGTGTTGAGCTTGAAATCGGCGACCCGGTTTTCCAGGGTGATATTATTGAATCAGGCCCTGACGGATCGGTCGGTATTGTTCTGGCTGATGACACCACATTTTCCATGGGCGAAGACGGCTCCATGGTCCTCGATGAAATGATTTATGATCCCGGCACACAGGATGGCTCTGTATCGCTGTCCGTGCTGGAAGGCGTGTTCACGTTTGTATCCGGTCAAGTTGCCAAGACCGACCCCGACGCCATGACTATTGATACGCCTGTGGCCACAATTGGTATTCGCGGCACGCAGGTGGGTATCAACCTACAGGGCGACCAGGATATGGGTGTGGTCCTGATGGAAGAAGCCGACGGTTTTGTCGGCGAAGTCGTGGTCCAGAACGACGGCGGTGTGGTTATTCTGAATACCGCCTTTGCTGGAACAAACGTGGGTAGTTACGATTCCATACCTGCCGACAGTTACGAAGTTTCACGCGCCGATTTCTTGCAGAATTTCGGATCGTCCCTGAAGTCATTGCCGGGCATAAACAACGCCAACACTTACGGTATTGAAGAAGCCAATTTGGAAACCCTGATTGACGAGGCTATTCGGGAGATTGAAGCCGCGGCAGAAGAAGAAGCTGCCGAAGCAGAATTGACCGGCGAAGAAGGTGAGGTCGAAAGCGAGGGCGAAGAAGAAGGCGCCGACGAAACGGCTGAAGAGGAAGAATCTGACGAAGAAGTCGAAGAAACCGATGAAATCGAAATCGCTGAGGCTGAGGAGGAACCGGAATCGGAACCAGAATTAGACTCGTTTGAATATCTGGTTGAGACTGTTGATGAAACATTGCCTCCACCGCCACCGCCGCCGCCGCCATCCACGTCCGACGACCGCAATGACGAGGTCGTTGTGCAGGAAGTTTACGTCGAGCCAACTGAATATTATTTTGGCGATGGCGACAGTAATCTGGATGTATCTGGCAGCACCAGAAACCTGACGGTTACATCCGGTGCCGGCCAGGATAACTTGCTCACAGGTTCGGGTAATGACGTGATTGATGCTGGCGCGGGTGATGATTTCATCTACTCCGGTGACGGAAATGACATCGTTGATGGTGGTGCCGGCAATGACATTATTCAAGGCGGTACCGTTGATAACGGTGATGGTGATGATATCTATATTGGCGGCGAAGGGGCGGACTGGACGATCTGCCCCAGTGCCAAAGATGGGTATGATCTGGCGATCAACCTGGACGCCACAACCAGTTATACACTGACGCTTTCCAATGGCGAGACCATGGTTATTGACCCCCAATCGGCAACGGACATCACAACGGTGACGGGTGAACTGACCTGGATTGATGATGATACACTGATCTTTATTGAAAACGTCATGGCCGGTGAGGGCGATGATGTGATCATCGGTGGTACAGCCGATAACGAACTGGTTGGTAACTTGGGCGATGATGTCATTTTGGGCGGTGCCGGTGATGATACGCTGGTCGGTGGTTCATACTACAACAACAATGACAGTAGCATTTCCGGCCGCGACTACCTAGGCGATGGGAATGTGGATTTCCGTTACGACGGTAACGACTATCTTGATGGCGGGTCCGGCTATGATACGGCCGTATTTGCCGGCACATTTGGTGATTACGCCATTACCATCAGCAGCGAGAATGATGTGCTAATGACCAAGGTTCTCCGAGACGAAGACGGGAAGATTACCCGAGCCCTGGACACGGACATTCTGGTCAACATTGAAGAATTACAGTTTGATGATGGTGCCATTGCAGCTGTTGGTCTGCCACCAGTTCTAACACTGGAATCAAATACGGTGGATGCCGATAGTGGCAGTGCTATTAACCTTGGCATTTCTGCGGGCCTGGCCAGTGACGGTGTTGGTGAACTGGGTAGTATTACCATCGGCAATATCCCTGCGGGCTCTGTGATCATCGATATCAACGGCAACGAAATTTATTCAGCCTCCGATACAGGATCACTTATACTCACAGAGTCGGAGCTGGCTGGCCTGAGTATTACGCCGCCGGATTACATTACATCCACATTTACCCTGAACATCACGGCAATTCGGTCCGATAGTTTTGCATTCACCGATACGGAAGACTTGTTGATCAGTGTTGTTCCGGTAGCCAGTGCACCTGATCTGACTGTATCGTCGAATGAGATTACACATACCGAAGGCACCACGTTTACCTTCGACATTTCCACATCTCTCACCGATCAATCGGAAAACCTCACATCGGTCGAGGTCAAGAATATTCCCGATGGCAGCAAGCTGTATGTGGAGATCGATGGAAAACTTGTCCAGATCGCAATCGTGAATGGTGTGGCCACCATCCCCATAAATCTGGGCAGCACGGTGGTGATTGAAACACCTACCGGATTTGATGAGGACTTCGATCTGATCGTGGTTTCCACATCGGAAGAAAGTAATGGTGATACGGCATCAACGGACTCTTATATCCACGTGGATATGGCGGGAACCAGTGATGTCTATGTAACCGATGCCACCACGGCCGATGCCACCGACGGAGATGACCACCTGTTTGGATCAACCGGTAATGATACATTGGATGGTGGTGCTGGTAATGACACGCTGTTGACGGGTGCCGGCGACGATACTGTGGATGGTAACACCGGTGATGACGTGATCTATGGCGGTGCTGGTGACGACACGGTTTCGGGCGGCGCTGGTAACGACACACTGGATGGCGGCGATGGCTCAGACACACTGAATGGTGGTGCCGGTATTGATACCATCTTCGGCGGCGCGGATGTAGACTTCATCGATGGTGGTGCCGGGGATGATATTTTGTCCGGCGGTGCCGGGGCCGATACCTTTTCGTTTACTACCGAAGGTGGCGCCGACATTATTACTGACATCATGGCGGAAGATACCATCGTGTTTGATGGCCAGGAATTCCACGCTGAAGACATGATCTTTAGCGAGAATATTGATGGCAATGTGGAAATTGCTTTTAGCAACGTTGCTGGCGATGCGCCGACCGCAACCGTTACCCTTGATGGCGTCTCGTTGGCCGATCTGGATACCGATGGTGACGGCAGCATTACGTCTGCTGACAACAGCTATTCCGTATCCGAGGACGTTGATCAGGTAACAGTCGTTATCAATACTGATAGCTAGTCTATCTGAAAAATGCTGACTGAAAAAATGCTGGCTTTGTTGGGGCAGGCGCCTACATTCGCGCGAGCTTCAATCACCAGTATTTAAACGTCGGATAGGCCATGTCTTCGCTTAGCAAAGAGGTTGAAAGTCGTCGGACTTTTGCCATTATTTCTCACCCGGATGCCGGTAAAACTACGTTGACGGAAAAGTTGCTGCTGTTGGGTGGCGCGATCCAGACGGCGGGTGCCGTGAAGGCTCGTGGCGCCCAGCGCCGTGCCCATTCTGACTGGATGAAAGTGGAGCGCGAGCGCGGCATTTCGGTGGCGTCATCGGTCATGACGTATAGTTATGACGGGCATATTTTTAATCTGCTGGATACACCGGGTCACCAGGATTTCAGCGAAGACACATACCGTACCCTGACCGCCGTTGATTCGGCGGTCATGGTTATTGATTGTGCCAAGGGTATCGAAAATCAGACTCTGAAGCTGTTCGAAGTGTGTCGTCTGCGCGATATGCCGATTATCACATTTGTGAACAAGCTCGACCGTGACAGCCGTGACCCTTTTGATCTATTAGATGAAATTGAGCAAAAGCTGGCACTGGACGTAACGCCAGCCAGCTGGCCTATTGGGTCGGGCAGGGGCTTTAAGGGATGTTACGATCTGTTAGAGGACCATTTGGTTCTGATCAATCGAACCAAGGGCGAAAAACCCGAGACCACGCATACATGCGATGGCCTAGATGATCCAAAACTTGATGAACTATTGGGTGAAACAGACGCAAATACCTTGCGTGAAGAGGTCGAGATGGCGCGCGGTCTGTGCCCGGAATTTGATATGGAATCGTTTCGTGAAGGCCACTTGTCGCCTGTATTTTTCGGCAGCGCCCTGAACAGCTTCGGCGTGCGTGAATTGCTGGACGGTGTTGCCGCTATGGCGCCGCAACCTCAACCACAACCCAGCGCGGACCGTCTGGTTGATCCCATGGAAGAAAAAGTTACCGGCTTTGTGTTCAAGATTCAGGCTAACATGGACCCTAAACACCGTGACCGAATCGCCTTTGTGCGCATTTGCTCCGGGCAGTTCAAACGGGGCATGAAGCTGAAGCATATGCGGTCCGGTAAATTGTTGAATGTTCACAACCCTGTTCTGTTTTTGGCCCAGGACCGTGAACTGGCTGAAGAGGCATGGCCCGGCGACATCATCGGCATACCCAACCACGGTAACTTGCGTATCGGTGACACGCTCACCGAAACTGAGGATTTACAGTTCTCCGGCGTGCCAAGTTTTGCGCCCGAATTGTTACAACGCGCCCGCCCTGATGATCCCTTGAAGGCAAAACATCTGGGACGTGCGCTTCAACAGCTAGCCGAAGAAGGTGCCGCCAGCGTATTCAAACCTGACATGGGTGCGGACTGGATTGTTGGCGTTGTGGGCGGCTTGCAGTTTGAGGTCATGGCCGACCGGATCCGGACCGAATATAACGTTCCGGTCCATTTCGAAGCGACAGAATTATATACTGCCCGTTGGGTTCGGGCAGATGATGCCCAGATGCTGAAGAAGTTCATTGATGCCAATAAGGCGTCAGTGGGCAAGGACCATGATGGCGAAACAGTTTTCATGGCACGCAATGCCTGGCAACTGGACAGGGCGCAGGAAGACTGGCCGGATGTTAAATTCCTGAAAGTGCGCGAGCAGTCCACCTAGCCGGAACCACGCTCAGCTTTATGTATATTTTCACGTTGGGCGATATAAAGGCCGCTTGCGGCAATGACGATGGCCCCGACGACTGTCCAAATCCCCGGTGTATTGCCAAACACGAAGTATCCCATAGCCGCCATCCAGATGATGATGGCATAAGCAAAGGGCGCGGCCACAGAAACCGGGGCCGCGCTATAGGCGCGGATCATGCAATAGTGCCCAAGAGCGCCCGTGCCACCCAATGTCAACATCATGACCCAACCAAGTGCGTCGGGCATGGTCCAGAAAAACGGCACCACACAAGAACCAAGAACTGTGCCGACAAGAGCCGTATAGGCAACGCTGGTCATGGGGCTGTCGGCGTGGCTCACGTGGCGCGTGGCGATCTGGTAAAGGCCATACGACAATGCTGCGGCCAGAGGGAAAAAGGCAGCACTGCTAAAGCCACCAAAGCCGGGGCGAATGACGATCAAGACGCCAATAAAGCCGGCAATGACACCCACCCAGCGACGAATCCCCACAGTTTCCCGCAAAATCAATGCAGACAGTACCGTCACCAGAACCGGGGTTACGTTGATCATGGCTGCGGATTCG
>JABJGO010000094.1 GCA_018662225.1 Rhodospirillales bacterium | reverse complement strand
GGGTTTCCTGCTGGCCTGGGTATTCCTGAAAGAATCTATTACGCCAGCCCGCTTTGTTTCCATTATTCTGGGGGCCATCGGTATTGCCGTGCTGTTTGATGTGACTTCAGGATTCCCCGTGCCGCGAAATGTCGGTGACTGGATGGGGCTGGCGGCTGGTTTTACGTGGGCTGTGGCGGCGGTGCTGATGCGTCGTGATCCCGATCATACGGCCACAGATATGGCGAACTCGTTCTTCTTCTGGGCCATCATCATTGCGACTGCTATGGCCATGTTTTCGTTTACGGATGCACCACCTGACGTCACGGTGGTGGTGGACAATCTGTACTGGTTGTTCCCCGTTCTGGCCATTTTGGTTGTTCCCACCGTGTTCCTTGTTATGTGGGGAACGCCGCTTCTCAACCCTGGTGTTGCGGGTTTATTTTTTATGACGGAGATCACCGTTGGCGCGATGACGGCAGCTCTTTGGGCGGGCGAGCCATTTGGTACACGCGAGCTCACCGGTGTGGTGCTGGTGTCGCTGGCCGGGTTGACAGAGTTCCTGGCCGGGCCTCTATCTAAACGCATGGCTAAATTCAGGACGCAGACGCGATAGCCTGATCCCATTCAGCCCGAATATCGCCTAACACGGCAAGTCCGTGTTCTGAGCGATCCGGATAATATCCGATGGGATCCACAAGCGAGCATTCTGTCCGGCCGAGCGCACCTTCGACCATCCCATGTGCGCAGTAGGCGGTATAGGTGGGCGAGTAACCACCTTCCTGCACCAGCAACAGTCGGCCATCACAATGCTGTGCCGCCAGGTTACGGGCGATGAGGCCCATGCGCCGGAAACCTTCCATGGTGACAACCATGCGCGCGTTGGGATCAAAGGCGTTGGCATCTTCACCAGCCGCAACGATGATGAGCCCCGGTTTGAAATCAGCGATTAACGGCGTGACCAGATCTGTCAGGACCGCTTCATAGCAACTGTTCCCCACGCCAAAGGGCAGGGGCACGTTGCGGTTAAACCCAACACCGGCACCACTGCCGATCTCATCAGCCAGGCCAGCCTCAGGATGATTTGGTCCCCACGAGCCGTGGTTCATGTGAATGGAAATGGTCAACACATCATCCCGTTCAAAAAAGCCCGTCTGGGTGCCATTACCGTGATGTACATCCCAGTCAATGACGGCCACCCGCTCAATGCCCTGGGCACGGGCCGCTTCAACAGCAATCGCGACATTGTTGAAAATACAGTTTCCGTCACCCATGGTCGGTTGGGCATGATGTCCGGGTGGACGAACGAGCGAGTAGACCGGCCCGCCGGGCTCATTCAGTACGGCGTTCAGGGCGTCCAGTGTGGTGCCCGCCGCCGCTGTGGATGCTTCCAGCGTACCGTCGTTGACGACCGTACCACCGCCATCAATGCGAACGGGGTCCGGGTTGGCCGCAGCGGCCTTCATGGCATCCAGGTGGCCTTGGGTGTGGAACGTCAGGATTTCCTCATCCGTTGCATGGCGTCCATTGCGCAGATCGATGAGATTTTTCAGGGGGCCTGTTTCCAGGATTCCCTTGATGTTCCGCACCCGCATGGCGGATTCTACATGGGGTTCTGGAAAGAGAATGTAGTCCGGTGGTTCATTCTCCAGCACGCTTGGGCCGCCATCGTGCAACATGCAGTCGTCATGCCAGTAGACCCTCAGTTTTTCATCAGCCATGTATGCGTCCTCCGCCTTTAAGTAATTATCAAACCGTGGTCAGGGTACGCGGCAGCTTGGACATGACCTCGATGCCGTTCTCGGTGACCATCAAGGTCTCGATATAGGCGCAACCGCTTCCGCCGGGCCAGTCCTCATACACATCAAATTGATTTTCCAGATTAAATACCATACCCGGTTGAACGACGGGATCGCCCATATCAAAACGTGGATTGAGCCAGTTATTGCCGCACCAGTCCGGTGGCACCGCGATTTCCTGGGCATATCCACCAACCCACCACACGTACTTACGAATGCCCGCATCGTCCGTATAGCGTTGGGCTATGGCATCAATTGAGCTTAATGAATCACCCAACTTAACTTCGGAAAGGATGGCATCAATACAACCCGCCGCTTTGGTCATCAGATCGGTCCAACGCGGATCCGGCTCGCCCACAGAAAAGGTCCGGTTGACGTTCACGTGATAGCGGTCGTAGACGCCACAGAAATCCACAAACACAATGTCGCCCTGCTTAATTTGGCGGCGGGTGGGGGGGCTGTGATGCGTGCCTGCACGTGGGCCAGCACCCAGCATGGTGCGGATACCGGGGTATCCACCACCAGCGCCCATCATGGCGCTCATGATGGTGCCTTCGATTTCTGTTTCCATGACACCGGGTTTAATGAAGTCGCGGGCAGCGACCATGCCCAGGTCACCGATTTCGGCGGCTTTGCGAACATGCTGCATCTCAAGTGGGGACTTGATGAAACGCAGGCGTTCCACAAGCGTCCAGTGATCTTCAACCGTTGCGCCACCATCACGCAGGGCCGTCGCCAGGGCTTCCATGACAGAAGCGTGCGGCGCGTAACCCCACATTTCCAGACCAAGGCGACTTTTGCCCAGACCCTTACCTGTGATGCCACCCACAACGGCGGTGATGCTTTCTTCAACGGTACCCGAAACGGCCGCTCCATCCACATAGATTACCTCGGTTATTGCCGGTGTAATGGAGATGAGCGTGGTGTGGGCTGTGCTGTCGAAAAAGAGGGTGTCGTCTGAATCAGCACGCACCAACAAACCCGTCAGGTTTTGAAGATGATACCAGATCATATCGTAACCGGTCAGCCATGTGATATTGGCGGGCGTGGTGACCAGAATGGCGTCCAGGTTGGCGGCGGCTAACGCTTCGCGTACCCGCGCGCGTCGAGAAGCATATTCCTCCGGCGGAAATGGTTGTTCCCAGTCTACCTGATTACGAATATGGGGTTGCATTCTTCTCTCCCTTTTAATTTGATTGGTCAGTCAATTATCAGCACATAGTTAGCACACTAACGAAATGAAATCACAAGATATTTCCCTACCTAAGAAGCCGCTGCGCTGGCGAAAAACGCCTGAACGCCGTTGATGGTGTAGGCATTGATCAAGGCCTGCGCCGGTGCACTGATGATCCAGTCCACAAACCGCTGGCCCAGTTCGGCCTTGATATGCGCATGACGTTCCGGGTTGACCAGAATGATGCCGTAGGGGTTAAACATGCGTTCGTCACCTTCGACCAAAATGGCCAGATCACCCTTGTTGGCGAATTTAAGCCACGTGCTGCGATCGGTGAGCGCGTAGGCGTTCATACCCGATGCGGTGTTCAGGGTTGCACCCATACCCGATCCGGTTTCCCGGTACCAGGCACCGGATTGCGAGACCACGTCGATGCCCGCCTCAGCCCATAAGGACAGCTCTTTCTTATGGGTGCCGCTGTCGTCCCCGCGTGAGGTGAACGGCGTGCCTGAACTGGCAATCTGATTTAACGCTACGGATACGTCTGTAATGCCTTTGATTGCGGCGGGATCAGTTTTCGGCCCCACAATGACAAAGTCGTTGTACATGACGTCGAAGCGTTCTACGCCGTAGCCGCCCGCCACAAAGGCTAGTTCAGATTTCTTGTGATGAACCAGTAACACGTCGGCGTCACCGCTTTTGGCGACGCGAATGGCCTGTCCCGTGCCCACGGCCAGCACGCGTACCTCGATACCCGTTTCGCTGGTGAAGTGGGGTAATAGATAATCATATAGTCCAGAATTCTTGGTGGATGTGGTGGATGCGACCGTAATAAAAGGTGCGTTATCTGTTGCCCAGGAGGCAGGTGCTGCAATCAGTATTAAGGCAAGTAACAAGAAAATCCGTCTGATCATATATTTCTGTTCCGTTGGTCACTATTTTCGGTCTTAGCCTTTCCACGTTTCCACCACAACAACTCGCCGCGGATAAAAGCCTGGGCCAAATCATTCTGGGGTGCCTCAAAGAACTGGTCTGCCGGGGCATGTTCCAGCATCCGCCCCCGGTGCATGAACATCACATCGTCGGCCATGCGACGGGCCTGCCCCAGATCGTGCGATGTCATGACAATACGGGTGCCGCTGTCATGAATAGCCTGGATGATTTCTTCGACGGCGTGGGTGGCAGACGGATCCAGGTTGGCGGTGGGCTCGTCCAGAAACATAATCTCAGGCGATATGGCCCAGGCCCGCGCCAGTGCCAATCGTTGCTGTTCACCACCCGATAGAATGCGGGCCGGTTGCTGGGCGCGGCCCTGAAGGCCGGTACGCTGGAGGACGGTTTGCACAATATCGCGGCGTTCTTCCTTGCTGATGGTCTGGTATTTGAGCGCATAGCCTACATTGTCGGCCACGCTGCGCCGTAGCATGACAGGACGTTGGAAGACCATGGCTTGCTGGCGTTTGATGCCGTTTCCCGATTTAGCACCGGGGCCGGACCAGCGAACAGTTCCAGATGCCGGCTCGAGCAATCCGTGGCAAAGCCGCAGAAACAAACTTTTACCGGCACCATTGGGCCCGATAATGACGGTTCGCCGCGCTGCTTCGAAGGTGCATGTCATGTCCTTGATCAGGCGCATGCCTTTGGCTTCGAAAGACACGTTGTCGAGGGTGAGCGGTAAGATTGGCGGGCGGTTGGTTTTGTGTAAGATCATCCGTATCGTTGCTCCGCCATGCGACGCACCACAAACACGGCACCATTAATCCCTACAGACAACAGGATCAGTACGATCCCCAGTCCCAGCGCCAGCGCCAAATCACCTTTTGAGACTTCAAGGGCGATGGCTGTGGTCATGACACGGGTTACATGATCGATATTGCCGCCCACAATCATAACGGCCCCCACTTCAGCGGAGGCCCGACCAAACCCGGCCAGAACGGCGGTAACGAGCGAAAACCGACCGTCCCATATTAACGTCGGCAGTGCCCGTAACGGACCAGCGCCAAAAGAGCGCAGCAGGTCTTCGTACTCGGCCCACAAATCTTCAATCACCTGGCGCGTTAAAGCGGCAATAATCGGGGTGATCAGGACGGTTTGGGCGATGATCATGGCCGTCGGCGAAAACAGTAACCCCAAGACCCCGAACGGTCCGGCGCGCGACAACAACAGATAAACTACAAGCCCAACAACCACCGGCGGCAAACCCATCAACGCATTCAGCAGAACGGTGATGACGGTGCGGCCCGGAAACGAAAACAACGCCACAGCGGCGCCCAGCGGCAGCCCGATAATGGCGGCAAAAAGAACCGCCGTCAGGCTCACGTATAACGACAGCCCTATGATCTCTACCAGAACCGGGTCGAAACCGATCACCAGTGATAAAGCCGAACCAATTGCCGCAGAAAAGTCAGTCATTACGTGCCCAGGGCCTACCTAGATAGTCTTTATTGTAACGTGCGCGAGTGTATATCAGGGCTTGTCGTCACGACAAGGGCGCGCCATTCTTAATTCCAGTGTAAGGAGCCTGAATTTGACCAATCAAGAGCCCGATCAGGACAGTTTTATTGTTCGCCCGAACCCGCATGATGCGCGCCTGACTGAGCGTGTGACTGGTATTGGTCATGATGGCGCCCCTGTTACCACGTCGGTGACGGTGGAACGGCCACTAACCCTTTATCTGAACAAGCGTGAAATCGTCACCATGATGACCATTTGCGATTATCCTGATTATCTGGCGGTCGGCTACCTTGTTAACCAGAATATGATCCGACCGGGCGACACCATTACCGGCGTTGAATATGTGGAAGATGTGGATGCCGTCATCGTCCGCACGGATACTGAAACGAATTTTGAAGACAAGTTGCGTAAGAAAACCCTGACCTCGGGGTGTGCGCAGGGCACCGTATTCGGTGACATGATGGAGAAATTCGACAACGTCACATTACCCGAAGATATGCAAATCAAGACCTCATGGCTTCAGGCCCTCACCCATACGGTGAACACCACACCAAGTCTGTATCTGGAAGCCGGTGCTATCCACGGGTGTGTCCTGTGTGAACAGGATAAGGCACTGTTATATATGGAAGATGTGGGGCGTCACAACGCGGTGGACAAGATTGCCGGGTATATGTATCTGAACGGTATGAGCGGCGCTGACAAGATTTTCTACACAACGGGCCGCCTGACCAGCGAGATGGTTATCAAGACCGTACAGATGGGTATTCCCATTCTGGTGTCGCGCTCTGGATTTACGGCCTGGGGTGTGGAACTGGCCCGTAAAGTGGGGCTGACGCTGATCGGGCGGGCCCGTGGAAAACGGTTTGTGGCACTAGCCGGAGAGCAGCGTATTGTTTTCGATGCCAGCCAGGATATCAGCGAGAATGGCGATGTTGATGAACCGGCCCATCTGAACCGGAAGGGTAGCAGCCGTGACGAATGACAATTCTGTTGTGGGGCCTGTTGTGGGTGTATTGCTGGCCGGTGGCCTTGGTCGTCGAATGGGTGGTGGTGACAAGCCTTTGAACACGCTCGGCGGTAAGCCGATCCTTGACCATGTCATTACGCGGGCAGCGCCGCAGGTGGACACCTTGATTCTCAATGCCAATGGCGATAGTTCACGGTTTAGTCACTATGGGTTGCCCGTTGTGGCTGACGTGATCGATGGGTATGCCGGACCGCTGGCTGGTATTTTGACCGGTATGGAGTGGGCAGCGGAGCATGTGCCTGATGCCCGCTGGCTGGTTTCATTCGCTACCGATGCGCCGTTTTTCCCGGAAAATCTCACAAATCGTTTGGTGGCGGCTTGTGAAGAAGGCCAGGCACAGATGGCATGCGCGCGCTCCCGTGATCGGAGTCATCCTGTTTTTGCCCTGTGGCCCATTGATTTGGCCGACGATTTACGCCGTGCCATGGTGGATGAAGACATGCGTAAAATTGATCGCTGGACGGGGCGCTATTCTATAGTATCTGTGGTGTTTGACGATGAAGAGGGCATAGATCCTTTTTTTAATATCAATCGGGTTGAGGATCTCGCCGCAGCCGAGCAACTGATAAGAAATAGGCCCTAAATCATGAAAATGGACGTCTCGGAAAGTATACGCATTGCACAACTCATGTGTTCGCGGCTGTGCCATGACATTATCTCGCCGGTGGGTGCGGTGAATGCCGCTGTGGAATTGTTGGAGGATGAAGGCTCCAGTGGTGCGATTGACCCTCAGGTTCTGGGCCTGCTGGACCGCAGTGCAAGTGAGACATCCAATCGTCTGGCCTTTTTCCGTGCCGCTTTCGGGATCGGCGGAGGCCCAAGCGACGAAGTTCCTTGCGCCATGTTGGAAAAATTGTCTCAGGACGCCTTTGGCCGTGGCAAGATCGCACTGCAATGGCAGGCGGATGGCACAGAAGTCTTATCCAATGCGGCTGGTCAATTGCTGCTCATGCTTGTTTTGACGTCTACAGAAGCCTTGCCACGGGGTGGTAATGTGACGGTGCGTATCCAGCAGATGGATGATGGTTTGGGCATTGCCTGTGTTGCTGAAGGGCCAGGGGCCAGCTTAAAGGAAACAATAGCCAGTGTTCTGGTCGGATCCGGCGGCCTGGAGCAGCTATCGGCACGTGACATCACTGCATATTACGCCCACTTACTGGCTCAATCAGTGGGTGCCACGTTTGAGACCAGCAGCGATGAGGGGGCAATTATGCTAGCGGTATTGCTGCCAGTCTGAGCAATGTCAGGCTTGGTTATTGTGATTACGTAACATATGTTGATTCAAAGAGCCAAGCGTCCATAATGCACGCTTGTTGGTACCTAAAACCGCAAAGCCACATAAAACGCGAAAAAGGCCTTGGTTTTTATAGGGTGGATACCCACATGGTACTGTACTCTCCTGCGATGCCCCTTTGGGGGTGTGGGAGAAAACCTGGACGTTTGACGTCTGCGCCGAAAGAGCGATAGGGAGATATATATCGTGGATGACCTATTAATGGATGACCTGCTGAGTGAGTTTCTGACGGAAACGACAGAAAGCCTGGCTGTGATTGACGTTGAACTCGTCAAATTTGAGCAAAATCCACAGGATGAGGCTATTCTCGGCAATATCTTCAGATTGGTTCACACCATCAAAGGCACGTGCGGGTTTTTGGGTCTGCCCCGTTTGGAAGCTGTTGCCCACGCTGGCGAAAACATTCTGGGTAAGTTCCGCGATGGCGAATTGCCTGTTACGCCGCAGGCTGTGACCCTTATTCTTCGGTGTATTGATTGTATCCGTGAATTGCTCGACCACCTGGCTGATAATGGCTCGGAACCGGAAGGTGATGACGCTGAGCTTATCGAAGTTTTGAATGCCATGGCCGAAGGTCGCACACCTGCTGAGGAGGGTGCGTCTGCCCCCGCCGCTGAAGCGCCAGCTGCATCAGATGATACGCCCACGACTAACGATTTCGGTGCCCCTGTGGCCGCTGAGTTGTTGGCCGAAGTGGAAGCCGCCGCCTCATCAGGCGGTGGCCCAGCGACCAATGATTTTGGTGCCCCAGTGGCCGCTGAACTGCTTGCTGAAGTGGAAGCTGCTGCGGTTGATAGCGGCTCGCCACCACCCAAAAATGATTTTGGTGCTCCTGTTGCGGCTGACCTGCTTGAAGAAGTAGCCGAGGCGCTGGCTGACGGCGCTGTTGCGGCTACAGATGCCGAAATGCAGGCTGAGAACGCTGCCGAGGCTGCTGCCGAAGCACCGGCCGAAGCTCCGGCGCCTGCCCCCGCACCGCCCGCTGTACAGGAAAAACCTGCTGCGCCGGCGGCGAAGAAAGATGCTGCACCGGCAGAACCCAAGGCTGAAGGTAAGGCTATTGCCACGGTATCAAGCATCCGCGTGAATGTGGACGTGCTTGAAGACCTGATGACACTGGTATCTGAATTGGTGCTGACCCGAAATCAGCTTCTACAGATGATTCGCGGCCATGATGACAGCGAATTTAACGTTCCATTACAACGCCTTAGTCACATTACATCTGATCTGCAAGAGGGCGTCATGAAGACCCGAATGCAACCGATCGGTAATGCCTGGGCCAAATTGCCGCGTATTGTTCGCGATCTGGCCGTGGAACAAGACAAGAAAATCGAACTGATCATGCTGGGTGCTGAAACCGAACTTGATCGTCAGATTCTTGAACTCATCAAAGATCCGTTGACGCATATGGTTCGTAACTCGGCTGATCATGGGCTTGAAATGCCGGACGAGCGTGTTGCCGTCGACAAGCCTGAGACTGGAGCTATTACCCTGAACGCGTACCATGAAGGTGGTCACATCATCATCCAGATTAAGGATGATGGTAAGGGTCTAAATATGGATCGTATTACCACGAAGATTGTCGAGAATGGCCTGGCGACTGACGCTGAGCTCGAAGCCATGAGCGACACACAAATTCAGCAGTATATTTTCAAGGCCGGGTTCTCCACCGCTGAGGTTGTTACCAATATTTCAGGCCGTGGTGTGGGCATGGACGTGGTGCGAACGAACATCGAACGCATCGGTGGCACCATTGAGCTTAAATCCACCGAAGGCGTGGGCAGTTCGTTCACCATCAAGATTCCACTGACCCTGGCCATCGTGTCTGCGTTGATTGTGGAGTGTTCCGGCGAGCGATTTGCTATTCCGCAGATCAGCGTTCTGGAACTGGTTCGGGCTTCTGATAACTCTGAACACACAATTGAGTTAATAAATGACTCTCCGGTTCTACGCCTGAGAGACAGACTGCTGCCCCTGATCCAGCTTCAAACCCTTCTGGGGCTTGATGATCCGGATAATGACGTTTCCGACGATGAAGTCTTTATCGTGGTGACGCAGGTCGGCAATAACACGTTCGGTATTATAGTCCACCGTGTGTTCGATACTGAGGAAATTGTGGTTAAACCAGTTTCACCGATATTGCGCGATATCAGTTGCTACTCAGGGAATACTATTCTGGGTGATGGTAGCGTCATTATGATTCTTGATCCAAATGGTATTGCCACCGAACTTGGTGGTTTGGGCGATGATGTCAAAGGTGATGGATCTGACAGCCGTCGCCAAGCGCACGATGATCAATCTACATCATTGTTGGTGTTCCGTGCTGGTGGCCAGGAACTTAAGGCCGTGCCTCTCGCACTGATCGCGCGCCTTGAGGAAATCGACCTTGCCGAAGTGGAAACGGCCCATAATGCGCACATGGTTCATTACCGTGAACACCTAATGCCGCTCATTCCGTTTGATCCTGGCTTCCAGTTTGGTGACGAAGGCCGTCAACCCGTTCTGGTGTTCACTGAGCAGGAACGCTCTATGGGGCTGGTTGTGGATGAAATCGTCGATATTATTGATGATAAACTGCGGATTGAGCTTGCCGCTGATGCCGATGGCATTATTGGCACGGCGACCGTCGCTGGAAAAGCCACAGATATCATTGATTCGGGTTACTATCTGACCAAAGCGTTCCCTGACTGGTTTGGGTCTTCTGACAACCAGGGGGCTGCCGCGACTAAACGCCGCTTGCTGTTAGTCGATGACAGTCAGTTCTTCCGTAATCTGCTTTCACCGCTGCTATCCGTTGCTGGTTGGAAAGTGAAAACAGTAGACTGTGCTGAGGATGCCTTGAAATTGCGTGAAGACGGTTTTGAGTACGACGTCATCATCAGCGATATCGAAATGCCGGGCATGAACGGGTTTGAATTTGCTGAAGCTGTGAAAAGCGGTGGTAAATGGGCCGAGACGCCTATGATCGCCTTATCGGCCAACGTTGCAGATTCAGACTTTGCCCGCGGTCGTGAGGTTGGCTTTAGTGACTATGTGGGAAAATATGACCGCGATGTTTTGGTCAATACGCTGACCCAGACCGTCGCTATGGCCACAAAGACTGGCTCAGATTAGTAAAAACTGCTTGAAACCTGTTTGATTGATGTCACCATTAACTAGATTTTGTCTGCTTTGAAAATTGAGAGGCAGGCGTGTGTTGCTGGCGGGGATTTCCCCCGCGAATACGAGAAGGATGACGATCCAAGATGAAGTCTTGCCTCATTGTAGATGATTCCAAAGTGATCCGTATGGTTGCCCGAAAAATTCTTGAGGGATTGAGCTTCGAGACTGATGAAGCTGCTGATGGTCAGGAAGCGGTAGACCAATGCGAGAAAAAAATGCCTGACGCAATCCTGCTTGATTGGAATATGCCAGTGAAAAACGGCATTGAGTTCCTACGCGATCTGCGCAAGATGCCAGGTGGGGATGCACCAGTCGTCGTTTTCTGTACTACAGAGAATGATATTGAGCATATTCAGGAAGCTATCGAAGCTGGTGCCAACGAATACATTATGAAGCCTTTCGATAGTGAGATTATCCAGGCGAAGTTCACTCAGGTCGGTTTGCTTTAGGCAGACCCCGTCGTTATCTGTAATTCAAGAATTGGGGATTTGTATCGACCGTGGTCGGCATAGGAAAAGTTGAGCCTGTTAAAGTGATGTTAGTGGATGACTCAGCCGTCATCCGTGGGTTGTACCGGCGTATGCTTGCGTCGGAGACCGATATCGAAATCGTATCCGATGCAGGTAATGGCCAACAGGCTATCGATAGGTTGAAGAAGACCCCGGTTCATCTCATCGTCCTTGATATTGAAATGCCCGTCATGGACGGTCTCTCTGCTATCCCACATCTGTTAAAAGTTCAGCCCGATGTGATGATCCTCATGGCATCAACATTAACGGCGCGCAATGCGGAATTCAGCCTGCAAGCCATGAACGCTGGCGCGGCGGATTACCTTGAAAAGCCTACCTCCAGCAATGAGTTGACCACAGGGGTGGATTTCAAAACGGATTTGTTACGTAAGATCAAAATGCTTGGTGCGACCGCGCAGCGCAATCCATCACACGCAGCAAATAGTACATCGAGCCAACCGTCGCCCGGCGTCAAGCCATCTGAAGGAAAAGCTGGATCTGGCTGGAAGATAGCGCAGTCCAAGGATATTCAACTTCGTGCGCCAGGCATAACAAAGCCTCGTGTGCTGGCCGTCGGCAGTTCCACAGGTGGCCCCCAGGCGTTGGCAGCGGTGTTTGAAAAATTACCCGCTACGCTGGGTATACCAGTTGTTGTCGTACAGCACATGCCGCCCACATTTACGCGAATTCTCGCCGAGCGAATTCAAGGGTTGTCGGATTGGAAATGTCATGAGGCCGAAGATGGCGAAGCATTGCGATCTGATACCATATTAATTGCCCCAGGGGGGTATCACATGGTGCTAGCCAAGGATGGTACCAATGTTGTGGCAAAACTCAATCAGGACCCGGCTGAGAATTTTTGTCGACCTGCGGTAGATCCCTTGTTTCGAAGCGTTGCCGATATATATGGCCCTGCGGCCATGGGCGTTGTGCTGACGGGCATGGGGCATGATGGCCGAGACGGCGGTCGAATGATTGTGGATAAGGGTGGCACTATCTATGCTCAGGACGAGGAAAGCAGTATTGTTTGGGGTATGCCGGGGGCGGTGGCAATTGCTGGCATTTGTAGTAAAGTAATCCCATTGGATAACGTTGCTAATGAAGTAACCAATTACATCACTAGGTCTACGTAATGACACCAGATGATTTCGACTATATCAGCGGCCTGTTAAGAAATCTGTCAGGCCTTGTCCTCACACAGGAAAAGGCATATCTGCTCGAGAGTCGGTTGATGCCAGTCGCGCGTAAGAATAGCTTGCAGTCCGTTGACGAATTGATCGCTTTGGTCCGCTTAACGAAAAAAGATGAACTCATTACGGAAATCATGGAGGCCATGACAACGAATGAGTCGTTCTTTTTCCGTGACACCAAACCTTTTGATTTGTTCCGTGACGATATTCTGCCAGACTTGATAGAGCGGCGCGGTACGACCAAGGCTTTCCGTATCTGGTGCGCTGCTGCATCCAGCGGCCAAGAACCTTATTCACTGGCAATCATTCTTAAGGAAGCGGCCGCCAGGCTTGCTGGTTGGCGCCATGAAATTGTTGGCACTGATATTTCCAAGGATATTCTGGCCAAGGCTTCTGCGGGTATTTACTCTCAGTTTGAGGTCCAGCGCGGATTACCCATTCAGTTCTTGATCAAGTATTTCGATAAAATGGAAGACCAGTGGCAGATCAAACCTGATATCCGCAACATGGTGACCTACAAGTATTTTAACCTGTTGGATAACCTGACGCCGCTTGGCAGGTTTGATATCGTGTTCTGTCGAAACGTGCTGATTTATTTTGACGCGGAAACAAAGGGCAAGGTGCTGTCCTGCATCGCCGATTTGATGCCAGAAGACGGGCTTCTGTTCCTGGGTGGGGCAGAGACTGTGCTGGGTATTTCTGAACGTTTCAGGCCGGTAAAAGGCAAGCGTGGCGTTTATGAAAAAGTCTCATAGAACGATCGTCTAATCCGTAACAGACAAAAGAAAGCCCGCAATGTTGATTGCGGGCTTTCTTGTTTTTTCAAGTGGTTTTGAGCTGGTTATCCAGCTTCCGCCTGTAAGGGCTGATCTTCTTCGTCCGGGTCACGCAACGCATACCCGCGTCCCCACACAGTTTCGATATAATTCTCGCCATCGGTGGCCAGAGACAATTTCTTTCGAAGCTTACAGATAAAGACGTCAATGATCTTCAACTCGGGCTCATCCATACCACCATACAGGTGGTTCAGGAACATTTCCTTGGTGAGCGTCGTGCCTTTGCGCAGGCTCAGTAGCTCCAGAATGCCATATTCCTTACCTGTGAGATGGATCGGTGTGCCATCCACATCGACGGTTTGAGCGTCCAGATTAACCGACAACTTGCCCGTATCAATGATGGATTGTGAATGCCCGGCGGAACGGCGGACGATGGCCTGTATTCTGGCCAGAAGCTCGTCGCGATTAAAGGGTTTGGTTAGATAGTCATCGGCGCCGCTGCCCAATCCCTTAACCTTGTTCTCGGATTCTGTCAGTCCGGAAAGAATAAGGACAGGGGTGCGCACTTTGGCGTCCCGAAGACGTCTCAGAACTTCAAACCCGTTCATATCAGGCAGCATGATATCGAGGATGATAATATCGTAATCGTACAACTTGCCGATTTCGAGACCATCTTCCCCCAGGTCGGTTGAATCGACAACCATGCCCGACGCTTTAAGCATCAATTCGATGCTTTCCTTGGTATTTACATCATCTTCGACGAGTAGGACCCTCATTTGGTCCTCCAATTTACCTGTTAATGTTTATTAACCATAATTTCAGAAGGACTCGGGCGCAAGCGGGTTACTAAATATGGTAGGTAAAATGGACGTTGCATCTATCTAAGCCATTATAAAGACTGCATTAATACTACCTAAAGACTTTCTCTACATAATTGGTTTCCTGAAATATTTCTGGTGTTAATCGCAATTGCTGCAAAAATGCGATTCGCAACCGATTTAATTTCACACGGGTTTGGGCGCGTAGAAGCGTATATATAGGCGCGCGTAAGACAGGATATTGGCTTGGGTATTATCGGTAGTACCATCATCAACCAGATCGCCAGATTACCCGATTACGGGGTTTATGGTCATGTGACCCAGATCGTGGGCATGCTGGTGGAGATTGGCGGGGTTGAGGGCAACTTCTCAGTCGGCGACTACTGCCTGATCAAAGGCCGGGGAAACCACGAGGTACTATGCGAAGCCGTCGGATTCCGTAATCATCGTGCCTTGGCCATGCCGTTTGGATCGCTGGACGGCGTGGGCCTTGGTTGCAAGGTTGAAATCCGCACCACAGCACCTGCTATATATCCTGACGAGTCCTGGCTCGGTCGTGTGGTCAACGCTTTTGGCGAACCCGTTGACGGTAAGGGACCCATTGGTAGTGGATCAAAACCATATCCCATTCATAACCAACCCCCACCCGCACATTCACGCACGCGCGTTGGCGGCAAAATGGACTTGGGTGTGCGGGCTATGAATACGTTTCTGACTGTTTGTAGTGGTCAGCGCATGGGCATCTTTGCCGGGTCCGGTATCGGTAAATCCACTGTACTTTCAATGATGGCGCGCCATACCTCGGCTGAGGTCAATGTGATTGGTCTGGTGGGTGAACGCGGACGCGAGGCCCGTGAGTTCATTGAAGATGATCTCGGCGAAGAAGGATTGGCGCGCAGTGTCGTTATTGTGGCCACGTCTGATGAGTCCCCGCTCGTGCGTAGGCAAGCGGCGTATCTCACCATGACGGTTTCGGAGTATATGCGCGATGTAGGTAAGGATGTTCTGTGCTTGATGGACAGCGTAACACGATTTGCCATGGCCCAACGCGAAATCGGATTGTCGGCAGGTGAGCCCCCGGCCACCAAAGGGTACACGCCCTCCGTATTCGCTGAATTGCCGCGATTGCTGGAACGCGCAGGGCCGGGAACAATTGATCAGGGCAGCATTACCGGATTGTTTACTGTTTTAGTAGAAGGTGATGATCATAATGAGCCGGTTGCCGATGCGGTCCGTGGTATCCTGGATGGCCATATCGTTCTGGATCGAACCATTGCCGAGCGCGGGCGTTACCCCGCCATTAATGTGAATAAGAGTGTATCGAGAACTATGCCGCGTTGTAATTCAGACCATGAAAACGGAATCGTTATGCGGGCCAGACGCTTGCTGGCCACCTACGAAGACATGGAAGAACTGATCCGGCTTGGTGCATATCGCCGAGGCAGCGACCCGACTATTGATGAAGCCATCCATTATTACCCTATGCTGGAAGAATTTCTATCACAGGGGATTGGGGAGGTATCCACCCTGGAACAGGGATATGAAGAGCTGGCCCGGATTTTGGGCATTGAGCCAGATTTGGTGCCGGAAGTGACCGAAGAAGGTGAACAACAAGAAGGGCAACCGGGTGATGGCGGGAACCAACCTACCGCAGAAGGAAATGCACCGGCCCCATAAAATGGACAATTGCCCACGGCGTGATTGAGAGAACTTAGGAGCATAAGTAGCAGAAATGGCTAAAGACCTACATAATCTGATCCAGATTCATGAATTTGAGGTGGATGAAAAGCGTCGCAAACTGGGTGAACTGTTTCGCCTCATGGCAAACCTGGAAGCTCAGGCCAAAGCACTTGAAGAAGAGCTGGCCCGTGAGCAGGACTCCGCCCGCAGTAATCCGGAAGAAGCTGGTCACCTTTACGGGGCATACGCAGAAACAGTGATTGAGCGCCGCGAACGCATACAACAATCTATCATCCAGATGGAGCAGGCTATTGATGAATCCCGCGAAGACTTGCGCGTTTCATTTATGGAGCTCAAGAAATATGAAATCGCCCAGGAAAATCGAGATCGAAAAGCCGCTATCGAAGCCAATCGCCGCGAGAGCATGGAAATGGACGAGATCGGATTACAAAGCTACCGCGCCAAGAAACTGGCGGGATAGTTCAATATAACGACGAGCGCGCATTCAGGAAAACCCGAACTTACGATTGTTGGTAAATGCCTGGATTCCGTTTGAAAACGGATGTTACCCAAACCCATCATATAAGTCCGTAAATGACCCTGAGTAGATCAACCATAATTTTGAGGGCATTCGTCGATGACTACGAAAAGTACACAAGGCACAGATACAGATATTTTTAATTGCCCATATTCCTTTATGGGTGTGCCGTTCTCCACGGACGTCAGTCAAAGCAAGGCGGCAATTGTCGGCATTCCATTTGATTGTGGGACACATCCAAGCCGTATCGGCTCTCGTCAAGGTCCTCAATCTATTCGTGAGCAGTCTGCCTTGGTTCGGCCGTACCAGCCACCACTGGCTGATTTCAATCCGCTCACACGGTTGAATGTTGTCGATTGTGGTGATGTCGACGTGACGCCAGGTATAATCCAAGAGTCGTTCGACCGTATCGAAACCGCGATCTTGCGCATTGCCAAAGCCGGCACGATCCCGGTCACCATGGGCGGTGATGGTGCCGTAACGCTCCCGCAATTGCGTTCTTTGCACAAGCTTTACCCGGATTTAGTTGTCCTTCATATCGACGCACACACAGATACATACCCCGGCACTGGTAATCAGCTTCACGATCTTTACAACACGGCAACAACGTTCACGCGCGCGGCTGAGGAAGGCGTGGTCGATGCGAAAAACTCAATGCATGTCGGCCCTCGCGGCACTGTTACCCGGCAGGGTGTGTTCGAGCACACGCGGGAACATGGTTACGGTCTTATTGATGGCGACGAATTGTTTCAGCGCGGTTTCGATGACGTCCTGTCGCAGATCCATGAAAAGTTCTCGGGCAAGCCGGTTTATCTATGTTTTGATATGGACTTCTTTGACCCTTCCTGTGCGCCAGGCGTATGTACGCCTACTTGGGGTGGAGCCACAGCACGAGAAGGTTTATCTTTACTCCAAGGGCTTGCCGGATTGAACTTCGTCGCTTTCGATGTGAACACAGTAAGCCCGCCGCACGATGTTGGCGGGATGACAGGATTTCTCGCGGCCACAGTTATGATTCAATGCTTAGCTCTCGCTTGCCATTCTCCCAAGTTCGAATAGCCAGAATCTGTAAATGCGGTCACTGGCGTGGAATATAGCTGCAAGTTATAGAAAACAAATTTGATATTATTGGAAGTAACAGTTCCGATTCTGTCTCCAGCGGCGGACATTTGACACCGGAACCACTAGAGTCCGCTTACGGCTATTAGCTGAACTGACTAACGTCCCTGGAATTCTTCTGCTGTTGGGGTTGAATCGGCCATATTCTGCGAAGACTTCTGCTTATAGTGGCAAAGCAGGCGGCATTCTGGATCGTCAAAAAGGTCTGCAACTGACCCAAAGCAGACATTTGCTGACCCAAAACTACTTAATTAAATTGCAGCAACGTAATCTCTCTCTAAAATGCTTTCAGGCATCTTCTTGGGAGACACTATGGAAGGCAACTCCAACCAGCGCAGACTTGCAGCTATCCTTGCGGCTGACGTAGCCGGCTATACCCAACTGGTAGAACAGGACACCGACGACACGGTGGCTGCATGGAAAGCCGCGCGTGACGACGTGATCAAGCCCCGCGTTGGTGAAAAATCGGGCCACATGATCAAGTTCACCGGCGATGGTTTTTTGGTTGAGTTTCCCTCGGTGCAAGATGCTGTCGATTGCGCTATCGCTTTGCAGGAAGAACTAGCGTCCAGTTCCTTAGACTTCCGTATGGGCATCAATGTGGGTGACATTACCGATGACGGCGGTGACGTTCACGGCGAGGGGGTCAACATCGCGGCCCGGCTTGAGGCCTTGGCTGACCCTGGTGGTATTTGTATCTCCGGTGACGTTTACAATCAGGTGCGTAACAGGATTGATGCTGATTTCAAGGATATGGGAGAGCAAGAGATGAAACACATCTCCCAACCAGTGCGCGTATATGCGATTGCGTCCATGTCGAAGGGCATGCTTGAGCCATCGACATCAACGGTTCTTGCTCTACCTGAGAAACCCTCGATTGCGGTGTTGCCGTTCGACAACATGAGCAACGATCCCGATCAGGAGTTCTTTGCTGATGGCATTAGCGAAGATGTCATCACCCAGCTTTCAAACTTTGAATCGTTGTTTGTCATCGCACGAAATTCCTCTTTTGCTTTCAAGGGACAATCAATCGACATTAAGGACATTGGCGAGAAGCTTGGCGTGCGCTATGTCGTTGAAGGCAGTGTGCGTAAGGCTGGAAACAGGGTTCGCATAACGGCCCAGCTTATTGATGCGACCACTGACCAGCATGTTTGGGCTGAACGATACGACCGAGACTTAGAAGACATTTTCGTTCTTCAGGATGAAGTTACGATTGCGATTGTCGCGGCGATTGAGCCTCACCTGGCGAGCACGGAACGTCAACGTGCAAAGCTCATACCGCCGGAGAATTTGGGAGCATGGGAGAGTTATCAGCGAGGATTGTGGCATCTTTATCAGTATACGGCTGAGGACAGTAGCCAAGCCAAGGTGTTCTTTCGCCGCGCTATCAGTCTCGATCCGAATTTCTCATCCGCTTATGCTGGCTTGGCCTTCGATCTCTACTATGACAACACTCTGGGCTTTGCAAGCGACCGCGAACGCATCTTGTCAGAAGCCTTCGATGCCGGTAAGCAGGCCATACAGCTTGACCAGAACAATCCCTACGCTTACGTGGCACTGGGGCGGGTTCTTACAGCACGACAAGAGCACGAAACGGCAATTGCGAATTGTGACCTAGCGCTGACCCTGAACCCAAGTTATGCCAGTGCACATTTTGGACGTGCACACAGCCTTTGGCATTTGGGACGTCCGGAAGAAGCCATCGTTTCCCATGATAGAGCCATGCGATATTCACCCCGTGATCCTCTTATGTGGGCGTTCATGGCCAGTAAAGCCATCGCGTTGATTTTGCTCAATCGTTATGAGGAGGCACTTGAGTGGGCAAGGAAAGGACAGCAGCAACCACAAAATGCCGTATGGACATATATGCCGGAAGTCAGTGCTCTCGCCTTACTCGGCCGAATTGATGAAGCCAAAATCGCCTTGGAACGCGTGTACACGATCAAACCTGACGCTGCTATTTCATTTGTGGATCAAGCTTTGCCATTCGAGCACGCAAAAGACCGTGAGCACTTTATCAGTGGCCTTATCAAGGCTGGAATGGGTGATTAGGAAAACCGTGTTTCCAACTAGTGTAATGTCCGATGGATTGATTTACTGCCCTGTCTAGCAGCATCAGGAACTTCCGGCCTTGGCTGAGTGTGTTGAATAAGTCGGCTCCGATGTCATTGCTGATGTGCGCTATTACTACCAGCGCGCATTTTGTTTCCGCATCG